>CAUQEW010000004.1:0-233754 GCA_963517115.1 uncultured Lachnospiraceae bacterium | reverse complement strand
CTTGTCAGCCGGTTTACGACAAAACGAATATATATGCACCGCTATTCATAATTTCAGTTATGAAGGACTTATGACACACTAACCTTATTATAACTATATAATAAAAATGATAAAAGCTTGAAGAAAAATAATAAAATGGAGGATTAGTACAATGAAAAAGGAAGAGTTTCTATTTACAAAAACACATGAATGGATACAGTTTATTGATGAAACAACGATTAGAGTGGGATTATCTGATTATGCACAGAACGAACTGGGGGATTTAGTTTTCATTAACTTGCCGGAAGAAGGCGATGAGGTGGTAACTGCTGAATCTTTTGCTGATGTAGAATCTGTTAAAGCGGTCTCTAATGTATACAGTCCTGTAACTGGAACTGTAAAAGCAATTAATGAAGATTTACTGGATCAGCCGGAATTAGTAAATACCAATCCTTATGATGCGTGGTTTGTTGAAATTGAAAACATTAGTGATAAAGAAGAATTTTTATCAGAAGAGGAATATAAAAAACTGATTGAGGAGGAATAGACTATGGGTACTTATGTGCCAAATACCTTGAAAGAACAACAGGATATGCTAAATTCACTTGGGTATTCCAACATAGAGGAATTATTTTCTTCTATTCCTGGAGAAGTATTACTAAATCGACCGCTTAACATACCAGATGGTTTATCCGAAATGGATGTACGAGATAAAGTTACCAGAATTGCTGAGAAGAATCAGGTTTTTAAAACTATATTCAGAGGTTGTGGTGCTTACAATCACTATATACCCTCTATTGTTAAGCAAATTACCTCAAAAGAAGAATTTGTAACAGCGTATACACCTTACCAAGCGGAAATTAGTCAAGGAGTGCTCCAGTCAATTTTTGAATATCAGACGATGATATGTGAATTGACAGGTATGGATGTATCAAATGCATCCGTATATGATGGAGCAACGGCGGCAGCAGAAGCTATTATTATGTGTAAGGATAAAAAGAAGAAGAAAGCTATCGTTTCCGAAACTATTAATCCAGAAATTCTACAAACGATTCAAACTTATTGTAGTGGAGCAGAGATAGAAATTATTGTGGCACCAAGTATTGATGGAAAAACGGATCTACATAAGTTAGAAAGTTTAATTGACGATGAAACGGCTTGCATCCTGATACAACAACCTAATTATTTGGGACAAATCGAGGACGGAGATGCTATTGGACAGATTGTAAAAAAACATGATATTAAATATATTATGAGTTGCAATCCTATTTCTTTAGCTATTTTAAAAACACCCGCTGAATATGGAGCAGATGTTGCAGTAGGTGAGGGACAGCCGTTAGGAATGCCATTATCCTACGGTGGACCTTATCTGGGATTTATGGCGTCTACTGAAAAGATGATGAGAAAATTACCGGGTCGAATTGTTGGTGAAACAAAAGATACAAAAGGCAGAAGAGCCTTTGTATTAACGTTACAAGCAAGGGAACAACATATTCGTCGGGAAAAAGCCTCCAGTAATATTTGTTCGAATCAAGAATTATGTGCTATGACGGCAACGGTTTATCTTAGTGTAATGGGAAAGAAAGGCCTTCGTCAGGCAGCTACTCTAAGTATGTCAAAAGCCCATTACCTTGCAGAACAATTGTGTAAACTAGAGGGATATAACGTAGTTTATAAGGGCGCATATTTTAATGAATTTGTCACTACTTGCAAAGGGAAAGAGAATACGTCAGCGGATGTTGCCATAGAAAATGTAAATAGAATTATGAAAAAGTTGGAGCAAAATGGAATTCTAGGAGGTTATCCGTTAACCGGACAGGATGCAGGTAATATACTCTGGTGTGTAACCGAAGTCAATACAAAAGAAGAAATTGATCTTTTGGTCAACCTAATAAGGGAGGTGGATTTGGTATGCAATTAATCTTTGAAAAAAGCAAGCTTGATAGAGGCTGTGACATTCTGCCATCTTGTGATGTACCTGTATTTGATGTAGATAAGCAAATAAGAAGAGAAATAGATCTACATTTACCGGAAATCTCAGAAACTGACATTAGCAGACATTATACAGAACTAGCCAATCGAACATATGGTATTAATAATGGTTTTTACCCTTTAGGTTCCTGCACAATGAAATACAATCCAAAAGTCAATGATGAAATGGCTAAACTTCCGGGTTTTTCCTATGTCCATCCTTTACAGCCGGAACATACCGTGCAAGGCTGTTTAGAGGTAATGAAACTTACTGAGGAGTATTTGTGTGAGATTACCGGTATGGATCATATGACGTTTCAACCGGCTGCCGGAGCACATGGTGAATTTACCGGAATCCAGTTAATTCGAGCTTATCATTTGGGTAGACACGATAGTAAGAGAACAAAGATTATCGTTCCTGATTCCGCACATGGCACCAATCCCGCAAGTGCAGCGATGGCTGGATATTCAGTCATTAATATTCCTTCTACTAAAGAAGGATACGTAGATATAGAGGAATTAAAGAAAGTTGTAGGTGAGGATACCGCAGGTTTTATGCTGACCAATCCGAACACAGTAGGATTATTTGATAAAAACATATTAGAAATCACAGGGATTATTCACGAAGCAGGTGGACTTAACTATTATGATGGTGCAAACCTGAATGCGATCATGGGAATTGCAAGACCTGGTGATATGGGTTTTGATATTGTTCATTTGAATCTGCATAAAACATTTTCCACTCCACATGGAGGAGGCGGCCCGGGTAGCGGACCGGTAGGTTGTAAAGAAATTCTTTCTAACTATCTTCCTACGCCTCTTATCAGGGAAGAAAATGGCCAATATTCAATGAATTATTCTAATGAGGAAAGTATAGGACGTGTAAAAGAGTTTTATGGTAATTTTTTGATTGTAGTAAGAGCATTTACTTATATTCTTACACTAGGCGGGGATGGATTAAAAAATGCCTCACAAAATGCTGTTTTGAACGCAAATTATATGATGAATCAATTGTCTGGAACTTATAAAATGCCGTTTCCAGAGAATTGCATGCATGAATTTGTTATGAGCTTAGAGGAATTAAAGAAGGATAAAGGGGTATCTGCTTTAGATGTAGCAAAAACACTTCTAGATTATGGGATACATCCACCAACTATGTATTTTCCACTTATTGTTCATGAAGCACTCATGGTGGAACCTACAGAAACAGAATCAAAAGAAACCATGGATGAAGTAGTTACAATCTTTAAAAAGGTATATGAAGAAGCTTTGAATCATCCAGAATCGCTACATGATAACCCAAAGAATACTCCTATTAGTCGGCCAGATGAAGTTACTGCAGCACGAAATCCTATCTTGCGCTATCAATTCTAAATAGTCTTAAGAAAGAGGTAATGATTGATAAATAATGTAAACTATATTGAAAGCAACGAATTCAATCCCTACAATAACCTAGCTTTGGAAGAATATCTATTAAACAATGTAAAATCAAATGAGATTATCCTATATCTATGGCAAAATGAAAAAACTGTTGTCATAGGTAAGAACCAAAATTCCTGGAAAGAGTGTAAAATAAAAGAATTAGAAGAGGATGATGGTAAATTAGTTCGAAGATTATCCGGTGGTGGTGCAGTTTTTCATGACCTTGGGAATCTAAATTTTACTTTTTTAGTAAACAAAGAAGATTATGATGTGGGAAAACAACTTGAAGTAATTATTAAGGCTGTTAAAAATCTTGGTATTCCCGCAGAAAAGACCGGCAGAAATGATATTACAGTGGATGGAAGAAAGTTTTCGGGTAATGCATTCTATTCGGATGGAATTCATAGCTATCATCATGGAACGATTCTGGTAAATGTGGATATACAGATGCTTTCAAAATACCTCAATGTATCTCTTGCTAAATTAGAATCAAAAGGTGTGGAATCTGTGAAATCAAGAGTCATCAATCTGAAGGAATTAGTACCAGAATTAGATATAAAAACGATGAAACGGGAATTAATCCGTGCATTTGGAGAGGTTTATGGCAGTACTCCAACACAGATGGGTTCTGCTGATATTGATCATGCTGAGGTAAAACGGTTAAGCGAGAGGTTTTCTGCCTGGGATTGGATTTTTGGTAAAAAGCTACCATTCAATTATTCCTTGGAAAAGAGATTTGATTGGGGAAATGCTGATATCCATTTGAATATTGTCTCAGGACAAATAAATACATGTGTAATTTATTCGGATGCTATGGATATCTTACTATTAGAACAAATCCCTATCAGTCTGAAAGATTGTAAGTTTACATCGGCTGATATGAAGATAGCACTGGAAGAATTGCAGGGGAAGGATTCAATCTTAGATAAGATGTTAAATGACATATTGAATATGCTTCTTGAGGTAGGAATCTAGCCAAAGAAAAGGAGTTAAAGTGAAGGAAAAATTTGATTTAATTGTAATTGGCTCCGGTCCAGGTGGTTATGTTGCAGCAATTAAGGCAGCTAAGTTGGGAATGAAAACGGCAATTATTGAGAATAGGGAGGTAGGTGGTACCTGTCTTAACAGGGGCTGTATCCCTACTAAAACGATAATGCACAGTTCCCATCTATATTATGAAGCAAAAAACTATGATAAATTGGGTATTCAATTAACTGGACTAAGTTATGATATAAAGAAAATACAGGAAAGAAAAGAAGAGGTAATACTAAAAATCCGTACTGGGATAACAGGGTTACTTGAAGCAAATGGTGTAACCATTTTAAAAGGTACGGCCACAATTGCAGACAGTAATACTATTATTTTTAAAAACAATAATTCAGAGCAAGAGTTACTAACGGAAAAAATTCTCATTGCTACTGGCTCGAAACCTTCTATTCCGGAAATGGAGGGTATTCATCTCAATCATGTTGTGACTAGTGATGATCTTCTTTCTAAACAGGATAAACTGTATAAGAAATTATTGATAATCGGTGGCGGTGTTATTGGAATTGAATTTGCTACAATTTATCAAGAACTTGGCTGCGAAGTAGAAATCATTGAAGCAATGGATCGCATATTGCCTACTATGGATAAAGAAATATCACAAAGTGTCTCTATGAGCTTAAAGAAAAAAGGTGTCAAAATTCACACGAAGTGTAAGGTTATAAGAATAAAAGAGGCAGAGGAATTGTACTGTGAATATATGGAAGGAGCAATTGATACAGCAGGAGCTAATATCAAAACTACCACAACAGATGGTATCCTTGTTTCGATTGGACGCAAAGCCAATACGGAAGGCCTGTTCGGAAAGAATTTTTCTCTGAATATGGAATATGACAAGATTAAAGTTGATGAGAATTTTCAAACAAATATTAAGGGAATCTATGCTATTGGTGACGTAATTAAAGGAATGCAGTTAGCTCATGTTGCATCTGCGCAGGGAATTGTTGCAGTGGAGAATATGTGCAATCAAATACCATCCATTAATCTGAGTGTTATTCCTTCTTGTATCTATTGCTCACCGGAAATTGCAACCGTCGGTATGAATGAAGATGAGGCGAAAGCATATGGATATACTGTAAAGACAGGTAAATACCCAATGCTCGGAAATAGTAAAACAATTCTTTCGATGGAGGAAAGAGGATATATTAAAGTAGTATGTGATTTGGCGACGGATAAGATTCTTGGAGCACAATTAATATGCGCTAGAGCAACCGATATGATTGGTGAATTTGCAACAGCCATAGCAAGTGGATTAACAGTTAAGGATATGCAAGCCGTAATAAGACCTCATCCAACATATAATGAGGCAGTAACTGAAGTATTTGAAGACATTGACGGTATGGCAATTCATCTTATACCTAAAAAAAGATAAAGAAAGATGTAGAAAAAATGATGTTAGAAGATTAACTCTAACATCATTTTTATTGGAAATTTATAATTGGTTCGGGTGTCATAAGCCCTTTATAGGAAAAACAGAGCTACTGCGATGTTTTTCATATCTTTGAGGCTCTACAAAGGACATGCCGCCGTGAAGGCACGGAAACTAAAGCATCCGCGGTAGACAAAATGAATATATATGCACCGTTATTCATTTCATATCCTGGATTGGGCTTATGACACCCGAACCATATTTATCTTATATATAAACTTTAACATAATACTATAATATTATACTTTTATGTAAAATAACTCTTGAAGTAATTATCAGAAAATAGTATAATTCAAGTATAAAACTTATAAAAGCAGGAGGCTCTATTATTATGGCGAAAAAATATGCAAAAATGGTAGTAGATAAAGATTTTCAAATAGCAAAGATTGATAACAGAATATATGGTTCCTTTATTGAACATTTAGGAAGAGCAGTATATGAAGGAATTTATCAACCCGGTCATTCAAGCGCTGATAAGAATGGCTACCGTAAAGATGTCATGGAACTGGTAAAAGAATTAAATGTACCAATTATTCGCTATCCGGGAGGAAACTTTGTTTCGAACTATTTATGGGAAGATGGTGTTGGCCCTGTAGAAGAGAGACCTAAGAGATTGGAATTGGCATGGAGAAGCCTTGAAACCAATGAAGTAGGATTAAATGAATTTGCAAATTGGGCAAAATTAGTTAATAGTGATGTTATGATGGCAGTAAATCTAGGTACAAGAGGTGTAAGTGATGCATGTAACCTGTTAGAATATTGCAATCATGAATCAGGAACAAAATACAGTGATTTAAGAATCAAACACGGAGTAAAGAATCCACATAAAATTAAGACTTGGTGCTTGGGTAATGAAATGGATGGACCTTGGCAGGTTGGTTCTAAAACACCAACAGAGTATGGAAGAATTGCCTATGAAACAGCAAAAGCAATGAAGTTAATTGATCCGGAGATAGAACTTGTTTCTTGTGGAAGCTCAAGCACAGGTATGAAGACCTTCCCGGAATGGGAAGCAACAACCCTAGAGCATACTTATGACCATGTGGATTATGTATCCCTACACCAGTATTTTGGAAATGCAGACAATGATACTCCCAATTTCTTAGCTAAATCTATGGAGACAGATCATTTTATTAAGACAGTAATTGCAACTTGTGATTATGTAAAAGCTAAGAAACGTGGCAAGAAGGATATTAATCTAAGTTTTGATGAATGGAATGTATGGTATCATTCACAACAATCGGATGATAACAAGATGAAGAAGGAACCATGGGAGAAGGCACCGGCACTACTTGAAGATATCTATAACTTTGAGGATGCATTGGTAGTTGGCCTTATGTTAATTACTTTCTTAAAACATGCGGACAGAGTGAAAATGGCATGTCTAGCTCAGTTAGTCAATGTAATCGCTCCAATTATGACAGAGACAAATGGACCGGCATGGAAGCAAACAATCTATTATCCATATTTGCATGTCTCTAAGTATGGAAGAGGAATTGCATTACAACCAGTGTTATATTCGACCAAGCATGATACAAAAGAATATACAGATGTCAATGACGTGGAATCCGTTGCAGTATATAATGATGAAGCAGATGAAGTAACTATATTTGCAATAAACCGTGATTTGGAGGATTCCATAGAATTTAATTGTGATATCCGTAGTTTTAATGGTTATGAGTTAATTGAACATATTGTAATGGAAAATCAAGATCTAAAGGCTTCAAATTCAGCAATTTTACAAGCAGTTGCACCAAAAAATGGACAGAATTGCAGAGTAGAGGATGGAACATTAACAACTGTATTAAACAAGGCATCTTGGAATGTAATTCGTTTAGGTAAAAAAACAATACCCGGTAATAAGAAAGCTTTCTGTTAATAAATTGAAATAGAAAAACTGTTGAATTGTTGTTGTAATAATGACGATTCAACAGTTCTTTTTTTATGCATTATTGTGTAAAAAAAGGTCTTTTCATAATAATAGTATAGTGGTATAATGATTACAACAGAATACTTGATTTACAACAGGATTCCTGTTGCAAATCAAATGGTAAGCATGTTGTAAAGGAGAAATCAATTTGAATCGAACTATTCAGATGAATTTAGATGATAAGGAACAACTTACTTTGTTAGCAAAGGCATTATCAGCTGAGGTAAGAATTGAGATTCTAAAACTTTTATGTAAATATGATCTTAATATTAATGAGATAGCAGAACAACTAATGTTACCACAATCCTCCGCAGCAGCCCATGTGAAGGTATTAGAAGAAGCAGGATTGATTAAGACAACACTGCAACCTGGAATCCGTGGTTCAATGAAGGTATGCAGCAGGCAATTAAATGGTTTTGGAGTAGAATTGATTACTAAAATGGAAGACATGGTAGAAATCATCAATATGCCAATCGGGAACTTCGTAGATTATTTGGTGGAACCGACCTGTGGAATTGTTAGTGAAAGAGGTCCCATTGATGAAGAGGATGAGCCAAGGTGTTTCTACAATCCGGATCGTACAAAGGCTAAGCTTCTATGGTTTGGCAAAGGCTATTTAGAATATCGATTTCCCAATAATATATTAACAAGTCACCTTGAAAAACGAGTCGAATTATCAATGGAGCTATGTTCAGAAGATCACGAATATAATTTTGATTTTCCCTCTGATATCACAGTTTGGATAAATGGAATCGAGTCAGGTACCTGGACCTGTCCAAGTGATTATGGTGGAAGGCGTGGGAAGTATAATCCTGAATGGTGGCCGGATAAAAATACTCAATATGGTATATTAAAAACTTGGAGTTTAACAGAAGAAGGAAGCTATATTGACGAAGTAAAAGTTAACAATACAACTATTAAGGAATATCATCTATCAGAGAAGGAATTCATTTCTGTAAGAATAGGCATAAAAGAAGATGCAAAACATATAGGTGGTGTGAATCTATTTGGTGATTGTTTTGGTGACTATGCTCAGAATATTAGAATGAAAATCATTTTGAGCACTCTCGGAAACAAAATGTAGTTGCAGAAGATATTTTAAATGCTGAATATAGAATATGAACATTTTCGCGATATGATATATATGTTTTTACTTGCCTTTCCCTCACTTTGTTCGGACGGTCTGCGCAAAAACATATATATCATACCACGAAAATGAAGATAATTTTTATGGCAGCATCTAAAATATCAGTAAAAACAGACTATGAGAGTTTCCGAGATTACTCATTATTAAAAAGGAGATTAATTATATGAAAGAACGTATATTGCAGGAATTTAAAAAAGTATTTGGTGAAGGTGGAGATGTTTTTACTTTTTTTGCACCGGGTCGTGTGAACCTTATTGGTGAGCATACAGATTATAATGGAGGGCATGTATTTCCATGTGCGCTGACCATTGGCACCTATGCAGCAGTAAGAAAGAATCAAGACAATACCCTCCGCTTTTATTCTATGAATTTTGAACAACTAGGTGTAATTACATCCAATGTTATAGAACTGACTAATAGAAAAGAAGATGATTGGGCTAATTATCCCAAGGGAGTTATATGGGCATTAGAACAAAAGGGTTATTCAATTCAGGGAGGCATGGATGTACTTTATTATGGCAATATTCCAAATGCATCAGGACTATCCTCTTCCGCATCACTTGAAGTTTTGACGGGTTATATTATTAAAGAACTTTTTAATATTGATATTGATATGGTTCAGATTGCTTTGATTAGTCAATATGCTGAGAATAAGTTTATTGGTGTCAATTGTGGCATAATGGATCAATTTGCCTGTGCTATGGGTAAAAAGGATAATGCTATATTCTTAGACACCAGCAATCTGGCTTATGAATATGCACCTATTAAACTTGAAAATGCGAAAATAATAATAGCTTGCAGCAATAAAAAACGTGGACTTGGAGATTCCAAGTATAATGAAAGAAGAAGTGAAAGTGAAACTGCACTTGCAGAATTACAGACGGTAGTTAAGATTCAAACTCTTGGTGAATTATCAGAAGAAGAATTCGAAGCTAAAAAGAGCGTTATTGCTGATCCAATTCATACAAAACGAGCAAAACATGCAGTTTATGAGAATCAGAGAACCATCAAAGCAGTTGCAGCACTAAAGGCAAATAATATTACTGAATTTGGATTATTGATGAACGCTTCCCATGTATCCTTACGTGATGATTATGAAGTTACAGGAATAGAACTTGATACCTTAGTCGAAGCAGCTTGGCAACAGAAGGGTGTTATCGGTTCAAGAATGACAGGAGCCGGTTTTGGGGGATGTACCGTAAGTATCGTAGAGAACAATGAAGTTGACACTTTTATTCAACAGGTAGGAAAGACTTATGAAGAAAAAATAGGCTATAAGGCAGATTTTTATGTAGTAGATATAGGCAATGGCCCTAGCAGAATTTAACCAATATAATCAATTGGTCAAATGACACTTTAAACAGTTAAGGAAGGCAGGAGGATTATTATGACAGTATTAGTATTAGGAGGAGCCGGATATATTGGTTCTCACACCGTTTATGAACTAATTGACAGAGGTGAAGATGTTGTAATTGTTGACAACTTAGAGACAGGATATAAAGAGGCTGTTCACCCGAAAGCACGTTTTTATCAAGGGGATATTAGAGACAGAGCATTTGTAGACGGTGTTTTTGACAAGGAAAAGATAGATGCAGTAATTCACTTTGCAGCTAATTCTTTAGTTGGAGAAAGTATGACAAATCCTTTAAAATATTATGATAACAACTTGTGTGGAACAAAGGTATTATTAGAATCAATGGTTGCCCATCATATAGACAAGATTGTATTCTCATCAACAGCAGCAACTTATGGAGAGCCAGAGCGAGTACCAATTCTTGAAACAGATCGAACAGAACCTACCAATACCTATGGTGAAACAAAATTATCTATGGAGAAGATGTTTAAATGGACAGGTAAAGCTCATGGACTACGTTTTGTATCATTACGTTATTTTAATGCATGTGGTGCACATAAAAGCGGTAAAATTGGGGAAGCACATAATCCGGAATCTCATCTGATACCTTTGATTCTTCAGGTTCCTAATGGACAAAGAGAAGCAATCAGTATTTATGGTGATGACTATGACACAAAGGATGGCACTTGCGTTAGAGATTACATTCATGTTACAGATTTGGCACAGGCTCATATTCTGGCTGTAAAATATCTGATGGAAGGAAATGATAGTAATATTTTTAACCTTGGAAATGGCATAGGATTTACTGTAAATGAAGTAATTGATGCAGCAAGAAAAGTAACTAAAGCTGAGATACCAGCAGTCATTACTCCTAGAAGAGCTGGAGACCCCGCAAAACTGATTGCCTCCAGTGAAAAAGCCAGAAATATTTTAGGCTGGAAACCGGAGCATGAAGATATAGAAGAAATTATTACCTCTGCTTGGAATTGGCATCAGACCCACCCAAATGGATACAAACAAATATAAGACAAATGAGTCAGGCACAAGCTAGTTAATAGGCATATCCAAAGCTTTGCTTTGGATATGCATGAAAGAGGAAACTATGATAAATCAATATATAGCAGCACTTGTTGAATATGGATTGGTAACAGGTCTGATTACAGAACAAGATAAAATTTATACAATTAACTCTTTATTGGAGATTTTTCAATTAGAAGAATATGTAGAGCCGAGTAAAACAGAAGATACGATTTGTCTTGAAGAGATACTTAAGGCTATGCTTGATTACGCTTATGCACATGTTATAATGAAAGAAAACAGCATTGTGTATCGCGATCTATTTGACACAAAGATCATGGGGGGGTTAATTCCAAGACCATCTGAGGTGATAGCAAAGTTTCAGGCCTTATATCAGGAAGACCCAAAGAAAGCAACAGAATTTTATTATAAATTGAGTCAGGATACAGATTATATAAGACGCTATCGAATTAATAAGGATATAAAATGGGTAACTAATACGGAGTATGGTGACATTGATATTACGATTAATCTATCAAAACCGGAGAAGGATCCCAAGGCTATTGCAGCAGCAAAGCTGATGAAACAAAGTGGTTATCCGAAATGTCTTCTCTGTAAAGAAAATGTAGGTTATGCGGGGAGAGTCAATCACCCGGCCAGACAGAATCATAGAATTATTCCGATTCAAATCAACCAACAAGACTGGGGATTTCAGTATTCACCGTATGTATATTATAATGAACACTGTATTGTTTTTAACTTCAAGCACACTCCAATGAAAATTGACCGTGAAGCCTTCATCAAATTGTTTGATTTCGTGAAGTTATTTCCACATTATTTCGTTGGTTCAAATGCAGATTTACCTATCGTAGGTGGCTCTATTCTTACCCATGACCATTTCCAGGGTGGAAATTATGAGTTTGCTATGGCAAAGGCACCAGTGGAGAAAACATTTACTATCAAAGGCTACGAGAATGTAAAAGCAGGTATTGTCAAATGGCCTATGTCCGTTATTCGACTTAAGGCAGAATCTGTGGAATCCTTAATTGATTTGGGTGATTCTATCTTAAATAGTTGGAGAAATTATACGGATGAGTCTGCATTTATATATGCGTATTCAAATACAGACGGAATCCCGCTGTCGGCGCAAAAAGTTTCAGCTAGCTCGAAAGAAGAAAAGGCTGATTATGAACTTCATAATACAATTACACCGATTGCTCGTAAGGTTTCAGGCTGCTATGAGCTAGACTTGGTACTAAGAAATAATATTACTACGGAGGAACATCCTTTTGGAGTATATCATCCACATGAAGAGTTACATCATATCAAAAAAGAAAATATTGGGTTAATCGAAGTTATGGGTCTGGCTGTACTTCCGTCAAGGCTCAAAGAAGAAATGGAAATTATAAAAGAATATATACTATCAGAGAAAGATATTAATGGTAATGAACTAATTGCAAAACATACAGATTGGGTAAATGAATTTATGCCTCGTTATGAACTTGTGAATGAGGATAATATTGATATGATTATAAAGAAGGAAATCGGTATAGTGTTTTCTGAAGTTTTAGTGCATGCGGGTGTATATAAACGTAATGCAAAAGGACAAGAGGATTTTTTAAGATTTATTCAATCTTTACAATCATAATAACAATGGCTCTTGAGCAATCTGCTTAAGAGCTTTTTTCATTGTATAATATTTAAATTATGTTATAATTTAAATATAGATGTGATATAGCTCTTTCGTGTCACATCTATAGTGAAGAATAGAGGTTCCGAATTTGGAGAAGATACCAATAGACAGAAATAGAAAATAGAAAGGGACACGCCAAAATCATGTAAACGTTTTAATTTTGGCAACGGTAATGGCATGTATACAGGGAAAGAAATCAGTGTTTTTGATATCATTGGACCTAATATGATAGGGCCTTCCAGCTCACATACAGCAGGTGCCCTTCGTATCGCAAGATTAGCAGCTAAGATGGTAAAAAATTCTATTGTAGAGGTTAAGTTTGTATTGTATGGATCATTTGCACGTACGTATCAGGGACATGGAACAGATCGTGCTTTGGTAGGTGGAATGCTAGGATACGATACAGAGGATTACCGCATCAAAAATTCTTTCGACTATGCCAAAGAGGCAGGGTTGCAGTATTCTTTTGAAATAAATACTCAGAAGAAGGATGTACATCCTAATACAGTGGATATTCATATTACTGATAGTGCTGGTGAAATCACCACTTTAACAGGTGTATCTATTGGCGGAGGCAATGCTGTTATCAAGAGAATTAATGGGGTGGATATCGATTTATCCGGTGATTATCATACTTTAGTGATACGACATAAGGATTTGCCAGGAACTGTGGCATATGTGACAAAAATTATTAGTGTATATAATATTAATATTGCATTTATGAAACTATATCGAGAGAATAAAGGCACAATTGCTTATTCCATTATTGAAGCAGATCAACCAATTACTCCAGATATTATAGATAAGATTGAAGAATCATCCAGCATTATTAGTGCATTCTTAATACCTAGAGAATAATGTTAAAAGTTGAGAGGAAGTGAAGGGCTGTTTGCCGATTAAAAGATGAATATGAATTTTACAACAGGAACAGCATTATTAAAGATATGTGAAGAGAAAAACATTCCTATTTCTGAAGCAATGTTATTAAGAGAAACAAATTATCTGGAGAAAGAGCAGGAAGAAGTGTTGAAGAAAATGGAACATGCCTGGTCCATAATGCAGAACTCAATTAAGCAGGCTTTTTCAGGAGAAAATATATCTATGGGAGGTCTGATTGGAGGAGAAGGTGCAAAGATTAATAATAGAAGGTTACAAGGATATTCACCCGTTTGTGGTACACTGATGTCAAAAGCGATTGCCTATGCCATGGGAGTGCTTGAAGTAAATGCTTCTATGGGACTAATTGTAGCTGCCCCAACTGCAGGTTCTTCCGGGGTAATACCCGGCACATTTATGGCAATAAAAGAAGAAATGAATCTAAAGGATGAAACATTGATAAAAGCATTGTTTAATGCAGGTGCAGTAGGCTATCTGATTACTTATAATGCAACGGTTGCAGGTGCCGAAGGGGGTTGTCAAGCTGAGGTAGGATCTGCTTCTGCTATGGCAGCGTCTGCTGTCACTGAATTAATGGGTGGTACACCAAAGCAATGTTTAAATGCTGCCACAAGTGCAATTGCTAATATATTGGGGTTAGTTTGCGATCCGATCGGAGGACTAGTCGAAGCACCTTGTCAGCAAAGGAATGCCATGGGAGCCTCCAATGCATTAATTAGTGCAGAAATCGCATTAAGTGGAATTGAGAATTTAGTGCCGTTTGATGAGGTGGTCGCAGTAATGTATAACGTAGGCAGAAGTATGCCTCATGAGTTACGTGAAACAGCACTAGGCGGTTTGGCAGCAGCACCGAGTGCTTGCAGCAGATGTAGTAAAAAATAAAGTGGGTGAATTAACTTTACTAGATATTTATAATACGTATTTCAATGTTTTTTGATGACAATAAAGCAATCACTTCATTTTTATTGTAATTGTACTGGAATATATAGGTATACTAAATTTTTGTCGTAGACCGGCTGACAAGACTGTTTATGTCCGATTAGAGACTCAGTGAAAAACAGAGCTACTGCGATGTTTTTCATATCTTTGAGGCTCTATAAAGGACATGCCGCAGTGAAGGCACGGAAGCTAAAGCATCCGCGGTAGACAAAATGAATATATATGCACCACTATTCATTACACAGCCTAAATTGTGCTTAGGACATCCTAACCAATGTTTAATACTATTCTTAAAATCTCTTAATTCCATTTTTTTGAGATAATCTGCATAGCAGTTCCCTCTTCCATTACTGTAAATCCGTGTTTCTGATAAAATAAAACATTCCTTTTTTCGTCTGGTATAACATCTAGATAAAGAATTTCTTTGTAATCTTCCTTCAACATTTCTAATAAAGTTGAGGCAATACCTCGCCCTTGATATTCGGAATGTACTAGCAAACAATCAATAGTTGCTTGCCAAATTCCATCATCAAGACCACGAATTAGTCCGATAAGCTTATTATCATCCCACGCTGAAATAACTCGTGTTGAGTTGTGAAAAGCAATAACCAACATTTCTGGGTGTTTGCCTGATTGCCATTCTACAGATAGAAATAATTGTGCTAATTGCTCGGCAGTAAAATCCTTTTTCCTTTTATAAAGAATATCCATCATAGATCCTCGTCCTTATTTTTTATTTATATTAAATATTAATACAGTCTTTACCAATTATCAATATTAACTTTTCAATGTACATTACTGAGCTAAATTATAATTTTTAACGATATGGCTGGAAACTATAGAATGTACAATATTCATAGGATAGAAAGTAAATCCAAACTTTGGTATATATTCAAAATCTTTTTTGTAAGCCTTAAACTTCTTTGCATCATTTTCAAAAACTTTATCACTTTCAAATGTTATTTTGTACCATCACAAGTTAATTAGTTTAAAAATCATATTCAAAATATATATAAAAAAATGTTGACATATATTTCTATATGATGTATATTGTTTTCATAAAACAATATTATACGGCGTATAATATTGAATAAATAATAATATTATATACTGATAACGATTATAATAAAAATATTGGGATGAATAACATTTGTATTATAAAGAAAGGAAGTAGATACTATGGTATTCAATACTGGTGCAGCATTGCTTGATGCGATTGTCCTGGCAGTCGTCTCAAAGGAAAATGAGGGAACCTACGGTTATAAAATTACACAAGATGTTCGTCATGCAATCGAAATATCAGAGTCGACTTTATATCCGGTTTTAAGGCGACTACAAAAAGATGACTGCTTGGAAGTTTATGATCTGGCATGTGACGGGCGGAACAGAAGATATTATAAGATAACAGAAAAAGGGAAAATACAGCTTCGTTTGTATTTTGATGAATGGAAGAGCTATTGTAATAAGATTAATAATATGTTCGTGGGGGTGAGTGTTTAGATGTCAAAATTAGAATTTATAAGAGAATTAGAAAGATTATTACAAGACATTCCTATGGATGAAAGACAAGAAGCATTACAGTATTATGAAGGCTATTTTGATGATGCAGGACAGGACCGAGAACAAATTATCATAGTAGAGTTGGGATCTCCGGCTAAGGTAGCTGCAAGCATTAAAGCAGATCTATTTAGCAGTACACAGGAAGCACAGAGTCGAGGATACTTTACTGAGAAAGGGTATGAAGATGAAGCCCTTCAAGAACCAAAGTATGAAATCCTTGATGGGACAGCAATGGAGAGCGAAACAAAGAATGATAATGGCAATGAAAGAAAAAATAATTTCAATGCGGAACAGAATCCGAATACAGGAGGCCGTGGGGATACAAGAAATGAAAGAGAAGAACATAAGAGCACAGATAATGGCTCAAAGATAGTTTTGATTATACTTTTATGTATTTTTGCAATACCCATTGGTATTCCAATCATTGCAACCGTATTTAGTTTGTTCTTAGCAGCATTTTGCGCAACAGCAGGAATTTTTATAGCATTTATTATTATATCAGTAGTACTAACAATTATTGGTATTGCTTTGACTTTCTTGGGCCTTATTAAACTATTTACAATTCCTTTTATCGGTATATGTTTAGCGGGCGCTGGCCTAATATTATTTGGAATAGGTTTACTATTTACAATGGTCACTATAGCGTTAGGTACAAAGGTGATACCTGCAATCATTCGTGGGTTTGTTAATATTTGCAAAATACCATTTAGAAATAGGAGTGTGATGGCATGAAAACCTTTAGAAAGATTTGTTTTATGGTAGGTGGAGCAGCCATAATGTTAGGTATCGTATTTTTAATCATTGGTTTAGGCATGAGATATTCTGTTGGACCTGATCAAGATAATAATTACGATTTTACAGAAGAATATGAGGATGTAAAATCAATTGACCTACAGATATCATATGGTTCTGTTATAATCAATAGAGGAGATACCTTTCATATTGATGCATACAATATGAGCGAAAATGACTTTAGCAGTACAATGGAAGATGGAGTATGGTTAATTCGTGATAATAAAGAACTAGGTTATGATATTCAGATATTTGACCTCAATATTCCTGTCAATATGGGAAATGTGAGAAATGAAGAAGATATGCCCCAAGTTTTGATTACATTACCGGAGGACTTTATAGCTGAGGACATTGAGATTAACTTAGGAGCAGGTAAGATTGAGGCTGATAGCCTAACAGCAGAAGAAGCCAATCTATATGTAGGTGCAGGTAGTTTTAGAATTCATGATTTAATCGTTAAGAATAAATCCTACTACTCAGTCGCTGCTGGAGAACTAATTATAGATAATATGAATGTAAATAATGTTATAATGGATAATGGTGTTGGAACAATTAAAGCAACAGGGATAATTACAGGCGATAGTTCAATGAAAAGTGGAATTGGAACTGTTAATCTTAATGTAAATGGAAGAAAAGAAAATTATAATTATAGTATTGACTGCGGAGTAGGAACTGTTATAATTAATCATAATAGATACTCTGATACAACAATAAATAGCGGTGCTGAGAATAATTTTACTCTAGAATGCGGCATTGGCAATATAACATTAAACTTTTATCAATAAGGAGGAAATTAAATGGAACCTAAAAAATTATACAAATCAAGTACGAACAAAATGATAAGTGGTGTATGCGGAGGTATTGCTGAATACATTAATCTTGATCCAACCATTGTTAGATTATTATGGGTAGTTTTTTGCTTCATGGGTGGCGCCGGTATACTTGCGTATATCATCGCGGCTATTATAATGCCAAGCTAAAATTCATATTGAACGAAAAGGTCCTCATATCCTTCAAGGTATGGGGATTTTTTATTTTGTAAATTTAAATTAAGATTACTATATAGGAAACTATAATAGAAGATGATATAACATTTTGAATATTAGAGATACTCAACAATCTCAAACTATGGAATAGATAATATGGAAAATTGGAACAATATTAACAAATATAATTAGAGAGAGGTCATTTGATGAAAAGAATAAATATAATGTTCAGTTATATAATTTTCTTAGTGATGTTGACGGGATGTACATCAACAAAGATAGGACAAGACGCTGAAACAAATGATATAAGTGATATTCCACTACCCACGGAATCTATAACAAATGCTGTTGATAACCCAGGAACAACACCTACAGTAACGGAATCAACAACCCAGGAAATAGAAGAGAATATTACCATTGCAGATTATTATCCATTTAAAGTTAATACAAGATATGTGTACGAGGGAGAAGGAAATGAATATGCTTCCTATCAGGTCTTTGTTGATTATACAGAAGATAATCGTATTCAGATGAGGACCAGTAATGGTGGAACAGATCTAGTTAAAGTTATAGAGAATAAGGATGAAAAGTTAACGATACTCTTATCTAGAGGCGAATGTTATTATCGAGAAAATCTTATCGATAACACAAATGGTGATGCTGAAATTTTATTGATGGAACCCCTAGTAAAAGGAACAGAATGGACGCTAAAAGATAACAGAAAACGTTATATTTCAAATGACGGAGTAAAAATTACAACGCCAGCCGGAACATTTGAAGCCTTAGAAGTTACTACAATGGGTAAGGAGGATAAGACGGTTGATTATTATGCAATAGAGGTAGGTTTGGTGAAGACAATTTTTACGTCAAACGGTATGGACATTACCTCTTCTTTAAGTAAAATAGAAAAGAATGTACCATTCACTCAAACAGTAAAGTTTTTTTATCCAAATGTTGATGAAGATATCATATATTCTGTAGAAAAACAACTTTCATACTTTACTAGTGATGTAACAAGAACAAAGCTAGAAGAAGTTTATAAAGAGATAGTGGAAGAAAAGTTTGATCCTGTACTTAGTCCAAATGTGAAGATAAACAATCTATATTTAGACACAGATAACGTGGTAAATGTTGATTTTTCTAAGGAGTTAGTCACAGAAATGAATTCTGGTTCCACTTATGAAGCGTTGATCCTGCAATGCATTACAAATACTTTAGGAAATTATTATGGAGTTAATGAAGTATATATCACTGTAGATGGTGAATCATATGAATCAGGGCACATACTAATGAAAAAGGGAGAAACCTTTCAAGTAGATTTAGATAAAGTTATTGAGTAAATAAAAGACAGGAATATAATGCCAAATTTCTTAGTCTACAAAACCGTTACCAAAACAATAGCTGTATTCCTTGTAAATATAAGGGACACAGCTATTGTTTTTATTTTATTTAAACTCAAATATTACCCCATCTCCGTTAAAATATAAGAAGTCACCTTCTGGAAAGTGCCAAATTGCTTGTAGTAACGAAGGTTGCTTAATTCCATTTACTGTTTGATAGTTACTGCAATTAGCCGACCATTCAGCAACTCTTGTTGATCCATCCGCATCAGTAGCCACTCGATCGCCGGTTTTAAAAGACAGCATTGCTCCATTTTGATCAAAAGTAAATATACCACTTGCAGATATACTATAATATGTAATGGTGGCTTTTGCATGAGTATCATCAACATTCTCCCAAGCTATATAGTCCTGAAGTGCGACATTTGGAACCATCAGGCATTCTGAGAGAAAAGTAACTAAACATGCTTTGTCCATAGACTCTCCCTTTTGATGAAATAACGTGATTAATTTAGCAATAACCCCTTTCATACTACCCACGCCATTTAAGTAAGAATCAAATCCTTCAAAAGGTATACCGTGGATTGAGGAATCGATGTAAGCAAAACGATTTGGTTTTGTTACAAAATTGTATTGAGTATAATCAATTACTAATTTATTCTTTGCAGAAGACATTCGAAAATCTACATCCTTAAAAGATGCCTTCATATAAGACATTTTAGGTGTTCCTATATATCCACAATATCTAAAATATTTCTGAACAGGTGTAGGTAAATCCTTGATATCATCTTCTGTAAAAATGCTATCATCCTTAGTTATATTTGAGGATAAACTTTTAATTTCATTTTCAAATTCTCTTTTAGTCTTTGAATTTGGAATACTAAAAAATGTAACAATTGCTGCGATTATAATTATTACGGCAATTAATATTATCCACATAAGTTTTTTACTCCTTTTCACCCTTAACATATAGATTCTCCATTTCAATCATATTATCTGATAATTTTGATAGTCCTTGATATAAACCGGTAACCTTGTTTGCATCAAACTCGGTAAATAATTTCTCTATAAAATCTAATTCTCTTTGTTCACGCTGTCTAAAATGGTTTAAACATTTTTCTGTTAATCTTATTCTAAGTATTCTTGCATCGTTTATATCCTTTTCAAGAGATAAAAAGCCCTCCTTTTCCAAGATAGAAGCCATTTTCTTTACATTCTGTCTTGAATTACCAATCTGATGAGAGACCTCACTAATCGTTGGAGTAGCATTGTCCATTCGTGTAATACTAGCTATTAAGAGCCATTGTTTTGTCGTCAGATTTTCATCAAACTTGTCACCTAATATTTGCAATCTATTTGCGATCGTGAAAATTGATCCGAATATATATGCTTTCTCCTTAATATTATCCATTTAAACTCCCCTCTGCGTGCTTCAGCACGCATTCAAATCAAGATATTGAAATATGTAACTAGTTACCTTTATTATATGTAACTAGTTACATATTGTCAATATCTTTTTTGTTCTATCATAGAAATCAACATAGTATTTACATCCGAAGGTAATTATGGTAGAGTATTTTAAAGAAAAGCCATATATATAGAAAGAAACGAATTGAGGAAAGGGTGAAAGCAAATATTCATACCCCCTTGATTTGAACGCGTGGAAGGCACGCAGATGGGAGTCAATTATGAAAAAAATTATTGATAAAATTGCTGAAGAATTAATGCAAGCATTTGAGGCAAAGGGATATGAAGGCAAGTATGGAATGGTTACGTTGTCAAATCGCCCTGATTTGTGCCAATATCAGTGTAATGGTGCATTAGCTGCAGCAAAAGAATATAAAAAAGCACCAATCATGATTGCAAATGAAGTGGTAGATAGTTTAAAGGATAGCAAAATCTTTGAAGTGATTACTGCAATTATGCCTGGGTTCATTAATATTACTTTAAGTAGTACATTTCTTGCAGAATTTCTGAATGAAATGAGTGATTCCAATCAATATGGGTGTGAGAAACCAACTAATCCCAAAACCATAATAATTGATTATGGCGGTCCTAACGTAGCGAAACCTCTGCATGTAGGTCATCTGCGTTCAGCAATAATTGGTGAGAGTATTAAGAGAGTGGGCAAATATTTAGGCCATAATGTAATCGGAGACGTTCATCTTGGGGATTGGGGTCTGCAGATGGGGTTAATTATTACTGAATTAAAGAAAAGACAGCCTGAATTAGTGTATTTTGATGACAACTATACCGGTGAATATCCAACGGAAGCACCATTTACTATATCGGAATTGGAGGAAATCTATCCAACAGCCAGTGAATATTCGAAATCACATCCGGAATTCAAGGAAGAAGCTCAGAATGCGACTTTTCTATTACAAAATGGTAATAGAGGTTATTTAGCATTATGGAATCATATACTTTCGGTATCCATCACTGATTTAAAGAAAAACTATGGAAACTTAAATGTTAGTTTTGATTTATGGAAGAAGGAAAGCGACGCACAAGAATATATTCCTGACATGATTACTTATCTAAAAGATAATAATTATGCTAAAATGAGTGAAGGTGCCTTGGTTGTGGATGTAAAGGAAGAAACAGATACGAGAGAGATTCCACCATGTATGATTAGAAAATCAGATGGTGCAACTTTGTATAGTACAACTGATTTGGCAACCATAGTGGAGAGAATGAAGCTGTTTAAACCAGATGCCATCACTTATATTGTAGATAAGAGACAAGAATTACATTTTGAACAAGTATTCCGTTGTGTAAAGAAGACTAAATTAGCGAATGATACAGTAAAATTAACCTTCTTAGGTTTTGGTACCATGAATGGCAAAGATGGTAAGCCTTTTAAAACAAGAGATGGTGGAATTATGCGTCTTGAGGATCTAATACAGAATATCAATGATGCAGTATATACAAAGATAATGGAGAACCGTGAGATGTCAGAAGAGGAAGCAAAGGACATCTCCAAAAAGGTGGGACTAGCTGCCCTTAAATATGGCGATTTATCCAACCAGGCAGTTAAAGATTATGTATTTGACAAAGATCGCTTTATATCGTTTGAAGGAGATACTGGTCCATATATTTTATATACCATTGTTCGCATTAAATCAATTTTAAATAAATTCAAAGAATTATCAAGTGATACCGTGATTAATAGTAAATCAATTGCTCCTTCAACTATTGGTAGTGAAATATCATTAATGTTGGAAATGGCAAAGTTTAATGATATGATTGAGCGTAGCTTTGAAGAGAACGCCCCTCATAGAATTTGCCAGTATATTTATGATTTAGCCAATGCCTTTAACAGCTTTTATCATGAAAATAAAATCATTGCGGAAGAAGATAAAGTAAAACAGAAATCCTGGATTTCCTTGATTGCTTTAGCACAAGGCATATTAGAGACTTGTATCGATTTATTAGGTTTTGAGGCACCGGACAGAATGTAGAAAACACATATGAGGAATGGCGGTGATAGGTTTGTTTGTCGGACGAAGTTCGGAATTAAGTCAATTAGAGGATTATTATGGAGCAGATCGTAATAATCTAATTATATTGTATGGCAGAAGCGACATAGGTAAAACTAGATTAATGTTTGAATTTACTAAGGGAAAGGCAAACTTTTATTATGCTGCAAGGGAAGCTTCGGAGCGAGAGCAATTACTGCATATGAAAGAAGAAATAAAGGACCAATACCATAGTATTGTTGATCAATTGGATTACTATCATTTATTGGATGCTGTAATAAAGATAAGCAGCACTGAGCCCACGAATAATCATAAAACTATTATTATAATTGATGAGTTCCATCATATTATTAAAAACAGCACTGAATTTATCACTGCCATTACTCGCATTTTGTCGGAACAAGAAAAGTCTAAGAAAGTAATGATCATTTTATGCAGCTCCTCTGTTAACTGGATTGAGAACGAAATGGTTAGCAGTTTAGGATTAGCGGCCAGGAATATTTCAGCGTTTATTAAACTAAAGGAATTTACCTTTGTAGATT
Source organism: uncultured Lachnospiraceae bacterium (assembly GCA_963517115.1). GTDB lineage: Bacteria > Bacillota > Clostridia > Lachnospirales > Lachnospiraceae > Anaerocolumna. The sequence goes on along the minus strand of CAUQEW010000004.1, from coordinate 210,233 downwards.
ATGTAAATCGTTTTCCAAATTCTTCAGTAGAACAGTGCATCTATATGAATGGTGTGTTGGGTGGAGTACCGAGGTATATGGAGGAATGGTGTGAAGATCTTTCAGTAGAAGATAACATTAAGAAACTTATATTACATCCTAATGGTACACTACATGATGAAGCCGAGAACTTTTTAAAAAGTGAGCTTAGAGAATTAAGTTTATATAATACAATATTGGCTACTTTGGCAGAAGGAAAGTATAAACTGAATGATATTTATGACAGAACAGGATTCAGTAGAGCAAAAATCAGTGTTTATATAAAAAATCTCATAGAGTTAGACATTGCAGAAAAAATATTTTCCTTTGATACTACAGGGAAAGAGAATGCACAAAAGGGTTTATACCGCATCAAAGATAATTATATTAATTTTTGGTATCGATATGTATTCCCGAATCTGTCATTATTAGAAAGACAGGAAGTAGATTTCGTATATGATACCAAGGTAAAACCTGATTTGAATGACTATATGAAGGGGTACTTTGTAAGTACCTGTACGGAATGTTTAAAGCTGATTAACAGTTATCATAAGCTACCTTACGAATATGAAAGCTGGGGAAGCTGGTTTGGTAAGAATGGAACCATTGATATCGTTGCAGAAGATAACAAGGGTAATATGTTGATTGGTAGTTGCTTATGGATTGATCATGTAATGGAAATGTCAGATTATCTGCATCTACTGGAACTGGTTGAACAAGCTCAAATCAAACCAGAGTACTATTACCTATTCTCTAAAAATGGATTCAGCAAAGAATTAGAAGAACTTGCTACAAATAACAGATTTATTAAAATGATTCCATTAGAAGAATTATAGCAATTCATTGATATAGAGGGAAAGGATAACATATGTATGATAAAATATCCAAATTAGTGATATATCGTAATCTAGAAAAGGACAGTATTTTATTCTCTTTGGCTGGAATATTTGAAATTTGGGATAAAAGACCAGTTGGACAACCTGATATAAATTCCATATCAAAAGAAGAAATTGTCACAAAAATCTATGTACAGATAAATCGGCTTTTAGATTTAGCAACAGAGTTTGGATTTGACATCAACCTTTGGCATAATTATTTAGCCTATATTCTAGCGACCAATGAGAATCCCTTTAGTATAACTTGTGAAAAAGTTGGAGCACAGCAAGGAACTGTCAATCAATTTGCTAAAGGAGATTTTAAGATAATTAAAGAACTATTTGATTATGATTATACTGGAATAGAATCGGAGTTAGGAATTAATTGTTTTAGTATTATATTGAACTATCAAGCTATTGTAAAGAATGGTAAGAGATATAATAAGAGTGTAAGTGATAAGGTCAGAGTATTAAGCACACAAATTGAACAAGCTAAAGATGAAAATGAAATATTTACGATTGTAACAGATTTCTATCGGGATTATGGTGTTGGTAAATTTGGTTTGAATAAGGCTTTTCGTGTGAAACATGAAGATAATAACGTTCTGCTTTATCCAATTACGAATACTGACGATATTCGACTGAATGATCTGGTTGGTTATGAGATTCAGAAGAAAAAGATAGTAGATAATACGGAAGCATTTGTCGAAGGAAGAAAGTCGAATAATGTTCTTCTCTTTGGCGATAGTGGTACTGGTAAATCAACTAGCGTGAAAGCAATATTAAATGAATATTATAATCGCGGCCTTCGAATGATAGAGATATATAAACATCAGTTTGAAGATTTATCTACGGTTATAGCACAGGTGAAGAATCGAAATTATAAATTCATCATCTATATGGACGATTTATCCTTTGAAGAATTCGAAATTGAGTATAAATACCTGAAAGCAGTTATTGAAGGTGGATTAGAGACGAAGCCTGATAACGTATTAATCTATGCCACATCAAACCGAAGACATTTGATCAGGGAAACTTGGAGTGACCGCTCGGATGTTTCGAAGGATGAATTACACCGTTCGGATACCATGCAAGAAAAATTATCTCTTGTGGCAAGGTTTGGTATCTCAATTAATTATTCCGCACCAACCCAAAAAGAGTATTATGATATTGTGAAAGGTCTAGCAAAACAAATTGATAGTATAAAGTTATCGGAAGAAGAACTTTGTACGAAAGCAACTGCTTGGGAAATGAGCCATGGCGGACGTTCTGGAAGAACAGCGCAACAATTTATTAACTTTCTGGCAGGACAAGTCACAGATTAGACTAGCAATAACTGAATAAAAATAATGAAAGGGTTGTTTACTGTGATGGTAAACAACCCTTTTATTATGAAGAAGATGTCTGATATGCTGACGCCACTGAAAAAGTCTCCTCGAGAGACTTGACATGAATAAAGCTGTATGCGCTGTTTTTTATATCTTTGATGCTCTGCAAAGGACATGCCGCAGGGAAGGAACGGAAGCTAAGGCATACGCGTTAGCCCAAATGGATATACATACAGTTTTTATCCATTAAGATATTGATAATTATTTTCAAAAAGCATATTGACAAGTGAATATATTAATTATATAATATATTTGCAAATGATAATCATTACCAATATAGAGCGAGGGAGAGATGTATTATGGCACTGACATTTATTAATTTAGGCGAATCAAGAGTTATTATAGATTTTAAAGGCAAAGATGATGTGAAAAGACATTTACAGGATATGGGTTTTGTGAAAGGGGAGAGCGTTAAATTGCTTTCTGAAAATGAGAGTGGCATGATAGTTTTAATAAAAGACGTAAGAGTCGCTATAAATAAAGGATTAGCATCTAAAATCATGGTAGCGTAGGAGGAAGAAGATGACATTAAAGGATTTAAAGCCAGGTGAAGAAGGAAAAGTAACAGGTATTGGAGAAAAAGGTCCCGTAAGACGCAGAATTATGGATATGGGTGTTACTCCTGGAGCTATCGTTAAGGTAATCAAAGTTGCACCTTTAGGTGATCCAATTGAAGTTAATGTAAGAGGATATGAACTTAGTCTAAGAAAAGACGAAGCAGTACAAATCGAAGTAAGTCAAAATTAATAAGAAATGAAGGGGACATCATATGAACTATTCTATAGCTTTGGCAGGAAATCCTAATAGTGGGAAAACAACATTGTTTAACAATTTAACTGGATCTAAGCAGCACGTAGGTAATTGGCCAGGCGTTACTGTTGATAAAAAAGATGGAGTTTATAAAAAAGACAGGGAATTTACTATACTTGATTTACCGGGAACGTATTCTCTTTCACCATATTCAGCAGAAGAAATAGTGGCAAGAGATTACATAATAAAAGAAAAACCGGATGCTGTTATAAATATAGTAGATGGAACTAGTATTGAACGAAATCTTTATTTGACCTTACAGATTATCGAAACACAGATTCCTACTGTTATAGCACTTAATATGATGGATGAAGTAGAAGCGAAAGGTGATGTTATTGACTGCGATAAGTTGTCAAAACTTTTAGGTGTAGTTGTAGTACCAATTGTAGCACGTACAGGAAAAGGTACAAAAGAATTAATGGATGCAGCGATACAGATTGCTAAAAAAGGTACAAAAACAAATCCATTGGATATATTTGATGAAAATATCAGTGCAGCAGTATCTAGAATAGAAGAATTAGTTGACGATGAAAAACCAGAGGATAGAAACTGGAAAGCTATTAAAATAATGGAAGGTGATGAGGTTGTCCTTAATGGCTTATCTGAACAAGTAAGAATATCAGCAGAAGAAATTGTTAAAGATGCTGAAAAAGGTGCAGATGGCGATACGGAAGCAAAAATTGCTGATTTAAGATATCAATTCATTGCAAAAGTGGTAAAAAGTTCAGTAAAGAAAAAGAATATCGGGCATGTGGAAACGACCTCTGACAAATTAGATAAGATATTAACAAACCGATTCCTAGCTTTACCATTATTTGCGGGAATTATGTATCTTATGTTTGGTATTACCTTTGGTGAAGGACCACTTGGAATTGGTGTTTGGCTTCAAGGTATTGTAACAGACTTTTGGGATGGACCACTTACCACTACAATTGCTGATTTTATTGTAGGTGCAGGTGGAGCAGATTGGGCCTTATCTTTAGTAGTAGATGGAATCTTAGCAGGACTTGGTGGAGTAGTATCCTTCATGCCACAGATATTGGTGTTGTTTCTATTAATGTCCTTCATGGAAGACAGTGGATACATGGCAAGAGTTGCCTTTGTTATGGATCGATTATTCAGAAAGTTTGGACTATCCGGTAAATCTTTTATCCCATTACTTATGGGTTTTGGTTGTTCTGTACCGGCTTTGATGGCATCTAGAACATTGGAAAATGAGAAAGACAGAAGACTCACAATGATGATTACACCATTCATGTCATGTGGAGCAAAACTCCCCATTTATCTTATGTTTGCAGCAACTTTATTTCCAAATGATAATCAGACACTTATCGTATATTCCATTTATATTTTAGGGTTGGCAGTTGCAATTCTAAGTGGTATTATCTTAAGTAAGACAATGTTCAAAGGTGGAATATCAAATTTCATTATGGAACTTCCACAATATAGAATTCCTACGTTGAGAAGTGTCTTTATTCATGGCTTTGAGAAGGTAAAAGGATTTGTAATAAAAGCAGGAACGATTATTTTTGCCTCCACCGTATTTATTTGGTTATTATCCAGTTTTAATTTTAGCGGAATGGTTGATATGGAAGATAGTTTTCTAGCTTACATGGGAAATAGTATTAAATTCATCTTCATTCCACTTGGTTTTGGTAATTGGAAGGCTGCAGTAGGAACTGTAACCGGTTTTATTGCCAAAGAAAATATTGTTTCAACATTTGGTGTGTTATTTGGAGCATCAGAAGATATTACAGTAGCAGCATCAGAAGGTACAGCAGCAATTCCTGGTGTAGCAGAGGCATTTACTAAAATTTCGGCTTATTCCTATATGGCATTTAACCTATTATGCATGCCATGTTTTGCAGCAGTTGGAGCACTCAAAAGAGAAATGGGTTCCTGGAAATGGACTTTTAAAACAATTGCATTCCAAATGACAACTGCTTGGATCATAGCTTTTCTAATATACAATATTGGAAATTTAGTTATTAGACTTACTTAAGAGGTAAAGGGGAGTTAGGTTGAAAAATAAAATAAATTTTTCAACATCTTGATTTATATACGTGCTAAAGCACGCAGATGGGAGTTCATATGAAAAAAACTTTAGATAAAAATCCCATATCAGTAAGAGCTCATAAAAGTGAAATCATACAAGAACAGCTTAGAAAGAAAGGTTTACGTATTACTCAACAAAGAAAATTACTCATTGATATTATATTAGAGGATGAATGCTCTAGTTGTAAAGAAATATACTACAAAGCAATAAAAAAGGATTCAACTGTAGGTATTGCAACAATTTATCGTATGGTAAAAACATTGGAAGATTTAGGTGTAATAAATCGTAAAAACCTTTATTTAATTGACTATAAAAATTTAGACATAGAAAACGATAATCAAGTTCTATTCATTGATGAGAAAACAGAGCAGGTCACTGAAGTGAAAAAAGGGGAGTGGTTTAGTAGCCTGAAGAAGACTCTAATGGAACAAGGTTTTACAGATATTGAAAATATTTCAATACTAGTAAAGAATAGCAATAAAGAAGAGGAGGCAAAATGTGATGATCAATTATATAATAGCTGTCACTGTGATAATATTAGTTGCAAATATCATTGTAAAAAGCGTAATGCGTCTTAAAAAAGGTGAAAGTGCAGGCTGCAGTAGCTGTAGCGGTTGTAGTGGATCTTGTGGTAATATGCCTAAGGAATAATAAACAATAGGTTTGCGGAGACAGGTAGTCTCTGCAAACCTAAGATTAAAGAAAAATTTATAACTCAATTAATAGGAATAACTCATATTGTACTTCTACATAAGTGGAGCAAGTATTCTTAATAGGGAACACCCTAATCTACGCAGCCAAGATAATTTCTTATGATTTTCTAAAGTGATTTTCTCGCTTACCTCTAAGGTTTTAATAAAATCATCTTTTACCTCTAACACACTCTTAGTTTTATACAGCCAAACACCACATTCAAAATGTAAATATAAACTCCGATAATCTAAATTTGTTGTACCAACTACGGCCAGTTCATCATCAACTACGAAGGTTTTGGAATGAATAAACCCAGGTGTGTATTCATATATTTTTACACCACATTCAATTAATATATCATAATTGGCCCGTGTAACAGGATGAACATACCATTTGTCAGGTATACGAGGTGTTATGATGCGGACGTCTACTCCTCGTTTTGCAGCTAAATTTAAGGAAGTAATCATTTCGTTATCTAGAATAAGATAGGGTGTGGTAATATACACGTAATGCTTCGCAGAATTTATCATATTCATATAGATTGATTCACCAACAGACTCATTATCTAGGGGACTGTCAGTATAAGGCTGTACATATCCGTCGGAAGTAATATCCTTGATATGTTCAGGATATGGGCGAAATTGTTCGTAATCCTCAGTGATATTTCTTGTGTAATCCCATAATGAGAGAAAAATAAGTGTAAAACTCCATACGGCATCACCTTGAAGTACAATAGAAGAATCCTTCCAATGTCCATATTTGACATAGGCATTAATGTATTCATCTGCAAGGTTAATACCACCTGTAAAAGCGGTATGTCCGTCAATGACACAGATTTTGCGGTGGTCACGATTATTCAATCGAAGTGATAGAACAGGAACAAAGGGATTAAATACACTGCATTTAATACCCATCTTTTCAAGCTTTTTATCATAACCATAGGGTAGAGTGAATAAACATCCTACATCATCATAAATGACACGTACATCTACACCTTCCTTCACTTTCTGAACGAGAATATCTAAGATAGAATTCCACATAATTCCTTCCTGAATGATAAAGTATTCAATAAAGATATAACGTTTTGCCTTCACTAACTCAAGTTTAAGTCGATCAAACTTTTTTTCTCCAGGAGTAAGATATTCTGAGGAGGTATTCTGATAAATAGGAGCATCAGCATAGTTATTGATATATCGGGACTGGTTTGCGATTGATATATCTTGTTTTTCTAATTGTTCTAATATTTTAGTATCACAGTGAATTACATTCAGATAATTTTCCTTGATTTTGGAGAGTTTTTTCTTACTATGACGGCCGTTTTTTGTACTTCCAAACATTAGATAAAATAAACCACCGAAGATGGGAAATACCATAATTGGTATAATCCATGCAATTTTATAGGCAGGATTACTTTTACCGTTTACAATATAAATTACTACAGCAATGCTTAAAATAAGGCATATTGCATAAAAATATACAAAATAATTTCCAAAATACCATAATACTCCGAAATATGCAAATGCTTGAATCAATATGGATACGCCGACTATTACTACTCGGCTAAATAATATGTGTAATAACTTTTTCATTAAAAATTATGCCTCCATTTATTGTGAATTTGTGTTTGTTTTTGGTTCAAAAACACGCTTTTGCACAATAACAGTTTCAACAGATGAATCCTCGATTGCTTTTGCACAGAAATAATCTTGAGAGTTAAAAGAGACCTTACCACGTTTATCAATCTTTTCATAGTGGCCCTCTGGTTGAAGAAGGTGAGCTTTCACGGTATCATTTAGCTGTATCTGAAGAATCTCGATTACTTGACTTTTTAGATTCTGATCCTCGATAGGGAAGAGTATTTCTACACGTTTATCCAGGTTTCTTTGCATCCAATCGGCACTGCCCATATAGACTTCTTCATATCCATCATTATAAAAGTAAAAGACTCGGGAATGTTCTAAGAAATTACCTATTATGGAACGAACGGTAATATTTTCACTGACCATCGGTAGGCCTACTTTAAGGCAACAGATTCCCCTAACGATTAAATCAATCTTAACGCCTGCTGCGGAGGCTTCATATAAAGCGATAATAATCTTAGGGTCAGAGAGAGAGTTCATTTTCGCAATAATATGAGCATCGTGACCAGCTTTGGCATAGGTAGTTTCTCGGTGAATTAGCTCTAAGAATTTATCTCTTAGCCATAATGGAGCTACTGAGAGTTTATGCCAGGATAGTGGCTCCGAGTAACCAGAAAGCATGTTAAATATTGCAGTTGCATCTTCCCCAATTGGATTAGAGCAAGTAAATAGACCCATATCTGTATATAGTTTAGCAGTTGTATCATTGTAATTTCCAGTACCTAGATGTACGTATCTACGAATTCCATCCTCTTCACGACGTACTACTAAGGTTATTTTGCTATGAGTTTTTAAACCTTTTAATCCATATATAACATGGCAACCTGCCTGTTCCAGCTTTTTTGCCCAATTGATATTGTTTTCTTCATCAAATCGAGCCTTTAATTCAACTAGAACCGAAACTTGTTTACCATTCTCAGCAGCTTCTGCTAATGAAGTAATGATAGGAGAGTTGCTACTAACACGATAAAGTGTTTGCTTAATTGCCAGTACATTAGGATCTTTAGAGGCTTGTCTTACAAAATCGACCACCGGAATGAAGGTTTGATAAGGGTGATACAAGAGAATATCACCACGATGAATCTGAGTAAACAGATCTTCTTCGGTATTAATACCCTTAACCGGTTGAGGTGTGTAAGCTTTGTTTTTTAAAGAATCAAAACCACTTAGTGAATAGAGCTTAAATAAAAATGTTAAATCAAGAGGGCCATTTATTTTAAATATGTCCTCCTCCTTAATTTTTATTTCTTTTTTTAATATTTTTAATAAACGTTTATCTATCTTATCTTCTACCTCTAGACGAATTGCTTGACCCCATTGTCGCTTTTTTAATTGCTTTTGAATCTCAGTTAATAAATCGGCTGCTTCATCTTCTTCTATTGTTAAGTCTGCATTTCTCATTACACGGTATGGAAATGCACAGATAACATCATAGTTTAAGAATAATTTATTAATATTTTTCTCAATAATCTGCTCTAGTAGAATCAAAGTAGTCTCACCTTTTACGGTAGATGGAATCTTAATAAAACGGGGCAGGACAGCCGGAACCTGCACTGTAGCAAAGTCAAAATCTTCTTTGCCTTTCCGATCAGATAGTAAAGCTCCAATATTTAAGGTCTTATTACGTATCAATGGAAAAGGACGCGAAGAATCCACTGCCATAGGAGTTAAAACGGGGTATACATCAAGATGAAAATAATCATCCACATATTTACTTTGTGATTCAGATAAGGACTCATATTCTGTAATAATATTTAATTTATTTTGCTTCAGCAAGGGTTGTAAAGAACGATTAAAAGTAACATATTGGGATGTTACCAACTCATGTGCTGCCTTATTAATTCGGTCTAGCTGATCGGAGGGACTCATACCTGCAATATCTTTTTTTGTATAATCAGCATCTACCATATCTTTTAAGGAAGCCACACGTATCATATAAAATTCATCAAGATTGGAGGCAGTTATGCTTAAAAACTTCAATCGCTCCATTAAGGGGATAGCCTTATCTTTTGCTTCCCCTAATACTCTGTAGTTAAAATCAATCCAACTTAATTCTCGGTTGATAAAATATTCGGGTCTATTGTATTCATTTTCATTAAGTGTATATGAACTCATAATTAGATACTCCTTTTCTGCTTTAGTATAGGACGGATACCATATACCTCTTCAAAGAAATCGGCTTTTTTTTCAAATAGCCCTTTTTCAAGAGTAATATCTTCTAAAGTCTCTGTGGTTAATATAAGCTCTTTATCCTTCCTAGTAATGATTAAATTGGAGAATTTCTGACGATGACTTTTGTCCATGGCATTCGCAATTCTTAGTATTGCAGCTAATTTACAAATCATTATATAGGTATCTTTATCAAAACCACCTACAAACTCTAAATACTTTGGAAAGTCACTCGAATTATAACGAACTAAATTAGCAACGATTTCACGTTCTGTATGTGAAAGACCAATTATCTCAGTCGACATGATAATATTGTAGGAATTCTCTCCCACAGCATTCATATTGATATATTCACCGCAATCATGAAGAATAGTAGCTATCTGCAGCAGAAGCCGCTCCCTTTTCCCAAACCCGTGAAATTTGCGAATGCTGTCAAATACAGTTAATGCAATATATTCTACATTATTAGTATGCGATAAATTACATTGGTAGCGTGAAGCAATATTTCTAGCAGCAATAACAATATCATTGGTAAACGGATGGGAAGGAATAATCTTTTCTTTCTTTTCAGCATATTCAGCCACCAGACCATCACATAAGGTAATACCAGGAAACCACATGAATTCTGCTTTTGTTTCCTCAAACATTTTATAGTATATCATAGCGGTTGGCAGAATTAATGCAGCTTGTTCTTTTGATATTCCTAAGGTGGAACTAATTTCCCCAACAGATTTTGAAAGTAATGACTGATATAGATTTATAAATATGATACGACCCACATAATCTATATTAAAGTCTGGTGTTGAGTCTAAAGGTTTCTCTGCTGTGGTACTGACAAATACAGATTTAAGTGTTGCATATTTAAGAATATCACTCAAACCATCACCTACTGCAATAATATTCCGAATCTTATTATCCTTTAAGAATAATTCATGAAAGGTTTTGAGATCATTATCAATATATTCAGAGATTAAATTATTAAAATTAGTAGTTTGATTTTCCATGTCAGCAAGAATTTCGCGTATGCGGAGAGAACCTAGCTTTATATTCTGTGTAGTAACTAAAGCTTCCTTATTAAATAAAGATATTTGAATGCTTCCTGCGCCTACATCTACAATAACAGTACCTTTCTTAATAATTTTATTAAAATCATTTTCTTTTAAAGCAATTGCTTTATAACAGAGAAAACGCTGCTCTGAATTACTTAATATCTTCACCTTAAGACCCGAACTTAATTCAATTTGGTCTAAAATTAGAAGACTATTAAAGGACTCTCGTATTGCACTGGTAGCACATGCAGTATAGTCGGTTACTTGGTATTCTTTCATTTTTTTTGTAAAAGCTAAGAGTACTTGGCACATTTCATCCACAAGTACATGACTGATTTTGCCATTCGTATATGTTTCTGAACCTAATTCAATCGTATGTCGAATAAATTCCAATTCTTTGATCCCGTTTTTTTTAGAAACTTCAAATATTTTCATTGATAGTTCATTGGAACCAACGTCTATGGCAGCAAAAATTGTTATTGGCATGTTTGTCACCCCTTATCTAGTGTAATCATTTTGTTAGCATTTGATTATATATTACTATTTTTTAAAATAAATAACTAGCCGTTTTTGTAAAGATAATGTAAAATCTGAAAAATATTTTTAAAAATGTATTGACATAAATAAAATATTAGTGTACTATATAACTAGTTCACTGGTAATGAGATACAGACCAAACTGAACTGAACCCCGGGTAAAATAATTATATATAAGCAGCGAAGAGAATAATGGATATTCCATTTGGCAAAAAGATACGAACAGGAGGTAGAGTGTGGAATTTGAAAATAATATTCCCATATATGTGCAGGTTATTAATGACATAAAAAAAGATATGGTAAGTGGCGTAATTAACTTGGGCGAGAAACTTCCATCAGGAAGGGATCTAGCACTAAAATACAAAATTAATCCCAATACTGCCAATCGAATTTATAAGGAATTAGAAGTGGAAGAGATTTGTTTTACAAAAAGGGGATTAGGTACCTATGTGACGGAGGATGGTGTTAAATTGAAACAAATAAGAGAAGAGATGGCGACAATGTTGCTCGATAATTTTATTGATGGAATGAAGAATCTAGGATTTACAAAAGAGGAATTATTTGAAATATTAGAACAGAAATGTATTGAAAAAAATATTAAGTGAGCAGTGATTGAGGGGATTCTCGATTATGCAGAAAGAGGTTAAGATGATATTACAATGTAAAGATTTGGTAAAAAAATATATAAATAAAACTGCTGTTAATGGTATTAGCCTTGAGATTGAAGAAGGGAAGATATATGCACTTCTTGGGCCTAATGGAAGTGGTAAAACCACATTTATGAAAATTGTAGCAGGGTTAGTAAAACCAAGCAGTGGAACTATAGTGTATAAAGGTAGTCCCATCGGTGTGGAGTCTAAGAAGAAGGTTGCATACATGTCTACAGAACCTTTTTTCTACAATTATATGACGGTAGCTGATGTTGGAAAGTACTATCATGATTTTTTTGAAGACTTTGATACAAAACGTTATGAAGAATTAATTGGTAGGATGGAACTTGGTATGGAAGATAAAACAAAAAGTTTATCCTCCGGTCTTGCAGCTAAACTAAAGATTGCAGCTACACTAGCGAGAAAGGCTGAGCTATATATGCTGGATGAACCTTTAAATGGGATTGATATAATAGCAAGAGATAAAATTATAACTACCATCTTAGAGGTAGCAAATGAGAATGTTACTATTTTAATATCAAGTCATCTAGTAGATGAATTGGAAAAAATCATTGACAATGCCATATTCATTAAAAGCGGTACTGTAGAATTAATCGGTGATGCAGAAAATCTGCGATCAGTTCATGGTAAATCAATTGTTGATTTATACAAAGAAATATACGCATAATAGGGGGAGTATAAAATGTTAAAATTAATGAAATATGAATTTAGAAAGCAGGCTTTTTCAAAAGCAGTTATATTAGCGCTGGTAGGTTTAATCGAATTACTCTTTTTCTTTGGTGTTGCAACAAGTAAAGAGAATGTAATTGCAACTTCTATGACTTTATTAGTCGTTTTTACAATCGGTGCTTTATTTTTCCTTGCTTTTGAATCTATCCTAACTTATTCAAATGATTTAAAGCAAAAATGCAGCTACATGCTTTTTCTAACACCGAATACCAGTTATGGAATTGTTGGTGCCAAAGTGTTATCAGCAGGTTTACAGATTATATTAGCTGGAATTGCATTCTTTGCCATATTCGCTATCGACGGAGGAATTCTAATTGCAAAATATGATGCTATAGCAGAAGTCAAAAGAATGTTTTTACAATTAGTAAAAGAATTTTTCCAATTAGAAATTGCATTTACAGATGTAGTTTCAGTGGTAGCAGTAATGATTACGGGTTGGATTAGTACAATAACGGTTGCATTTTTCTCAATCACTTTAAGTACTACATTTCTAGCAAATAGTAAATTTCGAGGTATAGTCAGTTTTGCTATCTTTATTGCATTAAATATAGGATATACTTATATTGTAGACTTAACCTTGAATATACCAACTGACACCACTAGATATTCTTTATATTTTGGTTTATACAGCTTATATATGCTTTGTTTTACAATAATAACTTATATTGGTACAGCATGGATGTTAGAAAAGAAAGTAAGCGTATAATACAATTCTTATAGAGATAGGTTAAGTCATTTTTTTAGAACCACCCAGTGTAATAGCTGGATGGTTCTATTTTGGTTTAATGCTTGAATTGTTTGAATGAATAGGGTAAAATATCTTGAGAAATAAATGAATAAATCATATAAGGTGGAAAATGAATTGATATCTAGTATTGTAGCAATATCTAAAAATTATGTTATTGGCAACCAGGGAATGATTCCTTGGTCTATAGAGGGAGAACAAAAGAGATTTAAGGAACTTACTACCGGTAAGACAATTATTATGGGACGAAAATCCTTTGAAGAAATAGGAAAACCATTGCCCAATCGAAAAACTATTTTAATCTCGAATACATTAGATATTAAGGAAGATAATTGTGTCACTGTTGCCTCCTTATCCGAGGCTTTTGATATAACTTTGGAGGAAGAGGAAGTGTTTATTGCCGGTGGAGGAAGTGTGTACCTTGAAGCAATGCCTTTTGTGGATAGAATTTATCTTACCGTGATTGACCTTGAAGTGGAAGGTGATACCTTTTTCCCTATGATTTCTGACAGTATGTTTCAAATAACATATGAAGAAAAGATAAATGGAGAAATACCTTATACTTACTATACTTATGAGAAAATTAAGGACACATTATGAAATTAGATTGACAAAACTTTTTAGGACACGTATTATTGAATTCAAGTTTAGAGAGGAAAAGCAGATGGTTTATTTAGATTATGCTGCCAATACACCTGTGAATGTTGAGGTATTGGATACATTTAATGAAGTATCTTTAAAATATATGGGTAATCCTAATTCACCACACCAATTAGGATTATTAGCGAAGGAGCGATTACAGCAATCAACACAGCAGATTGCAAGATTACTTCATGCAAAGGAAAATGAAGTAATTTTTACCTCGGGTGCCAGCGAATCAAATAATATGGCTATTAAAGGCATAACTGCAAGTTATAGAAGATATGGAAAACATATTATTACAACTTACTTAGAGCATGCATCTGTTACCGGTCCAATCACTGCCTTGCAGAATGACGGGTATGAAGTTGATTTTGTTAACTTATTAGAAAATGGACAGATAGATATCGTACATCTAAAGGAATTATTACGAGAAGATACCATACTTGTATCAATCTGTTATGTTGATAGTGAAGTGGGTGTAATTCAGCCAATTAATGAAATTAGTGAGATTATTCATATTTATCCACATTGCTATTTTCATGTAGATGCTACCCAGGCAGTTGGTAAAATACCGGTTACTTTTGAGAATATGGATCTTATGACTTTTTCCGGTCATAAGTTTTATGGATTAAATGGATGTGGAGTGTTAATGAAGAGGGATTCTCTTATGTTAGAGCCCTTAATTCATGGTGGATTAAGCACAACTACTTTTCGAAGTGGTACACCAATGTTAGCGTTAGCTGCAGCAACTGAAAAAGCACTTACGTTATCAATAGAAGATCTTAAGGCAAGATATGATTATGTAAAGGAATTAAATAATACCTTACGAGATGTCTTGACGAAGTATAATGGGTTAAGAATAAATAGTCCGGTAGAAGGTTCTCCTTTTATTTTGAATATAAGCATCAAAAGTATGAATACAAACAAGCTTCAAAGTGAATTAGATAAGGATGAGATCTATGTAGCAACGAAATCAGCTTGTTGTGCACCCAATACGGTATCCAGACCAATCTTTGCAATGACAAAGGATAGAAAGTTAGCCTTATCCACATTACGAATCAGCCTAAGTCATTTAACGACAAAGGTAGATATAGAACAATTTTTAATATGTATTGAATTATATTACCATTAATTTGATAATTACAGACAATATGAGAGAATGCTGTTGTATTCAGTAAAAACAAGGAGGAAATAGCTATGCCATCTTATTTGGAAATGGGTAAAGAGGAGTTATTAAGTTTAAAGGCAGAGTTGAAGAAACGTTATAAAGAATTGCAGGCAAAGGGTTTGAATCTTGATATGTCACGTGGTAAGCCATGTACTGAACAATTGGATATATCTATGGGAATGATGGATGTACTAAACAGTGAAACTGATTTAACCTGCGAGGATGGCACAGATTGCCGTAATTACGGAGTATTAGCTGGAATTCACGAAGCTCAGGAATTAATTGGAGATATGATTGAAGTTAATGCTGATAATATATTGATTTACGGTAACTCCAGTTTAAATATCATGTATGATGCTATTTCCCGCTCAATGACACACGGTGTTATGGGCAATATACCTTGGTGTAAACTAAACAAAGTAAAATTCTTGTGTCCGGTACCGGGATATGACAGGCATTTTCTAATTACTGAGTATTTTGGAATTGAGATGATTAATATACCGATGACGGAAACAGGTCCGGATATGGATATGGTAGAAAAACTTGTTTCAGAAGATGAAGCGATTAAAGGAATATGGTGTGTACCAAAATATTCGAACCCTCAGGGAATCTCTTATTCAGATGAAACGGTTCGCCGCTTTGCTAGGTTAAAACCGGCTGCCAAGGATTTTAGAATTTACTGGGATAATGCATATGGAATTCATCATTTATATGATAATCAGCAAGATAAATTAATAGAAATATTAGAAGAATGTAAGCATGCAGGAAATCCGGATATGGTTTATAAATTCTGTTCTACATCTAAAGTTAGTTTTCCGGGTTCGGGTGTTGCAGCATTGGCAGCTTCAGCGAATAATTTAGTAGATGTTAAAAAACAGTTAACGGTTCAGACCATTGGACATGACAAAGTAAATCAGCTTCGTCACGTGCGTTATTATAAAGATATAGATGGTATGATGGCGCATATGAAAAAACATGCGGATATATTAAGACCAAAGTTTGAAATGGTACTGGATACACTGGAACGAGAACTAGCTGATTGTGGAATAGGAAGCTGGATCCGCCCAAGAGGAGGATATTTTATTGCCTTTGATTCCTTGGAAGGTTGTGCGAAGGCAATTGTTGCAAAAGCGAAAAAAGCTGGCGTAACTATGACACCTGCAGGAGCTACTTATCCATATGGAAAGGATCCCCATGACAGTAATATTCGTATTGCTCCAACGTATCCTTCCTTAGCTGATTTAGAAGTGGCAACTGAATTATTTGTGTTGTGTGTGAAATTAGTAAGTATTGATAAACTATTAGAGGTGAAGCTATAAACCGATAAAGTTGTAACCCAATTAAGTCTAATACGGGAGTATAGTAAGCAGATTTCGTTACAGTTTAGCCGTAAGGCTGAACTGTAACCAGATTTCGGATATGTGCAGGAGAGAAAATGGAAAAGTATCAAGAAGTAGAAAAGAGTATCATAAAAAAATTCAGAAAAGAAATCTGGACAAAGTTTATTACAGGAATTAACGATTATCAGCTAATACAAGAAGGGGATCGAATAGCAGTTTGTATATCGGGTGGTAAGGATTCCATGTTATTGGCAAAATGCATGCAAGAAGTACAAAAGCATGGAAAAGTTAAATTCGAACTGGAATTCTTAGTAATGGATCCGGGCTATAATCCTTATAATAGGCAAGTAATTATAGATAATGCAGAATATTTAAACATACCTATTCATATGTTTGAATCCCAGATATTTGATATTGTTGCAACAGTAGATGAGTCACCTTGTTATCTATGTGCAAGGATGCGTAGAGGATATCTCTATAAACATGCGCAGGACTTAGGTTGTAATAAGATTGCATTAGGACATCATTTTGATGATGTGATTGAAACCACCTTAATGAGCATGCTTTATAGCGGTCAGGTTAAATCCATGATGCCAAAACTTCACAGTACAAATTTTGAGGGTATGGAATTAATCAGACCTTTATATCTGGTAAAAGAAGCGGATATTATTGCATGGAAGAAAAGTAATGACTTAAAATTCATACAATGTGCCTGCCGCTTCACGGAGAATTGCATGTTAGGTGATAATGGTGGTGGATCAAAGCGTGTTGAAATGAAAGAATTAATAAAGAAGTTTAGACAAACGGATCCTATTATTGAAATGAATATCTTTCGAAGTATTCATAATGTGAACTTAGATACGGTAATTGGATATCATAAGAATCATAAAAAGTATAGTTTTTTGGATGAATACGATAATTAAGAAAATAAAAGTAATAGGATACCCGTATCATACACATTATAAGTAGGAGTAAGTAATGACAAGACATGATTTTAATTTTGATTTACCCGAAGAGTTAATTGCGCAAGATCCTCTTGAGGATCGATCCAGCTCTAGACTATTAGTATTAGATAAAGACACTGGAGAATTAGAACATAAAATTTTTAAAGATATAATAAATTATCTACAAAAAGGCGATTGCTTAGTAATTAATAATACGAAAGTAATTCCCGCAAGGCTGATTGGTGAAAAAGAAGGAACAGGAGCTAACATAGAAGTCCTATTACTTAAAAGAAAAGATAATGATATATGGGAAACCTTGGTGAAACCAGGTAAAAAAGCAAAGATTGGAACTAAGATTAGCTTTGGTAATGGTCTATTAGTTGGTGAAATTGTAGATGTTGTGGAGGAAGGCAATCGCTTGGTGAAGTTTTATTATGAAGGTATTTTCGAAGAAATACTTGATAAATTAGGGCAGATGCCACTTCCTCCTTATATTACACACCAACTACAGGATAAGAACCGTTATCAAACCGTATACGCGAAATATGAAGGTTCTGCAGCAGCACCTACAGCAGGTCTGCATTTCACAAAAGAACTGTTAGGGCAGATTGCAGAAAACGGGATTATCATAGCAAATGTTACCTTACACGTTGGCCTTGGTACCTTTCGACCAGTAAAAGTGGACAATATATTAGAACATCATATGCATTCTGAATTCTATCAGATTGAACCGATTGAGGCAGAGAAGATTAATAATACCAAGAAAAATGGTGGAAGAGTGGTATGTGTTGGCACCACCAGTTGTAGAACAGTAGAATCTGCAGCAGGCGAGGATGGCTTGATTAAGCCGGGCAGCGGAAATACCGAAATCTTTATTTATCCCGGATATCAGTTTAAAGTATTAGATGCTTTAATTACTAACTTTCATCTACCAGAATCAACCTTGATCATGTTAGTATCAGCACTCGCAGGCAGAGATCATGTGCTTAAAGCATATGAAGAGGCTGTAAAAGAACGTTATCGATTCTTTAGCTTTGGTGATGCTATGTTTATTGCATCTAATGTTGTAGGGCATTAATTTCGTAGGTTCATTGACGACATTTCCTTTAAGTAAATAAAATTCAATAAATGTTAAACTTTCTCTCTTATTTTCATAATATAATATATGAAATATTTTGTAGAGAGGAATGTGAAACTTGTATAACGATAAGTTTGAACAAAATAATAATAAAGAACAGCCACAATTTTTCAACCAACAATTTAATCCAGATGGATTTCGTACACCTCCACCCCCGCCACCTAATATGGGAGGACAGCCGCCATCGGCACCGCCTCGTTTTACTCCGGAGATGCCAAGTATGAGAGAACAGCCGTTCTCAGGAGCACCTGATTCTGGGGCACAATTTAGAGGAGGCGGACAAAATCAGCCAAGAAATTATAGGAGATGCTTAAATCGTTTCACTTATATATGGCTAATCAACGGTAATAATTTTTGGTTCTATCCAACCTTTGTCGGATGGCAACAAATAGAGGGATTTCGTTGGAGAAATGGCAGATGGGACTATGATAGAATAAATTTGAGAAGAATTCTATTTTTGAGCTGTTTTTAATTGGAATACAATAAATTTAATGTTATAAAACACTAGAATGCAACAAGCTGGTTAATTGAAATAACTCACCCGTAATCTCAATTAACCAGCTTGTTCTTTGTTAATCACATGATTAATCATAACTTTTAATTACACGATAGGACAGGTAATTTCTATATCATTACCTTCATTGACAGTACATATTTCCTCCTATCTCCAATCATATCATTAAGAATATTATCAATAGAATAATAACCATTGTTGTGATATCTATAAATACAAAAACGCATTAACAAAATAGATTCCAAATTCAGCTTTGCCTCAAAAACGAAATCAAACTCCGCGAGCACTTCATGTATGGTGATAGTGAATTGAAAGAATCCGTTACGTTTCTTATACTGTGGTAATCGCTTATATTCCAACAGAGCAAGTGTTTGACGAGACGTTTACGTCTCGGAGTTCTTGCGTCGTTGGAATGTTTTAAGCGGTTATCACAGTATTAGAAACGTAGGATTCTTTCTCTGAACTATCACCATACATGAAGTACTCACGGAGTTTAAATACCCCCAAGGGCAAAGCGTCATTTTATAGATTAGTTAAATCTCAGCTAATCTCCCTAAATCTTCATAAAAATTAGGATAGGAGATATTTACACACTCAGCACCGATTATCTCAGTAGAACCTTCGCAAACTAATCCGGCTATTGCAAAAGACATAGCAATTCTATGATCTAGCTTACTATCAATTGTTGCGCCGTGAAGAGGTTTGCCGCCATTTATTATCATACCATCCTCGGTAGCAGTAACATCGGCACCCATTAGAGATAGGTTATGTACCATAAGATCGATACGATTTGATTCTTTCACTTTCAGTTCAGTAGCATCTTTTATTATAGTCTGACCATTTGCAAAACATGCCATAATTGCGATGATTGGAAGCTCGTCAATAAGAGTTGGTATCATTGCACCACCAATCTCAATACCTTTTAATTGACTATAAGAAACTACAATATCGGCTACGGCTTCCGTATCGGTATTGCGTATATTTTCTATAGAAATATCGGCGCCCATAAGCTGACATACACGAATGATGCCGTCTCGGGTTGGATTAATACCTACATTTTTAATAATTAATTCAGAACCGGGTACCACGAGACCTGCTGCTATAAAATAGGCCGCGGAGGAAATGTCTCCTGGAACGATAATATTCTCGGCATGTAGTACTGGATATGGCTGAATAATAGCAGTAGTATCCTTAAGTTTTACATCAGCACCTAACAATTTTAACATTAACTCGGTATGATTTCTGGATACATACGGTTCTGTAACAGAGGTTTCACTATCAGCGTATAAGCCTGCAAGTAATACAGCAGATTTGATTTGTGCGGATGCCACCGGTGAATGGTACCAGGTACCTTTTAGGTGATTTCTTTTATGACCGCTTATTTTAAGTGGTGCGCAGCCATTGCCAGGAATACTAACTATATCTGCACCCATCTGAGACAAAGGAGTAATTACTCTGCCCATAGGACGCTTTTGAATGGAATCATCTCCGGTCATGGTTGTATCAAAGGGCTGTCCACTAAGAATACCTGACATAAGACGCATGGTAGTTCCACTATTTCCAACATCTAAAATCTGCGTGGGCTGCTTTAGACCATGTAACCCTTTTCCTCTTACTAAAACTCTATTTCGTGTTGCATCATTATCAATCATGATACCCATTTGCTGAAAACAGTTTATGGTGGAAAGACAGTCAGCACCTTGTAGAAAATGAGTGATTTCGGTTGTACCTTCCGCTAAGGAACCAAACATAACAGCTCTATGCGATATTGATTTATCACCGGGAACAATAATTTCCCCTTTTAATGCATTTGTTTTCATAATTAACTCCAATCTGCCCGCTTTAGCAGGTTTTTAGATTAACACGTGAAATTTCACATTACTCCGTCTGACTGCTTTAGGCGATTCATTTCTTATCTTTCATAGACAGTATAACTGTATGTCTTTAATAAATCAACTGCCTTTGCAGTTGCTAGTTCATCATAAAATTCAATGCGAAGGACGCCTTCTTCAAATTCTCGGTTATGGATAATACCAATATTTTTTATACTTATGTTATTGGTAGCTAAAAGAGTTGCAATGGTAGCAATAGCACCCGCTTCGTCATTAATATCCAGATAGATTTCAAATACCTTTTTCATCATACCAACGGATTTATTTGGTATCGAATTCCTGTATTCACTGGCAGTATCAAAGAAACGATAAAGATAATCCCCATCTTTATGATCTAATGAAGAAGATACCTCCGTTAATAAATTAATGTATCGGTCTAGAAAATGTCTTATGCTAGAAGTATTAGTAAGACAAATATTCTGCCACATAACAGGCGAAGAAGATGCTATACGGGTAATATCTTTAAAACCTCCCGCTGCCAAAGTTCGCATTTTTTCCGCAGGATCATCTGAATCCTTTACCATACTAACTAAACTGGCTGCAATAATATGTGGGACATGGCTGATGGCAGCAGTGATATCGTCATGTTCTGCATCTTTTAGCAATAAGGGAATGGCACCTATTTCTTCCACTAAGTTATATAAATTTGTTATCATTTCTGATGGAGTCTCATCGGTAGGTGTTAATATATAATAAGCATTTTCCAACAACTTACTATGAGAGTTATGATAACCAGTTTTTTCTGAACCAGCCATTGGATGACCACCTATGAATTGATGTCCCAAACCTAATTCTGCAACTGCTGTATGAATATTTCCCTTTACGCTACCAACATCAGTCAATAAGCATCCAGGTTTAATTATGTTTTTCAGTAGTTTTAAATAAGTGATATTAGTTAATACAGGAGCACATAGAAAAATAATATCACAGGAAGAGAAACCTTCTTGTAAATCATTCGATACATAATCCAAAACATGATCCTCGAGAGCTTCTCCTAAGCCCCCCCTCATTACATTATTTTCATTGTAATTGTAGGCAATTAATGTATTTTTCGGATTTAATTCCTTTAGTGCTCGTGCGATAGAACCTCCAATTAATCCAAAGCCAATAAAACCTATTGTCGTATCATTCATAAGTTAATCTCCTAAAAGTTAAAACTTCTTTCCCATTATTTTTGCAAGAGGTCTAATCTCAGCACAAAGTTCCTCGAATTCAGGGAAAGTCAGAGATTGAGGACCATCTGATAATGCACAAGCCGGATTTGGATGTGTTTCAATCATCAAACCATCTGCACCTACAGCAACTGCACCAAGCGCTAATGATTTTACATATCTTCTAACTCCGGTTGCATGGCTTGGATCTACAATGATTGGTAAATGGCTCTTGTGCTTTATAACAGGAACAGCACTAAGATCTAGGGTATTACGAGTAGCAGTCTCGAAGGTACGAATTCCACGTTCGCATAAGACAACATTAGGATTACCTTCTGCTATAATATATTCTGAGGCATTTAACCATTCATCAATGGTTGCAGATAGTCCACGTTTTAACAAAACAGGGAGTCCTGTTTTACCGGCTTCTTTTAATAAATAGAAATTCTGCATGTTTCGAGCACCAATCTGAAGCATATCCACATATTTTACTGCTGCTTCAATGGCAGCTAGGCTGGTTACTTCACAAACAACTGCTAGTCCTGTTTCTTCCCGGGCTTCCTTCATAAACCTTAAACCTTCTTCCTCTAGACCCTGAAATGCATAAGGTGAGGTTCTTGGCTTATATGCACCACCACGTAGAATCTGGGCACCGGCTTTTTTGATAGCATGTGCTGTCTGTAAGAGTTGTTCCTGACTTTCTACTGCACATGGACCGGACATAATTATTAATTCATCTCCGCCGATAGACACATTACCGACTCTTATGATAGAAGGCTCTGGATGAAATTTCTTATTAGCAAGCTTATAGCTTTCGGTTACAGAAACAATTTTATCGACATCTTCTGCAATCTCTAGATTTTGATCCTGTAATTTACTCTTATCCCCAACAACTCCAATTATGGTTACTTCTTTCCCATCTGAAATGTGAGCCGTAAGGCCCTTTCCTTCAATAATTTGTATGATATTTTGAATGGATTCTTTTTTTGCATTTGGTTTCATTACGATTATCATATTCTTTTCTCCTTATTCTTACCTATTCGTTTGTAATAAATATATTACATCAACATTGCAATAATGTCAATACTGTAAAACATTAAAGTGTAACAGTTTAAAGCGTAACGGTTTAAAGTGAAGAATTTATTTGCTTATTTATTATTTTTACAGTGATTTTTGTAAATGATGATAAACGCTTTAAATATTTTTATAAATATATTTGTTTAACTAGTATAAAACTATTGTAAAATCTGACAACTTTTAGTAAAATGTAGACATGGTTATTAGTTGATAAATAACACCATAATATACAGACTATAGAGTATGGATGTACAAAAAAACATGTAATGGAGGAAAAAGGAATGAATGTTTACACTTCAGAAAAGATTCGAAACGTTGTATTGTTAGGCCACGGTGGCTGTGGCAAGACTACATTAGTCGAAGCCATGGCCTATACGACAGGAGTTACAAAACGCCAAGGTAAGGTTGAAGAGGGTAATACAATCAGTGATTATGATAAGGAAGAAGTGAAACGTCTTTTTTCTATCAGTACAACAGTCATACCTATTATATGGGAAGATACCAAAATTAATGTACTAGATACACCAGGATACTTTGATTTTGTGGGTGAAGTTGAAGAAGCATTGAATGCAGCCGATGCTGCGATCATTGTAATAGCCGCAAAATCCGGAGTTGAAGTCGGAACCATGAAGGCATGGGAATATTGTGAAAAGCATAAGATACCAAGAATGTTTTTTGTCACTGATATGGACGATGATAACGCAAGTTATCGTGAAGTTGTAGAAAATTTAACTGAACTTTATGGAAAGAAGATAGCACCGTTTCATATACCAATCCGGGAGAATGAGAAATTTGTAGGTTTTGTCAATGTGGTTAAGATGGCAGGAAGAAGATTTACGACTTCGAGTAATTATGAGGAGTGTCCTATTCCGGATTATTCTATGGAGAATTTGAATAAGTTTCGTGAAACCCTGTTAGATGCAGTTGCAGAGACAAACGAAGAATTAATGGAAAAATATTTTGCAGGTGAAGAATTTACTCAAGAGGAAATCTCCCTTGCACTTAGAAACAATGTTATAGATGGTACCGTTGTTCCTGTACTAATGGGTTCCGGATTACATGCCCAGGGTGTGACTATGTTGCTTCAGGCAGTTGAGAAGTATTTCCCTGCACCAAGTAAACAAGAAATAGTAGGAACTAATACGAAAAACAATAGCATATTTAAAGCAAATTATGAAGAAAGCAATTCGATGAGTGCAAAAGTATTTAAAACCATTGCTGATCCCTTTATTGGTAAGTTTTCTTTAATTAAGATTTGTTCTGGTATCTTAAAATCAGATGCTAATATATTTAATGCAGATAAGGATACAGAAGAGAAGATTTCGAGGCTTTATGTACTAAGAGGTAAGGAGCAGATTGAGGTGAATGAACTTCGTGCAGGTGATATCGGTGCAATTGGTAAATTGTCGAATACAGTGACCGGAGATACCTTATCAACAAAGGCAGTTCCAATTGCCTTTGAAAGACCAGAGATGCCCAAACCATATACTTATCAGCGCTTCAAGACAAAAAATAAGGGCGATGATGATAAAGTGTCTCAGGCTTTAACGAAGTTGATGGATGAAGACTTGACCTTAAAGCTTGTAAATGATAAGGAAAACAGGCAAACTTTATTATATGGCATTGGGGAGCAACAACTTGATGTTACCGTTAGCAAGTTGTTTGCTAAATACAAGGTTGAGATAGAAGTTATGAAACCAAGGGTACCTTTTAGAGAGACACTACGTAAGAAAGTTAAGATACAAGGTAAATATAAGAAACAATCTGGCGGACATGGACAATATGGTGATGTTCACATGGAATTTGAACCTTCTGGCAATATGGAGGAAGCATATGAATTTTCCGAGAAGATATTTGGTGGTTCTGTTCCAAGAAACTATTTCCCAGCAGTAGAAAAAGGTATTGCAGAATGTGTTATTAAGGGACCTGTTGCAGGCTATCCGGTAGTAGGATTAAAGGCAACCTTAGTAGATGGTTCCTATCATCCGGTGGATTCCTCCGAGATGGCATTTAAGATGGCAACAATCCAAGCCTTTAAACAGGGATTTATGGAAGCGTCTCCGGTACTTTTGGAACCAATAGCATCTCTAAGAGTTGTGGTACCAGATAAATTCACGGGAGATATTATGGGTGATTTGAATAAAAGACGTGGTCGAGTATTAGGAATGAATCCTTTAGATAGTAGTAAACAGGAGATAGTGGCAGATATTCCGCTTTCCGAAATATACGGTTATTCTACAGATCTACGCTCCATGACAGGCGGATCCGGTGATTTTTCCTATGAATTCCAACGCTATGAACAGGCACCATCCGATATTCAACAGAAGGTTATTGAAGAAAATGAAAAGAATCAAGAGGCAAGTGGGGAATAACATACTTCTTACTTAGGAATTCTCATTGCTGTATAAATAAACTTATTAAGGGAGGCCCAAATGGACTTCCCTTAATAAGTTTATGGCTAATAATGGTTGCATTGTTATATTTATTGGCATAATACTTTTATATCTACAAGTATGTTTAACAATTACAATACAAGTCGAAACAAAATAACTATCGACTATTTTAGTAAAGTAAGTTATACTTATGTTCGAGTAAAGTCACCGTTTTTTTTTGAAAGGAGAAGTTTACCTTATAGTAGGTAACTAACAATAGAATGATAAAAGATTATTTACCAATAAATAAAACAGATATGGAGAATAGAGGATGGGAGCAATGTGACTTTGTATATGTCATAGGAGATGCTTACGTGGATCATCATTCTTTTGGTCCAGCAATTATTAGTAGGGTACTAGAAAGCTATGGATATAAAGTAGGAATTATTGCACAACCGGATTGGAAGGACAGTAAAAGCATTACGATACTAGGTACTCCAAGATTAGGATTTTTAGTTTGTGGTGGAAATATGGATACAATGGTTAATCACTATACTGTAGCTAAGAAGAGGAGGCATCAAGATGCCTATTCTCCTGGTGGAGTTATGGGAAAGAGGCCTGACCGAGCAACCATAGTTTATTGTAACATGATTCGTAAAGTCTACAAAAATATACCGATTATTATTGGTGGTATAGAAGCCAGCCTTAGAAGATTGGGACATTATGACTACTGGAGTGATAAAGTAAAACATTCTATATTGTTAGACTCACAGGCAGATATTATTTCTTATGGAATGGGTGAACATTCCATTGTAGAGTTAGCTGATGCATTAAATAGTGGTATTGCAATACAGGATATTACTTTTATAGATGGAACTGTTTATAAAGCAAAGGATTTATCTTCTGTATATGATGCAACCATATTACCTAGTTTTCAAACTATTTTAGAGAGTAAAGAGGAATTTGCAAAAAGTTATTATATTCAGTATTCTAATACTGACCCTTATTCCGGTAAACGATTAGTTGAGAAGTATAAAGAAAATGAATATGTGGTTCAGAACCCACCTGCTAAACCGTTAACACAGGCTGAGATGGATCGAGTTTATTCACTGCCTTATATGAGAGATTTTCACCCTTCCTATATTGAGCAAGGTGGTATTCCTGCTATTGAAGAATTAAAATTCAGCTTAGTAAGTAACAGAGGATGTTTTGGCGGTTGTAGTTTTTGCGCATTAACTTTTCATCAAGGAAGAATTATTCAGACGAGAAGTCATGAATCCATAATAGCAGAAGCTAATCATTTAATTTGGGACAAGGATTTTAAAGGTTATATCAATGATGTAGGTGGACCTACTGCTAACTTTAGGCACGTAGCCTGCGAGAAGCAAAATTCGAAGGGAGCCTGCATTGATAAACAGTGTTTATTCCCAACTCCTTGCAAGAATCTAAAGATTGAGCATAAAGATTATCTGTCTTTATTACGAAAGTTAAGAGAATTACCAAATGTAAAGAAGGTATTCATTCGCTCAGGAATACGATTTGATTATTTAATTAACGATAAAGATGATAAATTTTTTAAAGAACTTTGTGAGCATCATGTAAGTGGACAGTTAAAGGTAGCACCGGAACATATCAGTGATAAGGTGCTTGAATTAATGGGAAAACCATCGAACTCTGTATATGAGGAATTTATAAGAAAATTCAAGAAAACCAATGAAGACATCGGTAAGAAACAATTTGTTGTGCCTTACCTTATGTCTTCACATCCAGGCTCAACCTTAAAGGAGGCAGTTGCACTTGCAGAGTACCTAAGAGATTTAGGATACATGCCTGAGCAGGTACAGGATTTCTATCCTACTCCTTCCACCATATCTACTTGTATGTATTACACTGGTTTAGATCCAAGAAATATGCAGCCTATTTATGTGCCAAAAACACAGCATGAGAAAGCAATGCAAAGAGCCTTAATTCAGTATCGAAATCCTAAGAATTATGATTTGGTTGTAGAAGCTCTTACTTTAGCACATCGTACTGACCTAATTGGATTTGATAAGAAGTGTTTACTCCACCCAAGATATAATAGGAAGAATCAATATGAAGGCAAATCAGAGGCTAAACCTTCATCTGGTCAAAAACGTGGAATTAAAGAAAAAGCACCATCCCATGATAATAAAAGTAGTAAGATAAAACGAAGTGATAGTGATAGAAATAAAGCAAGTGAAAAAAGAACAGAACCAAGAGCAAATTCCAGAAATCAAGGTAATAAAAAAACTTCCTTTAATTCAGGAAGACAAAAGACTGGAAATAAATTTTAATATTGTGAAAAAAAGATTTGGCGGCGCCTGGAAGACAATCCAAGTGGCGCCAAATCTTTATGTTTGTGGAATTAATTCCACACTTTTAAAACTTTGTATCAATTACTAAATCATTTCCTGCTCCAAACTTTGTCATATAAATTTTATTTTGTTCAAAATTTACAGTAACAACATTCAAACAGAACTCAGATATTGTGCCTACCATTCTTGTTGGAGCATCAGGATTACTTGGAGATTTTCGAGGGCAATCATTCCAAGTGCTAATATATTTGATTCCATTTCTGTCTAGCACTTGTTCAGTATGTGTGTGTCCATAGAAAAATGCGATGACTTTTCCTCTACCTTGCAAAGAAAAGTCAACGGAAACAGATTGTGAAAAGTCTCCAAGGGATGGTGCGGAAGTATAGTCTTTACCACTTTTGAATGCATCTACGATTCCAAGAAGAACTGAACTATTATGAGCAAGACTGTCTGATCCTATCATTCCTTCATCGAAGGGGTTCACATGAGTAAAGAATATTACTTTCCATTCATTTGAAGGTAGTTTTAGTGCAGTATGAGTTAACCAGTTTAATTGAGCATCGGAATAGGAATATGTACTTTGTCCAGCGTATCTCCATGCAGTGGGTGTTGCTGAGTCCGGTATATAGGGGATATCAATAGAGTTAAGGAAAATTGTTCTCACTTTAAATTTGGGATTATCATAATAATAATATAAGCAACATTTGTTTGAAACATCGAAATTTACGATACCCTCTAACTTCTTAAACATTATGTCGTATTGCTCATAAGGTAACATAGTATACTTTATATTATCAATACCCTCTGATACGAAAGAATTATCATCGTGGTTGCCTTTCACAGTAAAAAATTTTTCAATCGTGATCTTGTTCATTAATTTAGTAGCAGTGTCTAAATGAAGTTGTTTTGTAGATGTATTATCTAAATTATCTCCACAACATGCAGCAAAATCTATCACCATATGGCTATTTATATAGTTTAAGGAATAAATATCTGAGAAACTTGAAGTATCAACAATATGAGGGTCATTAAAGAAAAGAAAATTTAGAGTAGTAGCATTTTGTAATTGATTAGCTTTTAAAAGCCTAGAATCTAACATTGATTTTAAATAACTTGGTATTTGTTCCGAATCAATATCCAGTATCCAATCAACAGCATCAAGGATGTCTTTTGCTACATAATTCGGTTTTACTTCTACCCACTTATTTCGATACTTTCCTAAAGCATCAATACCAGAACCGGTCTTTACCAATATTTTTCCTGCACCAACTCTTTCAGCTGCGAGCATATCACTCCATCTATCGCCAATTACAATACAATTCTTAAGTTCAAGACCATATTCATCAGCAGCTTTTAATAACATACCAGGTTCAGGTTTTCTACATTTGCAATTGTGCTCTGGTAGATGAGGGCATATATAAGATTTATCGATGCCAAATGCTGATAATTCCTGGATGAAATCATTTTCCGTCGCTTTTCCCTCTGATATTCCAGGCTGATTTGTAAATGCAAAAATTAGGATACCTTTTTCTTTTAACAATTTAATTGCATTTTCAGTAAAAGGAAATAAAGTAAAATCGCCAGGATATGTAACTGATGTATCGCCACCCATTGTACCATCTCTATCAATAAATACAGCTTGTAATTCGTTTTTCATTCGGAATCTCCTTTGAACAATTGATGTTTTAATGTCTTTACCAGTGAAACCAAAGCAAAAAAGTTAAGCAATTAATAATTTTAATGACTATTATGCAACTAAAATCTTTAAAATGCAATATATAATTGCACTAATATGTCGGGGTGCCCCACTCCTTGTTTGTGATAGCATATGATGAAAGTGGAGAAACCCAAGACCGCTAGGGATACGCCACTAGAATGAAATCTAGACGCACCAAATCTTTGTGAGTGGGAGCATTATTAGAATGAAAAAGATTAAAAAAATATTGATTTTGGTAGAATATGGAGTATTATTAAATCAGTTTATAAATGTTTGGTCGCATAGAAAAGGAGAAAACAAATGAATAAAGTAAAAATAACAGTTCTTAAAAAACATTTTTATGAGGATATAGCAGAAACTTATCTTACAGAAGGGCGGGAAGTAGGGCCATGTCCCTTACTTGAGGAAGGTGATAACTTTCTATTTGAAGGAGATGCTATTATGCCGGAGGGGTTCTGTCCTTGGGCTTGGATTGACATTTACAATGTAACAAGTGCTCTTGCAGCTGGGGCGACATATACTCCATGGATTAACAGTGATGGTAGGCAGATATTATGCTGTACAGACGGCATTCGTCCTGTTGTCTTTTCACTCGAGGCCATAAAAGATATTTAGAAAGGCTATTTTTAAATAAGGAGTAAATCTTTATATGAAATATACAAAAAAAGGCTGAGTTCTCAATACCTAAGAATCAAAAAAATAATAATGATAGGAGAATATATGGATAAGAAACATGAGTTAACAATTGTAAAAGCTGGATTAGAAGATGCGGCTGCTATGATTGAATATCTGAATGTAGTTGGAGGAGAAAGTGATAATCTATTATTTGGAAAGGGTGAATTTAATATTTCTGTGGAGCAAGAGCAAGCGTTTTTAACAAATATAAATAACTCATCTAATTCAATTATGTTGCTAGGAAAGAGTGACGGAGTAATTGTATCTATTGGCTCGTTGTCAGGCAATACAAAAGCAAGAATCGCTCATAGAGGAGAAATCGCTATATCTGTGAAGAAGGAATATTGGGGATGTGGCATCGCAACCTCTATGATGAAAGAACTAATAAAATTCGGGAAAGAGGAGGCAAACATAGAAGTTATACAGTTAGAGGTGAAAGCTGACAATAAAAATGCAATCCGATTATATGAAAAGTTAGGCTTTAAAAAAATAGGTACATATGAAAAATTCTTTAAAATTGATGGTCAGTATTATGACGCAATTCTAATGAATTTGTATTTATAAAATCATATTTAAAGGAGAAATATAATGAATATTACTGTTTTATTTGGTTCACATCGTTTTGGAGGAACCAATGGTGTTATTGAAAAGATGATAAGCGGACTTTCTGTAAGTCATCAGTTTGAAATTTTGCATATGGCTGACCATAAAGTCGAAAGTTGTATAGCCTGTCATCAATGTGCTAAAAATGGAAGATGCATTCTTCCAGAATCAAATACTGACTGCTATCAAGAAATAGTTGATAAATTTATTAACGCTGATGCGATTTTTATAATAACACCTGTTTATGCAGGAATACCATCTCGCTTAACCGCTTTATTTGAACGGATGACAAGTGTTTTATTTGATGCAGGTTTAATTAATTCTGATAAAAACCCATTATTAAACAAAAAGGTGGGAATATTTAATTACTGTTCAAATAAAATATGTGACGATACGCACCTAAAAATATTATTTCAAAAATTTGTCATGAAGAATTATAGTTTCGATTATGTAAACTATGATTTTGTTAATAATAGTAAAGAGCCAAATGTAGAGTATGATAATATTAATGAATACATAAAACAGGTTATTTTAAATCTATAACTTAAAAAATCAACTCTTTGTTGTGAAACAGCCAAAATATTTATAAAAAGGGGTGTTTAAAATAAAAATTATTGAGTCAAATCCAAATACACCAGATTCACTTCGTTTATTGGAAGAATTATCTGAAAGTTTAGAAGCGATTACTGGTAATAGTGGGAAGAGTTCTTTTAATTCAGAGGATGTCAACGTTCCCCGCTCCTTATTTGTAATCGCTTATGATGATGGTGGTGAAGCCCAAGGCTGCGGGGGGTTACGCCCTATTAATGGAAATATTGCAGAGGTGAAACGATTGTTTGCTAAGACGCAGTCACTAGGTGTAGGAACTAAAATTCTTATTTACCTTGAAACACAGGCAAGAATACTGGGATATTCTATTATTCGGTTAGAAACCCGAATAATGAATGAACGAGCTGTTTCATTCTATGAGAACAGAGGCTATTCTCGCATACCGAACTATGGGAAATACGTTAATAATCCCGAAGCAATTTGTTTTGAAAAGATAATTTGAAATTAATATTCTACAGAGTACAAGCATTCACAAAAGCATTAAAGATATTATAAGCATCTTCATTAGAACGAAATAGATGTTCCGGATGCCATTGAACACCGAGGAAGAATTTTTTCTCTGGAAGATATACGGCTTCAATTAAAGAATCAGGTGATACTCCGGCTACTTTTAATGAGGGTGCTAAATCTTTAATAGCTTGATGATGGAAACTATTCACCTGGATATATTCTTTTGAAATAATCGGATAGAGTAGACTTTTCTTTTCTATTACAACACTGTGAGAAAGCACTGAGTTACCCGAGCTTTGTGAGTGTGCAAGTTGCAGATCGGATACTAGTTGGGCGGATATATCTTGATACAAGGTGCCGCCTAAGAATACATTAAGTACTTGAATTCCACGGCAGATTCCAAGAATTGGTTTATCGGATTCCATGGCAATAGAGAATAAATCTTCTTCCATCTTATCTCGTTCCGGAACAACAACTCCGCATTGTTGTATGGTTTCTTCTTGAAATCGGAAAGGACTAATATCAGGGCCACCGGTAAAAAGGAATCCATCGCAGATTTTGGCTGCAACTGCTAACTCATCTTTATCAATGGATAAAGGCAGTAATATTGGGATACCTCCAGCGGTTTGTATTGCGTCTAGGTAATTTGGACCAATCCACACTCTGTTTCTTTCGTAATCGTATTGTGGAGTTAGGCCGATAATAGGCTTTTTCATGGAAATCCTCACTTTCTATGCAATATCAATAGTATAGGAAACGTCGAATACATTGCCGGCTTTCAATTTGTTTCCCCATTCACGTTCTTCTAGGGTACCGGAAAAATCACTGCTGTCACATCGTCCATACCAAGGTTCAATACAGATAAATGGTGCATTTTTCATAGCAGGAGACCATAAACCAAATAAAGGTGCATCAAAAGTAACGGTTAAATAAGTTTTTTTCTTTGCATCTAACAAAGAGACCTGATGACTTTGTTTGTGTTCTATTATGAGTGCATCATGGTCAAAAAGGTGAGAATCTATTGGTAAAATACCGTTATTTGTGTCTAAGATATTCTGCTCATCAAAAGATTTCTTTACAACAAGGCCATGTTCGTCTATCAAAAGATAGTGGATAGGATTAACAGTATCAAAAGATATATAATAATCATTCTGATTTTCTTCTTCATTCAAAGGACACATAAAGGCCGGATGACCACCAATTGAAAAATACATAGTAGAAGTATCTTGATTTTTAACCTTCCACATTACAGAAATTTTTCTGTCTAGGAGTTGGTAGCCAATTTCTAATATAAATTGAAAAGGATAGATCTTCTTAGTTTCTTCTGTTGCATTCAGCCCAAACCATATCTCAGTATCCGTTTTACTTATTAGCGTAAACGTTATATCCCTGGCAAAACCATGCTGTGACATAGAATACGTTTTATCATTATAAATATATGATTGATTTTTAAGACTACCAACAAGAGGAAAGAGTATGGGAGAATGTCTTTTCCAATAAGCAGGGTCTGCATTCCATAAGTATTCCGTTTGTGTTTTATTATCCTTAATAGACGAGAGTTCTGCTCCAGAGTCATTAATACAAAGAGTAAGTTCTTTATTTTTTAATATATGATTTGACATAATTATTGTTCGAACCTCCTAAAATTTTTTTATGTATAATTCAAAAACTTTTACGCATATTGTAACACTATAAAGATTCATTTTCCACAGTTACTTTAGAATAATTTTCCTGAGATATTCGAAAGTAAATTAACTATTAAAAATAATATAATCATTGATAGTGATTCGACTTGTCAACTCATATTAGATTCTGATATAATGTTAACGAATCATGATTATGGTATTAACCATAGTTCGGAGGTAAGAATGTTACAAAAATTTTATCCAAAGGAATGTGCAGATTCCACCTATGATATTGATTTTAAAGCTTTATATGAATTAGGGTATAGAGGTTTGCTATTCGATATTGATAATACTCTAGTAGAGCATGGAGCGGCTGCCGATGAAAGAGCAATTCAGCTTTTTAAAGATCTAAAAAGAATTGGTTTTCAAGTCTGTTTAATATCTAATAATCAAGAAGAAAGAGTTAAAAGTTTTAATAAAGATATAAAGGTTCGGTATGTGTATGATGCTCATAAACCTTCAACTAAGAATTATTTTAAGGCTATGAAACTTATGGGTACTAAGCCATCTAATACTGTATTTGTGGGCGATCAGTTATTCACGGATGTTTATGGAGCAAATCGTTCTGGGATTATGACTTATTTTGTAAAACCAATTGGACCAAAGGAAGAGATTCAAATTGTATTGAAACGTTATTTAGAAAGAATTGTGTTATATTTTTATAGGCGCGACAGAAAAAGAAACAAACAAGGGAAGAAATAGACCATGGATAATATTATTTTAATTGGATTTATGGGTTCTGGCAAAACAAGTATTGGTAAACAATTAGCGAAGAAACTTAAGTATACTTTTTGTGATACAGATCAGATTATTGAGAAAGAATGTAAGATGAGTATCAGTAATATATTTGCTACAGAAGGGGAAGAATATTTTCGTAAACTTGAAACTTATACTATTGAAAGTTTAATTGGTAAATTAGAAGCTTCCGTATTGTCTGTAGGCGGTGGATTACCAATGTCTGAAGGTAATCCAGAACTATTAAGGCGGTTAGGTTATGTGGTTTACCTCAAAGCATCCAAGGAAACGATACTGAAGCGTTTGTCAGGAGATACAACAAGACCACTGCTTGCTGGGTCTAACGCATCAGAAAAAGTTGATAATCTCCTAAAGATTCGTGCACCTATTTACGAAGCAGCAGCACATATCCAAGTGGTTACAGATGATAAAATGCCTGAAGTAATTATGAAAGAAATTCGTGTGAGTATTGATGCAATGAGAGCCAAAATAAAATAATGTAAATTATCTGGTTACGAGAATGGGAGTAAGCTTATGAAGTTATTGGTTATTAACGGTCCCAATATTAATTTTTTGGGAATAAGAGAAAAAGCAATTTATGGACAAGAAGATTTCAAATATCTCTTAACATTATTGAGTCAGAAAGCAGAAAAGGAGAATATCACAATAGATACCTTCCAAAGCAATTGTGAGGGAGAAATCATTGATCGAATCCAAGAAGCATATTTTGATGGTACACAAGGTATCGTTATTAACCCTGGCGCTTATACGCATTATAGTTACGCCATTCGGGATGCTTTAGCATCGCTTGATATACCAAAGATTGAGGTACATATATCCAATGTTCATAAGAGAGAGGAATTTAGGCATATATCTGTTACAGTTCCTCAATGTACAGGGCAGATAGTAGGATTAGGTCTGCAAGGTTATATATTAGCAATTGATGCAATTAAGAATATGTTACAATAGAGTGATACAATTTAAAATAGCAATTTTCACTATTATTTATCTGTTTTAATAAAAAATAGTTGAAAAAAATTGTCGGATAAGATAAACTATAGAATAGTTAATTTAAGGAGGAATATCAAGTATGGTATCAGCAGGCGATTTTAGAAATGGCTTAACAATTGAAATGGATAATAATATTTATCAAATTATTGAATTCCAGCATGTAAAGCCTGGTAAAGGTGCAGCTTTTGTAAGAACAAAATTAAAGAATATAAAAAATGGCGGTGTAGTTGAAAAAACTTTCAGACCTACCGAAAAATATCCACAAGCTCATATTGAACGTTCAGAAGTACAGTATTTATATTCAGATGGTGACTTATTCCATTTCATGGATATAAACTCATTTGATCAATTTGCATTAAATGAAGATTCAATCGGAGATTCATTAAAGTTTGTAAAAGAAAATGAAATGGTTAAAATGTTAGCTCATAATAATCAAGTATTCGCTATTGAACCATCTTTATTTGTAGAATTACTTATTACTGATACAGAGCCAGGTTTCAAGGGTGATACAGCACAAGGTGCTACTAAGCCTGCAACTGTAGAGACTGGTGCGACCGTATATGTTCCTTTATTTGTTGAACAAGGGGACAAGATTAGTATTGATACAAGAACTGGTGATTATTTAAAGAGAGTTTAATTAAATATGAAATTATCTAATTAGAAGATATAAAAACCCTTGAGAAATCAAGGGTTTTTCTTAAATAAATAGGTTAGATACGTGAAATGAATAATTATTAATGAAATTGCAAAGGAAAAATACAATTATTGGTGGTATACTAATAATGATTGGTACTTTAGTTTTTGTAATAAGATTAACAAATATTTTATAAATAAAAAAGAGGAGAAAATAAAATGAAAAAGGTAACGGAGAGATTTTTAAAATATGTAAAGGTAGACACTCAGTCAGTTGATGATATGGATTCAGTACCTAGTAGTGAGAAGCAGAAGAATCTTGGAAAAATATTAGTGGAAGAACTAAAAGAGCTGGGAGCTGCCAATGTCAGAACCGATGACCATGGATATGTGTATGCCACCATACCAGC
Source organism: uncultured Lachnospiraceae bacterium (assembly GCA_963517115.1). Lineage (GTDB taxonomy): Bacteria > Bacillota > Clostridia > Lachnospirales > Lachnospiraceae > Anaerocolumna. The sequence continues at coordinate 173,752 of CAUQEW010000004.1, read as the reverse complement.
TACTTCTAATAAGAAGCTTCCTGTAATCGGTTTCATCTCTCATATGGATACTTCACCAGCTATAAGTGGCAAAGATGTAAATCCTCAGATTATTACAAATTATGATGGTGAGGATATTATACTAAATAAAGAATTGAAAATAGTACTTGAAAAGTCACAAAATCCTAACATCACCAAATATATAGGACAAGATCTAATTGTAACGGATGGAACGACTTTACTAGGTGCAGATGATAAAGCTGGTATCGCTGAAATTATGGTTATGGTTGAAACCTTGTTAACCCATCCGGAAATAGAACATGGGACTATTCAAATTGGTTTTACACCGGATGAAGAAGTCGGAAGAGGAGTTGATTTCTTTGATGTTCAAGGTTTTGGTGCAGACTTTGCTTATACCGTGGATGGTGGTGAACTCGGTGAACTGGAATATGAGAACTTTAATGCTGCCGCAGCTAAGATAACCATTCAGGGAACTAGCATACATCCGGGATCAGCAAAAGGAAAGATGTTAAATGCCCTGCTTTTAGCAATGGAATTCCAAGGTATGCTTCCGGTACAAGAAAATCCTATGTATACTGAGAACTACGAAGGGTTTTATATGTTAGAATCTTTAGCGGGCGGGGTGGATACGGCAAGAGCTTCCTATATCATTCGTGATCATGACAAAGTGAAATTTGAAGAAAAGAAAGCAAAATTCTTAAAGATAATTGATTATCTAAATGATAAATATGGAGAGGAAACCTTTAAAGCAATAATCAAGGATTCTTATTATAATATGAAAGAAAAGATCGTACCACATTTTCATTTGATTGATAATGCCAAGAAAGCCATGGAAGAGCTTGATATAACACCAATCATTGTTCCCATTCGAGGTGGTACAGATGGGTCAAGATTGTCTTATATGGGACTTCCTTGTCCTAATATATGTACAGGTGGCCATAACTTCCACGGGAGATATGAGTATATATCGATTCAATCTATGGAGAAGACTGTCGACTTATTATTAAAGATAATTAATATATATAAGAAAGAATAATCTGAAAAAAATAGTAAATACCAAAAATTTATTGATTTTTCTTCCAAAGTACGATATTATATACAACAAGCGAAAAATTATACATTATTAATGGAAAAAAATCCAATTCTATAGAAAAGGCGGTTAAATTATGAAAAGTGATGCAGTAAAATCAGGTATGCAGCAAGCTCCAAGCAGATCCCTCTTTAACGCTTTGGGATTAACAAGTGAAGAATTACAAAAACCCCTAGTTGGTATTGTAAGCTCATATAATGAAATAGTTCCCGGACATATGAACCTGGATAAAATAGTAGATGCCGTAAAATTAGGTGTTGCCATGGCAGGTGGTACACCAATTGTTTTCCCAGCAATTGCAGTTTGTGATGGAATTGCGATGGGACATATAGGAATGAAATATTCTCTTGTAACCAGAGATCTGATTGCAGATTCAACAGAAGCAATGGCAATCGCACATGGATTTGATGCATTGGTAATGGTACCAAACTGTGATAAAAATGTACCTGGACTCTTGATGGCAGCAGCACGAGTGAATGTCCCTACGATCTTCGTAAGTGGCGGTCCAATGTTAGCCGGACATGTTCATGGACAGAAAACAAGCTTGTCTAGTATGTTTGAAGCAGTTGGTTCCTATAGCGCAGGTAAGATGACAGAAGAGGAAGTAGAAGAATATACCTGTAAAGCATGTCCTACAGCAGGTTCCTGTTCTGGTATGTATACTGCAAACAGTATGAATTGCTTATCGGAAGCATTAGGAATGGGACTTAAAGGTAATGGTACAATACCTGCAGTATATTCAGAGAGAATTAGACTAGCTAAGCATGCTGGTATGAAAGTAATGGAATTATATGAGAAAAATATTAAACCAAGAGATATTATGACAGAAAAGGCATTTTTAAATGCACTAACAGTAGATATGGCATTGGGATGTTCAACAAACAGTATGCTTCATCTACCAGCGATTGCACATGAAGCAGGCGTTGAATTAAATTTAGATATTGCAAATGCAATCAGCTCTAAGACGCCAAATCTTTGTCATCTTGCACCTGCAGGACACAGTTATATTGAAGAGTTAAATGAAGCGGGCGGCGTTTATGCGGTTATGAATGAATTAAGCAAAAAGAATTTATTATATACAGATTTAATTACGGTCACAGGTAAAACGGTAGGTGAAAACATAGAAGGCGCACTCAATCTAAATACAGAAGTCATAAGACCGATAGAGAATCCATATAGTGAAACAGGTGGAATAGCAGTATTAAAAGGTAATCTTGCACCGGATTCCGGTGTTGTAAAACGTTCTGCTGTAGCACCAGAGATGATGCAGCATGAAGGACCTGCTAGAGTATTTGACTGTGAAGAAGATGCAATAGCTGCTATCAAGGATGGAAAAATAGTTGCAGGTGATGTTGTGGTAATCCGCTATGAAGGTCCTAAGGGTGGACCTGGTATGAGAGAAATGTTAAATCCTACCTCAGCAATCATGGGAATGGGACTTGGCTCATCAGTAGCACTTATTACTGATGGACGATTTTCAGGAGCTTCAAGAGGTGCAGCAATTGGTCATGTATCACCAGAAGCCGCAGTAGGAGGCAATATTGCTTTAGTTGAGGAAGGTGATATCATTCAAATTGATATCAATGCCAATACATTAAATTTTGTAATTACAGATAAAGAGTTAGAAGAACGCAGAGCAAAATGGCAACCTAGAAAACCAGAGATTACAACAGGTTATTTGGCACGTTATGCTGCGATGGTTACATCAGCAAACAGAGGTGCAATTCTAGAAATACCTTATAGATAATTGCGATGTCCGGCAAGCCGACATCATATGATAAACAATGACGTTTGTCTTATCAGGCGTCTTATGTAAACCATGACGTTTGGTAAGACAAACGTTTTATGTTAAAGGAAAGAGGTGCAGTATGCAGTTAACAGGTTCTCAGATATTAGTAGAATGTTTAAAAGAACAGGGTGTTGACACAATATTTGGATACCCGGGTGGTTCTGTTTTAAATATTTACGATGAATTATACAGACATCAGGACGAAATCAGACACATATTAACTTCACATGAGCAAGGGGCATCCCATGCAGCAGATGGTTATGCACGTTCTACCGGTAAGGTAGGGGTGTGTTTGGCGACTAGCGGACCAGGAGCCACCAATCTTGTTACAGGTATTGCAACTGCATACATGGATTCGGTTCCTATGGTGGCAATAACAGGTAATGTTACAGTGAATTTACTTGGTAAAGATAGCTTTCAAGAGGTCGACATTGCGGGTATTACGATGCCGATTACAAAACATAATTTTATTGTTAAAGATGCAAATAAATTAGCAGATACTCTTAGAAGAGCATTTACAATTGCACAAACCGGAAGACCAGGTCCTGTTCTAGTAGATATTGCAAAGGATGTAACTGCAAATAAAGCAGAATACGAAAAAGCCCAGATACCAAAGATAGAGCGAATTACAGATACCATTCTAGAAGAAGATGTAGTTGCAGCATTACAAATGATTAAAGAAGCAAAAAAACCTATGATATTTGTTGGTGGAGGAGCTGTCATTGCTGATGCGGAGCAGGAAGTTAAGGAATTTGTGTATAAAGTGGATGCGCCTGTTACAGACACCTTGATGGGAAAAGGGGCATTTAATGGAGAAGATTCCCTGTATACAGGTATGTTAGGTATGCACGGTACAAAAACTGCCAATTATAGTGTCACCCAATGTGATTTATTAATTACTATTGGTGCCAGATTCAGTGATAGGGTTACCGGTAATGTTGCTAAATTTGCTAAAAATGCAAAAATACTTCAGATAGATATTGATCCGGCAGAAATCAATAAGAACGTAATTGTTAATCAAAGCATAATTGGTGATGTGAAAGCCGTACTTACCTTATTAAATAATAGAATAGAGCAACATAACAATAAAGAGTGGATTGATTATGTAATGGATATGAAAAAACAATTTCCATTAAAATATCATGAAGATACATTAACGGGCCCATATATTCTTGAGAAATTATATGAGGTTACCAATGGTGATGCCATTATAACTACTGAGGTTGGACAGCATCAGATGTGGTCATCCCAGTTCTATAAGTATAAAAAACCAAGGACATTTATTACTTCCGGTGGTTTAGGAACGATGGGTTACGGATTAGGAGCTTGTATTGGCGCCAAAGTAGGGAATCCAGACAAAACAGTTGTAAATATTGCAGGTGATGGATGTTTTAGAATGAATATGAATGAGATTGCTACAGCAACTCGTTATAATATTCCGATTATTCAAATTGTTTTTAACAATCATGTATTGGGAATGGTAAGACAATGGCAGAGCTTGTTCTATGGTCAAAGATATTCACATACTACATTAAATGATAGCGTGGATTTTGTTAAACTTGCTGAGGCGATGGGAGCAAAAGCGTATCGTATTACTAAGAAGGAAGAAGTAGAGGATATCCTGAAAGAGGCGATTGCATTAAACAGACCGGTAGTAATTGACTGTCAGATTGCAAGTGATGATAAGGTATGGCCAATGGTTGCACCAGGGGCTGCGATTGAAGAAGTATTTGCAGAAGAAGATCTAGAAGCGAAGTAGTTATATGAAAAAGATATTGACTAAAATTTAACTAAGTTTTATAATGTACTTGATTAAAGTGGTCAAGTACTAAATATAAGTGATGCTATTAAAGGAGGATATAAAAGTGGGAAGAATTTATAATTTTTCTGCAGGCCCAGCCGTATTGCCTGAGGAAGTATTAGAAGCAGCAGCTGCTGAAATGTTAGATTACAAAGGTACTGGAATGTCGGTTATGGAGATGAGTCACAGATCGAAGGCATTTGAGACTATTATTGAAGAAGCGGAACAAGATTTAAGAGATTTGATGCAGATACCGGATAACTATAAAGTTTTATTCTTACAGGGTGGCGCATCACAGCAATTTGCCATGATTCCAATGAATTTGATGAAAAACAAAGTTGCAGATTACATTATAACCGGACAATGGGCAAAAAAAGCTTATCAAGAAGGTCAAATTTATGGTAAAGCAAATGCAATTGCATCTTCAGCAGATAAGACCTTTTCCTATATTCCAGATTGTTCTGATTTACCGATTAGCGATGATGCGGATTATGTATATATCTGTGAAAACAATACAATTTATGGTACAAAGTTCAAGACATTACCTAATACAAAAGGCAAGACTTTAGTAGCTGATGTATCCTCCTGTTTCTTGTCAGAACCTGTAGACGTATCAAAATATGGTATTATCTATGGTGGCGTTCAAAAGAACATTGGACCTGCCGGTATGGTTATCGTTATCATTAGAGAAGATTTAATCACTGAGGATACCCTTCCGGGAACACCTACCATGTTAAAATATAAGATTCATGATGATAACAAATCCTTATATAACACACCACCAGCATATGGAATCTATATCTGCGGCAAGGTATTCAAATGGCTTAAGAACTTGGGTGGATTAGAAGCAATGAAGGAAATCAATGAGAAGAAAGCAGCAGTTCTATATGATTTCTTAGATCAGAGTAAAATGTTTAAAGGAACCGTTGTAAAAGAAGACAGATCCTTGATGAATGTACCTTTTGTTACAGGGGATGATGAATTAGATGCGAAGTTTATTAAAGCAGCAAAAGCTGCCGGATTTGAGAATCTGAAAGGGCACAGATCAGTTGGTGGAATGAGAGCCAGTATCTACAACGCTATGCCAATTAAAGGTGTTGAAAAATTAGTGGAATTTATGAACAAATTTGAAGCAGAAAATGCGAAATAAGATCTATCATCAATCCTAAAGGAGTGTCATTATGATAAAATATAATTGTCTCAATCCAATCGCAGCTATAGGCCTGGATTTATTCTCAGATGTATATGAAAAAGTTGATTCAGTAGAAGCTGCTGATGCAGTACTAGTAAGAAGTGCATCAATGATAGATATGGAATTACCGGCTAATCTTAAGGCAATTGCTAGAGCAGGGGCAGGAGTCAATAATATTCCAATTGACAAATGTGCGGAACAAGGTATCGTAGTATTCAATACTCCAGGAGCCAATGCTAATGGTGTAAAGGAATTAGTAATTGCAGGTTTAATGTTATCTTCCCGTAATATTGTTGGAGGTATTAATTGGGTTAAAACTGTAAAAGATGACGAAAATGTTGCCAAGCTTGTTGAAAAAGGAAAGTCAAAATTCGCAGGAAAAGAAATTCAAGGCAAGAAATTAGGCGTTATCGGCCTTGGAGCCATTGGTGTATTAGTTGCAAATGCTGCAAAACGTTTAGGCATGGAAGTATATGGCTGTGACCCTTACCTTTCTGTTGAACATGCTTGGAATTTATCAAGAGATATTATTTATTGTAAAACCAAAGAAGAAATATACAAAAATTGTGATTATATCACAGTTCATGTTCCATTATTAGATGATACAAAAAAGATGATTAATAGGGATACCATAGCACTTATGAAGGATGGTGTAGTTATTTTGAACTTTGCCAGAGACCTTCTGGTAAATGATGATGATATTGCAGAAGCATTAAAGTCTGGAAAGGTAGCAAGTTATGTTACTGATTTCCCTAACGCTAAGACTGCAGGAATGGAAGGCGCAATTGCTATTCCTCATCTAGGTGCTTCTACTGAGGAATCAGAAGATAATTGCGCTGTTATGGCAGTGAAAGAAATCATGGAGTACATGGAAAATGGTACAATCAAGAATTCGGTTAACTATCCAAACTGTGATGCCGGTGTTTGTGATACAAAGAAACGTATTACCATTAACCATAAGAATATTCCTAACATGTTAACACAATTTACAGGTGTTTTCTCTGCAGAAAACATTAATATCTCTAACATGATTAATAAAAGCAAGGGTGATTACGCTTATTCTATCATTGATGTTGATGATACAAACGCAGAAGCATTAGTTGAGAAGTTGAATTCAATTAATGGAGTATTAAAGGTAAGAGTATTATAAATCATATCCAAAGTAAGTTTATCGAAATTTGGCCGGTCCTAGGTATCTTGTAGTATGAATTCTAGCGTAGGGTTTCGATAACATGAGGCTTTGTGGGGATATATTAAGAGAGTTTTTCGGTTACTATGAAACTTTCTGCCAATAGTTCGCATGGATAGGACAACAAAAACGGTTGTTCTATCCATGTGTACAATTGACAGAAAATGTCTCCGTAAACGAAAAACTCTTTCTTAATATATCCCCACGAAGCCTCATGTTAATGGAGTTCTTGATAGAATTCATACTACAAGATACCTAGGACCGGCCAAATCTATTTGGGTATTAACTGATGGCTTGGGTGGAGATTTATTAGAATAAACAATTAAGTAGTTCGTTAGTAATTAACGCTTGATTAAAATTGATCATCGAGGTATTCATAATCAAAATCTTCTAAATCTTCATAGCCATCTTCTAATACATAATTATTGTGATAGATGGAAGAGGAGTGGTGATTAATTTTTTGGGGTAAGCTATTATTCTTTTGGGGTTTAGTTAGGAGGATTCCGCTTGTTAGGGCGGTAAAGGGGGCTACGGTTACTAGGCCAAAGCTGCCTACTATGGTTTCGATGATTTCTGCCGAGACATACTTATAGTTTAAGATATTGTATATGGGGGTGCCTTGGGCCATAAAAACCATTAGTAGGGCTATGTATCCGCCTGAGTAGGCAAGTAATAGGGTTGTGGTCATTGTACCCATAGCTGCGCGGCCTACATTCATACCGGATTTACAAGCTTCTTGCCAGGTGATAGTTGGTTTTTTGTCAACTACTTCATTAATTGCAGAAGTTATGTCTACTGCAAGGTCCATAACAGCACCTGAGGAACCAATAAAAATACTGGCCATGAATATTTTAGTTAAGTTGAGGTTTTGAAATCCACTGTATAGTAAGCTCTCTGAGTTAGGCATGATTGCTCCGTGAATCTTAAAGGCATCGGTAAAAAGAATTCCCAAGATACAGGTGACTATGATTCCAAGAGTAGCACCGGATACAGCAGATAGAGTTTTTCTATTATAGCCGTAAACTAATGATATTATTATAATTGACAATAGTATAGATATTAGAAGTCCTAAATAAATTGGATTGAACCCTTTAAGGTATGCAGGAATTAATACTTTCCAGATCATTAGTATGGTTATAGTAAAGGAAAGAATAGCCCGGATACCTGTATTTCCGGCAACTAATATTAGAAAAAGTGCAAATGCAAAAAAGAGAATTCCTTCTTTCGCAATTCGATAATGGTCAATCATATTTACGGAAAGTATCTGGTTTCCTTCATAATTTGTTACTACTAATACTTTATCCCCTTCCTTAAATATCTTGTCGGATTCTAGAGAACCGTTTAATAAATTAAAGCCCTGAACTTGCTGTCCTTTGAATTTTCCACCTAATAATTCAATTGTACAAGTTTGTTCCCCAGAGCGAATTAAGCCAGTATCATGAATATTATTATTATTTACAGATATAACCCGGGCAGCACTTCGATCAGCACCCTGATAGATAATGGCATCTTCAAATCCAGTAGGGATTATTAAGAGTATTACAACAACAATGAGACTGAATAGAACAGGTAAGTGATATTTGGAATCAAACTTAGAATTTTTGGATAATTTGAATATTATTTTATTAAGGTAATTTTTTATGAACATAAATTTATATTCCTTCTTTCTTTTTATTTAATCTAAAAATACTGGTTAGGGTGTCATAAGTCCTTAATAACTAAAATTATGAATATATATGTATGGTTCGGGTGTCATAAGCCCTTCATAACTGAAATTATGAATAGCGGTGTATATATATTAGTTTTGTCGTAAACCGGCTGACAAGGCTGTTTATGTCCGACTAGAGACTCAGTGAAAAACAGAGCTACTGCGATGTTTTTCATATCTTTGAGGCTCTATAAAGGACATGCCGCCGTGAAGGCATGGAAGCTAAAGCATCCGCGGTAGACAAAATAAATATATATGCACCACTATTCATTTCATACCCTGGATTGGGCTTATGACACCCGAACCATACACCGATATTCATTACACATCCTAAATTGGGCTTATGACACCCTAACCAATGATGCTGATATAAAAATTAGGCTGCCTCAGCATTTAGAGGCAGCCTAGAGGTTATGAGGTTATTTTACTTTTAACAAATTAGCAAGATTATCATATATTTCTGTGTTATCATAATAACCTTCGAATAAGCTTTCTCCTATACCTTTTGCAAATACTCCTACGGGTAGGCCGGTATGCGAATAAGAGGAGAAATTGATGCCTGATTTATTATTAAGGAGGTGGGTTATGGTAACGGTAAGCGGTTCATATGTTCCATAAAGTATATATTCTTCTTGATTTCTTGTGGTGCTGTCTGCGCTCATTGTCTTTTCATAAGCGGTTTTCAACTGATTATATTCATAAGCTGTTAACACTAATTTGGAATCTTTCTTAGCATTTTTATCATCTTCTGTTAATAAACCGAAGTTACTCTTGATATCTTTTAATACAGTTTCAAATGAAGTTTTTTTCTCTTTATAAACTTTTACATAGTCTGAATCAAATTTTGCATAAGAGATTTTTTGATTCGATAGATTAGTTAGATAGGTATTATAATCGGTACCGGCATATCCAATAGTTAGGCCACCTGTTTCATGATCACCGGTTACAATAATTAAAGTTTCCTTTGGATGTTTATTATAGAATTTAACTGCCTCATCAACTGATTCACTTAACGCAATCGTGTCAGAGATGGTTGATCCTGCATCATTTGCATGAGCTGCCCAGTCAATTTTTCCACCTTCAATCATCATAAAGAATCCAGTTTCATTATCAAGAACATTGATACCTTTCTTTACGTAATCTTTTAATTCCCATTCACTTGACTTAGCATCATTCGAATAGGATAACGAATCACTGTCAGCAAGAGTTTCTCCTATAATAATTGCTTTGCCATCTTTAGCAGTTAATTTTGAGGCTTCATTCTGTGTTTTAATAACTTTGTAGCCAGCTTTTTCTGCTAATTCATAGATACTTGTTTGGGGTTTGGTTTTATCATTACCGGTGATATTTTTTAAACCCCCACCTGCAAAATAGTCAAAGTTACTTTTAATCATTTCTAATCCGATTTCATAATAACTGTTTCTGGATGCTTGATGTGCATAGAAGGCAGCTGGTGTAGCATGATTTAAGTTAACGGTAGAGATGATACCTATTTTATATCCTAACTGTTTTTTTAATTTTTCTGATATTGTCTCATATATAATAGTTTTTGTTTCGTCCATATTAATAGTTCCACTATGTGTTTTATAACCGGTGGAAAGGGAAGTTGCCGTTGAAGCAGAGTCAGGGCAGAAGGAGGTAGAATCAAAGGTTATTGCTGATCCAGCAATAGGGAAATTCATAAATGGCAGATATTCATTTCCTGATAAAATTTCTGAATTCGCATCTTGTGCCATAGCGCCAAGATAATCACTGGCAGCTTGAATCTGAGGATAACTCATTCCATCACCAATAAATAGGAATATGTATTTTGGAGCAGTTGTAGTAATGGCTGTAGCTGATTTAGGACTTTCTGCAGCAATACTTTTTGAATCATTATGTAGACCAGAGAAGATTACTGATAATGCGATTGTGCTCACTGTTAGGCATGCTAATACTTTTTTCATCGTTTTATTCATAGATTACCCCTGTCTGCCTGCTTATGCAGGCTTAAAATCATAACGGTTATTGGAAAGGCAGAAATAAGGCTTAATAGAAAGGCATAGTATACAGGCTTCTTTGCACTTGACCTGAGAGTGCCAGCTCTACTTTGTGAATAGTACCATTTCTTCATAGATTACCTCCTCGCATCATTGTTGTGCCAATTCATCATCACTTGTACTTCCTTCAAAATAGTATGGTAATGTATGGCATAATTAATAAATATCACACTAAGAAAAGGATATCAATAGGATGCATTTACAATTAACATAAGTTTTACTTAGATTAAGAGTACTTTACAAACTAAATATTAAATTTACATTTATCGGTAATAATGTCCTTTAGAATTGTTAATATTTCGTAGAGTTATTCACAAGAGCAGGATAAGCACATCAAATGATGAATGTATAAGTAAGTCCTAGATAGCATAAATTATGAAGGCCGATGTGGATATATTCAATTTAGCGTAGACCAGCTGAGAGTGCTGTTCATATATCGTCAAGACTCTGACTATAAAAGTAAGCCAGCCGGCTTACTTTTATAGTCGTTTAGAGGCTTGTAAGAGATATAGTGCTCAGAAGGTACGGATGCTAAAGCATCCGAGGTAGCTAAATTGAATATATCCACATCGGCCTTCATTCGAAAGTCTAGATTGGACGCACAGGGTAACATTCATCATTTGATGTGTTTATCCGTCATGTGGGAATGTGGGAGGTATTACTTGCAATTTAGGGTATATCATTTATAATAGATATATAGATTATTTATAAACTTGGGAGGATAAAAAATGGCAAATGTAAAACCATTTCGATGTACAAGACCAAATATAGAGGTTGTAAGCCGAGTTGCGGCTTTGCCTTATGATGTGTATAACCGTAAAGAAGCACTTGAAGAAGTTAAAAAAGAACCTCTGTCATTTCTTTCAATTGATAGGGCTGAAACTCAATTTGACGATTGTATTGATACTTACGATGATAGAGTATATAAAAAGGCGAAGGAATTATTGGATACCATGATATCTGATGGGACTTTTGAGGATGATAGACAAGAATGTTACTATGTATATGAATTGATTATGGACGGCAGATCCCAGACCGGAATGGTAGCTTGTTCTTCCATTGATGATTATTTAAATAATACAATTAAAAAGCATGAGAATACAAGAGAGGATAAGGAACAGGACAGAATAAGACATGTAGACACCTGTAATGCTCAGACAGGTCCTATTTTCTTGGCATATCGTTCTAATGATAACATTCATAACGTGATTGAAGAAACGAAGATCACAAAACCATTATATGCATTTACAGCTTCTGACGGAATTACACATAATGTATGGAGAATCAGTGAAAAGCAAAAGGTAACCCTGATAAAAAAAGCATTTGAATCCGTTGATAGTATTTATATTGCCGACGGGCATCATAGAGCGGCATCTGCAGTTAAAGTGGGACTAAAGAGAAGAAAAATAAAATCTGAATATGATGGTTCAGAAGAATTTAATTACTTTCTTTCTGTTTTATTTCCAGAAGATCAGCTGATGATTATGCCATATAATCGTGTTGTTAAGGATTTAAACGGTTTTAGTTCAGAAGAATTTTTAGAAAAGGTAACAGAACATTTTATGGTTGAATTATTAGGAGACCAGGCATGTGCCCCAAATGCAAAGGGATGCTTTGGTATGTATCTTGATAATAAATGGTTCAAACTAACTGCAAAAGATGAGTTAAGAAATATAAGCGATCCGGTAGAAGCACTTGACGTTTCGATACTGCAACAATATTTATTGAGCCCAATTCTTGGCATTAAAGATCCACGTACTGACAAAAAGATTGATTTTATAGGAGGTATCAGAGGTCTAAAGGAACTTGAAAAGAGAGTTCATGAAGATATGAGAGTTGCTTTTTCAATGTATCCAACCAGCATATCAGAATTATTTGCTGTTTCCGATGCCGGTAAATTAATGCCTCCGAAATCTACATGGTTTGAACCAAAATTGAGAAGCGGTTTATTTATACATAAGCTCTCTTAATAATATTTACTTTTGACTGCTATTGTTATATCTAAAATACAAACTGTACTAATATCATATATAGTATTGTTCCGGCGCCTATGCTTAAGAATGTATTGTTCTTCCATAGGTGCAAAACGATGATCGCAGCTATAGAGATCATTTCCGGTAAACCAGATGGGGAGGAAGTAAAAGAGATATCCTTCAAACAATAGATCACTAACATGCCAATAATTGTGAAGGGGAGTACTTTTCCTAGATATTCAATATACTTAGGAGTCTGTTTATGATCAGGAAATATCAAAAAAGGTAATATTCGAATAAGTATTGTGGTAAGGCTTATGACACCAAAAAATATGATAGACTGAATTACTGTAAATGGCATGAAAAGTCCCTCGCTTCGATAATATTTTTAAAAAGAGTTACTGATAGCAGAATGACGATCATCGATGGAATGATAAAATTAGCTGAGCCAAAAATAAATCGACAAAGGATAGAAGCTCCAACACCTATCAATACAGGTAGGTGATTATGGGTTGATTTCCACTGATTTATAAAAATAACTACAAATAATGAGGTAAGTACAAAATCAATTCCTTTTGTATTAAAATGAATCAGGCTGCCTACAACACTACCTAGGACAGAGCCTATTACCCAGTAGATTTGATCGAATAATGTAATATAAAACATAAACGAACCTTTATCCACACCTTCCGGCGATTCGGTTGAGCATAATATAGAAAAGGTTTCATCAGTTAATCCTAATACAAGATAGGGTTTTTTCTTTCCCGTTCCACTAAATTTTGTAAGCATCGAGATTCCATAGAACAGATGTCTTGCATTCACCATCAAAGTGATAAAACAGGCATATAATGGGTGAAAGCCTGTGGCTAACAGGCTTACAGATACAAATTGCATAGAACCGGCATAAATGAAGGTACTAGTTAAAGCAACCCACAAAAAGGAATAACCTTTACTGTTCATTAATATTCCATAGGCCATGCCAAGTACAATATAGCCAGTTAATACAGGAATAGTGTGTGGAAATGCAGCTTTCATTGCTTTTTTATTATCATTCATTGTTAAAATCTCCTTATGTATAATAATGCATTGCTTAAATAATAGTATAATTTCAAGAATAAGGCAATATTAAATTGAAACAAAATTATAAGTACTTACGAATAAATTGTGTTCATAATTTAAAAACTATTATATGGAATAAAATATAGAAAATAAATGGAACTTAACCATATTTTACATCGTCTAATGTTTATAACACAAACAATTATAAGTTTTATTATAAAAAGGAGGAATTAATATGTTTAGAAAGAGATTTATACCAGTTGTTTTAATAAGTTGTATGTTAACATCTTACTTACCTATGACCACTTATGCATCCGAAGGTAATGGGTCTGTTGACAGGATACCTACCCAAAAAACATTAGTAGACTCGGCGCAGGTTGACAATGAAGCAATAGGAACTAACTCCATCGATATTCCAGCAACAGGAGAGATAACAGTAACGAGTGATTCAAAACAGGAACCAACGAAAACCGAATTAGAAAATATTATTAACAAAGTAAAATCTAAAATTTCAATACCAAATGATTTATCAGAATTTGAATATTACTTTAATACTGATAGCTATAATTCTTCAGCCGTTTGGAGTCTAAATTGGCAAAATGAAAGCAACTCCAAACGAATTACCGTACAGAGTGATCAAGACGGTAATATATTACAATATTATTCGGATAGTAGCAGTGACGGAAATTATGCACCTAAATATCTAAAAGCAGAATTAAAATCAAATGCAGATCAATTCATTAAGAAAATTGCATCAGATATCTATGAGGGGATTGAATATGTTGGAGCGGAATCCCAAGGGACATATAGTGGCCAATATGTATATCAATATCAGCGTGTGGAGAATGATATTCCAATGCCGGATAATACGATTTCTGTAGGGGTTAATTATGAAACAGGTAAGGTGGTTTCATATAGTTCAAACTGGTTATATAATATAAAAATTCCTTCTGCTGAAGTTTTAGTTTCAGAGACAGAAGCGATTGCAAAAATTGGTAAAGAAGTAACAATGAAGCTTGAGTATCAGAATTCGTATACAACTGATGAGGATGGAAAAACGAAAATCAAGGCTTTTCTAGTATATTCTCCAGATGAAGCTTATGCTGCAGTGGATGCAAAGACCGGTGAAGTCTATACAACACAAGATGAATGGATTGATAGGGATCAGAGCGCAACAACAGAAGGATTAGCAGATTCATCGAATAAGTTGGATGGTGGAGGTCTTACAAAAGAAGAGATCACAAAAGTTGAAGAATTATCTGACTTAATCAGCAAAGAAGATGCAATCAAAGTAGTAACAGATAATAAAAGTTTATTATTAGATAAGAGTTTAAAGTCGATTTCTGCTAGTTTATACAAACAGAGTGGTTATTATGATGTTGGAGAAAAAACAAAATATGTTTGGAACATCACGTTGTCTGATCCACGCGAAACCGACAAAAATAGTGGAGACACCTACCGTGCATATGCATCTGCAACTGTAGATGCAGAAACAGGAAAATTAATATCCTTTAATGCTAATGTAAAAGATTATTACAACATGACCAAAAAAGAATGGGAATCTGTTAAGGTTAAATATAGCACAGAGCAAGGTCAGAAGATATTAGAGGGATTCTTGAAACTACAGATACCAGATTTATTTAAGAATTCAGTATTAACTGATAACAAAGAATCTTATGTCATTGCTTATAAAGATGAGCATGAGGTATATGGTGGTTATTATTATCAATACGAAAGAGTAAATGAAGGAATTAATTATTCATATAATGGCATTTATGGTGCTGTAGATGGTGTTACCGGTAAAATCTATTCATACTCTTATAATTGGAGTGAAGATATTACTTTTGAGTCACCAAAGAACATCATAACTGCAGAAAAGGCATTTGATTCCTATATATCGAATGATGGATTTGTCTTAGCTTATGAGATTAATAATCTTCATATTAATAATAAAGAGATTGCTGCAAAAGAAGCCATGGTTAGTTATTCAAATTCAATTTCCCTTGAAAACGAAATTAGACTAGTTTACAGAACAGATATATCACCATCTTATATATCACCATTTACAGGTAAACAGTTAAATTATGATGGAAAAGAATATAATAAAGATGAGAATATTTATTCCTACAGTGATATTAAGGATCACGATTCTGCCCGTAGTATCTTGTCGTTAGCTGATATTGGAATTGGATTTACCGGAGGATATTTCTTACCGGAACATGAAATTACCAATAAAGAACTTGGTGAATTCTTATCCTTAGCCAATTATTATTACAACTCAGATAAATATAAACTTAAAAATGATAATTCATCTATAACTCGTTTAGAAGCTTCAAAATTTATCATACAGATATTGGGATTTGATAATATTGCCAAATTAAAAGGTATTTATAGTGCGGATTTCAAAGACAAAGATCAAATATCAGAGGAGTATCTTGGTTATGCTGCACTAGCACAAGGGCTTAAGCTAATATCTACTAATAATAACGAATTTGGCCCAACCCTTAATTTGACCCGTGCTGAAACTGCAGATATGATTATTGCTATGCTTTCAGTAAAGGAATAAAAATGTACCGCTATTCATTCATCACCTGAATTGGTCTTATGACATCCGAACCATGTATGGAATATTAAATAAGCTAAATAATATTATAGGTTATTGAAAAATGTGAGTTTGCGTATCTATAAACGCAGACTCACATTTTTTCGAACAAATATATAATTAATTTAGATAATTTTCACTTTTGCTATAACAATATATGTGGTAATATATATGTATTGGTTATACAAACAATATAGGAGGCATCAATGAAGAACATAATTTTTTTAGAACCGGTATTTAAAGAAATGATTTGGGGTGGTAATCGACTCAGAACTGATTTTGGTTATGAGATACCGAGTGAAAATACTGGTGAATGTTGGGCGGTTAGTGCACATACAAATGGTGACTGTACGGTAAAAAACAATGAATTTAAGGGTGAAAAATTAAGTGAACTTTGGAAAAATCATAGGGAATTATTTGGAGGAATACAAGGAGACACTTTCCCGTTATTAGTAAAAATAATTGATGCAAAGGCTGACTTAAGCATTCAAGTACATCCAGATGATAAATATGCTAAAAATCATGAGAATGGCTCATTGGGGAAAACAGAATGTTGGTATATTTTAGATTGTGATGTAGATGGCACGATTGTAATTGGACATAATGCTAAGGATAAAGATGAATTAAAAGATATGATTAGTGAACATAGGTGGAATGAGTTAATCCGGGAATTACCCATTAAAAAAGGTGATTTTTTTCAGATTGAACCGGGTACTGTACATGCAATAAAAGCAGGTACTGTTATTTTAGAAACACAGCAAAATAGTGATGTTACTTATCGCTTATATGATTATAATAGATTATCCGATGGAAAACCAAGAGAACTTCACATAGATAAGAGTATTGATGTTATCAAATGTCCCCATGTTGATACCAATGCGGATAGAAAAAAATGTGTTTTAGAACATGCTATTATAGAAGAATTAATTGCCTGTCAGTTCTATTCGGTAAATAAGCTTCAAATAAATGGAAAACAAATATTTATTCAAGCGGAACCTTTTGAGATATTTAGTGTTATTGAAGGCCAGGGTATAATTGATGGAGTTAAGATAGCAAAAGGAGATCATTTTATACTGCCCGCAGGGTATGGACAATATTGTATCGACGGCAATATACAGTTGATTACATCACACTGTGTCTCATAACAGAGACTTACAACTAATACGAAAACAAAAGGAGAAATAAAATGGGTGGCATATTTAATATGGATAATGGTTTTTTTACAGCGATAGGTAAGATAGTTGATATTATTATTATAAGTATAATTTGGACTATATTGTGTGTGCCGATTATTACAATCGGACCTGCAACCACAGCTTTATATTATACGGTAGTTAAAGTTATTAGAAGAGAAAGAGGATATTTGATACGTGAGTTTTTTCAATCCTTTAAAACTAATTTTAAGACCGGAGCATTAACAGGAATTATAGTGACCATAATGTTTTTAGCATTGTTCTTTGACAGAAGTTTTGCATCAAATCTTACTGGTACCAAGGGATTTTTATTGTTAAGTGCTTTTAATGCTATGTTATTTCTTTTATTATGTGTAACAATTTATATCTTTCCTTTATTATCAAGATTTAAAATTGGGATAAAGCAATTATTGAAGACATCATTATTTATGGCTATGAGGCATTTACCAACTACTATATTATTGGTAGTTATTGTTGTGGTATTTGCACTTGGAGTATATGTCATTCCATTGGTTGCATTTATTGCACCAGCGCTCTGTTTTCTATTATGCTCTTTTCTTTTGGAGCGAGTATTTAAAAAGTATATGCCAGAGAAAACTGAGAATGCAGAACAAGCTGGAGTCGATGAATGGTATTTAGAATAATATTGTAAGAAAATGATATTAGGAGGATTCATTTATGGAGGATATACTTTATGAATTGATGGACTGGGCTGACATAGAGACTATTGTATACTCAGAGCATGATAATCCACATAATTTGCTGGGTGCCCATATTACGGATAAGGGAATTTTAATTAATGCCTTTATTCCAACAGCGAAACGTATTGATGTTAAGCTAACTAAAACAGGTTTGGTATATCCGATGGTATGCGAGGATACGGAAGGGTTTTATGCTGTTTTGGTTCCAGGTAATAAGGTTGTGAGGTATACTTTTATTGTGACTTACGACAATAATACCAGTGAAGAAATATCTGATCCATATTCCTTTGAACCGGTAATTGATGGCCTTGATATGAATCGTTTTTCCAATGGTATCCATTACGATATTTATGAAAAACTAGGTGCTCATGTCATGGAAATCGATGGGATAAATGGAGTTTTATTTGCAGTTTGGGCACCTAATGCAATACGTGTAAGTGTTGTTGGTAATTTTAACAATTGGGATGGTAGACGCCATCAGATGAGAAGATTATATGATTCTGGTATATTTGAATTATTTATTCCCGGAATTGTGATTGGTGAAATCTATAAATTTGAAATTAAGATTAAAGGTGGACTTACTATATTAAAGGCAGACCCTTATGCCAATAGGGCTGAACTTCGTCCTAATACCGCTTCTATCGTATGTAATTTAAATGAATACAAATGGCAAGATAGTAACTGGATGGCAAAAAGAGCAACTTTTGAATTCGAAAAAGAACCTATGTCAATTTATGAAGTGCATTTAGGTTCTTGGAAGAAACCATCCGAGGAAGAAGGAAGACATTTTTTTAATTACAGAGAATTAGCACCTATGCTTGCTGGATATGTTAAAGATATGGGTTATACTCATATTGAATTAATGCCAATTATGGAACATCCTTTTGATGGTTCATGGGGATATCAGGTGACTGGTTATTATGCACCTACCTCAAGATATGGATCTCCGGAAGACTTCATGTATTTTATGGATTATATGCATCAACAAAGAATAGGTGTTATCCTAGATTGGGTACCTGCTCATTTTCCACGTGATGCATTTGGACTGGCTAATTTTGACGGAACTTGTTTGTATGAACATTTAGATCCAAGGCAGGGGGCTCATCCCCATTGGGGAACATTGATTTATAATTATGGCCGCCCTCAAGTTTCCAACTTTTTAATTGCAAATGCACTATTTTGGATAGAAAAATTTCATGTAGATGGAATAAGAATGGATGCAGTCGCATCAATGCTTTATTTGGATTATGGAAAAAATGATGGAGAATGGGTAGCTAATATTTATGGCAGCAATGAGAATTTAGAAGCGGTAGAATTATTTAAGCATATGAATTCTGTTTTCAATAAGAGGAAGGATGGGGCTCTTTTTATTGCGGAGGAATCCACTGCATGGCCGATGGTTACCGGTGATGTAGAGAAGGGTGGTCTGGGGTTTGACTTAAAATGGAACTTAGGGTGGATGAACGATTTCACCAACTATATGAAATGTGATCCATTATTTCGAAAAGGACGTCATGGAGATCTTACCTTTAGTATGATTTACGTTTATAGTGAAAAATTCATGTTAGTACTTTCACATGACGAGGTCGTTCATGGAAAAGGTTCCATGATTAATAAAATGCCTGGTAATGAGGAACAGAAATTCGCCAATCTGCGTGTGGCTTATGGATTTATGATGAGTCATCCGGGTAAGAAGTTATTGTTTATGGGTCAGGATTTTGCTCAATTTGCTGAATGGAATGAAGAGAAAAGCCTGGATTGGGAGTTATTAAACCAGGATAAACATGCGCAAATGAACCGATATATGAAAGAACTGAATAAGTTTTATCAAAATTATCCGGCGATGTATCAATTGGATTTTGATGTAGAGGGTTTTGAATGGATTAGTAATATGGATGCAGACCACAGCATCATTACATTTACTCGAAAGACAGGTAAGACAGAAGAAACTTTATTAATTGTGTGTAACTTTACACCGGTTGTTTATCAAGGATTTAGTATTGGAGTTCCATTTGAAGGGAAATATAAAGAAATATTTAACAGTGACAAGGAATTATACGGAGGGCAAGGTAATGTGAATTCTAGATTAAAACAATCAAAAAATCTAGAGGTAGATGGAAGAGATTATTCAATTAGTATAAATGTTCCTCCATTGGGAATTTCGATATTTACCTGCATACCACTTACGAATGAATTAACCAAAGAAAAAGTTATTACTAAAAAGGTTAATAAATCAAAAAATAAATATAGTAAATAACCGGTAATAATAGAAGCTTAGTACAAGAGAAAGGATTCTATATATGTATCAGCATATGTCTTTGTTAGAAACAGGAACGATAAACTATAAAATTTTGGATTTTCAAAAGGTGCTAGATGGATTTATCGCCGAAGCGTTACCTTTTGTTAAGGGCTTAATTATTGCTATTCTTGTACTAATGATTGGTAAAAAGGTGATTAAGATAGTTCTTCGTATTTTAGAACGATATTTTGAACGTTCTAGAATTGAAATTAGTGTGTCAGGTTTTTTGATTACATTAATTCGTGCTATTATGTATATTATTCTTGTAGTTCTGGCAGTCGGATTTGTAGGAATAGAAAGTAGTTCAATCGTAGCATTGGTTGGTTCTGCAGGATTAACACTTGGTCTTGCATTACAGGGAAGTTTATCTAATTTTGCAGGAGGAGTTCTTATATTATTACTGAAACCTTTCCGTGTTGGAGATTATATTATATCCGGCAGCAATGAAGGCACCGTTTCTTCAATTGATATATTCTATACTAAGTTGTTAACCTTTGACAATAAACTATTAGTTATGCCAAATGGGGCACTATCTAATACCAATATTATTAATGTAACAAATGAGCCATTTAGAAGGCTAGACATTAATGTTCCAATTGATTATTCTGAGAATATTCAAAAGGTAAAAGATATTCTTATGAATATTATTGAAATGAATGAATTGGTGTTGAAAGATCATGATATCTCTATTTTTGTGAATAGTTTAGATACAGGTTCAGTTAATCTTGGCATACGAGTTTGGGTTGCTAATGAAAATTATTGGAATTTAAAATGGGAACTGCTTGAGCGGATTAAAAATAATTTTACCGAGAATCAAATTACGATACCGCTTAACCAATTGGATGTAAATATACGAAAGAATTTATAATAAATCAATGACCAGTAGTTATTTCATGAGAATTCAAGAACTAACTAATATTAGTTATCATAAGATAATTTAGATATATTTTTAGATGATAAGAGAGACTTTTATATAATATGAGGTTAACTTATTAATCATATTAAAAACTTTTATAATAAATTTTAAAAAAAAGCTTTTCTTTTTCATAAAAAAGTGGTATTTTATCTTTAGACGAAATATTCGTTAGAACAAAGGTGTTCTCAATTTTTTTGAGAACACTTTTTTTATACAGTTACTGATATATGTAAAGGTAGTGATTGTGTAAACATGAGAATAAACAAATATAAATGAAATGGAAGGAGAATATATTATTATGGCAGGAAAATTGACAGAGATCTTTGGTATTGATGTTTTTAACGATGCGAAAATGATTGAATGTTTACCAAAGAAAACATATGTTGCACTCAAGAAAACAATCGAAAATGGCGAGGATTTAGATTCAGCAGTTGCTGAAGTTGTTGCGAATGCAATGAAGGATTGGGCAATAGAGAGAGGTGCAACTCACTATACTCACTGGTTCCAACCTATGACTGGTATAACAGCTGAAAAACATGATTCTTTTATTAGCCCAACTTCCGATGGAAAAGTTATTATGGAGTTCTCGGGTAAAGAATTAATAAAAGGTGAGCCGGATGCTTCTTCTTTCCCATCAGGTGGGTTAAGAGCAACATTTGAAGCCAGAGGATATACAGCTTGGGATTGTACATCTCCAGCATTCTTAAGAGAGGATGCATCTGGAGTAACTCTTTGTATCCCGACAGCTTTCTGTTCTTATACAGGTGAAGCATTGGATAAGAAAACTCCACTTCTCCGTTCTATGGAAGCTCTTAGTACTCAAGCAGTACGTATTGTGAAGTTATTTGGTCATGTTGAAGTAAATAAAGTAGCTTGCTCTGTTGGTCCTGAACAAGAATATTTTATAATAGATAAAGCAAAATATCTAAAAAGAGAAGATTTAATTTTCACAGGTCGTACTTTATTTGGTGCAATGCCTCCAAAGGGTCAGGAATTAGATGATCATTATTTTGGTTGTTTGAAGGAAAGAATTGCTTCTTTCATGAAAGAATTAAACGAAGAATGTTGGAAGCTTGGAATTTTAGCAAAAACACAGCATAATGAAGTTGCACCTGCACAGCATGAGCTTGCTCCTATTTATGCAACTGCTAATATTGCAACGGATCATAACCAATTAGTAATGGAATGTATGAAGAAGGTGGCTAATCGCCATGGTTTGGCATGTTTACTTCATGAGAAACCTTTCGCTGGAGTAAATGGTTCCGGAAAACATGACAACTGGTCAATGGTTACAGATTCTGGCAAGAATCTTCTTGAACCTGGTAAAACACCTCATGATAATATACAGTTCTTGTTGTTCTTAGCTGCAATCTTAAAGGCTGTTGATTTACATGCTGATTTACTTCGTCTATCTGCTTCTAATCCTGGAAACGATCACAGATTAGGTGCAAACGAAGCGCCTCCAGCAATTATTTCTGTATTCCTTGGAGAGCAGTTAGCAGATGTATTAACACAATTAATTGAAACCGGAGAAGCTACAAGCAGTAAACAAGGCGGAAAGTTAAATACAGGAGTGCATACAATTCCTGAATTTAGAAAAGATGCTACTGATAGAAACCGTACTTCACCATTTGCATTTACAGGTAATAAGTTTGAATTTAGAATGGTTGGTTCTTCCATGTCAATCGCTGGTCCTAATACGGTTCTTAATACAATCGTTGCAGATGTTCTTTCCGATATGGCTGATGAATTAGAGAAATCAGATAATTTTGACTTAGCAGTACATGACTTAATTAAAAAGACTGTAACAGAACACCAGAGAGTTGTATTTAATGGAAACGGCTATTCTGATGAATGGGTTGTGGAAGCTGAAAGAAGAGGCTTACCAAATATTAAATCTATGGTGGAAGCTGTTCCATCCCTGATTTCTGAAAAATCAATCCAATTATTTGGCAGACATCATGTATATTCAGAAATCGAATTAAGATCTCGTGCAGAAATAGAATATGAAGCATATTCCAAAGCTATTCTTATTGAAGCTAAAACTATGATAGAAATGGCAAACAAATTATATATTCCTGCTATTATTAAATATACCACTAATTTAGCTGGTTCCATTAATGCTGTCAAATCAGCAGTTTCTGATGCTGATGTTAGTGTACAGGCAGGATTATTGAAAACTACATCTTCACTATTAGTAAATGCTAAAGCTACACTTAGCGCTATTCAAGAATATGTATCTGAAGCAACAACAAAAGAAGGTGCAGAGCAAGCTTATTATATCAGAGAAGTCGTATTCCCTGCTATGGCTGAGTTAAGAGCACCAATTGATGCACTTGAAGTAATTGTAGACAAAGAAGTATGGCCAGTACCTACTTATGGCGATCTATTATTCGAAATATAAAAAGTAGTCAAAGCGGATATTCGCAATCCGTTTCGCTACTAGCTTATAAGGTTAAATAATGTTTTCTCCTTTTAACTTAACTTTAAATATCTTTTCTATTACTTACGTCCAATAGTCAGTGAATGAGAAGATAAGGGCTGCCCTTCATTTAATTGAGAGGCAGCCCTATTTTAATCAAATTCATGCTTGTATGATAGAATATCTAATAAAAAACTGGACTTTTCACATAATATATTAGATAATGATAGCAATCACTATTAATAATTGAAACTTATTAGGAGCTCCCATTTCAATTATATAACAGGTCAATTGGAGAACATGAATGGAATCCAAATGAAAAAAGGAGAAAAAATGCGCAATATAAAATTAGTTTTGGAATATGATGGTTCCCGTTATGATGGTTGGCAAAAACAACTAGGTAATCCTAAAAGTTTAACGGTACAAGATAAAGTGGAAAGTGTTTTGAGCAAAATGGAGAATGAAACAATTACTGTGATTGGTGCAGCAAGAACAGAAGCTGGTGTACATGCTTATGGGCAAATTGCAAATTTTAATACCAATTCAGATATGAAATTATATGAAATAAAACATTACCTGAACCGTTTTTTACCTAGAGATATCGCTGTGATAGAAGTTGCTGAGGTTCCTGAGCGGTTTCATAGTAGCTTTAATGCAAAGGCTTTTCGTTATGTATATAAAATATCCATGGGAGAAGTAGCTTCTGTATTTGACAGAAAATATAATTATTATAGCTTCCATAAATTAGACATACTAAAAATGAAACAAGCTGCAAAACATCTTATAGGAAAACATGATTTCAAAGCGTTTTCAGATAACAGACGTATGAAGAAATCAACAGAAAGAACAATCAATCAAATTGATATTTATTCTGACATCAATGAAATTATAATTACGATAGAAGCTGATGATTTCTGGCCAAACATGGCTAGAATTATTGTTGGAACCTTAATTAAAATTGGTGAAGGAAACATGGACCCAGATTATATGAAAGAGGTTTTGGAACAAAAGGATAGAGATAAAGCAGGAGACACTGCGGAAGCAAAAGGTTTATTCTTGCAGGAAGTACTCTATTTATAAAAAATGAATGGTAATAAAACAATTTACTATTTTCAACTTTGCTTTTAAATTCTTGAATGAAAAAAACTGTGCTGCTAATGATACATATATTAGAAGCACAGTTTTTTATCATTGACAATATATTAACAAATAGTACAAAATATTGCATGATAACACATTAAATTTTGTTGACTTTACACAATGGGACTTCTATAATTAAATTAGAACATTTAGTTGGTTTATGAATTTATCATAGGAGGATTGAATCATATGGATAGAACAGATTTACCTTTATTATTATTAGATAATGGCAGTATGATGAATGTGATAAACGAGGGAGAATTCAAAGTAACAAACATGACTCTTGAAGAGACAAAAGCGTTAATCAATATGGTGGATAAAAAAGATATGCTTTTATGTTTTACCAACAGGGATGTAACAAATATTATGTTTAATTATCTTGGAATTGATGATCATAATTATATCTATAAACATATACATAAAATGCGAATTGGCCAGGATGGTATTGTATTTAAATTATATGTAACTCCATCCGAAACACAATCAGTCATAAAAGGTGAGGACGGCATCGAAGCAAAAAAGGTCCAGAATATCTATATCTATTGTCAAGTAATATCAAGAATAAAATAACCTAGTTTGTAGAGATTTGGCTGAGCGTGGATGGTATTTCGCTATAAATTCTATGTATATTTTCGACAACAGGAGGGCTTGCAGTGATATATTAATTGAGTTTTTCCGTTGCTATGACACATTCTGCCAATAGTTCGCTTTGATCGGACAGAAAACTGTCCGCTCCAATCGTACTATTGGCGGAATGTGTCGACGCAAAGAGAAAACTCATTATTAATATATCACTGCAAGCCCTCCTGTTGATGTAAGTTTTCGTAGAATTTATAGCGGAATACCATCCACGCTCAGCCAAATCTGTATGGGTGGAATATTATTTAAAAGAAAAAGAAAAAGAAAATAATAAAAAGATAAAAAGATAAAAAGAAAAAAGATAAAAAGATAAAAAGATAAAAAGATAAAAAGATAAAAAGATAAAAGATAAAAAGATAAAAAGATAAAAAGATAAAAAGATAAAAAGATAAAAAGATAAAAGATAAAAAGATTAAGACAAAAGCAATTCAGAGAAAAGTAACTTGTATACATTCGGAAAATATAAGAATAAAATAGTAGTAATTTCTATTTAAATAATATATAATATCACCAAACTTTAACTTGCTTTTGCATACAATCACATATATGAGATTATATCACTATTGTTGGGGAAACCAAAAGGAACGAACTATTACAACGAGATAAATGATTAGTATATTACTATTTTGAGTATGACATAGCATGAAATATGATGAACTTCTGTTTTTAATTGAAAAAGAATCAGTTGTATAAACTACTAAATATATAAATCAAAGTCAATTCGAGTCGTTTTATATTGCGAGCTAATAAGGAGGTAAACGGAGATTGAAGTGAAAGCAGTTTGTAATATATTACGAAACAAAATAAATGGGGGTGAATCTTTATGAAGAAATTTAAACTAAATAGAAATATATATATTTTTTGTGGATTTTGTTTTTTGTTATCTACTTTTTTGCAATTATATAATTTTCAATTAACAGCCAATAAATTTGTTATAGTTCCAATTTTAAATGCAATTTCATGCATTCTCATGTTTATTAACGCTTATATTAATCATAAGAAAATTATCAAAGATTAGTGAAAGGAACAACAATGAATGTGGTATTTAAATAGCGGATGTATAATGCTGCTATAGCAATTAACATAGCATATTACAAAGATAAATCTTATAGAGGAGGATTTTATTATGTATTCTGTACTTGTCTTTATTGATGGAACAATTTGTGACCAGAGGCATCGTATTAACTTGTTTGGGACTCCAGATTTTAACTTGGATGATAATATTTTGAACGATATACCTACACAAGGAAGTGTTGAGTGTATGGCAGAATTATCAAAAAAATATAATCTAATATATATTGGAGCAAGACCTGATACTTATGTTGACATAACAAGAGAGTGGCTTAATAAAGTTGGCTTTCCAGAGGGTGATGTATACTTAGGGGGAAACCAACAGGAACGGATGAAAATTGTATTAGAACTAAAAGAAAAGAATGATTTTATAGCTGGTATTGGCGACAGATGGGATGATAATGAATTGCATTTGGCACTTGGATGTAAAAGTTTTATTTTAAAAGAGTGGGAACCAAATTGGGATACAGTGCGAAGATATATATATGGTTAGGATGTCAAATGCCCAATTTAGACTGTGTGATGAATAGCGCCGCATATATATTCATTTTGTCTACCTTGCCTTCCTACGGCATGTCCTTTATAGAGCCTCAAAGATATGAAAAACATCGCAGTAGCTCTGTTTTTCACTGAGTCTCTAGTCGAACATAAACAGCCTTGTCAGCCGGTTTACGACAAAACGAATATATATGCACCGCTGTTCATAATTTCTGTTATGAAGGGATTTGGACCCTAACGATATATAAATAACCAATTCCATTATAATAAAAATTTCAAAAGTATTTTGTGACAGAGACAAGAAAATAAGATCTGCTTCCTTGTTTTTGACTTAAATCTTTTCACAGTAATAACCCGAATAGATTTGGTGGTCGCCTGGTGTGCTTGCACTTTAAATTCTATCAATAATCAAAATTAACAGGCAGGGCCGCAGGGATATAATAAAAAAAAGTTTTTCGTTTGCGACGACACTTTCTTCCGATAATCCGATTGGAGAGGACGGCTGTTTTTGCTGTCCTATCAAAGCGAATTATCGGAAGAAAGTGTCATAGCAACTGAAAAACTTATTTATTATATCCCTGCAGCCCTGCCTGTTTCACAATCTACATTAGAATTTAAAGTACAAGCACACCAGGCGGTCACCAAATCTTTATTTAATAAGTATTTGGGTAATTTCTGAAATATAGAGAGTATGGTAATCCTTATCCGGATACATTTCATCTGGGATATCTGAATTAAGGAAACATCCTTCCACATATGGTTGTGCAAATAATTTCTTACAAACTAACACCGTGTTAGCTTCTTCAAAGTAAGGTGTTGCATTAGCATGTGCAACTGTGAGTCCGGACTTAGTAACTTTATCTTCATCTCTACCGGATATGGTACCTAGATATCCTAAAGTTTTTCGGTATTTCTCATCGTAGAAGCTTAATGAGAAGGTAGATGAATTATCAATAAATTCTTTGGTGTAACGTTGTGGACGAATTACGATAAAAGCTACATTTTTCCCCCACATAATACCTAGACCACCCCAAGAAGCTGTCATAGTATTAACCTTACCATCTTTTTCTGCAGTAACCAACATCCATTCTTTACCGATCTTTAAAAAAGGATTTACTTCAAATTGTGCTGCACTAATCTCTTTAAATTGATCCATTCGTTTGATTCCTCCAATTCCAAAAAGTTTATTATTAGATAATTAGTTCGGGTGTCATAAGCCCTACTAAACTGATTTAATGTATAGAGTTGCATATACATTCGTTTTGTCGTAAACCGGCTGACAAGGCTGTTTATGTCCGACTAGAGACTCAGTGAAAAACAGAGCTACTGCGATGTTTTTCATATCTTTGAGGCTCTATAAAGGACATGCCGCAGGAAGGCAAGGTAGACAAAATGAATGTATATGTACCGCTATTCATTTCACCACCTGAATTGGGCTTATGATACCCGAACCATAATTATATATATTATAAGATATCTGATAGTAAAAGAAAAGGGTAAGAAGAACTTTATTCTACAGTAACGGATTTTGCTAAATTACGAGGCTGATCTACATTTAGACCACGATGAACTGAGGTGTAATAAGCAAGCATCTGTAATGCAATAGCAGCAGTAAATGGTGTAAAGTTATCCTGAACATAAGGTAAAGCAATATGATAGTCATAAATGGAGGAATCCACTTCTAAATCTCCATTGGTGATTAGGATAACCATTGCACCTCTAGCACGAACCTCGCGGATATTGGATATCATCTTGGTATACACTTTAGTTTGTGTAGCTAATGCTATAATTGGTGTTCCTTCTGTTACAAGTGAGAGAGTACCGTGCTTTAATTCACCTGCTGCATAAGATTCAGAGTGAATATAGCTGATTTCTTTTAATTTAATAGATCCCTCACAGGATAAAGCATAGTCAAGGCCACGTCCGATAAAGAACAAATCTTCTGTTTCTACCAGACAGCTGCTAATGTTTTCAATGGATTTATCCAAGGATAATGTCTCTTCAATAGCAGGAATAACAGCTTGAAGTTGTTGTATTAATTCAGAACATTCAGTTTCTGTTATGGTACCCCTTACTAATGCAAATTGAAAAGCAATAAGATAGAGGCAGGATAGCTGAGATGTATAAGCTTTTGTACTTGCAACTGCAATCTCTGGACCAGCATGGGTATATAATACATAATCACTTTCTCTGGCGATAGAAGATCCTTTTACATTTACAACAGATAGAGTTTTAGCATTATTTTCATTAGCAAGACGAAGAGCAGCTAGAGTGTCAGCTGTTTCACCAGACTGTGATATAGTAATAACTAAGGTTCTCTCGTTTATAATTGGATCTTGATAACGGAATTCAGAAGCTATTTCAACAGTAACAGGAATGCGAAGCAACTTTTCTATCATAACTCTGGCCACTAAACCGGCATGCATAGCAGTTCCGCAAGCGGATATAATAACACGATTGATGCCATCAAAAACAGTATCTGGGACACAATCTGTTGCAAAATCCGGAAGCTGCTTATTCTTAATTCTAGGCATAATGGTAGAACGAAGAGATTCGGGTTGTTCATGAATCTCTTTTAACATATAGTGAGGATATCCACCTTTTTGTGCAGCTGTCATATCCCAATTAACATAGAGCATTTTTGGTTCAATAATTTCATTATTAGGATTTTTTACGATAATACTTTCTTTCGTTAACCGGGCAATATGATGTTCCGGTAAAACAAAATATTCTTTGGAATATTTAATTAATGCAACCATATCAGAAGCAATTATTGAGCCTTCTTTCGTATGGCAGGCAACTAATGGACTTCCATTACGTAAACAATAGATTACTTCGGGCTCATCTGCAAATAAAATACAAAAGGCATAAGCACCTTCTAATAGTTCCATAGCTTTCTTAATAGCATCCATAGCATCCCCATGATATATGCTGTCAATTAACATAGCTGCAATCTCACTATCAGTCTGAGATACGGGAATTCTGCCCTTTGAAGCTAACTCAGTTTCTAATTCATGGTAATTCTCTATAATGCCATTATGAATCAAGGTTACATTACCATAGGTATGGGGATGAGAATTAGTGTCTGAAACTCCGCCATGTGTAGCCCAACGCGTATGACCAATCCCACAGGTACTATCGTTTTTCAAATTAAGGTTAACTTTCTCAAGCAAACAAGATACTTTACCAATCGTCTTTATCGTTTGTATACCCGATTTATCAAAATATGCTATACCAGCACTATCATATCCTCGATATTCCAGCGCCTCCAAGCTTTCTAATAATACATTTTTAGCATCTAAATAACCAGTAAAACCAATAATTCCACACATAATTTGCCTCCAAGTTCTGAGAATGAGTGCTTGCATTCATTCTCAGAACGCAAACCTCAGTGTGAAAGTGCTTTTCTTTCACATTTCTCCTTCTTATTTAATTTTCAATGTTCCTATATAAATGGAATGAATTCATAGAACTACAAAGCTTCGAAAAAACGATTGAAGTCAGTGGAGTACCTAATTCATAATATTCTTGGTTACGTCGCTGTTGTGCTATAGTTACCCATAGTTTTGTCGACATATCACATGTCCAAGTACATGAGAGAGCATCCGCCGAAGGATTCGCTAACTCTCTACCTCGTTAACCTCTAAATAATTCCGCCCAATAGAGGTGCATGGCGCTAATTTAAACATTTCTGTTAGACTGATCTTGGGTCGATCTTGTGAATAGTTACAAATCATAAAACTAATATATGTTACAACGCTCCTTTCTGTGAATTATAAATAGAAATAACCATGATTCAATATATTATTCGGTTGCTTTATGATGGTGCAATATTAACATGAATAATGAAAAAAGTCAATAATTATCAGTAGAATAAAGAGCTCCGATTGGAGCTCTTTCCGATGAATTAATTTTGACTAAAAAAAGCTATTGCGCAGGCACCGGGCCCAGCATGGGTACCAACAACACTGCCAATTGGACTTGTTAATCGATCATTTAAATCAAGTTTATTTTTAAAATATTCAAGGAAAGGTTCTAGATTCTCGATTCCACTGGTATAACCAACACAAAAGTACTTTGTACGGTCAATACCACCAGTTTGCTCAATTAATTTAAAAATCTTACTATATGCACCAGTAATGCCACGAGCTTTTCCGGCAACATCAACTTTACCATCTATAACTTCAATAATTGGTTTTATATTTAAGATAGTACCTGCAAGTGCACTTAAACTGGATAATCGCCCACCCTTTTTAAGATATTCAAGAGTCTCAACTAAGGCAAAGAGACGCAATTTATGCTTATCGGTTTCTAATACTCGCACAATATCTTGTGCAGGATGGCCAGCTTGTAATAAATCAATTGCCAAACGTACCAAAATCTGTAAACCAAGTGTAACAGTTAGAGAATCTACAATATAGATATTCTCATATTCACAGATATCTTTAGCAATTACTGCACTTTGATAGGTGCCACTTAACTTTTCCGAAACTGTAATAACAATGACGGTATCCTTATTTTGTTTCGCAGCTTCAAAATATGGAAGATATTGATCCGGTGTAACTTGACTTGTGGTAGGAAGAGTCTCAGAATGTATTAATTTCTCATAGAAATCATCAATCTGAAGATCAATTCCATCTGCATATTCAGCATCTTGAAAGATAACGTGTAGTGGTAATACGGCAATGCCTAATCCAGCTGCTTGTTTCTGACTGATATCAGAGGTGGAATCAGTTATAATTTGTGTACTCATAATAACCTCCTATTGATTACATTTTACTGTATTGTTTTGAAGTATTGATGCAATGTGTTGAGTGCTAGTGATAGTGATGTCATTTCTTCATCTGACAGTTTCAGTGATATACTATCAATTAAATCATTATGAAACTGTTTATGGCATCTGTATGCATTTTCTGAAAGGGGAGTTGGTGTTACGGTTACTCTACGCTTGTCTAGGGTTACCTTTGTACGTAAAAGATATCCTTTTTGCTCTAAGGTTTTGACAGAGGTTGTAAGTGTACTTGCTGTAATCATTAATTTATTAGCAACTTCAGTCATGGTATTAGTACCATCTGGTAAGCAGTCATAAACTGCCTCTATGACATGCATTTCACTGATTGAAAGATTAGAAAATTCTCCTTTTGCAAGGCTAGCTTCTTCTAAACGTAATATATCATGAAAAACATTAACTAAAAATTGATTTAATAGATCATTTTCTGCGTTCATTAGCACCTCCAGATACATATAATTCATATAATACTTTGAAGTTCAAACTATTAAATATTGTAGCAATTATTCAATTATATGTCAATATAATTTGAAGTTCAAAGTATACGATGGAAGTAGTTTCGGATAGACATTTTATTGCATAATTTGTTATGAAATACCATATATTTAATTAATTAGTACTTGAGAGGCATTTATGATTATTCATGTGGTACAACCGGGAGAAACTATTTATTCTATAGCAGAAAACTATGGAATATCAGCTGAGAGATTGATTCAAGATAATGAATTAAGTAACCCTAATAATTTAGTAATAGGGCAGACTATAGTTATCGTGTATCCTGGGCAGACTTATACTGTTCAAGAGGGAGATACACTGGAAAGCATTGCAGATGCTTATCAAGTTACTCAGATACAGTTACTAAGAAATAATCCAACTCTTTCAGAAGGAAATTATTTATATCCAGGAGAAACAATTGTAATAAATTATAAAGATGATAAAATTGGAAATATTTCAACCATTGGATATACTTATCCATTTATTGATAAAATATTACTTAGAAAAACATTACCGTTTTTAACATATCTAACAATATTTGCGTGTAGTATTACACCACAGGGAGAAATAATACAAGCAGATGATACAGAAGTTGTACAGATAGCAAAGGAATATGGTGTGGCACCATTGTTGCTAATAGCAATTGGAAATAATCAAGAAATAAATAAAGGTGAGTTGGCACACACCATTTTGAATAATAAAGATATTCAAAAAGTTTTTTTGGACAATATACATTCTAAATTACAATCGAAAGGATATTATGGGTTAATTTTGGATACTAAGTTTATTCTTCCGGAAGATCGTGAACTTTATGTGGAATTTATAACAAATGTTTCTAACCAGTTAACGAAAGAAGGATTTGAGGTTTTTATTACTTTAACGACCATGCTTTTTTCAGAACAAACGGATATGATATATGAAGGATACGATTATGCTGGTCTTGGTCAAGCCGCTGACGACATATTACTTTTATCTTACGAATGGGGATACACTTTAGGACCGGTTATGGCTGTAATTCCAATTAGTAGGGTAAGAGAATACTTAGATTATGCTGTATCACAAATATCATCTGGAAAAATATTCATTGGTATACCAAGCATAGGCTATGATTGGGAAATTCCATATACAAGTGGGATTTCAAAGGTGCAAACTCTTAGTAATAATGCAGCAGTAGAATTGGCAAGACAAGTTGGTGCTGTCATAGAGTTTGATGAAGCTTCGCAGGCACCATTTTTTCTATATACAGATACAAAT
Organism: uncultured Lachnospiraceae bacterium; assembly: GCA_963517115.1. Classification (GTDB taxonomy): domain Bacteria; phylum Bacillota; class Clostridia; order Lachnospirales; family Lachnospiraceae; genus Anaerocolumna. The sequence goes on along the minus strand of CAUQEW010000004.1, from coordinate 139,893 downwards.
AGGGAGCAATCTACTAACCATATCGTCTGGTTTAAAGATGCCAGAAGTATTGATACAGTACTTAAATTAGTATCGGAATATGAGTTAAAAGGAATTGGTGCTTGGAATATAATGCAGTTTTTTGCACAGATGTGGTTAGTAATCAATTCTCAATATGAGATTGACAAGGTGTTATAAAACAGAAGGTATATAAGCTGTGCTAATTAATAAGTGGTTAATATATTATTACTAAGTTAACTAATAATGATTGCTTTATTATTTGGATTCAATTATAATTTGATATATTGAAATAAGTAATGCAAAGACGCAGTTATCAAAATAAAAGATACTGCGTCTTATATTTTCAACTAGACAACCAAGTTAGGACAAACCAGAGGAGGAAATTTTATGAAAAAGAGATTATTAAGTATTGTATTAGTATTAGTATTAACTATGTCTATGATGACAGCTTGCGGTACTAAGAAGGATGTTGTGGAAACAGAGACAAGTGGTGAGACTGTAGAAACAAGTGTAGAAGAAACAGCAACAAGTGAAGAAAGTGCAGCAACAGAAGATCTTGTAGTAGCATTTATTTATGATGGTGAGGCTGGTGATGGCGGGTACACACAGGCACATGATGATGGACGATTATTAGTAGAAGATATGGAAGGTGTTACAACTATCTATAAAGAATCAGTATCAGAAGATTTAGCAGAAGTTGAAAAAGTTTGTGAAGATTTTATAGCACAGGGTGCAACAGTTATATTTGGTACAAGTTTTGGTTTTATGGAAGGTATGTTAGCATCTGCTGAAAACCATCCAGATGTAGTTTATGAACATTGTAGTGGATATATGACAGCTGATAATATGGGTACTTACTTTGGTAAGATTTATCAAATGAGATACGTTACTGGTATGGTTGCAGGTCTTCAGACGAAAACTAATAAAATTGGTTATGTTGCGGCTTTTGGTATTCCTGAAGTTGTAAGAGGTATTAATGCTTTTGCACTTGGTGTTGCAGCAGTTAACCCAGATGCAGTAGTTAGTGTTAAATGGACAAGTACTTGGAATGATTCCGCGAAAGAAAAAGATGCAGCCTCAGCTTTAATTGATGAAGGTGTGGACGTAATTGCACAACATCAGAATACAGTTGGAGCACAAACAGCAGCTGAAGAGGCTGGAATTTGGTCAATTGGTTATAACAAAGATATGACTTATGCAGCACCTACTGCACACTTGACAGCACCTATTTGGCATTGGGGTGTGTATTATGTGGATTCTGTTGAAAGAGTTTTAGCAGGAACATGGGAACCAAGCTCATGGTGGGGAGATGCTACTACCGGTATCGTTGATATTGCTCCATTATCAGATGCTGTACCAGAAGAGACTAAAGCATTAATTGAAGAAGCAAAAGCTAAGGTTGTTTCTGGTGAAACACAGATCTTCGTTGGACCATTATCTGATAATGCTGGAAACGTAAAGGTTGAAGAAGGCGTTGTTATGACGGATGCAGAATTACTATCTTTTGACTGGTTTGTATCTAATGTAGAAGGTACGATTGAATAATTATCTTTAATTCTATCATTATATATTGTATAATTTTGAGAGTGATACCAATGAATAAATATCAAAGGGGAAGTTGATGTTTATTTAGAGGAATTCACTCTCAAAATACTTAAATGAAGCATGCAGATAGGAGCAAAGTATGGAATCTAATAATTTGATAGAAGTAAAGGGTCTTACGAAAGCTTTTGGCAAGGTGGTAGCCAATGATCATGTAGATTTTAGCGTCAAAGGCGGAGAAATACATGCACTTTTAGGTGAAAATGGAGCAGGAAAAAGTACTTTAATTAGTATGCTTTCTGGAATCTATAATCCTGATTCGGGTTCGATTTTCATTGAAGGGAAAGAAGTAGAACTTGCTTGCGTTAAAGATGCTGCCAATGCGGGAATAGGTACTATTTATCAACATTTGAAACTAATTGAAGCCATGAAGGCTAAAGAAAATATAATCCTGGGACAGGAAAAAAAGCTTTTCAAATCATATAAAGAAATATATCGTAAGACGAAAGAAGTAAAGGAAAAATACGAAATTGATGTGGATTTAGAAAAATATGTTTACGATATGACAGTGGGAGAAAGACAAAATCTAGAGATTTTGAAAGTACTGAATCGAGGAGCACGAATCCTGATTTTGGATGAACCAACCTCGGTATTTACTCCACAAGAATCGAAAAAATTATTCATGGTAATGAAGAAATTAAGAAAACAAGGATGTGCAGTTATATTTATCACTCATAAACTTGATGAAGTAATGGAGGTCGCAGACAGAGTTACAATATTAAGAGGTGGAAGAACAATAAAAACCTTAGATATAGAAGATGTCTCTCCTAAGCTTTTAACAGATCTAATGATGGGTGAATCCATAGATTTAGCTATCGAAACTCAGCCTTGTACCTCTGATTATATTCGGCTTGAAGTACAAGACCTTATTATTAATGGATTAAATGGAAGAAAAAGTCTGGATCATGTTAGCTTTAATGTCCGTGAAGGTGAAGTTTTAGGTGTAGCCGGTATTGCAGGCTGTGGTCAAAAAGAGCTCTGTGAAGCAATTGCAGGATTATGCCACACAGATGGCGGAAGTATTCACCTGGATTGTGAGGACTTAACAGGAAAAACAGCTGAGACTTTCTCTAAAAAGGGAATCGCTTTAAACTTTATACCGGAAGATCGAATTGGAATGGGACTTGTTGGATCCAGAGATATGGTGGATAATCTTTTACTGCGTGAATATAAGAAAAATAAAGGTCTATTTATGAATCGTAAAGCCCTATTACCAAAAGCAGAAGCAATGATAAAGGAATTTGATATAAAGACGCCGGGTATCCATTATCCTATTAAATATTTATCAGGTGGTAATATTCAAAAGATTCTATTAGGTAGAGAATTAGGTTTAGCACCCAAGGTACTTATTATGGCATATCCGGTTCGTGGATTAGATATTAAGACCTGCTATACTATTTATGACATAGTTGCAAAAGAAAAGGCTAAAGGAACATCGATCATATTTATCGGTGAAGATTTGGATGTATTAATGCAACTATCCGACCGAATCATGGTACTCAATCAAGGTGTCGTAACAGGCATAGTTGATGCGGATATGACGACAAAGGATCAGATTGGTCTACTTATGGTAGGTAGTACAAGAAAGGACGGTGAATGATATGTCAATACAGCTAGTTAAAAGGGGACAAATTAATAAAAAGAAGAGCATTTTTATTAAAATAATAGCTGTTATATTAGCCTTAATTAGTGTTGGCATATATTTAGCTGTCATAGGATATGAACCTTTTAAGGTATTTGGTTCCATGTTGGAAGGGTCTGTTCTTTCTATTTATAATATGAAAGAGACAATCATTAAAGCCATTCCTATACTGATCTGTTCCTTAGGACTTGGTATTGCCTTTAAGATGAATTTCTGGAATATCGGAGCAGAAGGTCAGATGTTGTTCGGTGCTTTTGGAGCTGCATTCGTTGCCTTGAATTTAGATCTTCCAAGACCTTTATTGTTAACCTTAATGATAATTGTTGGTATGATTTGTGCAGGTTTATGGGCATTAATTCCCGGCTACTTTCAGGTACAATGGAAAACCAATGAAACGATTACAACATTAATGATGAACTACATTGCACTGAAATTTATCACCTTCTTACAGTATGGTCCATGGAAAGACCCTAAAGCAATGGGTTTTCCTAAAATAGCAACCTTTTCCAAAGAAGCAAAATTACCATCAATTTTTGATATTAATATCGGATGGATTATTGCATTACTCCTTGTAGTTGCGGTTAATTTATTCCTAAATCACTCGAAAAAAGGGTTTGAAGCTTCTGTTATTGGCGAGAGTAAAGAGACAGCTCGTTATGTTGGAATGAATACTAAGAAAACGATTCTAATGTCAGTCTTTATAAGTGGTGCAATCTGTGGACTTGCTGGAGCAATTCAGGCATCTGCTGTAAGTCGTACATTATCCGTAGAAATCACTCAAAACTCCGGGAACATTGCTATTATTGTTGCTTGGCTCAGTAATCTAAGACCGGGAATTATGATAATCGTTTCCTTTCTATTTGCTGCCTTACTTGAAGGTGGTGAGCATATCCAGATTGTTTATGAGATACCAGCGGCACTTGCTAATATTATTCAGGCAACAGTCCTGTTCTTTATCTTAGGAAGCGAATTCTTTATTACATACCAGATTCGTTTTAAGAATCGGGTAGCTAGTAGCTCATATTCAAAGGAGGTAAGATAAATGTCTATTTGGTTGATTAATTTTTTATCTGCAGCTATGATTGCAGCAACTCCTTTACTTTTTGCTACGGTTGGTGAGATTCTGACAGAGAAAGTTGGAAATCTTAACCTCGGTGTAGAAGGTATGATGTTAATGGGTGCTATTGCAGGATTTTTGGTAGCCATTAATACTGGCAATATTCTTCTTTCAATATTAGCTGCTTTTGGAGCGGGAGCTTTCGGAGCATTTATCTATGGTTTCTTAATTATTAGCTTACGTGCGAATCAAGTTGTATCGGGTTTAGCGTTGACAACCTTTGGAACGGGTGTAGCAAGCATGCTTGGTAAGAAGGTCGTTGGTACTCGTGTTCCAGATAGCATTGCCGCTTTTTCTTCTAAGATTGAGATACCTATTTTATCAAAAATACCTATTATTGGGCCGTCTTTATTTAAGCAGGATTTGTTTGTATATTTCGGTTATGTCATGGTCATTGTAGTCGCAGTATATTTGTATAAGACAACAAGCGGATTAAATGCAGCAGCAGTTGGCGAAAATCCGGCAGCAGCAGATGCAGCCAGCATCAGTATTACCAGTAATAAATATTTCCTTACTTTAATAGGCGGAGGGTTAGCAGGCTTAGGTGGTGCTTATATTTCCTTGATTTATGTCCCAAGCTGGCAAGAGAATATAACAGCAGGACGTGGTTGGATCGCAGTTGCCCTCGTTATTTTTGCAAACTGGAACCCACTTCTAGCTTTTATAGGTGCATTGGTCTTCGGAGGGTTGGATATTATTGGATTACGTGTGAACTTACCGATATCCCAATATTTATTTGCAGCATTACCTTATTTGGTAACAGTTCTTGTATTAGTGATTACCTCAATGCGTAAAAGTGGAAGAAAGGCTGGACCGGCAAGCTTAGGGGCTGCTTACTTTAAAGAAGAGAGATAAATATTGTTATTGTGTTATGCATCTGATATAATTGTTCGTATAAGTAACCCGTATACAAGAGATTACTAATATGGAAGGTAAGCATGCAATTACTATGAATAAAGAAGTTATTAATGTACTTGAGAAAATTACAGAGGAAGAAAAAGATATTCTGAATGGTAGTAAAACCATAGAAAAGAGAATCTATACTCGAAATAAGGATTTTGTAGTGGACAGCGAGTTAATGTTAGAAAAAGGAAAATTAATTGATATTCGTCCTCATACGAGATTTCTGCCTTTCCCAAAGCATAAGCATAATTATATTGAGATAATATATATGTGTTCCGGCCAAACCACTCATATCATTAATGATTCCTATGAGGTAATACTAAAACAGGGAGATTTACTTTTTCTAAACCAGAATTCTTTTCATGAAATATTACCGGCAGGTAAAGAAGACATAGCAATAAATTTCATAGTTTTACCAGAATTTTTTGATGTAGCCTTTCGTATGATGGAAGAAGAAAATGTCTTGCGAGACTTTTTAATTGGATCCTTAAGACAGAACACCTCGGAAGCTAATTACATGTACTTTAAAATTGCAGATGTTCTTCCAGTACAGAATTTAATTGAGAATATGGTATGGTCCTTATTATATAAACAATCGAATGAAAGACAGATTAATCAAACTACAATGGGATTGCTCTTCTTGCAGTTACTTCATCATACTGAGAAGATTGAACAAAATGATGATAATCAATATGAAAGAAAAATTGTTTTTGCAGTCTTGCGTTATATTGAAGAAAATTACAAGAATGCAAGTCTAGGTGAATTGGCTGTACAGTTAGGCCAACCTATGTACTACCTTAGCAGATTAGTGAAAAAAAATACTGGACATACCTACAAGGATTTATTGCAAATAAAAAGATTGAATCAAACGGCTTACTTATTATCAACTACAAAACTATCAATTGCGGACATTATAGTTGCAATTGGTTATGATAATACAAGTTATTTTCACCGTGTATTCAAGCAAAGATATGGTCTTACTCCAAAAGAATTCAGAGATTCACTTTTAACAAAATAGACTTAAGTGATTGCGAATAAGGACGTTATTTTTCATAAATAACGTCCTTATTTTTTTTTGATTTTTTGGTAAAATAATAACATAAGAAATAGGGAAAGCTTTTTTAGTGTTAAGAATTAGGAGGTAATAATGAAAACATATTATTTAGCTGTTGATATTGGAGCATCGAGCGGGCGTCATATACTAGGTTACGTCGAAGATAAAAAACTTCATATTGAGGAAATATACCGTTTTGATAATAAGTTAGAAAAGAGAAACGGCCATCTATGTTGGGATTGCCAAAAGTTATTTACAGAAATAAAAAATGGTTTGAAAAAGTGCAAAGAACTGAATAAAATTCCTGTTAGTATGGGTATTGATACTTGGGCAGTAGATTTCGTTCTACTTGATGAGAAAGACCAAGTAATTGGAGATACAGTAGGCTATCGAGATGCTAGAACCGATGGGATGGATGAAAAATTATACCAGATTATCCCTGAGGCCAAACTGTATGAGAGAAATGGAATACAAAAGCAGATATTTAATTCCATTTATCAATTGTACGCTATAAAGGATAAAAATCCTGAGGATCTAGAGAAAGCAAAAACATTTTTAATGATACCAGAGTATTTTAATTTCTTATTAACTGGGAATAAAGAAAATGAATATACCAATGCTACAACTACACAACTTGTAGACGTGAAGACAAATAATTGGGATTATGAATTAATCGAAATGTTGGGATATCAAAAAGATATGTTTAAAGAATTGGTGCTTCCCAAAACAGTTGTTGGAAACCTAACAAAAGAAATTGCAGATGAGGTTGGCTTTGATTTGGAAGTAGTACTACCAGCAACTCATGATACGGCTTCAGCAGTATTATCAGTACCTACCTTAGAAGATGATTGTGTTTATATTAGTTCTGGAACTTGGTCATTAATGGGAACGGAAAATAAAAGTGCGGTATGTACTGAAAAGAGCAGAGCACTTAATTTCACCAATGAAGGCGGTTATGATTATAGATATCGTTTCCTAAAAAACATTATGGGACTTTGGATGATACAAAGTGTAAGAAGTGAATTTAATAATGAATACTCATTTGCAAAGCTATGTGAATTAGCAGAAGAAGAAAAAGACTTTAAATCAAGGGTTGATGTAAACAATCAATGTTTCTTAGCACCGGATAACATGATTCAGGCAGTGAAGCAATATTGCATTGATACCAAGCAAGCGGAGCCAAAAACTGCAGGTGAGATTGCAAGCTGTATCTATCAAAGTTTAGCAGATAGTTATGGAGCTACGATAAAAGAAATAGAAGAAATAACAGGAAAGAATTACAGTAAGATATATATTGTTGGCGGGGGTAGTAATGCAGATTATTTAAATCGCTTAACAGCAAGAAGTACGAAAAAGCAAGTTGTTGCAGGACCTTCTGAGGCAACTGCGATTGGTAATCTAGCAGCTCAGATACTTAAAACAGGAGAATTTAGCTCCTTAAAAGAAGCAAGAAAGAGTATTTATGAATCATTTGATGTAAAAGTATTCAATAACTGAGTCAAAATAAATTAAGAAAGGTATAGGTGTTAATATGAAAGTGAATGAAAGATACGAATCAGCAAAAGAGATTTATAAGAAAATCGGAGTTGATACCGATGATGTACTCAAAAAGTTACAGAAAGTAGCAATATCCATGCATTGTTGGCAAGGAGATGATGTAACAGGATTTGAAGGCGTTAGTGAATTGTCCGGAGGTATTCAAGCTACCGGTAATTATCCTGGAAAGGCAAGAAATCCAGAGGAATTAATGAAAGATATAGATAAAGCACTTTCTTTAATCCCAGGAACACATAGAATCAATCTACATGCAAGTTATGCAATATTTGAAGAGGGCGAAATAGTTGATCGTGATAAACTTGAACCTAAGCATTTTGCAAAATGGGTTGAATTCGCTAAGAGCAGAGGCTTAGGAATTGATTTTAATCCAACTTACTTCTCACATCCGAAAGCAGCAGATGGATTAACTTTATCACATCCAGATAAAGAAATAAGAGAATTTTGGATCAATCATGGTAAGGCATGTTTAGTAATTTCAGAATATATAGGAAAAGAATTGAATAATCCATGTCTAATGAATATATGGATTCCAGATGGTTATAAAGATATACCAGCTGACCGTTATACACCTAGAGAACGCTTAAACGATTCTCTCGACCAGATCTTATCCATTCAATATGATAAGCAATATGTGATTCCAGCTGTAGAATCAAAAGTATTTGGTATTGGATTAGAGTCTTACACAGTAGGTTCTCATGAATTTTATATGAATTATGCAGCGAAGAATAAGGTACTTTGTCTTTTAGACAATGGACATTATCATCCAACAGAAGTAGTATCAGATAAGATTCCTACTATGTTGTTATTTGCAGATAAGGTTGCACTTCATGTAACAAGACCCGTAAGATGGGATAGTGATCATGTAGTTTTATTTGATGATGAATTAAAAGAAATAGCAAAAGAAATCGTAAGATGTGATGCATTGGATCGTGTATTAATTGGTTTGGACTATTTTGATGCCAGCATTAACCGTATCAGTGCATGGGTTGTTGGTATGAGAAATATGCAAAAAGCCTTATTATATGCATTACTAACACCACATAAAAATCTTAAGAATATGCAGGATAGTGGTAATTTCACTGAACTTATGATGATGAGCGAAGAATTAAAGATGTATCCATTCGGAGATGTATGGAATCAATTCTGCAATATATGTAATGTTCCAGAAAAAGAAGATTGGTTTAAAGAAGTTCAGAAGTATGAAAATGAAGTTTTACTTAATCGATAGATTGAAGTAAATAGAATAAAATCACAAAGAACAAAACTCATTAAATATATTATTTTGATGAGTTTTGTTCTTTTTTTAGCTTGCTTTATGCTTGACTTAAGCAAAAAATGATGATAAACTATGTACAATACAAGATAAAACAACTAAAATAAAGAAATCAACAAATTAAAAATGAGATAAAAATATTGAAAGAGAAATAAATATTGAACACAAAGAAAATAAAGATAATAACGATAATAAATAAAAGAATATTAAGGAGGAACTTATGACAATGTATAATGGGTCACCAATTATCAAAAGTAATAGGATTCGGAAGTTAATTAGCAATTTATTTGATCATATGCCTGAGATAGAAGCAGACCGAGCTGTATTAATTACGGAAGCATATAAACAAACAGAGGGAGAACCCATAATTACTCGTAGAGCGAAAGCTTTTACGCATATCCTTGGCAACATCCCAATAGTAATCAGACCAGAAGAATTAATTGTCGGCAGTAATTCAGTTCATTCAAGAGGTTGTCAAGTGTTTCCGGAGTTTTCATTTGAATGGCTTGAGGCTGAAGTTGATACCATTGATAAAAGAGCTGCAGATCCATTCTACATAGCAGCAGATACAAAAAATAAGCTTCTCGAAGTTTTTCAGTACTGGAAAGGAAAGACAACAAGTGAACTTGCTGCATCCTATATGGCGCCGGAAGCATTAAAAGCAATTGATCATAATGTATTTGCACCTGGTAATTATTTTTATAATGGAGTTGGACATGTTACTGTTCAGTATGACAAGGTAATTAAATACGGTTATGAAGGTATTATAGCAGAAGCACAGGAAGCATTAACTAAATGTAAGGTTGGAGATGCGGATTATGGAAAACGTCATCATTTCTTACAAGCGGTGATAGACAGCTGCGAAGCGGTTATAGAATATGCAAGAAGGTATGCAAAGCTTGCTTATGAAGAAGCACAAATTTGTACAGATGAAAAAAGAAAGAAAGAACTTCTTTTGGTTGCACAAAATTGTACGAATGTACCGGCAAGAGGAGCAACTTCATTCTATGAAGCCTGTCAGTCGTTTTGGTTTGTTCAAATGCTGTTACAAGTTGAATCAAGCGGTCATTCGATTTCGCCGGGACGTTTTGATCAATATATGTATCCGTATTATGAAGCAGATATTAAATCGGGTAAGATTACAGTTGAGTTTGCTCAAGAGTTGTTAGACTGTATATGGGTCAAATTGAATGAACTCAATAAAGTACGTGATGTAGTATCTGCAGATGGGTTTGCTGGTTATGGTATGTTTCAGAATCTTACTGTTGGCGGACAAGATGAAGAAGGCATGGATGTCACAAATGATTTATCATTCATGTGCATTGAGGCTTCAACGCACGTTCCTCTACCACAACCATCCTTATCCGTACGTGTATGGAATGGAACACCACATGAATTTATGATCAAGGCCGCCGAACTAACCAGACTTGGAACCGGACTTCCTGCATATTACAATGATGAAGTTATCATCCCTTCAATAATTAACCGAGGATTATCTCTAGCAGATGCGAGAGATTACAATATTATTGGTTGTGTTGAACCACAAAAAGCTGGTAAAACAGAAGGCTGGCATGACGCAGCATTTTTCAATATGTGTAAACCTTTAGAATTAGTTTTCAGTAACGGATATGATAACAATGAATTAATTGGTATTGAATCCGGTGATATAACCAAGATGAATTCATACAATGAATTCTACGAAGCATATAAAAAGCAAACTAATTACATGATTCAATTAATGGTAAATGCAAATAATTCAATTGATACTGCACATAGTGTAAGATGTCCATTACCTTTTGAATCCAGCATGATAAACGATTGTATTGGAAGAGGAATGAGTACCCAAGAAGGTGGGGCAGTATACAACTTTACAGGACCACAGGGCTTTGGTATTGCCAATGTGACTGATTCCTTGTATGCCATTAAAAAACTTGTCTTTGAAGATAGAAAAGTAACACTAGAAGAATATAAAGAAGCTTTAACCTATAACTTTGGACAAGGTTTAACAAAAGAACAAACAGAAAAGATTACCATAGAAATAGTAAATGAATTAAAAGCAAAAGGTCAAACTATAACGGAAGAAATGATAGCAAAGATATGTAAGACCGTTAATGAGGGTGGAATACCTTCAGCACAAAAAGAAAAGTACAACCATATTTTAGAACTTATTAATGAACTTCCTAAGTATGGAAATGATATAAGTGAAGTTGATTTGTTTGCGAGAGAAGTAGCCTATTCCTATACAAAACCTCTAGAACAATATAAGAACCCACGTGGAGGAATCTTTCAAGCTGGCTTATATCCTGTGTCAGCCAATGTACCACTGGGTGCACAGACAGGTGCGACTCCGGATGGACGTCTTGCTCATACACCGATAGCAGATGGTGTGGGGCCAGCTTCAGGACGTGATGTGAAAGGACCAACTGCCGCTGCGAATTCAGTTGCTAAGCTGGATCATGCTATCGCTTCAAATGGCACTTTATTGAATCAGAAATTCCATCCGACTGCTCTGAGTGGAAGAGCTGGTTTGGAAAAATTTGTTGCATATATTCGAGCATTTTTTGATCAAAAAGGTATGCATATGCAATTTAATGTTATAAGTAGAGAGACTTTATTAAATGCACAGAAAGAACCTGAAAAATATAAAACATTAGTAGTTCGTGTTGCAGGTTACAGTGCCTTGTTTACCTCTTTATCCCGATCTTTACAAGAAGACATTATTAACAGAACTGAGCAGGGTTTCTAAAACTGGAGGTACAGATGGAAGAAGATATTAGAAAAGTGAAGGGAAGAATATTTGATATTCAAAAATTCTCCATTCATGATGGTCCGGGAATAAGAACAATTGTATTCCTAAAGGGATGTGTTCTAAGGTGTCGTTGGTGCTGTAATCCGGAATCACAAGAATCACAAATACAAACTATGATGGTCAATGGAAAACCTAAGGTAATTGGACAAGATGTTATGGTTGAAGAAGTGATGGAAGAAGTCTTAAAGGATGTACCATATTATAGACGTTCCGGCGGAGGAATTACGATATCGGGAGGAGAACCCTTATATCAACCTGAATTTGTTACGGCACTGCTTCGAACTGCCAAAGATCATGGATTGCATACGACAATGGAATCTACTGCCAGTGTTAAATTCGAAATAATAGAACAATTACTTCCATATTTAGATTTATACCTTTTAGATATTAAACATATGAACAGTGAAAAACACAAAGTATTTACATCCAAGTCAAATGAGTTAATTCTTGAGAATGCTGTTAAGATTGCTAATTCTAATACGGAGTTAATAATTCGCGTTCCGGTAATACCGACATTTAATGATACACCAAAAGAAATACAAGACATAGCTAATTTTGCTAAAACCCTGACAGGAGTAAAGGAAATGCATCTATTGCCTTATCACAGATTGGGTCAGGATAAATATGAAGGTCTTGGAAGAGATTACACAATGAATCACATTACGCCTATAACAAATGAAGATATGACGGGATTACTTAATGTAGTAATCGAGTCTGGCCTTGCCGGTCAGATTGGCGGATAAAAAGAGGAGAACGTAAATGGATGGTCTGGATATACGAAATCAAACTGAAAAAATACGAATAGTCCAAGAGTCGGTACCCGGTAAACAGATTACATTATCACATATTATCGCAAATCCGGATGAAATATTATATAAGAAACTAAACCTGAACCCTTCTACAGATTATTCAAAATCTGCAATAGGAATCGTAACAATAACTCCTAGTGAGACTGCTATTATTGCAGCAGATATATCGATTAAAGCGTCTGGTGTGGAACTTGGTTTTATAGATCGATTTAGCGGAACGTTAATAGTAACGGGAACAGTATCTGAAGTGGAAGCCTCTTTAGTGGCTATCAATATGTATGTGAAAGAAAAACTTGGTTTTACAGTATGTGAAGTCACAAGGACATAACTTAAAAAGGCATTCCTGCAAGGAAAATTCAAAAACAGATAAAAAACAACAAAAAACAATAAAATAACTAATATTAATCTTGACTTACCAATATTACAGTGATATAATTAACACAAACAAAGATAAAACAACACAAAACAATTACAACAAACATTTTATTACAAATAAGGAGAAAACAATATGATATCTGAATTCGAAATCAAAAAACAAATGTGTGAAATAGGAAAAAGAATCTACGACAGAGGAATGGTTGCAGCTAACGATGGTAACATTTCAGTTAAATTAAATGATAATGAATTTTTATGTACACCAACTGGAGTTAGTAAAGGATTCATGACACCTGATTACATTTGTAAAGTAGATAAAGAAGGCAATGTAATTCAAGCAAATGGTAACTACAAACCATCATCAGAAATCAAAATGCATATGAGAGTTTATAAATGCAGACCAGATGTTGGATCAGTAGTTCATGCGCATCCATCTTATGCAACAGCATTTGCAATTGCAGGTATTCCATTAACAGCTCCAATCATGCCAGAAGCAGTAATTGCTTTAGGATGTGTACCTATTGCAGAGTATGGCACACCATCAACAGCTGAAATTCCAGATGCAGTTGAGAAATATCTACCATACTATGATGCAGTATTACTAGAAAATCATGGTGCTTTATCTTTTAGCGTAGATTTATTAGCAGCATATCACAAAATGGAATCCTTAGAATTCTATGCAGAATTATTATACAAAGCAAGACAACTTGGTGGACCAAAAGAATTAAGCCATGAGCAAGTTCTTAAATTATATGAAATCCGTAGACAATTTGGATTACCTGGAAAACATCCTGCTAATTTATGCGAGAATGCAAAATCTGGTAAAGACAGTTGCCATAGTTGTAGCGAATCAAACAAACAAGATTCAACATCAGATGCGAACATACTAATCGCTGAGATAACAAAAAGAGTCATTGAACAATTAAACATAAAATAATTCAAAAATAAATTAGAAGAATAAAGGAGGCTTTATCGTGGCGGTAAATGAGCAAGAATTGCAAGCTATAGTAAAGCAAGTAGTTGCAAGAATGCAAGGTAATTCTCAACTAACCGAAAAAAAACTTGGTGTATTTGCAGATATGAAAGAAGCCATAGAAGCAGCAAAGCAAGCACAAAAAGTGATGCAGAAGATGCCAATGGACTTTAGAGAAAAGATAATCACAATTATTCGTAAAAAGACAATGGATAATGCAGAAGTTTTAGCCAAAATGGCTGTTGAAGAAACAGGAATGGGTAATGTTGGTGACAAGATATTAAAACATCAATTATTGGCTGAGAAAACACCGGGTATTGAGGATATTACTACTACGGCATGGTCAGGAGATAGAGGTCTTACCTTAATTGAAATGGGACCATTTGGTGTAATTGGTGCAATCACACCTTGTACGAATCCAAGTGAAACAATTATATGTAATAGTATTGGAATGATAGCAGGTGGTAACACGGTTGTATTTAATCCTCACCCAGCAGCACTTAAAACATCGATTTATGCAGTTCAACTTATTAATGAAGCATCCATTGAGGCCGGAGGGCCAAGTAATATTGTAGTTACAGTTGAAAAACCAACAATGGAGACTAGCCAAGTGATACTGGATAGCAAAGAAATTCCGTTAATCGTAGCGACTGGAGGACCAGGTGTTGTTACGGCAGTACTTTCTTCTGGCAAGCGTGGTATCGGAGCTGGAGCAGGTAATCCACCTGTTTTGGTTGATGATACAGCAGATCTTAAGAAAGCAGCGGAAGATATTGTGAACGGATGTACCTTTGACAATAACCTCCCTTGCATCGCTGAGAAAGAAATTGTTGCAGTTGATAAAATTGTAGATGAACTTACTTATTATTTAATTGAAAATGGTTGCTACGTAATTACAAAAGAACAACAAGATAAATTGACACAAACAGTACTCACACCGAAGGGAATAAACAGAAAGTGTGTTGGAAAAGATGCTCGTTTCCTTCTTTCGATGATAGGAATCGATGCTCCGGCTAATATCCGCTGTATTATATTTGAGGGCGAAAAAGAACATCCATTAATAGCAGAAGAACTTATGATGCCAATTCTTGGTATTGTCAGAGCAAAAGATATTGATGATGCAATTGAACAAGCAGTATGGCTTGAACATGGCAACCGTCATTCAGCACATATGCACTCAAAAAATATTGACAATATAACTCGTTTTGGTAAAGCAATTGATACCGCTATATTTGTAAAGAATGCACCATCGTATGCAGCAATTGGTTTCGGAGGCGAAGGCTTCTGTACCTTTACCATTGCTAGTAGAACAGGTGAAGGACTTACCTCTGCGAGCACCTTTACAAAGAAAAGGCGTTGCGTAATGTCAGATAGTCTTTGTATTAGATAAGGATAGAATATAAGCGTGCTAAAGCACACAGATAGGAGTCAAAATGGAAATGAATAACGTTAATATAGAAGAGATAGTGAAACAAGTTCTTCAAGGCATGTCAGGAAAAACAACAACAGCTAGCGCAACAAATACTGTTATACCAAAGACAAGTCGTGTTGCAATGTTAACTGCATTAGAAAAATATGAGATAAAAGAATTCCCAATACCTACACTGGGAGATGGAGATATTCTTGTTAAAGTAGAAGGTTGTGGAGTTTGTGGAACTGATGCTCACGAATTCAAGAGAGATCCATTTGGACTAATTCCGGTTGTACTTGGACATGAAGGTACAGGCGAGATTGTTGCGATGGGTAAGGACGTGAAAAAAGATAGTGCAGGTAAGTCTCTTTCTATTGGAGATAAAGTAGTAACCTGTATGATTTTTAAAGATGATCCAGATATCACTTTATTTGACTTAAACAAACAAAATGTCGGTGGAGCTGATGTATATGGTCTTCTTCCAGATGATGACATTCACTTAAATGGTTGGTTTTCTGATTATATCGTAATTAGAAAAGGATCCTCAATCTTTAATGTAAGTGATTTAGATCTTTCTTCAAGAATTCTCATTGAGCCAGCTGCAGTATTAATCCATGCAGTTGAAAGAGCTAAAACAACAGGAATTCTAAGATTCAACAGTAGAGTAGTTGTACAAGGTTGTGGCCCTATTGGACTTATCTGCATCGCTGTTCTTCGTACCATGGGTATCGAGAATATTGTTGCTGTAGATGGTGAAGCAAACAGACTTAATTTTGCAAAAGAAATGGGAGCAACACAAACCGTTAATTTTAAAGATCATAAAGGGATTGAAGCATTGACAGAAGGAGTAAAAGCTTGTTTTGATGGACATCTTGCAGACTTTGCATTCCAATGTACCGGTTCTCCAGTAGCACATTCTAATATCTATAAATTTATTAGAAATGGTGGCGGATTATGTGAATTAGGATTCTTTATCAACGGTGGTGATGCAACAATTAATCCTCATTTTGATATATGTTCAAAAGAAATTACATTAGTTGGTTCTTGGGTATATACACTAAGAGATTATGCTACAACCTTTGATTTCTTAAAGAGAGCTAAGGGAATCGGACTTCCAATCGATAAGCTCATTACCCATAAGTTCTCATTAGATAAGATTAATGAAGCACACATTACTAATCTTAAGATGGAAGGTTTAAAGATCGCAATTGTTAATGAATAGTCTTAAGGAGAGATAAGTTATGGCCAAAGCTGTAGGAATAATAGAAGTATTTGGACTTGTGGCAGCTTTTGTAGCAGGGGATGCAGGCTGTAAGGCAGCTAATGTTACAATTGAGACCTTTGACCGAAATAAGCCTGCGAATGCAGATGCACTTCCTGTTCCTTTGATTGTAATGGTGAAATTCAGAGGAAATGTTGCTGATGTTACGGCAGCGGTGGAAGCAGCAGAAGAAGCAGCAAAAGGAGTATCGGGAGTAATTAGTAAACTTATTATTCCTTCTCCGGAAGCAGATACCGAAAAGATGCTTAAGTTAAGCGGACTTGATAAAAATTAATTGAACGAGTACAGTACACAATGAAACAAAACATAAAGTAAAAATTAAACATAAAATCAGGAGGATTAAAAAAATGGCACAAGAAGCATTAGGAATGATAGAAACAAGAGGTTTAACAGCAGCAATAGAAGCAGCTGATGCTATGGTAAAAGCAGCTGAAGTAGTATTAATCGGAACAGAAAAAATTGGTTCAGGATTAGTAACAGTTATGGTACGAGGAGATGTTGGAGCAGTTAAGGCAGCAACAGAAGTAGGAGCACAGGCAGCTGCTAGACTTGGAGAATTAGTTGCAGTTCATGTAATCCCAAGACCACATACAGACGTAGAAAAAATTCTTCCAATTCTTAAATAGTAGAGGAAAGAAAAAGAGGTCAATCCATTATGAAATCATTAGGTCTAATTGAAATTCCAGGTGTAACTGCCGCAATAGAAGCACTGGACACTATGTGCAAAACTGCTGACGTAGAGTTTGTTACATGGGAAAGAAAATTAGGTGGAAGACTTGTTACTATCATTGTAAGAGGTGATGTGTCTGCTGTTACGGAAGCGATTGAAGCTGCTAGAAGGACTGCAATTATAAAACCTTGTGCATATGCAGTAATAGCGAATCCACATGAAGAAACAGAGAGAATGGTAAACGTTAGTAAAAGCAGAATGAATTAGGCATATCCGAAGATCAGCTTCGGTTTGCAATGGGAGCTAGACATATGGATGATGAAAAGTTAAGCATAACAAAGACACCAAAGCAAGAAAAAGTGAAAGAAACAATAAAAGATATGACTAAAGATATGACTAAAGAAACGACTAAAGAAACGATAAAAGAAACTATAAAACCAGAAGAAGTTAAGGAGGAAAAAAAGATGGTACAACAAGCATTAGGCATGATAGAAACAAGAGGTTTAGTTGCAGCGATTGAAGCAGCAGATGCAATGCTAAAAGCAGCAAATGTAGAATTAGTTGGAACAGAAAAAATTGGTTCAGGTCTTGTAAGTGTTATGGTAAGAGGCGATGTAGGAGCAGTGAAAGCAGCAGTTGAATCTGGTGCAGCTAGTGCATCAAAACTTGGTGAATTAGTAGCTACTCACGTAATCCCAAGACCACATACAGATGTTGAAAAGATTCTTCCAATCCTTAAATAATTATTATCATGATGCTAAGTAAATTATTGTTACTATTTAGCAGACGGTATCGCGAGGTGTTTTTTGTGAGTGGAGCGAAGCGAAAGTCACAAAAAACCTGAGATATACGTGCGCGAAATTATGCATTCAGCATAATTTCTGTGCATCATTTGTTACAATTCAGCCACAAGGCTGAACTGTAACAAATTAATAGCCATGGATACCCGCAGTGTCCATGGCTAACATTAAATGAAAGAGTAGGTGAATTCTGTGGAGGAAAAAACGATTGAGTACATAACAAAACTAGTTATGGACGTTATGCAGAATCGAAAATTAGAACATGGATATTCAGTCCCTGTTGGTGTGTCGGCAAGACATGTTCACCTTACCCAGGAACATGTAGAAACTTTATTTGGTAAAGGCTATGAGTTGACAAAGAAGAAAGAACTTATGGGTGGACAATATGCTTCCAATGAATTGGTAACAATTGTTGGTACTAAACTTAGAGCAATAGAGAATGTTAGAATATTGGGACCAGTTCGTAAGGCGTCTCAAGTTGAGATATCTCAAACGGATATGATAAAATTAGGTATCTGTGCACCTATCAGAGAATCAGGTAATATTAAAGGTTCTGCACCAATCGCAGTGGTAGGACCCAAAGGGGTAATTTATCTTAACGAAGGTTGTATCGTTGCTAAGAGACATATTCATATGTCACCAGTAGATGCAAAGGCAGCCAATGTGAAAGATAATGATATTGTATCCATTCAGTTTCAAAATGAACGCGAAACCATATTCGGGAATGTACAAATCAGAGTAGATAACAGTTTTACTCTTGAGATGCATATAGATACAGACGAAGCAAATGCGTCAAAAGTACGTACTGGAGACGTTGGAATTATTATAAAATAGAACATAATTAGCGAATGGGACTAGGATTACCCATAGACTTGATATAAAACAATGCATGCTAAAGCACGCAGACGGGAGCAGTGTGAATGAGGAATATTCACACCCCTTGATTTGAAGGCGTGCCAAAGCACGCAGACGGGAGCAGTGTGAATGGAAGAATTTTCACACCCCTGATTATATGCGTGCTTTGCACGCGGACGGGAGCCAAGTATGATAGTAGGTAAGGTTGTAGGTAGCATTATTGCTACAAGAAAAAACGAAAACTTAATTGGCAGTAAGTTTTTAATAATTGAACCTTTTCACAATATGAATGGCGACAATAATCGAATTGTTGCTATTGACAATGTTGGTGCTGGAATAGGTGAAGTTGTACTTGTTGCTCAAGGCAGTGCGGCTAGAATTGGATGTAACTTAGTTAATTCTCCTATTGATGCAGCAATTGTTGGTATAGTTGATGACGGTATTGGACTGGAGTAGTTAATATGAATCAGATTGATTTAACTAATATAATGAGGGAAAATGGTATCGTAGGTGCTGGCGGCGCAGGTTTTCCGACTTATGCTAAGCTAAATACCAAAGCAGATACTATTATTTTAAACTGTGCAGAGTGTGAACCACTATTAAAACTGCATAGACAGGTAATGGAAAAATATGCATTTGAAATTTTAAGTTCTCTCAATCAGATTGCGGAGATTCTTGATGCACAAAGAATTATTATTGCTATTAAGCCTTCTTATAAAAAAGCGATTGATGCAGTAAAAGCGAATATGAACTCCTTTCATAAAGTTGAAATTGGTTTGCTACCGGAAGTATACCCATCTGGTGATGAAGTAATTACAATATATGAGACAACGGGAAAAGTTGTTCCACCAGGCAGCATCCCTATTGAGATTGGTGTAATCGTATTCAATGTTGAAACTATATTTAATGTATATCAGGCTGTAACAGCCGGTACTCCAGTTATCTATAAATATATAACGATTGCAGGCGAAGTTAAAACCCCTATTACATTAAAAGTTCCCATTGGTATCTCTCTTGATGAACTAATTGAATTAGCAGGTGGTGCTACTGTAGAAGATCCAGTTTATATTAATGGTGGACCTATGACAGGGCGTATTGCAAATGGCTATGATACAGTAACCAAGACAACTAACGCAGTCTTAGTTATGCCAAAAAATCATTATATCGTAAATAAAAAAATAAGCAAAACTTCTATAGATATGAAGCGTGCCATGTCAGTATGCTGTCAATGCCAGATGTGTACAGATCTTTGTCCAAGAAATCTTTTAGGACATCCAATTACACCACATGCATTTATGAGAGCGGCTACCAGTGGTACTACAAAAGAAGTGGGAACTTTCCTTGATACATTTTTCTGTTCCCAATGTGGATTATGCGAAATGTACGCATGTTTCCAAGATTTATCACCAAGAAATCTAATCGCTGAATGTAAATCCGGTTTAAGAAAGAATGGTGTAGCGATTCCGAAGGATGTTCCTCTTAAAAATGTTAAAAGTGAAAGAGAATATAGAAAAGTTCCAATGGAACGCCTAACGGCACGATTGGGATTAACAAATTACAATGTTCCTGCTCCATTAATAGATGAAGTCGTAAATACTAAGACTGTAAAAATACAATTATCACAGCATATTGGAGCCCCTTCAGTAGCCGTAGTCAAACTTAATGATAATGTTTTAGTAGGGGACGTAATTGGAATTGCTGCAGAAGGTAAATTAAGTGTGAATGTTCATGCATCTATTTCAGGGAAAATAACAGATATAAATGAAAAGTATATTACTATCAAAGCATAGATAATTCAATGTAAAGGGGAATACAGTAGATGAGTAAAGCAATTGGCATGGTTGAATACAAAACAGTTTCAACAGGAATACAAGCAGCAGATATCATGCTAAAAACAGCAGATGTTAGTATTATTGAAGCACAAACTGTTTGTCCGGGCAAATACATTGTAATAATCAGTGGAGACTTAAGTTCTGTTAATGCGTCAGTAGAGGCTTCTAGGGTACATTTTAGCGAACAATTAATCGACAGTTTTGTACTTGGAAATCCTCATGAGTCCATATTTGCAGCTATTTATGGGTCTTCACCAGTAGAAAATGTAAAAGCTTTAGGTGTGTTGGAAACTTTTTCAGCTGCTTCTATCATAGTGGCAGCTGATGTTGCAGCTAAGACTTCTTTTGTACATTTAATCGAGCTTAGGATAGCGAGAGGTATGTGCGGAAAATCATATTTAATGTTAACCGGAGATGTAGCAGCTGTTCAAGCAGCAATTGATAAAGCAAGTAAAGAAATTAGTGAGACCGGAATGTTTTTAGAAAGTTCCGTCATACCAAATCCTGATCGTAGATTATGGGAAAGTATTTTGTAGGAGTGGGTATTAAAGCCCAGGGTAGACTGTGAAATG
The DNA here is from genome assembly GCA_963517115.1 of uncultured Lachnospiraceae bacterium. Lineage (GTDB taxonomy): Bacteria > Bacillota > Clostridia > Lachnospirales > Lachnospiraceae > Anaerocolumna. Next base: position 118,357 of record CAUQEW010000004.1, on the reverse strand, counting down.
AATAGTGGTACATGGTTCGAGTGTCAAAAGTCCAATTTAGGCGGTGTAATGAATAGCGGTGCAGACATATTCATTTTGTCTACCTTTCCTTCCTACGGCATGTCCTTTGTAGAGCCTCAAAGGCATGAAAATCATCGCAGCTGCTCTGCTTTTCATTGAGTCTCTAGTCGGACATAAACAGCCTTGTCAGCCGGTTTACGACAAAACGAATATATCTGCACCGCTATTCATGATTTCAGTTATGAAGGACTTTTAACACCCAAACCATGTACCACTATTTATAATTTCAGTTATGAAGGGCTTTTAATACCCTTGCCAATTACACATAAACTTTTAAAAAATCAAGATAGAGTTTTTTGGTTGGATATGCTATAATTTATAAATTAAAACTAAATATTACTATTTTTTATGGAGGAGTGGTGCAGGTGCTGGCGATAGAAAGAAAAAATGAAATAATTGCAAAGCTACATGAAGAGAAAAAGGTTGTCGTTAGTGAACTAAGCCAATTATTCAATGTTACAGAAGAAACGATAAGAAGAGATTTGGAAAAGATTGAAAAAGAGGGTTTGGCTAAAAAGACATACGGTGGGGCAATCTTAAATGAAAGTCTTAACGTGGACTTACCATATAACGTAAGAATGAAAACCAATGTATCAGGGAAAAAGTATATAGGGGAATTAATTGGTGCTATGATTAATGACGGTGATCATCTCATATTGGATGCTAGTTCAACAGCACTATTTGTTGCACAGAATATTAAGAATAAGAAAAACATAACGGTTATAACCAATTCTATTGAAATCATACTTGAATTAGCTGACAGAAAAGGTTGGAAAGTAATGCTGACTGGTGGAGAAGTGAAGGATACTTCACTTGCATTAGTAGGATATCAGGCTGAGCGAATGATTCAATCCTATCATGTTGATCTCTCAATTTTCTCTTGTAAGGGTTTTGATGCTGTAAAAGGACTTACAGATTCGAATGAAAACGATGCGCAAATTAAAAAAGCATTATTGCAATCAGCGAAGAAAAATATATTAGCGATTGATCATTCTAAATTTGATAAAGTATCCTTTACTAATATATGTGACATTTCTGAAGTTGATATGTTAGTTACTGATGTGGAACCAAACGAGCGTTGGAAACAAGTATTAAATACCGCAGGCTTAGAGGTTGTATATTAAGTAGTAAGCGTTAATCTTTAGTTTGCAACTAGAATTTACTAATAAAAGCTAAAATTTAATAAGAAAATTAAGGAGGGATGGTAGTCCTTCTTTTTTTTAACTATTTATCATCATTAGTTGTCATTAAAATATTATATATAGGACGGTAGGAACAAATAGAGTATATAGTAAGTTTCAAAACTATGATAACTGTAGTAACTACGTGAAATCGGCATATAAGAAGCATGTAACAAGCCTCCTATATGCCGATTTGTTCTATTTCTATGAGTTTCTTATACTTTTAGTCTTAATTCAAGGGCTTCCAACTGAGAAGCTAGTTCTTTAGGAAGTTTGTCTCCGTAATTAGCATAGTGTTGTTTAATGGAAGCAACTTCTCTTAACCACTCATCGTTATCAACCTTTAGTAATTCATTCACTTCAGCATCGGTTATCTTAAGGCCTTCAAGATCAAGGGCATCTTGAGTTGGCATAAAGCCGATAGGTGTTTTTACAGCTTTACCTTCGCCGGATACTCTTTCAACAATCCATTTAAGAACACGGCTGTTTTCTCCGAATCCTGGCCATAACCACTTACCGTCAGGATCCTTACGGAACCAGTTTACATAAAATATCTTCGGTAATTTATCTTCAGTAGATTTTGCTCCTGTATCCAACCAATGTTGCATATAGTCGCATACATTATAACCAAAGAAAGGAAGCATTGCAAATGGATCACGACGAACCTGCCCTATGTTATTGGAAATCGTTGCAGCTGTAATCTCAGAACCCATAATTGAGCCCAAGAATACACCATGTTTCCAATCAAAGCTTTCATGTACTAATGGAATGGTGCTTGGACGACGTCCACCAATCAAAATTGCAGAGATTGGAACTCCTGCAGGATCTTCCCATTCAGGAGCAATTGCAGGGCATTGTTCTGCCGGAGCAGTAAAACGTGCATTTGGATGAGCAGCAGGATTTTTTGATTCAGGAGTCCAATCATTACCTTTCCAATCAATAAGATGATCCGGAGCAGGTGTTCCGATTCCTTCCCACCATACATCACCATCATCCGTTAATGCTACATTTGTAAATATTGTGTTTTTCTCTGTGCTGTGCATAGCATTCGGATTTGAATCATAAGAAGTTCCAGGAGCAACGCCGAAGAAACCTGCTTCAGGATTGATGGCATAAAGCCTTCCATCATCTCCATATTTCATCCATGCTATATCATCACCAACGGTGTCAACTTTCCAACCTGGGATTGTAGGAACAAGCATAGCAAGATTGGTTTTTCCACAAGCACTTGGGAAAGCGCCGGTGATGTACTTTTTGTTTCCTTTTGGATCAGTGATACGAAGTATCAACATATGCTCAGCAAGCCATCCTTCATCATGAGCAATTACGGAGGCGATACGAAGTGCAAAACACTTTTTACCTAAAAGAGCATTTCCACCATATCCAGAACCATAAGACCAGATGAGTCTTTCTTCTGGGAAGTGGATAATATATTTCTTTTCAATAGGAGCACATGGCCAAGAAGAATCTTTTTCACCTTCTTCAAGAGGTGAACCTACAGAATGGAGACAAGGTACAAATTCACCATTACCAAGAGATTCAAGAACTTTTTTGCCCATACGTGTCATTATCCGCATGTTTACCACAACATAAGGACTGTCAGTCAACTCAATACCAATCTTTGATATAGGTGAACCAATAGGACCCATAGAAAAAGGTATTACATACATAGTTCTTCCCTTCATGCATCCTTTGTATAATTCTTTCATTGTAGCCTTAAGCTCGTCAGGATCAACCCAGTTGTTAGTAGGTCCTGCTTGCTCTTTTGTTTTTGAAGCTATAAAAGTCCTATCCTCTACACGTGCTACGTCTGAAGGATGACTGTTAAATAAATAGCAGCCCGGACGTTTCTCAGGATTTAAAGCGATAGCCATTCCAGAATCAACCATTGATTTAAGTAGACGTTCATTTTCTTCTTCTGAACCATCACACCAGTATATTTCATCCGGTTGGCACATATCTGCCATTTCTTTAACCCATACTTGTAACTTCTTGTTTTCTGTCATAAAAATCTCCCTTCAAATACTTTTCTTTAGTTATAACATAATAATGATACAGTGTTAATATTTTAACATTTTATCACCAAAACATTCTTTCAAAATGTTTTTTCAAAAACTATCCTAACAGAAAAGAATAAAAACATCAACAATAATTTTAATAAAATTTACCATATTTACCACTTTTAGCACAAGTTAATTAAAAGTATATATTTTTTCCTTGGCAAAAGTTGTTATATTAAGGATGGTTTCACTCTAGTTTTTACGCTATATTGATATACAAGTATGCATATGCTATAATAAAAACGTTAAAAAATGGATATATAACATTATGAAATGAAAAATATTATTATTACTATGGAGGCAAGTATGAGAGAAATTTTCAAAAAAGGACAAGTTGTTTTATTTCAGGGAGATAGTATTACAGATTGCGGTAGAGATCGAGAAGATATTACCTCACTATCAGAAGGATATCCGGGCGTGGTAGCAAAAATGTATCATTTATTATTTCCAGACAATGGTGTTACCTTTATTAATAAAGGAATATCGGGAAATAGAGCAAAGGATTTGCTGGAACGATATGATGTAGATTTTAAAGATATTAATCCTGATTTTATTTCTATTATGATTGGTATTAATGATACATGGCGTAAATATGATTCCAATGACCCTACGAGTGCAGAAGAGTTTGAGGATAACTATCGCGAACTGTTAAAAAAGATAAAAGCAGACATGCCAAATTGCAAAATAATGATTATGGAACCTTATGTTTTAAATTCACTGCCTGACCGTGCTGTTTGGAGAGAAGATTTAAATCCTAAAATACTCGCAGTAAGAAAATTAGCAAAAGAATATGCTGATTATTATTTGCCGCTAGATGGTATATTTGCTAAGGCAGAGGTAGAACAATATACCTGTCAGCAAATCTCACCGGATGGTGTTCATCCTGGCCCAATAGGACATAGTATGATAGCAGAGGAGTACATAAAAGCTCTTTCGAATTAATAGAAAAATGAAAGTGCCTACCTCATTATATTTGCGATAATGAGACAGGCACTTATTATTAATATGTTTTATGCAGAAATAGCAGCTATTTCGTGCAATCTTTCTATAATTGGTAAGTGTTGTGTACAAAGTTTTTCACATTTTCCACATTCGATACATTCAGCAGCTATAGAAGCAGGTATATTCCAATGATTTTGTAAACGATCATTCATATTATTTCCTAATAATTTTTCATTATAGGCATCCATAAATTTAGGAATATCAATTTGTTTTGGACAGTGCTTACAATAGCCACAACCGGTACATAGATTATTAAGAGCAACACCCTTATTCTCATATTCAGCGCAGATTTCTTTTGCAGGTCTTTCAACAAGATTCTCGACTGCGAGACAGGCATCGTCTATGTGTTGTTTTGTGGTACATCCAGCCAAGGTAATTGTAATCTCTTTATGAGATGCTACAAAACGAAGGGCAGCTTGAGGAACAGTTAAGTTTGTGCCATCAGCTAAATAACTGAAGATTTCAGGATTATTCGGAATTAATCCTCCTCCTAGAGGATTCATAACGACAACACCCATGCCTTTTTTATGTGCTTCTTCAATACCTGTTTGACGAAAACGATAGTTCAGAGCATTATAACCGATTAACATTCCCTTAAATAAATCTTTAGCAACTGCACCCTCTAATTCTGCACCTTGCATATGTGAGGAAAAGACAATGTTACGAATTAGGCCATCAGCCTTAGCTTTTTCAAAGAAACTATAGAGAGCATCACATTCTTTTGCAAAAGAGTCAAGGTTTAACACGCACCACAGGTGATAAAAATCTAAATAATCAACCTTTAGTCGTGTAAGAGTTGTTTCTAATCTTTTCCTGAAATCATCTGCAGTACTTGTACCTCCAGCTGTTCCGATATTGGTCTTTGAGGAGATATAATAACTATCACGTGGCAATTGGGATAAAGCTATTCCAGTTATAATCTCACTTTTATCATTACAATAAAAAGGAGCTGTGTCAAAATAATTGATTCCTTTCTCGTGAGCATATAACGCTACCTCAGCACATTTTTCAAAATTTCCAGCTTGAACATCAGCATCACTATATCGCATGCAGCCCATACCTATGGCAGAAACCTTCATATTTGTATCACCATATTGTTTATAAAACATTCTATTACCTCCAAATATTCTTTCAATCTTAAGCTTTGGGCATATGTCGCCAAGGGCAGACGGGTACCTTTTAGCATTTTATGATTGGTATATTTTATATTATAACATATTGGTGTTAATTTTCTCAATAGAAAGTTGTTTTGTAAATTTGTTATGCAAATATGTTTGTTGAATGTATGAAGATCATTGCTTTTCTTTCATGATTCAAGTAGAATATAGTTTGTAGTTAGAACATTGAAATTGGAGGGATATAATTGGACAATAAAAAGAAATATCCAGGTAAATGGAATTATACAAATGTTACAAAGAAAGTAGAAACAAAAGAGAAAGCGGCAGGAGATATATCAATAGAGAAACCAAAAGAGAAAGCGGTTACTGATTGGTTTTATATGATTCCAAGTGAAGTTACTGCTAAGATGATATCCGATCTGATTAAATTACAAAGTAACGTGCAAGTCGACCTGTGGGAAGAAATGAATATTCTTCAGCTGGAGTTAGCAAATAAATTAACGGTAGATTTTGAACCAATGAAAATTGATTTTAAAGATCCTTCCGATGCAGCATTTGTTAAAAATAGGAATATTAAAACCATATTTGCAATGACGATTGAAGAAGAAGCTTTCAAGGAGATGAAAGGAATCTTTAAGTTACTTTTCACTGAATGGGACGGCTTTATATGCGCGGATAGTGATGACTTCAAGCCAATATATGGACAAGATGACCTGTAAGCGAAGGAGTTATAATAGTAAAAATTTTAGAAAAGGATGTTTCATCGCGAAATTGGTGAGATATCCTTTTTATATTTTGTAATATATAGTAAAATATTGATTTTATCAGTTGATTATTCATATACAATATTATACAATTAGAAAATGTATATATACAAAATAGTAGTAATGAGAGGATTAGTGTATGGATAAAATAATTGAAATAACAGGGCTTAATAAATCCTATGGAGAAATTAAGGCTGTGAAAGGGATTGATTTTTACGTTGACCAAGGAACACTTTTTGCTTTCTTAGGTCCAAATGGAGCAGGGAAATCTACAACTATTGATATGATTAGTACGCTTCTTAAGCCAGATGGTGGAGAAATCATAATTGATGGATATACCTTAGGTAGGGATGATAATAAAATACGTTCCTTGCTTGGTATCGTATTCCAAGATAATCTCTTAGATGATTTATTGACGGTAAGAGAAAATCTGATGACTAGAGGAAGTTTGTATCATTTGAACAAAAATGTACTTAAGAGATCGGTTGAATATGCAGCAGAATGTACCGGGGTATTGGATTTTATAGACCGTCCTTATGGCAAATTATCAGGAGGACAGCGAAGGAGAGCCGATATCGCAAGAGCATTAGTGAATGAGCCGAAGATTCTCATACTAGATGAACCTACTACTGGACTTGATCCGCAAACCCGGCAGAATGTTTGGGAGACGATTAAACGCCTACAGAATGAAAAAGGCATGACAATATTTCTTACGACTCACTATATGGAAGAGGCAGCAAAAGCGGATTATGTAGTGGTAATAGATAAGGGAGAAATCACAGCCAAAGGGACACCAGCACAACTAAAAGAAGAATACAGCAATGATTATATGATACTACACACGTCCCAGATGGATGAAATTACAAAAACTCTTCAGACATTAGGATATACCTATGAGATCAATGCAGATGTTGTGACGGTTCAATTGGAATCAACACTTCAAGCATTTCCTATATTAGAACAATGTAAAGATAAGCTAATAGGTTTTCAGGTTATGAAAGGAACTATGGACGATGCATTTATCCGTATAACAGGAAAGGAGATGAGAGAATGAAATATCTTGTAAAACGTAATCTGCAGATATTCTTTCGAGACAAAAGTTCTGTATTCTTTTCTCTTCTTGGAGTATTTGTCATTATTGGGCTTTATGTACTTTTCTTGGGTGACGTATTAGTAAGCGACATGACAGGAATTGTTGGTGTTAGGTTTTTAATGGACAGCTGGATTATGGCTGGACTTCTAGCAGTAACTCCCATTACAACAGTGTTAGGTGCAATGGGGACAATGATAGTTGATAAAAAGTATAAAATATATAAAGATTTCTCGGCTTCTCCGGTGAAAAGAAGTACATTGGCAGGCGGATATATTATCAGTGGATTTATTGTAAGCCTGATTCTAACTGTAATTACTTTAGTATTAGCGGAAGTGTATATTGTTATGAATGGGGGAGAACTACTAACAATTGAAGCTCTCGTAAAAGTACTTGGGCTCATTATCCTTACTGTGATTTCCGCTAGTTTCATGATGTTCTTTATGGTAACTTGTTTTAAAAGTGTCAATGCTTTCTCAACTGCAAGCACCGTGGTAGGAACTTTGATAGGTTTTCTAACAGGAGTGTATATACCAATCGGTAGTTTGCCAGAGTCAGTACAAACAGTAGTGAAGCTATTTCCACCTTCCCATGCAGGAGTACTATTTCGAAAGATTATGATGCAGCAGGCTGAAGAGATTTCCTTCGCCGGTGCACCTGCTTCTGTAATCGAAGAATTCCATATATCTTTAGGTGCATCCTTTCAAGTCGGAGACAAATTACTTAGCTCATCTACGAGTATTCTATATATACTTATTGTAACGGTGGTATTCTTTATCTTATCCTTAAGGCAAATATCTCGTAAAGAGAAATAGAGAAGTAGGGGAAAATATCTAATTATGGCTAAACAAATTAAGTTTTTAGAAATCAATGAAACATATAAGGAAATTATTGGCACTTACAATAAAAAAGATGCAATTTTGGCCTTCGGTGTATATATTTTAGTGATGCTTAGTTATTATATTATGGGTATCTTGTATTCTGATAAAAATGTGTATTTGGGGTATCAGATTAATGTTGCATTGGCTGTTATATGTGTAATTATAGTTCTAATTCGAAAACAGAAATTGAAGTCGATAGGATTTGATAAAGCTGAAATTAGAAAGTCATTTGTATTTGGAATTGTACTGGCACTAATTATTTTCCTTGTTGATTTTCTTCCAGGGTATCTAGCAGGATACGAAATGCAAACGATAGCAAAACTTTTTAAGGACTTCTTATATTATTTCTTTATTATTGCATTGGTGGAAGAAATTGTTTTCAGAGGATTTATACAAACAAGAATATACGGGATTATTAAGAATCCTATTTTGTCAATTTTAGTGACAGCATTCCTGTTTATGACAATGCATATACCGTTTCAGATGGGGCTGCACATGTCGGTGTGATTACATATATATCTACCTACTTTATATCACTTATTATCACTTTTTTATGGCATTTTGTGTTTAACTTTATGTATGCAAAATATAACTCTATTGTAGCACCTACTATTTTTCATGCTGTTTTGGATTGGGCTAATTACCTATTCATTGGATAATTGGAGGTATTGTTTATGGGAATTTCTGTTTTAGAAACAGATAGATTAATATTAAGGCCTCTTACTATAGATGATGCGGAAGCGGTTTATGTATGGGTGAGTGATGAGAGGGTAACTAAATATATGCCATATCAAACATATACAAGTACAGACGATGTTAGAAAATGGCTTATGAACCTGCAAGAAAACGAAACTAACAATTTCGGATTTGTTTTTAAAGAAAATAATTTATTGATTGGTAGTGGGGATATTGGTTATAGTACTGAAAAAAGCGCATGGGATTTTGGTTACAATATTCGGTATGATTATTGGAACAAAGGATTAGCAACAGAAGCGGCCAAATGTATGATGAAATTTGCGTATGTTAATTTTGGAGCAAGAGATTTCAGTGCTAATCATGTTGTAGATAACCCCGCATCGGGAAGAGTTATGGAGAAATGTGGATTAATGTTTCATCATTTTGGAGAATGTAGCAAATTAGACGGCAGTAAAATATTTAAAGCAAAATTCTATTATGTACATTTAGATGTAATTGCATGAGCAATGGACTATTACAAAGGTATGTGAGGCTGATAAGAGCATACAGATTTAAACTCATAATTATGTTGATACTGCTAAACATAATGTGTGAAAAAATCAGGAGGATATTAATAATTATGACAGAAGAAAATAAGGAAAGTTCAAAAATAACACTTAAAAATATTGGACAGAACTTCAAAAAAAGCAAAAGTGCATTTAAAGTCGGTTTGGTAGCAAATACTATCGCTGTTTTAGCATTTATTTTAAGTCTACTTAGAATATTCTCTTTATATGCAGTTATAGCTTTTGGAGTATGTACTATAATTGCATTCATAGCATATGGAGTTTTATTCATTGATATATTAACCCATAGAACTAAATAAATAATGCTGTATTTAATTAGTTTAGTTACTTTTGCATGTTTCAAATTTATAATGAAATGTTTTAGATCAGAAGATAAGAAAACCAATTTAAGGAGGTAATATTTATATGAACAGCAGATATGAAAATATAATAAATAATTTAATTAAATACGGAGAAACATCTGAGCTCATTAAAGCAGAAGTTCTCATTGGCTCACAGTCAAGACAAAGTAATTGTGCCGATGAATATTCAGATATGGATGTTATATTATTTGTCTCTGATATTGATTTCTTTATTAATTCAGATGAATGGATTAAATTCCTTGGAAAATACTATATATCATTTGTTGAAAAAACGGTTTCGGGAGGTATGGAAAGACGAGTTTTCTTTGAGAATGCTATGGATGCAGATTTTATTTTTTTACAGGCAGACGATATGAGCAGAATCGATGAATTATCTGAGATAGTTTCAAGAGCATACAAAATACTTCTGGATAAAACCAACTTCACTGATATTATCCGTCGTGTAGCAAAATCGGATAAAACATTTTCCGTACCGTCAGAAAGTGAATTTCAGAATCTTATCAGTGAATTTTGGTTTCATGTCATTTGGGCTGCAAAAAAAGTTATGAGAGGTGAACTCTGGGCTGCAATAACATGTGTTGATAGTTTTATGAAAGAAAAGCTTTTAAAAATGATAGAATATTATTCACATGCTTTACATGGTGTCGATTATGACACATGGCACAGTGGCCGGTTTATTGAGCATTGGGCAGAACCATGGGTTGTAAAAGAATTTAAGGATATTTATGCAGGATATTTTGATAAAGATATTATGAAAGCTATATCAGCTACTATGAATTTATTCAGGAAAATGTCGGTTGAAACTGCGGATAAATGGGATTATCAATATCCTGTCATTAGCGACAAATATGCTACTGAATGGTTTGATAATATTTAAACATTAAAGATTGATTAGGGTGCCAAAAGTCCTTCATATCTTTGAGGATCTATAAAGGACATGCCGCAGGAAGGCAAGGTAGACAAAATGAATATATATGCGGCGATATTCATTACACAGCCTTAATTGGGCTTTTTACACCCTAACCAAGATTATGAATATAATACGAACTAGTTGATTTAGAGTGCTTTATATAATTAAATTATCGGAGGGTTTATGGATATAAGAATATTACAACTCATTGATGGAGCAAAAGAAGCAGTTGGTTTAACGGTGATTATTGATGTATTTCGCGCCTTTTCGTTAGAGTGTTATTTATATGACAAAGGGGCAGAAGGTATCATTCCAATTGGAAATATAAAAGATGCTTACAAATTAAAGGAAGATTATAAAGACAGAATTTTAGTAGGAGAAAGAAACGGTAAAAAGTGTGAGGGCTTTGATTATGGCAATTCACCTTCTCAAATCAAAGATGTATCATTAATAGGTAAAACTATTATTCACACAACTAGTGCTGGAACACAAGGAATCGCAAATGCAAAAAAATCCGATGAAGTGATCACTGGAAGTTTAGTAAACGCAAAAGCAATTGTTCAATATATAAAAAGGGAGAATCCCAAAATTGTATCGCTTGTATGTATGGGTAATGGTGGCGTACGTGAAGCAAAAGAAGATACATTATGCGCTAATTACATTAAAAGTTTACTCCTCGATGAAGACTTTGATATAGAAAGCAAAGTTTTACTTTTAAAAGAAGATGGCGGAGAACATTTTTTTAATCCAAACAAACAAGATGTTTTTCCAGAACAAGATTTTTGGTTGTGTACAAAAGTGAATATATTTTCGTTTATATTAAAGGTAGAGAAGGATGAAATGGGAGAAAATATTATTATAAAAGAAAGTATGTATTAACTACATTAGAAGTATAGGGAGAATTTAGAATGCTAGAATACAGAAAAATTCAAGAAAGCGAAATGATTATAGATTTATTTGCAAAGTTTAATCGTTATCAGGATGTAAAAAGGTGCTGGCGGAAAGAAAACGGAGAATGGGTATTAAAAGACATTGCATTTACAGAACAGTGGGGCGAACCCCAATTCAAATTTCTTGTTCAATGCCTTAAGAATACACTAAATACAGGTGGTGTTGTGATTGGAGCATTTGAAGATGGAAAACTGATAGGATTCTCGTCTGTAGAAAATGAATTCTTTGGTACAAACCAAGAATATTTACAGCTTTCCACTATTCATACTTCTTATGAAAGCCGCGGGAAGGGAATCGGAAAGAAACTGTTTCATCTTATCTGTAAGGAAGCAAAGGAAATGGGTGCAGAAAAACTTTATATCTCATCCCATTCTTCAGAAGAAACTCAATTATTTTATAAGGCTATGGGATGTGTGGAAGCCTGCGAGTACAATGTGAAATTAGTTGCTGAAGAGCCTTGTGACTGTCAGTTGGAGTTTACTCTATAAAATACATTTTTCAACATCTTGAATTGTATGCGTGCTAAAGCACGCAGATGGGAGTTAAAATGAATAATGACTTATTAAATGATTTGGTAGTAACAGTAAAAAATCAAAATCTTCACGTACTAAATGTCATTGTAAGGCAAGATGGTAATATAATTGCTAAATATGATTTTGAAGAAGAAAAGCCGACCCTTTTGTGGTCAGTAAGTAAAACATTTACCTCAATGGCAGTTGGTATTGCAATCAGTGAGGGGTACTTCAAAATTAATGATTATGTTATAGACTTTTTTCCTGATATTCCAAAGGTAAACATAAATAAATATCTTAAAAAGATGACTATTCATGATTTGCTTTGTATGGGAACTGGACATGTTGAATGCCCAGTATCAAAAGCTAATTGGTCTAATGGGGAAAACTGGGATATTTGTCAGCTGTTCATTGATGAACCGATTGTATTTGAACCTGGAACTCATTTTACATATAACAATTCCGCAACGTATATGCTTTCAAAAATCATAAGCCTTACTACAAAAAATAATTTGGATGATTACTTAGATAAAAAAATATTTCAGAAATTGGATATACCTAAGCCTAAATGGGATACCTGTACAAAAGGAATTCCACTCGGATTTTCAGGATTATATTTAACAGCAGAGCAATTATCCAGATTCGGACAGTTGATTCTTGATAAAGGGGTTTGGAAAGGTAAGCAACTTATTCCTTCAAGTTATATAGAACAAGCAGTATCTGTCCAAATAAAAACCAGTGATTTTAACCCAGACTTTGCAACAGCAGACCATCATCAAGGATATGGCTATCAAATATGGATGAACTCATACCCTAATTCATATCGTATGGACGGTTTATATGGTCAATATGTTGTGATGCTACCAAATAAGAATGCAGTTATAACATATATTTCAAACGAGCAACAAAATATGACAGGGGTTCTTGAACTTACATGGAGTACATTAATAGATAAACTATAAGCATGCTAAAGATCATTTATATATGGAGAAAAAAATGAAAGTATTATGTATATCTGCTTCAAATATTTTAAATATAGACATAGAAGAAAGTACATCTTATAAAATATGTAAATCAATCATTAGTTCTTTAAAAAATAAAAAGTATGACAATGAAATAGTTGATTTACGAAAACATAAAATTTTACCTTGCGTTGGATGTGGAAAATGTTATGTAAATCATAGATGTATCTGCGATGATGAATTTAATTATATTTATGAAAAAATTATGCATTGCGACTTCTTTTTTATTGTGTCCCCACATTATGCGCCGATTCCAGCAAAATTGTGTATGTTACTTGAGAAAATGGAACAAATAACATTTTTACATTGGGTAAAGGATAATAATTATAAATCTGAAGTATATGATATACCCACTGGAATAATTTCTCATGGAGGAGGCTCTGATTGGGCTTTACAAAGCTATAAAAAAATGGTGAATGATACAATAGCCAATGCCCTTGATACAATTCAACTAAAACTAATTCCCTATTCAGATGATTGGGACACAGGGATATCAATTCCTGTTATGAGTATATTAAATTCAGCACATAATGTTTTCCCTATGCAAGAGTACAATTGGAATGAATTAAACATAAAAATAGCAGAGTATATAGGATTAGTAGTTAGTAAAGTAACTCAATTGTAACAAAAATCGAACCATTAATTATTTTTAACTGGATGACAATAGGGGGTGTCACTTATGTTGAACGAGTTGATTTCTGAGTTAAATACAAGAGGTGTGAATTTAGTCAAGGTAACCGATGTATCCATGCTCTCGACAAACGAAAATCGTGGGTATAACATAGCTCTTTTGATTGGAATAGTTCTAAGCCCCAGTTATATTTTTCGTCTGTCGAACGAAAACATTGTAGATTATTCTGAGTTTTCCGAAAAGGAAAATAGTGCTGATAGACTTGCAGAATGGACAGCCGATTTTCTCATTGCAAAAGGGTACAAAGCCTATGCACAATCGGAAAAAAATCTTGATTTGCATGGATTTTATGATGAAATTACGAAAACCACACCACTTCCGCACAAAAAAATTGCTATATTAGCTGGATTGGGTTGGATTGGGAAAAATAATTTGTTAGTTACACAGGAATATGGAAGTGCGTTGTGTATGTGTACTGTATTGACAAATGCGCCGTTACCACCCGAAAATAAGCCAATCGTAATGCCTAAGTGCGGAAAATGTAACGTTTGTAAGAATATTTGTCAAGCAGAAGCTATTCATGGCTCTACTTGGGAAATAGGTATGGATAGAGATTTAATTGTCGATGTTTACCACTGCAATTGTTGTTTAAAATGCTTAGCTAATTGTCCGTGGACTCAGAAATATATGAAAAAAAGTTTTATTAGTTGAATGCTTGAGGTATAATAAGAAAAAATCAGTTAATTGTGATAGGAGGACATTATGTCAAAAGTAGCACTTTTAGTAATAGACATGCAAAAAAATTGTAAAGAGGACACGTCATGCAAGGTTTCGTTTGAAAAAGCAGTAGAATATATTAATGAAATTAGTCAATATTTCCGCAAGAAAAAACTTCCAGTCGTAATTATACAGGATACTGAAGCAGGAGGTGCAGAGACTGATGGTTTTAAATGCGTGGAAGAATTGTTAGTAACAGACAATGATTTTTTTGTACATAAAACCTATAGCAATGCTTTTTGGGAAACAGAACTGGATAGTATACTAAAGAGAGAAGGTGTAGATTGTATAGTTATAAGTGGATTTGCCGTTGAGCATTGTGTCCTCTTTACTTATAATGGTGCTTTAGAAAGAGGTTATAATACTTTTCTGCTGCAAAATGGAGTCGCTGGGTTTGATGATGATGAAATTAAACGCATACAATCATTAAGATCTGTTATAAGCTATGGAGCTCTTGAGTATTTTTTATAAGAAACTTTGTAAGAAACAATATTGGCGGGTTTTATGCCGAAGATGCTTATGTTAGTTCACCATTTATGTATGGAGGGATTGAGTTGATAATACGGAAAGCTACTCTTTCAGATGCAGAAACTTTTTGGCAAATGCAATCTGATTTGGATATGGAAACAAAATATATGATGTATGAGCCAGATGAGAGAATTAAGGATATAAGTCGAGTAGAAAAGATTATTAGTCAATCTATTACTGGAGATAATTTGCTTTTATTTGCCGAACATGACAGTAAAATAGTGGGATACATATCTGCTCAAAGAAATGAAATAAAAAGAATCAAACATACTGCTTATATAGTTATTGGTATCCGTAAGGCATATCAATGTAAGGGAATTGGAACGCAATTTTTTGATGAATTAAATGATTGGGCTAAAGAAAGTAATGTGAAAAGACTAGAATTGACTGTTATGTGTTCCAATACAGGAGCAAGGCACTTATATGAAAAAAATGGTTTTGTTATTGAGGGTACAAAGAAATGTTCAATGTTAGTTGATGGAGAATATGTAGATGAATACTATATGGCAAGAATTTTGTAGGGGTGAAAATTGTCTTAAGTATAGGTGTGTCGAGAAACAATGGGACCTACTTTTTTATGAATTGTAACTGTACACAAGACGAATAAATGCTTTAGGAGGCAAAATAAATGAAATTGGTGAAATGTACTACCGATAATATACCATTACTTGCACAACTAAATAAACAATTATATGAGGATGAAAAAAATGATAATATACCAACAATTGATATTTTAGAAAGTAAATTGAAGTGCGTTTTAGAACAAGATTCAGTAGCCTATTTATTCGAAGAAGATGGCGAAATCGCTGGTTACGCTTTGGTAAAAACTCAACTTTTACCATATTATCTTTCACATTTCTTTATCTGCAATAATATGAGAAGAAAACATCTTGGTACGTTTGCATTTAATCTCCTTATGAAAGAATTGAATACTGACTCAATAGATTTGGATGTTTTTAGTTGGAATGAACGAGGACAAGAATTTTGGAAGAGTCTTGGTTTTAAAGAAAGATGTATCATTATGAGAAAATATGAGTAATAGTTTATAAATAATATTTACTGAGGAGGGATTGTGAATGTTAAAAGTGACACCATTGGAACTCGCAGATATTTTAGTACTAGAATATGAAAAACAAGATGATAATCGAGGATTTTCATATTCAACATTGTCTAAGAGAGAACTTCTAGAAGCTGGTATTAAAACTGAATTTGTTCAGGAAGATATATACTGTCCATCAAAGGCAGGAACATTATATGGAATTCATTTTCAGAATAATCCAATGGCACAATCAAAATTATTGTATTGTATAGAGGGTAGAGGACTTGATTATTCCATTGATTTGAGAAAGAATTCTAAAACATATAAGCAGTGGGTATGTATCGAATTATCACCTGAAAACAAGAAGCAGATATATATCCCAAGAGGTTTTGGGCATGCTTTTCTTTCACTTGAAGATAACACGAAGGTAGTAATGCGTATCGATAATTATTTCCATCCTGTATACAGAAATGGGATTGCGTGGAATGATCCTGAGCTGAATGTAGTATTTCCAGTTGAAAGCCCAATACTCTCCCAAAGGGATCTAGAAGCGCCTCTATTGAAAGATTGTGACTGTAATTTGTAGAGTAAAAGGACATCTAAAAGGGGTGATATATGGCTTGTGCTTTAAGAGAAGTGCTTGAAGAAACAGGTATTACAGAAAGTGATATTACTAATTTAATAGGGAGGAATAAATGAAAATAAAATCATGGTTTAAGTACTTAGCTTATATTCTAATAATATTTATATTGATTTTTTTGGAGTGGTATATTATTAATCCTTTACTTATGGAAGGGTATTTAAGGTTTACAACTAAATATTACCATTATCTTATTCCAATTATTATTAATGTAGGAATTGGTTTAGTATTAGGTTTAGAACATCTTTTTCAAGAAATAAAAAAAGTTGGAACTTGGAAAATAAATTTACCACAAATAATATTTATGGTGATACCATCTTTATATTTTTCTCTTTCTGTTTTATTTGGCTTTATTAATAATCAATTTGCAAAAACAATTTTTTATCCTGTTAGTATATTGATTGGAAAAGGCAGTATATCCTTTACGATTATTTTTCAATTGATTTTAGGTTTTACGATTATTACGAGTTTTTATAAATCGAATTCATAGAGAACAGTGTAGTGGTGGAAAAAGCTAATGAAAAGTAAGTAAAACGTCACGATTGTAGTATGAAATGTAGGAGATTCAATGGATAGATTAGATAAGATAAGGCAGGCTGAAAAGGAATCACATATCGAAACATACACCACTAATGAGTTATTTCAACAAGGAACTTGGTTGAAAAAGCCTATAAAAACAATAATAGATTTATTTCCATTATTCGATGAATATTCTTCAATAAGTATATTAGACATAGGAAGCGGAGTTGGTAGAAATAGCATTCCGTTGGCTCAGCATTTTGCCAATATTCAATGTTTAATTGATTGTGTTGATATATTAGATTTAGCAATTGATAAACTTAGGCAGAATAGTGTTATATATGGTGTAGAAAAAAATATACAGGGGTATGTTTTGCCTATTGACGATTTTGAGATTCAATCAGATGTTTATGATATGATTGTTGCTGTTTCGGCATTAGAACATATAGAATCAGAAGCTGCTTTTGCGCTAAAACTTAAAGAAATTCAGAGTGGTTTAAAAAAATATGGAGTATTTTGCTTAGTTGCAAATTCAGAAGTTTCAGAAAATGATAAAGAAACAGGAGAACTATTGGAACCTCAATTTGAAGTTAATATGCAGACCATTAAGATGCAGGAACTGCTTATGGAAACTTTTAGAGATTGGGATGTATTAAAATTAACTGTTGTCCCACAAACTTATATTATTAAAAGAGAAAATGTTGATGTTAGTTTAAGTACCAATGTTATTACATTCTTGGTAAGAAAATGAGCCTAACGTAAAGATAAGTTGATTAGATATAATAAAGAGAGAATAAGAATAACCAATCTTATGCTTCTCAGTGTTCAGAATGCCGTTCTTGTTCATGGTGATTTTGATATATCACACATTTTCCATTCAATAGGCAGATACAGTGGTATAATTGATTTCGGGGAGATACGCGGAAATAATCGTCTATTTAACCTTGCCACTTTTGTCGGGTTCTATCAGGATAGAATATTATATTCGTATTTGTTGGAAGGATATTGTGAAATAGCATATCTGACTGAGGAGGATTTATTCGCAACTGAACTTATGGCTCTATTTATAATTCTTCGATTTCTCGATAAAAAAGTGAATACTAATTCTCATGAGTATTGGTAAAGGTAAAAGAACAGAAAAAGACAAAAAAACAAATAGATATTGGGGTGATACATCAATGGATTATATAAAAAAAATCATGGAATTTATTCCTGCCAATGAACAAGAAAACCAAGATAAAAAGATAATTCTTGATTGTATAGAAAAGTTTCCAAACAACATTTTGTTACGAGAAAATGAATTTGCACATATTACAAGTTCGGGATTTATAATGAACAAAGCATTGGATAAAGTGCTTATGATTCACCACAATATAAGAAATACTTGGGCATGGACCGGAGGACATGTTGATGGTGATACTGACTTTTTACATGTTGCAATGAAAGAGGCAAAAGAAGAAACCGGTATTAATGCTGTAGCAGCTCTTAAAGATAATATTTTATCTCTTGATATTCTACCTGTATATGGGCATGTGAGAAGAAATAAGTATGTGAGTGCACATTTACATCTTTCAATAGCATATATTCTTATCGCAGGTGAAAAGGAAACACTTATAGTAAATGAAGATGAAAATAGTGATGTCAAATGGTTTTCTTTGGATCAGATTACGGAAGATTTTTTTGACATTAAGGATGTTTATTTATATAACAAACTAATTTATAGGGCAAAAGAGGCAATCTAGAAATCGTATTTTTTATAAAGGTAACTTATTATCGGAGGTAGGAAATTTGAATAAAAAAAAGAAAGTTGTTATCCTCTTTACAGTTTTATGTGCTTTAACGGCGGTTCTTAATGTATCATATAATTATTTAATGCCTATATATCTATCTTATAAACTGAATATGGATTTAAGGGATGCAAAAACAATTGGTATTATAGGCGGTGCGGACGGACCAACAGCTATTTTTGTAGCTAATTCACAATCTTCTTTTCTTATTACTGCAATATTTACATTGCTTTCCATAATTGGAATTGCATACTTAATTATTTCTAAGAGGAAAAATGGTTAGTTAATAAGTTTAATCAAGAATAGGAGCTGATTGTAAATGAGAATATTCATTGTAAGACATAGTGACAAGGAAAATGGTGATTATTATAATGAGAATTTAAGACATCAGGATTCACCATTAAGTAAAAATGGAGAACAAAATGCAGAAAAACTATTAGATTATTTTGAACATAAACAAATGAAAAAGATAATTGTAAGTGAATATTTAAGAACAGAACAAACAGCCCAATATATAGCTAAAAACAAAGGAATTCAGGTCATTAAAGATAAAAGGATCAATGAAATTGATAATGGAATAATAGAATCAATGAGCGATGAGAAAGTAATAGAGAAATACCCAGAGTTTTGGAATGATTTTATTAGTTATTCAAAGGACGTCAGATTTCCAGAAGGTGAAACAGGTGAAGAGGTAAAGGATAGGCAAAAAGACTTGTTAGACGAACTTATCCAAAATGATGAAGATGTTCTTCTTTTTAGTCATGAAGGATATATCCGACTACTTATGTGCCATTTACTGGGTATACCCGTTTATAAAAGGAACTTATTCAAAGTTGATTTGTGTGGTATCATGGAAATCGAATATGATGAAAAAATAAAAACATGGAGTATAATAAAATTTAATTATACATTGGATGTGTAGAACTTAATAGTTATTATTTATTCAATATAATTACTAAAATAGGAGGACATATGAAAATACCGACATTACAGGAAGCTGAAAGAATTGTTGCAGAAGCAGAATTGATAAATCCAGGACTTTGGGGAGATCACTGCAGAGTAGCGGCAGAATGTGCCAGAAAGATTGCTGATAAATGTGAGACAATGAATTCTGATGTAGCATATATATTAGGGTTATTGCATGATATAGGAAGACGTTTTGGTGTATCTCATTTTGGGCATGTCTCTGATGGATATCAATATATGAATGAACTTGGATATGAAGATGCTGCTAGAATTTGTTTATCACATTCCTTTCAGTATCAGAACATTGACGCATATATGGGCAATTTCGATGTGTCAGATGAAAAGAGAAAAGACATGGAAGAAAAATTGATGTCTTTGGTTTATAATGATTATGATAGACTGATTCAGTTGTGTGATTGTCTGGCGATGGCAAGCGGTGTAGCTCTTATTGAGCAAAGGATTGTAGATGTGGTACTGCGCTATGGATTTAGTAAATATACAGTTGATAAATGGAAGTCTATTTTTGAGTTGAAGAAATACTTTGAAGAAAAGACAGGGAGCAATATATACGAAGTTGTGAGTGACGATCAAACTCTGTGGGGTAAATAATAAGTAAGGGAGCGCTAAGGATTTGGACTTCTATGCGTTATTAGATAACAAAGGGAAATTAGAATTAGAAGGTTTACCGGCTTTTGAATTTTGTCATGGCTCTTAGCAAGCTATTGCAGAGTTTGGGATTGCAATGTAAATAATATTGAAAGGAAAAAATATGAGCAAAACAGTTGAAAACTATGAAAATATAATACTTGTGGAAAAAGAGTTTGATTCAGAATTTTGCAATGTAATTTATAAGGATGATGTCAATATAGTACTTCTCACTTGGAAAAAGTTTTGTTGTTCCGATGATTACCGAAGACCAACAACCTTTGCAGCAGAATTATTAAAAAAATATCCTGACAGTAATTTTGTTGTTGATGCAAGAAATGGATTTGAAGATGAAAAGGAAGATGTAGAATGGGGATTTTCTGTATACTTGCCAGCCTTGTCAAAAACTAGTTGTAAGAAGGTCGTTTTTATAATGAATGAAGTGAGTGAAATTGAAGCTGAGATGGATATGTGGACGACAGAATTTATGAAATACTTTGTTGTTAAAAAGGTTACGTCATATCAAGAAGCAGAAAAAAATCTATGTGAAATATAAGTATGAAACGTGGTGAGGTGACATAGCATTATGGTTAAGCTTCTCGATCAATTACTGAAGAAAGAGGATAAACAATGAAGTTAAATTTAAATTGTATTACCTGTAATATTAATCAAGTGATTCAAGTTATGGATATGCTGGAAGTTGATAGAAAGACGAAAGAGAATATCATGCGGGAAGCTCTTGCATATTTAGAAAGTGCTGATTATTCAAAATGCAATCCAGAGATAATAGGTGGAACTTGGAACATATTAACAAAGTATGCTATAAATGAAGACATTTATCATGATATTAAGGTGTATTATAATATGGCAGTGCTTGAAATGGAGCCTGAAATCAAGAATATAATAGAACAATCTACAGATAAGTTAGGGACTGCTTTAAAAATTGCGATTGCAGGAAATCTGATTGATTTTGCGGCTAAACACGCCTTTGATATAGATATGCTTAAAAGTAACATTCAAAAAATGAGTTATACAGAGTTGGCCATAGATGATAGTAATAAATTATTTGCAAAACTTTCAAAAGCAAAGAAATTATTATATTTGGGAGATAATTGTGGTGAAGTATGTTTGGACAAAATATTTATGGGATACATTAAACACTCTTTTCCTAATATAGAGATGATTTTTGGTGTAAGAGGTAAGGCAATAGTCAATGATGTTACCAATGAAGATGCAAAAATGGTAAAGATGAATGACATAGCGCAAATCATTGATAATGGCGATGGCTCGTTGGGTACAGTGATAGAGAGAGTCTCAAAGGATTTTCAGAAGGTGTTTTATGATGCAGATGTGGTAATTGCAAAGGGGCAAGGTAATTTTGAAAGTCTGAGTGAAGTTAAGAGAGATGATATTTTCTTTTTGTTTATGGCAAAATGTGATCCGGTTGCAAAAATACTAGATGTTGAAAAAATGTCCATTGTATGTGTTGAACACAAAAGAGAGAAGGATAAGAATGAGGTAAGTGATTATGATATATACACATGAAGAGAGGTATTCTAAAGAATTAAGAGTTGACTGTGAAAAATGTTTCGGGCTATGTTGTGTAGCATTGTACTTTTCAGCTTCGGATGGTTTTCCAACGAATAAAGAGGCTGGTAAACCTTGCATAAATTTACAAGCAGATTATAATTGTGCCGTTCACAAGAATCTTAGAGATAATGGTCTGAAGGGTTGTACAGCTTATGACTGTTTTGGTGCAGGCCAAAAGGTAGCACAAGTTACTTTTAACAGTCATGATTGGTGGAAAGACCCAGAATGTGCGAAGCAAATGTTTGAAGCATTCCTGATAATGAGGCAACTTCATGAAATGCTATGGTATCTTACTCAAGCATTAATTCTGCAAACAGATCGGAATGGAAAAGACGAGATAAATTCATTGTTGGACAATACCGAAGATCTTACCCTATCTGATCTTAATTCCTTATTATCAATTGATATAGAAGCCCACCGAACCAAGGTTAATAGTTTACTTAAAAGTACTAGCGAGCTAGTGCGTGGTAAAGCTAACAGAGAAACGAAACTTACTTCAAAAAATCGGAATGCCAACACACATAGATTAGATTATTTTGGTTCTGATTTAAGAAAAACAAATCTCAGAGGTGCAGATATGAGGGGAGCGTGCCTTATTGCGGCAAATCTTAGAGGAGTAGATTTAAGTTGGGCTGATCTAATTGGTGCTGATTTGAGAGATGCCGATTTTTGTGGAGCTAATTTAACAAATAGTATCTTTCTTACTCAATCACAGATTAATACGGCTAAAGGTGATTCACATACAAATTTACCTATTACATTAGTTCGACCATCCTATTGGTCATAAGGGGATACAATTTGGAGAAGATTTTGGAAAGAATGACAAAGAAAGGCTTTATTAAGAAGATAATTAAAGTATTTGCAATTACTATGATAATAATGTTTTTTTTATTGATTGTGGCACCATTTATTGCAATACCGTTTTTTGTCAATCGGCATGTTGATTATTGGGGATATTCAAACGCTAACTATCCGATGAAAGATATTTATCAGGCTTCTGATTATGGGTTAATTGAAGATCAGATGAACCTTGAGACAGAGGATGGTTTTAATGTCTGGATTTCCGAAATCTATACAGAGCGACCGAAAGCAGTAATCATATATCTGACTGGAATTATACAGCCGTCTGTCACTTATTTTTATGGACATGCAAAATATATGAAGGAGAATGGCTATGCATCCATTCTGCTGGAAGTCCGCGGACATGGGAACAGTGATGGCAACCAGATTTGTCTTGGATATGAGGAAACAAATGATGTAAAAACTGTTGTGGAATACATAAAGAGTGAAGAAAAGTATAACGGTGTTCCAATTGTATTACAAGGGGTTTCTATGGGCGGTACAATCGCAGTAAATGCGTTTGGGCAAGATGAGGATATCGATGTACTCATTGCTATGTCAGTTTATTCAAGTTTTGAAGAGGTATCAATGGACATAGCTGATAAATATGGAGTTCCTAAATTTATTCAAGTATTCGAAAAACCATTGATTCAAACAGCACTTAAAATGGTTTTTGGAAGTAATGCTGTTAATCACATAAAGCCAATAGAACAAATTCATAATACAAAAGGCAGACCAGTGATGTTGATTGCTTGTTCTGATGACGCAGAAGTTCCATCAGTTAGTACGCAAAGGTTAAAAAAAGCAAATCCTGAGGTACAGATGTGGATTCGTGATTCATGGGAGCATTTTATTGTACAAAATTGTGATTTTGTAAATGTGGAGCAGGATAAGGAATATTGTAGCAGGATACTCAATTTCATAGAAAAACAGTGTGGGAGATTGAGAACGTCACAACAGTATGATAAAATGATAGGATTTAGCGGAAGTTAATCTTAAGTAAAAAAAATACTCCCTATTCGGAAGTAAAAATTAATTAAGATATAATCGGGGTGACAGGATTCGAACCTGCGACCTCCTGGTCCCAAACCAGGCGCTCTAGCCAAGCTGAGCCACACCCCGATAAATGATTTGTAATGCATTAACGCAAGAGTTATTGTAACTTATAGAAGTTGATTTGTCAAATGTTATTTGACATTTAAAGCATTTATTTTAATCTAGCTTTAATCAAGGTTATTTACCATGTTTTTAACTTGCATATCAACAGTATCAAATGGCAAATTAATAGTATATAACATTTTTAATTATTGTTCTATCGATTGAACTATCATAAGACCGTAGTTCTAGTATAAAAAACTACGTGCTCATGATAGTTAGGTAAAGAAATACTAATCTAAATTTTTGTCTCTTTCTTACTCTGTCAGAATATCCTCGGAAATATTTTGATAAGTCTTGTTTTCCATACTATCTATTTCTGTCTGTTTGCTCTTTAATTTGGCATCAGTAGCTATAGCATCCAAGATTCTTTTGACATCTTCCGGCGAAAACATGCCAATCGCTTGGGCTAACTCATCGAGGTTATTACGATTCACTTTAAGGGATCCACCTTCGGATAATGGAATTGTTAATACCTCCTCTTCATTACTGATATCCCCAAGGCATAGGGCATTTTTATTATAATCACATTGAAACTGAACCCCATTATAATTTATAACTTCAAATTCATCTGCTAGATAAGAATAAGGGCAATCAGGTCCTGTATCATGAGCATATTTATTATAAATAATGCTGGTTAGGGTTTCTGATTTTGTTGTGTTACTGCTAGATAATTCCTTTTCAATATCCAATACTGTGTCATAGTATTTCTTATCCGTTGTTATGACTTGTGAATTGATGGTTTTGGTAGAATTACTAGCTATTATATTATTTCTGTATTGATTTGTCACTTGCATATTCAATTCCTCCATCTTCTGTAAACAATATAATTTACGTTACCTGAATTTTAGATTATACAGTTTTCCTGTTCCTGATTACATTCCTACTTCATGGTTTTTCTATCAATCAAAACCATATACACTTTCTCACATGGAGTCCAAGTGTTTAATTTTGGGATCACCCCTTTTTTCATGAGACATCTTATTTTCCCTGATTGAAGAACAGTAGTAAATATAAAAATTACATGGGGAAAATAGAAATTATTCTATTTAAGAATCTCAGCATAAAATAAATAAAGTACTACTGACTAAAAAAAATCAGCAATACCCTCCGTGGCATTCATATAATTTTATCCTTAAAATTCCATATATAATATCGGCAATATTTTCTATTTTCATAATACAATTTAAATAGAATTTAGCAAAGAAATATTCATTGTTCAAATATATTATGGCGGCTAGATATCATATAAATGAATAATACACCTCTACATAATGAAATAAGGATTGAATATAATATTGATTATTATGTAAATTATGATAATATATACTTACTAGATTAAGCGGTATAAAATTGGAGGCAAAGTATGGAAGAAAATAAGAAGGTTTACAAATCAATGGATGAATATATTATACAGTTTCCTCCTGAAGTTCAGGAAAAACTTCAAAAACTAAGAAACGTTATAAATGAGTCGGCACCGGACGCAGTAGAAAAGATGAGCTGGCAAATGCCAACTTTTGATTTACATGGTAATCTGGTGCATTTCGCTGCCTATAAAAAACATATTGGGTTTTATCCTGGCGCTAGCGGAATTGCTGCATTCACCCCTAAGCTAATAGAGTATAAAGGATCAAAAGGAGCTGTACAATTTCCAATCGAAAATGAACTACCTTATGATTTAATTCGTGAAATAGTTAAATTCAGGGTTGCTGAAAATATAAAGGAAGCTGAAAGCAAATCCCAAAAGAGATTAAAAAAGTGAAAACCAACTTGTGGGAGAGTATTGTTGGAGGAAAGAGCAATGACATATCCAAGTATAGAAGTAGCCGAAAAGGAATTACAATTAGCAGGTCAGCTAAATCCAGGTCCATGGGTGGATCACTCAATTAATACAGGTTTAGCAGCAAAGTACATTGCCCAAAAATGTGATGGCTTAGACCCTGACAATGCCTATATTTTAGGAGTCTTACATGATATAGGGCGAAGAGTTGGAATTGTCGCTCAAAGACATGTTATAGAAGGTTATAAATATTGCATGAGTAATGGATGGGAAGAAGCAGCAAGAATTTGTATGACTCATTCCTTTATGATTCAGGATGTGGATTCCGAGATTGGTGGAAAAGATGTCTCAGAGAATGATTATGCATTTATGAAGAAGTATATTGAGACTGTTACCTATAATGATTATGACAGACTATTACAGCTCTGCGATAGCTTAGCTTTAGCCAACGGGTTCTGTATATTAGAGAAACGTTTGATTGACGTTCATCGTAGATACGGCGTGAATGATTATGCAGTACCTAGATGGAATGCACTCTTTGCAATAAAAGAAGATTTCGAAAAAAGAATGGGATGTTCTATCTATGAGGTTCTTCCTAATATTAAGGAAACAACCTTTCTAGATTCACCATTATGGAAACCACCAACAAATAATCAATTGCTATAAAAGAAGATTGATTGGTGAAATTGATCTTGTAAAACCATTAACAAATAATCACAGCAGGGAGATTTCAAATGGAAAAGGGAAAATTAATTGGAAGTGGCAGAACTGCTGAGGTATATGAATGGGGTATAGACAAAGTTATTAAGCTTTTCTATGATTGGTATAACGAAGACCGGATTAAAAGAGATGCAAAGACAGATGAGTTTATATTTAAAGCTGGGGTGCCTTGTCCTGAGGTGTTTGGAATTGAGGAAGTAGATGGCCGGAAAGGAATTGTATATCAAAGACTTGAAGGTAAAACAATGCTTGCAATAGCAAGTAAGAATCCTATAAAAATGCTTAATTGCGGAAAGGAAATGGCTAGGCTTCATTATAAAATGCATTGTGTTCAAGTGAAAGGACTAGAAGCCCAAAAGGAAAAGTTAGAGAATAATATATTACATATTGAACAGCTATCGGTCAATAAAAAAGAACGTATCATACAATATTTAAGAAACTTACCCGAGGGTCAATGTGTGTGCCATGGTGATTTTCACCCGGATAATATTATGCAGACGCAAAGAGGAAGTTTAGTCATAGACTGGTCCACGGTAGCAAGTGGGAATCCATTAAGCGATGTTGCAAGAACCTGTTTGATACTTAAGTCCCCCTATTTACCACCAGAAATGTCTAAGGCAACCGTTACACTTATAAAACTGGCTAAGAAACAATTCTTAGCCAGTTACCTAAAGCAATATATTAAGCTTTCAAAAGTGAAGAAGAAAGATATTGATGTTTGGATCTTGCCACAGGCGGCGGCAAGACTCAGAGAAGGCATAAAAAGTGAAGAAATGTGGTTATTAGATCTTATCGATCAACAATTGATTGAAAGCTGAGATTCTTTCCGAAACGACTATTATTTTCAGTCACAAGTTGTTGTCAATTGGTGTAAAAACAGTATGGAAACATGCTTTAATATGAGCCTGTTTCTATACTGTTTTTTATATCTAGTTTATTAACTATGAATTCAGCGAATAATCATAGTTTAAATGTACATGATAACGATATGTGTTTTTCGTGGTTATTGATTCACTGCATCTGTTATAAAAGAAAGGAAAGAATGAAACTATGAAAGTTTACAAGCGACTGCCGCAACATATTGGAATTATTCCAGATGGAAACAGAAGATGGGCACAGAACAATGGCATGCAGAAAGAAAAAGGTTATGATTATGGAATCAGTCCAGGATTTGAGCTTTATAAGAAATGCATTGAATTAGGGATAAAAGAAATTACCTTTTATGGCTTTACACAGGATAATACCAAACGACCCTCCATTCAAACAAAAGCGTTTCAGAAAGCCTGCGTAGATTCGGTCTTACAACTTTCAAAATGTGATGCGAATCTTCTGATTGTAGGGAATACGGACTCTCCATTATTCCCAAAAGAGTTACTTCCATATACAAAGAGGGCCTCAATGGGCAAGGGATTGATTAATGTAAATTTTCTAGTAAATTACGGATGGGATTGGGATTTATGTCATGCTCTAACAGACGAACGGATTAAGGGCAAAGATATCAGCAAAGGAATTGCTTCCTCCGATATTTCAAGAATCGATCTGATACTCCGATGGGGTGGACGTAGACGATTAAGTGGATTCCTTCCAATTCAATCTATATATGCCGACTACTATGTGATAGATGATATGTGGCCAGATTATAAAGTGGATCATCTTTATGATGCATTGGATTGGTATCAGTATCAGGATATCACGTTAGGTGGATAAATTAATAGAAAACTAATTAACCGCTGCTTCCAAAGCAGCGGTTAATTTTAATTTCTGTAGAATTCTATCATAATTTCCAGTTATTATTTATTAACATCAATATAACTATATAAGGTATATTTTGATATTCCAAAGTACCTAGATATCTTATCACCTGATTTAGTTATTAGGAAAGCACCACGTTCATTTAGAAAGCGGATGGCAGTAATTTTATCATCTTTGCTCATTAATGCCACAGGTTTGCCTACCAATTTTACAGATTGTTCAATGAGATCTTCTAATAAATCATTCACACCTCGTGTAATTTTCTCCGGCTCTTTGGTTTTGTCATTAATTCCAGTAAAAGAATCTAAAGATTTCTCGATCAATAACAAACTTGTTATATCATAATTAATGGAGAAGATATGAGTAACCTTATTCTTTTCATTACGTATATACATAGTGCTGGATTTTAGGATACGCCCATCTGCAGTTTTTGTTAAATATCCGAGATGGTCTTCTAGTTTACTATGATCGTCTTTGAGGGCCTCCAATACAACATGAGAAGGACCATCACCTAACTTGCGGTTAGTAATATGTCCATTTTCAATAACTATAATAGAACTTTCAATATTACCATTCGTTAAGTCATGAAGTACGATTTCACAATTATCCCCAAAATGAATTGCAAGACCATGCGCAAGTTGTCTAAATAAATCAAGCGATAGGTTCATTATATCCTCCATTCAACGTGGATTACACGCATTACATTGTTTGATTTTATAATAACACAAACTCAAAATAAATCAATAAAAAAACTAAAAAAAGATTTTTAGCTTACAAAAACATTAATCTATTTTATATTGATTTTTTCTGATAAAAATGATAAAATAGTTAAATAGAAAAACAATTGATTGGACTTTTAGCAAAGTATATGAAACATAATATCGTATGTTAAATAATAGGTGACAAACTATGATTATTATTGGACATGATAAACATGATTACATGTAATGAGAGTGTACTATGGACTAATGATAGCAAAGTATTTATAGAAGTCAACCTGTTTACAGAGATGAAACAACTAAAGATATTATTCTTAGATACCCGGATGCTGATTTTGCAGACGCCAATGGCGGTTCATCATGCCGGGCATTATTTTACTCATAATCATGGCAAATAATAAAGGAGGAACATATATGTACAGTATTAGTGAGCCGGTCATAAAGAAAGATCATATTGAAAAAATTAGCGGTAGTGCAGCTTATATTGCCGATGTAAAGAAGGATGGTTTGCTGCAAGGCAAGATGCTGCGTTCTACTAAGGCGAAGGCAGTTATCAAGAATATTATAATTCCAGTTATACCAGAGGGATATTATGTTGTAGATTATAAAGATGTTCCAGGACTTAATCGAGTAGCAATCATTGTGAATGACCAACCTATCTTTGCAGAAGATAAGGTTACATATATTGGTGAGGCTATTTTAATGGTAGTAGGACCGGAATTAAAGGAAATTAATAAAATTCTAAAAGAGATTCAAGTCATTTATCAGGACGAAGAACCAGTTTTTGAGCTTACAGAGGTAAAAGAATATGCCTGTTCTTATTCGTATCAAAAAGGAGACCCAGAAAATACGTTTAAAAATGCCGCTAAAGTTTTTGAAGAGACCTTTTATACCGGATACCAGGAACAAGCTTACATTGAAACCCAAGGCATGATGGCAGAATATCATGATGGGAAAATGAGCGTGTATGGTACCTTGCAATGTCCTTATTATGTAAAAGGAGCTATAAAACAAGCGATAGGACTAGAAGATAATCAGGTACAGATCGTTCAGACGACTACAGGCGGTGCCTTTGGCGGTAAAGAGGATTATCCTTCTGTTTTAGGAGCCCAAGTCGCAGTGGCAGCTTATAAAACAGGAAAGCTGGTTCGTGTAATATTTGATCGACGTGAGGATATGACCGTCACAACAAAGAGACATCCAGCTTTAATGACTTATAAGACCGCTTTAGATGAGCAGAATCATATCATTGGTATGAGCGTGGACATAACCTTTAACGGAGGGGCTTATGTCGGATTATCCAGTGTAGTATTACAGAGATCATTGCTGACTTCCTTAGGTGTATATCAGATACCCAATATTATAGTTGGTGGTAGAGTTGCTATTACGAATACTGTCCCAACCGGCGCGTTCCGTGGTTTTGGCGGACCACAAAGTATATTTGCGTTAGAAACACATATGTCTCATATAGCTAAATCAATTGGGATAGAATCCTTAGACTTTAAAGCAGAACATTTTGTAAAACAAGGTGAGGAGACACCTACTGGTGGTAAATATTATGAACCAGTTAAGCTAGATGAAATGATAGAAAAGACTGACATGCTATCTGATTATAGAAGGAAACGAGTAGAATATGCTATGCAGACCGGAAGAATACGCAAAGGCATCGGAATGTCAATCTTCTTCCATGGTTGTGGATTTACAGGAAGTGCAGAGCGTGATCATATTAAAGCAAAAGTCAAACTTGAGAAGAAGGAAGATAATACATTAGAAATATTAGTTAGTAATACAGATATGGGTCAAGGATTAAAGACAACCTTAAGTAAAATTGTTGCTGAGGTTTTAAATATTCCGCTAGATCAAATTGTCGTTAATAATCCGGATACAGACCGTGTACCGGACTCCGGGCCAACAGTAGCTTCCAGATCTGTAATGACGGTAGGTAAATTATTAGAAAGAGCAGCACTGAGATTAAAAGAGGATTGGAAGGATTCTGAATATCAATGTATTGAAGAGAATTACGTTCATCCGGAACTGATACCTTGGGATCTGGAGAAATTCTCAGGAGATGCCTATCCCACCTTTTCCTGGGGTGTCAATGTGGTAGAAGTGGAGGTTGATACCTTAACTGCTACAACGGAGGTAACCGGAACTTGGGGTGTGTTTGATATAGGAACAGCAATTGATGATACCATTATGCGGGGCCAGATGGAGGGTGGTATGCTCCAAGGCTTAGGTTATGGTTCCATGGAGAATATGGTAGTGCAAAACGGTAGTGTCCGTCAGAACAGTATTACGGATTATATTATTCCGACTTCATTGGATGTACCTAAGATGGAAACAGCACTTATTGATAATCCTTACAGTGGTGGACCGTTCGGAGCAAAAGGAGCAGGTGAGCTTACCTTAGTTGGAACAGCTCCGGCCTATGTTGCAGCTGTTGAACATGCAACGCAAGTGAATGCTAAGAAGATACCGCTATTACCGGAAGAATTAATGGAAATGCTAGAAACGCAAGCAAGCATATAATATAGAGGAAAGAGGTAACGTATGAGTGATAGAATTCATTTTATATTAAATGGTGATCCTGTTGACGCAGAATGTGCTGCTACAGCAAGGCTATTAGATGTATTAAGAGATGATTATAATCTTGTCGGAGTAAAATGTGGTTGCAGCGAAGGTGAATGTGGAGCTTGTGCTGTATTGATTGATGGAATTATTATGAATTCCTGTATGGTTGCAGTAGGTAGTATAGAAGGTTCTTCTATTACAACGATTGAAGGATATAGTAAATCCAACAAGTTCGCAGTAGTTGAAAAAGCTTTTGCTAAAGCAGGGGCAGTACAATGTGGTTTCTGTACACCAGGTATGATTATGGCTACTGAAGCTTTACTGCGAAAGAACCCAAATCCAACTGAGGTCGAGATACGGGAAGGCCTGTCAGGTAATCTGTGTCGATGCACCGGATACAATATGATTGTAGAAGCTGTTGCGACAGCAGCAAAGGAGGGTGCAGGATTATGGTAAACGGTTATAGACCCACTACAATAGCTGAAGCATTACAGCTTTGCCGTAATAATGACATTGTTCCTTATGCAGGCGGGACAGATTGGATGATTGGAAGAGATGATTCAAAGACTCTTTTATTCCTTAATGGTATTCCTCAGCTAAAAGAAGTTGAAGAAGAGGAAGAGGATATCTATATAGGAGCCGCTTGTACCTATACAGAATTACTGAATTTAAATCTTATCCCAACAGTTTTAAAAGATGCAATTGCAGGTATTGCCTCCCCCGCGATCCGAAATGCCGGTACAATTGGAGGAAATATTTGTAATGCTTCCCCAGCAGGTGATACCCTACCGGTTCTATACGCTTTGGATGCAGAATTAGTAATCAGTACGGTAGATACTACAGAAGTAATTGGCATTGAAGAATTTATTACTGGTCCGAAAAAAACTCGCTTACAAAAGGATGAGTTAATCGAACAGATTATAATACCTAAAAAGAAAATATCGTCTTATTATTACAAGAAGATCGGAGCAAGAAAAGCAGATGCTATATCAAAATTATCATTTGTTGGTTTGATAAATATTGAAAATGAACAAATTAAAGATTTAGCTTGCGCATTTGGTGCTGTCGGACCAACCGTAGTAAGAAGTAAAGAGCTTGAATCAATACTCATAGGAAAGACACTGAAAGAAGCAAAAGAAATCAAAGAAGAAGTAATGAATAAATATAATGAGATAATCCGCCCAATCGATGATCAAAGATCAACAGCCTTATATCGTAAAAAAGTATCATTAAATTTACTTCAAGATTTTCTAGAGACCAATGGAATATAAAGCCCAATTTAGGCTGTGTAATGAATATATATGCACGGTTAGGGTGTCAAAAGCCCAATTTAGGTTGTGAAATGAATAGAGGTGCATATATATTCATTTTGTCTACCGCGGATACTTTAGTATCCGTGCCTTCACTGCGGCATGTCCTTTATAGAGCCTCAAGGATATGAAAAACATCGCAGTAGCTCTGTTTTTCATTGAGTCTCTAGTCGGACATAAACAGCCTTGTCAGCCGATCTCAGTCGAACTAGTTCGACGACAAAACGAATATATATGCACCACTATTCATAATTTCAGTTATGAAGGACTTATGACACCCTAACCATGCACCGCTATTCATAATTTCAGTTATAAGGGATTTATGACACCCTAACCAAATATATAATTAAAAAAGGTGAGCTAATATGTTTAACAAACTCCTATGCACGTTCTATGCAAAAGTCTTTTGCCATGCACCCATAGCTAACTCACCTTTTTTGTTCACCTTTATTAACTCAACTCAATAATTTTATATCAAGACATCATTGTTAAAATAAACGCGTCAATGATATAACCTAGAACCAAGTACATAACAGTTTCAAACATCGAAGAAATAACAATTTATATTTTGTGAGGTGATTTATGAAAACGTCAATTGAAAAGAAAAATGATAATTTTTCTTTGACAAAAGTGATATTTCTAATTTTTGTTCCCACAACAATATTAACTACCATTTATGTTATATTAGGGCATGTACAAGAAACAATACCTTCACTTTTATTATTTTTTGTTTTGGCTTTGTTCATTCTCTTTCCTATTGAATTAGCGGTTGTTCTTTGTGCAAGCAAAAAAGAATTTGGCAGTTACTCAGTCAGAAGTGCTTTTGTCAATCAAGAAAAAACAAATTGGAAAAAGACATTACTATATGGATTTTTACTTTTCGGTTTTGCAGGTATTGTATCAGCAACAGTAGGTCCTTTGGAAATCTTACTTACAACCCCTGTCTCAAATAAATTAGCAGAAATAATTCCTACCTATTTTGATTGGAACAACATGCAAAATTTAAGGCAATACCCCAAAAACATATTATTGTTAACATGTTTTGCTTATGGCATTCTCAATGTTTTGGTCGGCCCAGTTATAGAAGAACTTTACTTCAGAGGATACCTAACATCAAAAATAAGCAGATTGGGAAAATGGTCACCAGTAATAATAACTGTACTATTTTCATTATATCATCTGTGGCTTCCACTACAAAATATATTTCGCATCTGTATCTTTTTGCCTGCTTCTTACATCGCATGGAAAGAAAAAAACATATACATATCCATAGTATTCCATTGTTTATGCAATTTGCTTTCTACTATTAGTTTTATTGTCGCAGTATTTGTAGTCTAACAACACTTTCTTATTCCATTATGAATTAATAATATAGCCTAATTTAGCAGAGCATATCATTCCATGCCCCCCTTGCTAAACAATTGTTGTGACATACCTAGATTTATATGAAATCAATATATAGTCAATACTAAAGCCCGATATAACCTAAATCATGATATATAATTGCGAAGAGGGTGTAAAAAGCCCTTCAGAACAGAGATTATGAATAGCGGGGCCTATAGATTTGTTTTGTCGTAGACCGTCTGACAAGGCCGCTTATGTCCGACTAGAGACTCAGTGAAAAACATCGCAGCTGCGATGTTTTTCATATCCCTGAGGCTCTACCAAGGACATGCCGCCGGAAGGCAAGGTAGACAAAACAAATCTATAGGCACAGCTATTCATTCCACAATCTAAATTGGGCTTTTACCACCCGTCTCCCCACTCCTACTGAGCATTCAGTTCATCAATAATAGCCTGAATATCTTTTGATGTAATATCCTTATTCCCAAAGGATAATGCAGAATGCAAAGGCATTCCTTCAAACATCTGACGCTGCATTTCCGCAGAACTTTCTCCAAGATTAGTATTATCTTCATCCGGATTAGCAAATTCATCTAAACCACTTCTCTGAAAGATCATATCTACAACAGATGAGTCCTTTGCATATTTGTAAACATCTCCGAAGGTTGTAATGCTGCTTGCAATAAATGGGAGGGTTGTTGTACCTTCTACCTGAATTGTTGTAGATAAGACAATGTCTTTTGAGGATGTCCCAATCATAATCTCAAATGCTCCGCTTTCTACATACCAATCATTTAATTCTACATTGTAATAAGCAAAAGAACGCTTATCTAATATAAAAGTAACTGTTTTTACTTCTCCCGGATTCAAGGCAACCTTATCAAATCCCTTTAATTCCTTATATGGACGCATAATAGATGCTTCTTTATCATGAACATATAATTGTACAATTTCCTTACCAAATAAATTACCGGTATTTTTTACTTTTACAGTTACTTTAATTGTATCAGTATCTTTAATTCTCTCAATAGGGTTAACTTGCAGATCACTGTATTCAAAAGTTGTATAACTTAATCCATAACCGAATGGGTATAGAACATCCACCTCTTTTGTGTCATAATAGCGGTATCCGATAAATACACCTTCATTATAAACAACTTTTTGTTCTGTACCAGGGAAATTTAAGTAAGAAGGGGTGTCCTGTAAACGAAGAGGATAGGTTTCCGCTAACTTTCCACTTGGATTAACTTTTCCATATAATAAATCAACAGTTGCTTCTCCTACGGCTTGACCACCCAAGTAAACAGTCAGAATGCCTTTTACTTTGTTGCTCCATGGCATGGATACAGGTGACCCATTATGCAATACGATCACAACGTTATCTTGTACTTTTAATATCTCATTGATTAAATGATTTTGGCAATCAGGAAGATTTAAGTGAGTTCTGTCATAGCCCTCACTTTCGAAGGAATCAGGAAGTCCGGCAAAGATTACTGCAACTTCTGCAGCTTTTGCAGTTTCGATTGCGGAAGTCAGAAGAGCTTCATCCGTTTCATCTTTGATTGTATTAAATCCTTTAGCATAGGTCACATTACTAGTCGCTTTTACTGCATCAAGGGCATTGGTCACCTTAAAACTGTTAATGTGACTGGAACCGCCTCCTTGGTAACGTGGAGATTCTGCAAATTCACCAATAAATGCAATCTTATTATTTGCTTTTAGAGGAAGGATACTATCATTTTTTAATAGTACTGCACTTTCTGATTCTGCTCTTTTTGCCAAGGAATGATGTTCCTCTTTATTATAAGCGGCGTTCTCTTTTTTACCGTCATAGAATCGATTCACAAGTTTGAGAATACGCTCCACTGCCTGATCAAGCGTCTTTATATCCAAAGAGCCATCCTGAACTGCTTCTACGATTTCAATATCTCTGACGCCATTACAGGAAGGCATTTCAAGATCTAAACCTGCTTTTAATGCAGCTATTCTATCATTCATAGCACCCCAATCCGTCATTACAAGACCTTCAAAACCCCATTCATCTCGAAGAACCTTATTCAATAACCAATCATTTTCGCAGGAATAGGTTCCGTTAATTCGATTATAGGAACACATAATAGTAAAAGGCTGTGCTTTTTTTACAATGGTTTCAAAGGCTGACAGATAGATTTCTCTAAGAGTTCTTTCGTCAACTTCTGAACTAATGCTCATACGGCGGTATTCTTGGCTATTAGCAGCAAAGTGTTTTACACTTGTGCCAATACCTTTACTCTGTACACCAATTACATAATCAGCTGCAAGTTCTCCGGCAAGATAAGGATCCTCTGAAAAGTACTCAAAGTTACGTCCGCAAAGTGGAGAACGTTTCATATTCACACCAGGACCAAGTAAGGTGGAAACCTCTTCCGCTTGACATTCTTCACCGAGTGCTTTACCTACGGTATTTAATAAATCACGATCAAAAGAACAAGCAAGAGTTGAGGCTGCAGGAAAGCACACTGCTTTTACGCTCTCACCTAAACCAACAATATGATCAGAATGTGCTTCTTGCTTACGCAATCCGTGAGGGCCATCTGATACCATAATATCTGGTATATGTAAACGTTCAACAGCTTTAGTGTGCCAAAAATCAGCAGCAGAGCATAAACTTGCTTTTTCCTCTAGTGTTAGTTTTGATAAAATTTGTTTTACATCCATATTGCAATCTCCTTTAATTTTTATTATTAAGATATATTTAAATCATTAGTGGTGGGACACGTGTCCCAGTTACAAATATAATATATCATTTAAGTAAAAAAAAGTCAATCCAAAAGATCTCTTAAATAATAATTTAATGTTAATCTATCATTGCAAATATCAAATAAACTATCTATAATAAAATAAATTAGTATATACTTGGTTTAGTGTCTAAAGTCTGTTTGAGACACGAGAGAGGACGTTTATCATGCCTAAAAATTTAGACGAATTAGACTATCAAATTATATCGATTGCTAGAGAGTTTTTTCTTTCAAAAGGGATTAGAAAAACAGAGATGAAAGATATTGCCAAGGCTGCCGATATTGGTCGAAGCACTTTATACCGGCATTTTTCTAACAAAGAAGATATAGCCTTTTATATTGCCAAGGACATTTTGTCTGAACTACAAGAGCATTCGGATCAACCAATATATTCTGAACATAAAACAGGGTTTGACAAATTAGAGCAGGAACTAAAACACTACACTGATAAATTAATCAACAATTCAGATAAAGTCCGATTCTTAGATGAATTTGATCAATTATTTACAGATACCTATCCTAAATCAGAAGAAGCTTTGGATTATATCGAATTCAATCGAAGGAAAGGTTTTGACGCATATCAATTTTTCAAGGAGGGCATAGAGGATGGTAGTATCAAACCGGTTGTAAATCCTGATTTTGAGGTGGATGTATTAATGAATCTTGCTCTTGGTATGGCACAAAGAATCATTCCCCGTACCCAACATTACATTGAAGAGCATGGATTTAGTAGAGAGCTTGTAGAAGAAGCAGTTCGATTAGTGTTAATAGCTGTTAAGGCTTGAAAGAATTTTAAATATTTGTATGTATGTTGGAAAATAAATTGGAGATATTTAGGATAACGGGATAAACATTAGAGACAAACTCGAATTTTCATGTTATTATTGTGTTAGAAGTAATTAGATTTATAATGTTATTCATGATAGGAGATTATTATGCTTGATGAAAAGCGATTTGCAGTACTAATTGATGCTGACAATGTATCAGCAAAATATATAAAATATATTTTAGATGAAATATCAAACTATGGTGTCGCTACATACAAAAGGATATATGGCGATTGGACGAAATCCACAGCTGCATCGTGGAAGGATGTATTATTAGAAAATTCTGTTACACCGGTACAACAATATGGTTATACCGTAGGGAAGAATGCAACGGATTCTGCAATGATTATAGATGCTATGGACATACTTTATTCCGGTAATGTAGAGGGCTTTTGTATTGTTTCCAGCGATAGTGATTTTACAAAACTATCTTCAAGATTACGTGAGTCAGGTATGCTTGTTGTTGGAATGGGAGAAAAGAAAACTCCTAAGCCATTTATAGCAGCATGTAATCAGTTCAAATATCTGGATGTTCTGGCAGAGGCAGAGAAAAAGAGTATTGAGATTGAAGAAAACAAATTGAAATCTACAATGAAAACGAATACAAGAACAAATATGAGAACCAGTGCAGATTCCGCTAAGAAGCAGCAGATTAAGATTGAAAATGAAACCGAAAGTATGAATGAAAACTTAAGTGAAAATGATAGCAAGAATGAAATAACGAATAATGATTCTGCAAATATTATGAAAGACAATAAAGCAAATGTACAAGATAATATGGATACTGTTAAAAATATGACGGATCTAAGTGTAATCCAAACAGCGATTATGAAGATGATGAATGAAGTAGATGCAGAAGATCAAAGAATGAATATGGGAGAGCTTGGAAGCAGATTAGTGAAAAGATATCCGGATTTTGATGTACGAAACTATGGAGATACAAAACTATCCAAGTTTTTAAAGAAGTTTGATTTTTTAGAAATAAATGCAAAAGGGAAAGAAGGCACATCAATGTGGGTTTCCTTAAAAGCAGACCCGGCTCAGGAACCTGTTACTAGCCCTAGTATTCAGAAAAAGAGACGAAGAACTTATAAAAAGAAGTAAAGCTCTTTTTCCTAATTGTTATGCTAGTCAGCTGTTATTAATGTAATAATTCAACAACTGACTAGTATAGGTAACCAACCTAATATTACAGAAAAACCATTTGTAAAATTCTTTGTAATATTGTATAATCATAAGCAAAACTAAATCGATACATAGGCTGGCAATAATTTGTCGGAAGAAAGGTTACAAACATGAAATTACTACAAGATAGAATACTAAAAGATGGTACAGTAAAGAATGGAAATGTACTGAAGGTTGATAACTTTTTAAACCACCAGATGGATATGGAATTATTTAATGAAATTGGAAAAGAATTCAAAAGAATATTTGCTGATTGTAAAATAAATAAGATATTAACGATTGAGGCATCTGGAATTGGCATTGCCTGTATTGTAGCACAATATTTCAATGTACCTGTTGTGTTTGCTAAAAAGGCTCAGAGTATTAATATTGATGGCGAAGTATTTTCTACAAAGATAGAATCATTTACACATAAAAAAACATATGATGTTATTGTATCTAAGAAATTCTTACATGCAGAAGATAAGATACTTATTATTGATGATTTTTTGGCTAATGGCTGTGCATTGGCTGGCTTAATAGATTTAGTCCGTAGTGCCGGAGCTAATGTAGAAGGTATTGGAATTGTAATTGAAAAAGGTTTTCAAAACGGTGGAGAAATGATACGCTCCATGGGTGTAAGATTGGAATCCTTAGCAATAGTAGAAAGTATGAATGCAGAAGATGGAAGTATCGTATTCCGCAATGAATAGATAAGTAAATATAATCCGCGTAGGTAAGACAGGCATTCTCTTACCAGCGCGGATTATTCTAGTAATTCTCTTAAGTAACACAAGTTGAAGACTCATCTTGAGAAAAGGGAAAGAACATTATGAAGAGAATATTATTATATTTAAAACCTTATAGTGGAAAAATGCTAATAGGATTTCTAATTAAGGTTGCGGGAACTTTTATGGACTTGGGGCTGCCTTGGGTGTTAGCTTATATTATTGATGATGTAATTCCAATTGGAAAGGTGTCCCTCATACTATTATGGGGCGTTGTTATGTTAGTATTATCCGTAGGTGCAAGAATGGGTAATATCATCGCCAATCGAATGGCATCTCGTGTGGCAGGAGATACCGTAAAGCAATTAAGACATGATTTGTTTTGGAAGATAGAACATTTGTCTGGAGCGCAGGTAGATTATTATTCAATTCCTTCTTTAGTATCAAGAATGACTTCAGACACGTATAATATTCACCAGATGGTAGGTATGATGCAGAGGCTTGGTGTGCGTGCACCCATAATTCTGTTTGGTGGAATTATTATTACAGCAACCCTTGAACCAGTATTAACTTTAGTGCTGTTGGCCATCTTACCTATGCTGGGTTTGGTGGTTTATGTGGTATCTAAAAAGGGTATTCCTTTGTATTCCTACGGCCAAGGGGCTGTTGATCGTATGATTCGAACGGTACGTGAGAATATCAGTGGTATCCGTGTCATAAAAGCTTTATCAAAAACAGAATATGAGAAGAAAAGATTTGAACAGGTTAATGATGAAGTTGTCGAGAAAGAATTAAAAGCCGGTACAACCATGGCAATTATTAATCCTATCATGAATCTGCTGCTTAATGTTGGGCTAACTTTGGTGGTTGTAGTAGGAGCATATCGTGTTAATAGTGGTGCCTCCGAGGTTGGTAAAATTGTAGCTTTTCTATCCTACTTTACTATGATTTTAAATGCCGTTTTGATGGTTACTAGAATATTTGTAATACTTTCAAAAGCTACTGCATCGGCAGGCCGTCTTACAGAGGTATTAATGGCTGAGGAAGATCTAAAAGTCAGCATAGCAGAGAATCATCCGAATAACACAAAGAAGGATGAATACCATATTGAATTTAACCAGGTATCTTTCTCATATAATAAAAAAGACAATAATGAGCTTG
Organism: uncultured Lachnospiraceae bacterium; assembly: GCA_963517115.1. Taxonomy (GTDB): domain Bacteria; phylum Bacillota; class Clostridia; order Lachnospirales; family Lachnospiraceae; genus Anaerocolumna. The sequence goes on along the minus strand of CAUQEW010000004.1, from coordinate 77,212 downwards.
AACTTTTGTCAAAAGAATCGGCATGTGTGACTAATATTAACTTTCGTATCAGAAAAGGGGAAAGTTTGGGAATTATTGGTTCAACCGGTTCTGGTAAGACAACTCTTATTAATCTATTAATGCGTTATTATGATGTAAATGAAGGAACAATCTGCATTAGCGGAAGAGATATCAAAACGATTCCAATCCAAGAATTGCGAAAGAAATTCGGTGTTGTATTTCAAAATGATTCTATCTTTGCAGACACTATAAGAGAAAATATTGATTTAAGTCGAGGATTATCAGAGGTGCAAGTACGACAAGCCGCAGAAGATGCACAAGCGAAGGGATTCATTGAACAGCTTGGCACAGAAGGTGAGCATATAGTAGAATTCCAATATGATTATCAAGTTGCTGCGAAAGGTGCGAACTTAAGCGGAGGGCAGAAGCAAAGATTATTAATATCGAGGGCTTTAGCGGGTAATCCTGATATATTAATTCTTGATGATTCCTCCAGTGCGCTGGACTATAAGACGGATTCTAATTTACGAAAGGCTATTGGGCAGCATTTTAAAGATACAACCCTTATTGTGATAGCACAACGAATTAGCTCCATCATGCATATGGACCATATTCTGGTCTTAGAAGATGGAGAAATATTTGGTTATGGAACCCATGAAGATTTATTGAAATCATGTGATATCTATCAGGAAATCTATCAATCTCAAATGGAAAATTCGTAGTATTCGAAGCAAGAGTACGATATTATTGGGGCGAAACGAAAGGATATGTGAGATATATGCAGGTTAACAATGATCACAAAATGGCTAAGGAAAATGTAGAGAAGCCGAAAGATGCCAAGTCGGTATTATTTCGACTCTGGAAGTATCTCTATGAAGATAAATGGCGGTTGCTATTAGCAATTGTATTAACCATATCAAGTAATTTATTTGCATTGGTTGGCCCTATGCTTTCCGGTTATGCAATTGATGCTATTGAACCCGGCAAAAATGCTGTCATCTTCGAAAAGGTGTTTTACTATGCAAGCTGGATGATATTATTTTATATATTATCCTCCGTATTCTCTTATTTATTATCTATATTAATGCTGCGCATCAGTCAGCGAGTTACTAGAAAATTAAGAAAAGATTTATTTGCTAAATTGGTTGAACTGCCAGTGGGTTATTATGATATCCATCAGTCAGGTGATATTATAAGTAGGATTTCTTATGATATTGATACGATAAGTACTTCTTTATCCACTGATGTAGTTCAAATCTGTGCCAGTGTTATAACGGTAATAGGATCTTTTATTATGATGGTACTGATCTCTCCGATTTTGGTATTGGTTATGTTGATTACGATTCCATTGTCTATTGTATATACCCGCTATATGTCAGGAAAGGTTAGACCTTTATTTCGTAAGCGTTCAGCTAAGCTTGGAGAATTAAATGGATTTGTAGAAGAGATGGTTTCTGGGCAAAAGACAATAAAAGCTTATGCAAGAGAACAGGTTGTAATGGATAAATTTGACACAATTAATAGTGAAGCAGTAGAAGCATATTTCGATTCCGATTATTATGGTAGTATTGTAGGCCCTACGGTAAACTTTATCAATAATTTATCCTTATCCCTAGTAACTGTATTTGGAGCCTTGCTTTATCTATTCGGAAAGATGACATTAGGTAACATATCTTCCTTTGTGTTGTATTCTAGAAAGTTCTCTGGACCCATTAACGAAGCTGCGAATATTGTTAGTGAGTTACAATCTGCTGCAGCTGCGGCTGAGAGAGTCTTTAAGATTATGGATGAGGAGCCGGAGAAGGTAGATATGCCTGGAGCAATAAACCTAACTGATGTAAAAGGTAATGTTGAATTAAACAAGGTTAATTTTGGCTATAATAAGGATAAAATTATCATACGTGAGTTGGATATGGAGGCGAAGCAGGGGAATCTGATAGCTATTGTAGGACCAACAGGAGCAGGAAAAACTACAATCATTAACCTTCTGATGCGATTTTATGACGTAGATGAAGGAACTATATGGGTAGATAATCAGAACATCAATGAGGTTACTCGTAAAAGCCTTAGGAACGCATTTGCTATGGTATTACAGGACACCTGGGTTTTTCATGGAACCATATTTGAGAATATTGCTTATGGAAAAGAAAATGCTACCATGGAAGAGGTAGTAGCAGCTGCCAAGGCAGCTAAGATTCATTCTTATATCAAACGGTTGCCGAAGGGATATCAGACAATACTGAGTGAAGATGGTTTAAACATCTCCAAGGGTCAGAAACAGTTATTAACCATCGCACGTGCTATGTTAATAGAAGCTAAGATTCTTATTCTAGATGAAGCGACATCCAATGTAGATACCAGAACCGAGATACAGATTCAAACAGCTATGAGAAAGTTAATGTCAGGTAAGACTTGTTTTGTAATAGCCCATCGCCTATCTACAATTAGAAATGCTGATTTAATCTTAGTAGTTGACCAAGGAAATGTGATTGAGCAAGGTAATCATGACGAACTTATGGATAAACAAGGATTTTATTATCAATTATATGCGTCTCAGTTCGATTAATAATCGAAAGGCAGCTAAATAGCGTCATGAGTAAGTAATTATAACTCTAAGTAAAAAAAATTCAATTAACGCTTGCTTATTTTACTATTTATTAGTAAAATAGATATGGTTGTTTGAGAGATGAGCTGAGCTCTGATGATAGGAGATAATCATGAAGAATATTAAAGAGCACATCAAACAGAATCAATTTAAATCGGTGTATTTGCTGTATGGTACAGAGAATTATCTGAAGAAATTATATAAAGATAAGTTGAAGGAAGCAATACTTGGAGATAGTGATGAAATGAATTATACCTATTTTGAAGGAAAAGGTGTTGATGTTTCTAAAGTAATTTCAACTGCAGAGACGATGCCTTTCTTTAGCGAGAAAAGATTGATTCTAATAGAGAACAGCGGATTATTTAAAACTCAAAGTGATATGGCCGACTATATGAAGTCCATTCCTGAAACAACTCATATTATATTTGTTGAAACTGAGATTGATAAAAGAAACCGATTATTTAAGGCAGTGAAGGATGTTGGAACTATATCTGAGATGAGTGGCTTAGATGAGACAAATCTAAAACTGTGGGTTACATCCATACTAGATAAAGATAAGAAGAAAATCACCAGTGATACCATCCTATACTTTCTAAGTAAAACTGGAACTGATATGGAGAATATACAGAATGAAGTTGAAAAATTAATCTGTTATTCCATAGATAGAGATGTAATTACAATAGAAGATATTGACGCTGTTTGTACGACACAGATTACTGGCAAGATATTTCTAATGATTGACGCAATTGGTGGTAGGAAACAAGAAAAAGCATTGGAATTATATTATGATTTATTGGCACTTAAAGAAAAACCAATGTCCATACTTTTCTTAATAACCAGACAATTTAATATTCTTATTCAGGTTAAGGATTTAGTAGCTCTTGGATATAACAATTCTGTAATTAGTCAAAAAACAGGTCTTATGCCATTTACTATTGGAAAATACGTAAGCCAATCGAAGAATTTTACTATGAATACCTTAAAACAAGCTTTGCTAAGTTGTGCTGAGTTTGAAGAACAAATTAAAACCGGCAGGCTTATTGATAAAATTGGTGTAGAATTGCTTATTGTAAAGTATAGCGTGGCATCATAAGGTTAGTTTCTACGATATCTTTGTGAAAATGATATCTAGAAAAAGAAGTTTCAGCTATATACTAATACTTGGAGAAGTATCGAAGTGGTTATAACGGCCCCGACTCGAAATCGGGTTGTCCAGAAATGGGCACGTGGGTTCGAATCCCACCTTCTCCGTCAAAAAAATTGAAGCAGAAGGACTTGAACCCTCGTGGTTTATGTCCTTCTGCTTTATAATAAGGCAGATATTGAGAGCTTATTCTGCTGGTATCGATGGAGGGATATCCTCCCCTCTTCCGTATATTTAAAGCGAGACTGGCAAAATAATTGGCGATGGATGAGCAGTGTCATGGTATACTTTTTGCTCTGCAACCTTCATAGCTGTTGCAGCACCCAAAGGTTCGCCTGTTCCAGTATTTCGTGCAAAACGGGGATGTGCTCCACTGGAAACCTGTACTCTGATGCAATGACCACGTTTGAAACAGTAGACAATCTGGAGGGAGTAGAACCCTCGGTTGGATATTTATCAAAGGAATAATTGGTATTTTCCCTCATACGGCGCATGCGGAGACGTGCGTACTTTTGTCCCGTAAAAACCCACAACATCTCCGCTGTTTTATAACAGGAAAATTGAATAAATATACTTCAAAGGCAATTCAGCCTCGTCACATGGAAAAATCTCTATTTCTTTGATTAGCGAAGAAATCAGAGATTTTTTCTCTTCATCGATGATTTTATCATACAATTTATCGAAGTTCGCCAGTAAGGTGTAGATGTTTTCCTGTGTGATGGCATCTTGCTCCACAGCTTTGCGGCGTAGCTTTACATCCTCAATTAAATTAAAGTTATATTAAATTTATTTTTGATATTGACCTGTCTATTACTTCATGGTTTATAGTTATATAAAAGATTTTAATTAGGAGGTCAATATGAAAATTATCAATATCAATAAAAATTTTTATCTTTTATTATGCGGACAGCTCATATCGCAAATCGGCGATAAATTCTATGCGCTTGCGCTTGCTTACTGGGTTCTTCAGAACACGCACTCACCTTCGATGATGGGTCTTGTACTTTTTTCCTCCATGGCTCCCGCAATCGTTGTAGGTTTTCTTTCGGGGGGGATTATTGACTTTTTTAGTAGAAAAATACTTCTGGTCAGTACCGATATTATCAGAGGACTTGTTGTAACTGCGGTAGTTGCATCCTATTATACAGAAGTATTGAATCTGAATATAATCATAGCTGCAGAAGTAGTACTATCAATATGCTCTGCATTTTTTGATCCTACAGTCCAGGCAGTAATTCCGCAGATTGTGAATAAGGATGAGCTGACAGAAGCAAATGCAAAAAGTCAGTTTTTAGGCGGCGTTGCACTTGTTGCAGGGCCGTTGTTGGGGGGCCTTTGTGCAGCATGGTGGGGGTATGGTTTTGTTTTTTCATTTAATGCTTTATCCTTTTTTATAGCTTCCATTCTTGCATCTTTGATTGTCATTAAACCTGAATTGAAGGAAACTCATTTTAAGAAAAAAATCAAAGAAAACATTTTTGATGGTTTTAAATATGTTTTCAGTAAAAGGAGTATAATTTCAATTGTGTCAGTGGTTGCTATTTTGCACTTTTTTGTGGGTTCAGTCCAAGGGATAATGCCGGTATTTGCCGTAACCTTGAAGGGGAACGGGGCACAAAACCTGGGATACATTGAATCCTTTTATGGGGCGGGTGTTATTTTAACAGGTTTATTACTAAGTTTAATAAGCATAAGCAACAAGGAAAAGAAATTCATGTACGGAGGCATCTGCTTTATCGGTATGGTCTATGCAGTATTCGGCATTCTCAGTAACTCGGGTGTCCATGTTATTTTTCCATACTATTTCATATTCTTTTTAATGAGCTCCGCGGTTGTTGGTATTAGCACTTGCTATCGAGCAATTCTGCAGAAAAATATTGAGAATGAAATGGCAGGTAGGGTCTTCGGCATAATAGGCTCAGTGGGTAATTTCACCTATCCGGTTGCAATGCTCATATTCGGTGTATTGTTAGATTGGTTTAAATATGGGCAATTGTTGATATTCTGTGGAATTTTAATTTTAATTCTGGGCCTTGTTTTATTCAAGCTTAATAGACAGAGTACGATTGTTTCAGTTAATGATTAGATGAACCGACAATTAACCGGTCAAAAAGTTTTAGAATATATTTAAAGAAAGAAAAGAGGAGGTATCTATGGAAGTATTATCTGTGAGCAAAATTGCAGTTAAATTCGGGATTTCCAGGAGTACATTGCTATATTATGACTCAATAAACCTTCTCAAGCCATCCGCAAGGAATAAGGCAGGGTATCGGTTGTATAGTGATGAAGATATGGAACGACTTAGTAAAATTATGCTTTTTAGGGAAGCTGGAGTGCCATTGGCTGAAATCGCAAATCTTTTAAATGCAGCAAATTTGGAGGTTACCGCTCTGCTTTTTAAGAGGCTGGGAGAACTAAATAAAGAAATAGAAGTAGTAAAAAAGCAACAAGATATAATTATTAAATTATTAGAAAACAGTATTTTGTATAGAAATTTAAAGAGTATTGATGAAAGCACATGGCTGTCAATATTGAATTTGGCAGGCATAAAAAGAGAAACGGCGGAGGAATGGCATTCCCAATTTGAAAAGCATTCACCCTTGCAACATCAAAATCTTTTGGAGTTACTCGGATTTGATGATGATGAAATACACCATCAAAGAGAGCATTATAGAAATTTGAACAAAAAGTAAGCTTGTAAGGTGTATCTTAAAAAGTATTAATTTCCTTGCAGCCAGTTATGCGAAGATAGATAGGTAATAAAGATTTTGAAAGAAGTGAAAAAATTGTAAGGTTAGCCTAATGCAGGGTGTCCGCCGTGAGGCAGAATTTAAGGAAGTCCCTGAGCAAATAATCATAACACCTGTTGTAGAGCATTTTCTTGAGAGCATAGAACAGCTGGATGAGTATGATGGAAAATAGCATGCATGCATTATCGGAAATATTATGTACATCAGGGCAAAACTCGTAGATGAGGAAAACCGTGAAAAGTAGATACCGATCTTTAGCTCCTTGCGTGTTCTTCCTGATTTTCAAAGAAAAGGATATTGAATGTGATATTACGGTTTTGCTCCAGTATCTCATAGACATTGTACAGATTATAGTCGGCGGTAATGCCGGCTCCATCAATCATTGTCTGCGTCTCGGCTGTAGACTGACCGGAATTATCTGACTTGAAGGTCATGCCCAGCTTTGTAGGCCGGCATTACAGTCGCACCTAGTGCGTCAAACTGCTGCTTTACCTCGTAAGGGGCCATCACCATAAGAGTGTATCCGGGCCACTCACCCGGCTCCGTGGGCAGCAGATCAGGGTAGTCTTTTACAAAGGTCGCCCGCTGCGTCCCACAATTCATCAAGCAGCCCGGTAACAACACTCGCCTCATCGCCGGAGGCCGTAAGAAAGATAACGGGAATATCCCCTGTTTCGTCCGTCAACCGGTTTTTCAGCGTAAGCAGGAACAAGCCATGTATTCCCCATTTTTTAGCTCCCTTAATCCGTCCGGCAGAGCAATGATACACTACCATTCTGTCTGTGATTCCCCAATTTTTCGTTGCTTCTTTTTTCGTCATATAATCCATGCGTAACACCTCCATAGCTCTATTGTTTTTCTTTTGACGGAAATATACTAGCTGAGGTATAAAACAAAAAAATACGCCCAAAAAATATGGGAGCGTGGAAAGGAATTCACGCTCCCGCACAGGTTAAAGATGTTAGGCGGCGTTAAAGGTCAGTATTCCGGCAATCAGCCTGGTATCCAGTCTGCGCCGCAATCTCTCGTCAACACATAAATAGGGCTGGCCGTTTTTGTCGTACAAGTCGCCATGCGTACAAGGCGATTATGTAGCCCTTGGTATTTTATGAACATAAAAATAGTTCAGCATATTGACACGTTTAATAACATATGTTACTATTAACATATGTTATTAAACTAAATTGGGAGGCAATATGTCAATTACTTACGCTATTTTAGGAATACTAAGTTACAAGTCAATGACGGGATACGATTTAAAAAAGTTGATTCAAGACTCTGCTTTTATGCATTGGTCAGGAAATAATAATCAAATATACAAGTCACTCACAGAGTTACTTGATAAAGGATTGGTAACTAATGAAGTCAAGCATCAAGAAAGTTCTCCGACAAAAAAAATCTACACAATAACGAGTGAAGGGCTTACTGCTTTAAAAGAATGGGTTCTTTCTCCGATTGAGCCCAGTGAAATAAAAAAGCCTTTCCTTGTTCAGCTTTCTTGTTTCAGTCAACTCAATACCATTGAACTGAATGAATTAATCAATGGATATGAAAATCAAGTTAAAATGCAGTTGTTAATGTTGCAAGCCAATAAACAGGATTCATATTATTTGCCGGACAAAACTGTTTTGGAAACAACAATATGGAGATTGAGTAACGATAATATTCTAAGAACATATGAAAATGAACTGGAATGGATTCAAGATCTGCGAAGAGCTATCGCCGGTGTTCCTAATAAAAACGATGTATCTGAAAATGCAAATATGAAAGTGACCTGCCAGGAAGAAAAAAATGATGTAATAATGAAATATATTTTAAAAAGCAATAGTGAAATATGTTATGTTCATTTTAATGATTCAAATAATAAACTTGAAACAGAAAAAAATATTTTAGACATAATTACTGCATTAGCCGAAAACAATGCGAAATTTGTGCTGTTTAACAGTGAAACACTTTCCAGGGACTTTCTTGAACTTAAGAAAGGATTGGTTGGGACTTTGCTTCAAAAATTTACGATGTATCATATTAAATCTGCAATTGTTATGAAAGATATGAATAGCTTAAAAAGTGAATTTAGAGATTCAATTGCCGAAAGCAGAATACAGGATGTTCTCGGGTTATTTACAAGTATTGCAGATGCAGAAAAATGGTTCTTGAGCTTAAAGCAAAAGGGGGAATTTTAAATGAATAATAATAAAGCATTCAAAACACAGCAAGGAAGGGATGAAGTTATTAAATATTCTGATATGCTGCTTGAAAAACTGACAATACCATATGAAAGGTTAAATATAAGCACTCCCCATGGAAACACATTTTGTATAGCTGCCGGGGATATTTCCGCACCACCCATGGTATTGCTGCATGGAAGCAGTATGAATTCAATTATGTGGGTAAGCGATATTTTAAAGTATTATCAAAAATACCGGATATATGCCCTTGACTTGCCAGGTGAAGCAGGGAGAAGCGATGAGAGGCAGCTTCCGTTTACAACAACGGATTTCGACGACTGGCTATATGATGTATTCAACGGGCTGTCAATAAGCAAGGCAGTTGTGATGGGAGCATCTTTAGGTGCTTGGCTGGCAGCTAAATTTGCTATAAGGTATCCGGACAAAATAGATAAATTAGTTTTATTATGTCCGGCTGGTATAGGCACTCAAAATAAAAAAATTATATTTGCAGCATTGTTTTATATGCTTCATGGTGAAAAGGGTATAAGAAAGTTATTTAAAATTATTAACGGTAATGTTGATATGCCTGAAATAATGTTAAAATTTCAAATATTAATTGGGAAAAATTTTAATATCAGGCGAGAATCTATACCGATTTTTAGTGATGAAGAGTTGAGACGCTTAACTATGCCGGTGTTCTTATTTGTTGGGGCAAAAGATATAATGCTGCATTCTATGGAGACTGCTGACCGAATGAAGAAACTTGTTCCAAATGCCAGAATCAATATTTTGCCTGAAGGAGGGCACAGTTTAACAAATCTTACTGATACAATATTTGAACAAATAAAGTGAGAAAGGGGTACTTAAATAATGAAATATACTATTTTAGGGAAAAACGATTCCATTGCATATATTGAGAGCGAAGATATTTTAATATCTGACTCACAATCTGCTCTTGACCTTATGATGACGGTAAAATATGAAAAAGACTGCAGCAGAATGGTATTAGATAAAAAGGTCATAAGTGAAGAATTCTTCAGACTTAGCAGCGGTATTGCCGGTGAAATCCTGCAAAAATTTATAAATTACCATACTAAGCTTGCTATTATCGGTGACTTTTCCCAGTATACAAGCAAGCCTTTGCATGATTTTATTTATGAGAGTAACAAAGGCAGTGATATTTTCTTTGTAGGAAATTTGGATCAAGCAGTAGAAAAGTTGGATTTGGCTGAATAACCAAGATTATAAAGTGATAATACTTTTGAAAATGCACATTGCGCCAAGGGGCCACCAGCTTTAAGCGGCATCTTTTTTATCTCCACAAGGCACGTGGAGACGGTAGTACTCCTTTCCCACAAAAATGCAGACACACATAATAAGTAAAAGTGGAGTTTGGCGAGGGTGACGGAAAAATCCCGGTGGATAAAATGTATGACGCTCATAACATAGTAGAAGAAATATTAGACGGTGTTGACGAACGACAAATAGCTAGGGCACTCATGCTAGCCAAAGTAAAGAGCAATGATAATTTGATGTATTCAGATTATGTTTTGGTTGTTGAGGGACCAAGTGACAAACTGTTCTTCACAAAGTTATTACAAAGAGATGAAAAGTTGTGCAAACTGATGGAATTAACTCTTAGGCGGGATAAGTAAAAAATCAACATGTTAGGATTTAAACCTACATGTTGATTTTGTTTTTTTAATGCATACAAATTCGCGAACTGAAATATGCTAGCGGGCTGTATTTATAGAATCTGCTGCGCCTTATTTCGTTGTCTTTTAGATTTGCATAGTAAAAATGCACCCCAAATACCACCCAAGAGCAAAACCTCAAATACACCCATAATGTGAATAATATAGGTAAGCGAAAAATCTTGTAATAATGAGATAAGGTGGTTTACTCCTAATAGCCAACAGAGAACAGTTGATTGAAGAGTCAGTATTTTCATATATTCAATATTTCCTTTTATAAGTGATACAATAATTGCTCCAATAATACCAATGTTCCATAAGGCTATTTCACGTTGCCAACCGATACAATTCCCCCAACTTGTAAATTGTCCACCTAAATTTGGCAAGCAAAATTGCCAGATAAATGCTCCACCACAAGCAATAAGCATGAATATAAGATAAAACTTGTAGTGTCTAATTGTAATACTCTTTTTTGATTGTTTCAAATTATCCCTCCTAAATATGAAATTAATTTCATATTTAGATCATATTCCGTTTTACTTGAATTGTCAATAGAATATGAAATATAACTCATGTTTGTTGATTTCTCAAAATTATTGTTCTATAATATCTCTATATAATTAAGATGGGTGGGAGTAATATGGCAAAGCAAAAGATTAGGGAACCAAAACAAAAGAGGTCGATAGAGAAAAAGCAAAGTATTATAAAGGCGAGTTATAAACTTTTTAGCGATAAAGGTTACTATAAAACTAATACTGCGGAAATTGCACAAGAAGCTGGCGTTTCGACAGGTATTGTATACAGCTATTTTCATGATAAAAAGGACATACTATTAGAAGTGATTAGGTTTTATATTTTTTCGCTGTCAGAGCAGTTTCAACCCTTACTATCTGCCCCTATAAATAAGAATAATTTGCCCACCATGATAGAAAAATTTGTTGACATATACATTGCATCACATACAATGAATGTTGAAGCTCATAATGAGTTTTTAGCTCTGTCCCTGCTCGAAAAAGATATACTAACCTTATTTAACGACTTTGAAAATGCAGTACTATTAAAACTTTATGAGTTATTGATTGCTGCGGAATTTTCTAAGATCAATTTGCTTGAAAAAATTAGAATTAGCTATGGCATAGTAGAACAGGTGTGCCACGATTATATTCAGCGAAAACGGTCGCAGGAAGAATTGAGTATTACTAAATCACTTGCCATTCACATAATAGTAACGTTATTGAATGATAAGAGGTGATATCTTGACACACGGGCCCGTCGTTATTGCATTGTTCATATTAAACAAATTGGTGGCCAATTAGGGATTTTCCATGGTAAAGGGTCTATCGGTTGGCAGACCCCTTATTTTATACAATAGTTCTTATATGGGACGCAGGCTGAGTACCATGGTGTTTGACTTCCTAGCATGGAGCCTTCCTTGTCTGATATGGGCTTCCAGTCAGGGCTTCTGGTTCTTCGCAGTAGCGGCACTCCTAAACGGTACAATGAAGATAACCATACTTTCTATTCTGCTTTTCTTCACCGTATGTCTCGTTGTTATTTGAAGCATTGGGTTCAGCCGTATTAAGCACACTCCGGGAGTCGTTGGTTGCATTTCTACTAATATGTAAGCGGTAGGTGTTCCAATCTTACATAATAGGGCATAAAGTATCTTTATGCCACCTCAATTATAAAATTCATGTTATTTATTGTCACATTATGTATATTTAAAGTATATTATGTTAATATAATTATTTCCTGAAGGATAATATAATGGTACTGCCCTTTTTAGTTATGTAAAACCTGAAGATTTTAATTTAATTAGTTACTGGAACGAGGAGGCAGTTTATGGTGATGCCAAAATCCGTATCAGGATAAATAATTATGCAAGCTTTAAGGTTGGCTATGTTACAAGCAGTGAATTTGATAATGTACAGAATATAACCTGTTTGTATATTAGTCAAAAAAAAGATGTAACAATATTAATTAAGGAGGAATTTATCATGCCAGTATCAATTTTACTTCCAAGTGATGATACTTTTATCGCTACGGCTTACCCTACAACCGTCTTCGGCAGTTATCCCTTTTTATATATAGGTGTATATGTAGCTCCGGGAGATAATTACAGGACATTATTAAAATTTGACCTGTCCGCCATTCCTCAAGGCAGTAACATCCTTGAGGCGGCATTAAATCTTTATATCTTCAGAAAAGACGTGCCCGGTCCGGAAATTTTAAGTGTATATTTAAATCAAAGCGACTTCAACCAGAATACGGTGACATATTTAAATGCACCTGCAGTAACGCCCACGGGGATTACTGCAACCGTTACTGACGCAGATTTAAACAATTTTATCAGTATTGATATAACTCAGCTTGCACAACAATGGCATATGAATCCTGCAACGAATAACGGTATTACAATAATCGGCCCGGAAAATACCTATTCATTAATTGGCAGTTACAGTACGAACTTTTCCAACAGCAGCTTATATCCATTTCTTCAGGTAACTTACCAGGACAGCTGTAACTGCACTAGTGACATGATCAATGAAGTAATTCAATCCGGAGATTATATTATTAACGAATCAAATACGATTTTATTAGACCAAAGAATACTAGGTACGTTCAGTGTTGAAAACACCGGGTTTACCAATGGACTTGCTGTACTTCAAATCCTGAACGGCAGCAGCATCTGGGTGGATGAAAAGTCGGCAGAAGTAAGCCCCGGACAGACAAAGGTGTTATCCACTACAGCCTCCAGGCTTGATGAAAGAATTTCAATTGTCGGTATCATTGATCCTATTATTCCCGGAGTTGTTGGTGGTACCCTGAATGCAAACGACAACATTTTTAATCCGAACAATGTACCCCTTACCTTTAGTTCAGACAATCCTGATTTTCCTGTAGATCCTAGTACCGGCGTTATTTCAGTCAATAATGCCGGCTCCGCCGTAATAACCATAACCACAAAAAATATTGACGGCCCTAGCATATCATTTACAGTTATTGCCATAGGAAGTAATTCAGTATATAATCAAACCCAGGATACTTTCTATGCTACGATTCAACAGGCCATAAATGCTGCCAATCCTGGCGATGTTATTCAGGTCGGACCTGGAAACTATCCCGAAAACGTGACAATTGATAGGCGAATTACTCTAAATGGTTCAGGAAGCGGCATTGGTGGCACTATAATTAATCCGGCGTCAGGAGTAGGCATTTCAATATCAAACGGAGGGTTGAATCAGGCAGAGCGGCTGGTAATTTCAGACTTGCAAGTTACCGGTGCTTCCCAGGGTATTTCAACCATAGGAAACAATCAGCCCAGCTTTATTACTCTTTCAAATGTAGCATTACTGAATAATTTGAATAACGGTTTTAGTATTAATATCAGTCCCTCTTTCCCTATTTTGAACGATCTGATTATAACAGGCAGCAACTTCTCTAATAACATTACTGCGGGGTTCAGGGTCCCGACTTACGCGCTGGTTTCAAATGTAACGATCCAAAACAGCATGTTTAACGGAAATACCTTTGGAATACTTGTATTTTCAGGAACAGCAATATTTAACAACATTAATATTTCGAATTCCCAGTTCAACAACAATACTTCAAAGGGAATGTATTATGAAGCGTTGAACAATGCATTCCTGACAAACAACACCATCGATAACAGCGGTACAGCCGGGAGTTTTGCAGCCGGTATAGATATCAACCTCAAAAACGGCAACTACCAGAACGTCAACCTCATTAACAATACGGTAACAAACAGCGGGAACGGCGACCCTGTAAACGGTGCGGCTGCAGTAATAAAAGGCAGGAATGACGGTACCAACAATGGTACGCTTACCGATGTGACCGTATCCGGCGGCACTTACTCTGGTGCCCCGGTTGGAATACGTTTTGGAGAGACCGGCCAAAACAACAATTATCCAACAAACACCATTGTAACCGGTGCAACGATTGCAAACAATGGAATAGGCCTGCAAAACGTTACAACAGTTACAATTACACAGAATAACAATACCTTTATTAACAATGGCATAAATATTGTAGGCAACTTCAATTAAATAAGGCAATGCAATTGAATTAACAATAAGGCACTGATTTTTCAGTGCCTTAACCAACTGCTGTTTGATGTGTGGAAAGAGATGCTGCTAAATAATAAAAATATTTATGAGTTATATTGCAATATTCCACGATTTCGTTAGCACTTTTCTTAAGGGCTTTCTGAAAGACTATTCTTCACTGGAGTAACATATAAAACGGAGCGCATGATAGAACATTTAAGGAGGAGAATGTATGTATCAAATGCTGATAGAGCAGGTGGACAAGGCAGTGGACAAGGTAGCTAAAACGAATATGGCTTTTTATTATTTTGTATGGTATACTTAAAACAAGAATTATTTATTGAGCACAGATAACAGAGTATTTAATTGGAGGATAGAAATGTTTACAAGCAGTGGAATGGGGATGGCAGTTGGAATAGCGTGGTGTTTTGTGGCAATAATAACATTTATCCTTTCTTTGGTTATAAAAAAGAGTAATAAAAATTGGATATATGGAATGACGATAAGCTTTATTTTTCTATTGTTAGCATTATATTTTTTCTTGGATAGCATGCCAATTGCATTCGTTGCGGTAACGATCGCAACCGGTCAGATATTGGGACTATTGATTAAAATTGTTACTACTAGCAAATAACCTCCAGCAGCATATGACTTTATACATATTTTACACGGTTGTACCCTGTATCTATATGCATCTAATCTCCCAAGAAGCATATCTTTTCGTCAAGGGAAGATATGCTTTCCAAACTTCTGATAAAAGGCGCTGTACTTGCGCCGTGCATCTCGGTTATTGGAATATGTTTTTGTTCCGCTAATATAAATTACAAACGTTAAGGAGGTCTGTAATAACTATGTATAAGCTAGAAGTGTTTTTTGATTATGCCTGTCCTTTCTGCTTGAAGGGTCACGGATATCTTGCGGAGTTGCATCCGCTATATCCGGAAATTGAGATCGTTTGGTGCCCATGTGAAGCGCACCCGAGACCTGAGAGCTATGGCACCCATAGCGATTTATGTATCCAGGGGATGTTTTTTGCATTGGATCATGGTGTGGACATTTGGGCATTTCACGAAAGGATGTATCATGCAGCAGTAAAAGATCGGATCAACATCGAGGACATCAATGTACTGGCGGACAGTCTCCAAGGACTGCTCGATACAGATGCCTTTCGAAAATCGCTTCAAAATGGAGAATACGCGAAGGTACTGGAGGAAGCCAATGACTACGCCTATAAACAATCAGGAGTTTGGGCGGTGCCGTCTTACCGCATGAACGGCAAGAAGCTTGATTCGGCAGAGGGCATCGGCATTACAAAGGAACAACTCACAAAGTTTATGGATACCGCAAAAGAAGTTTAATGACATTTAAAACAGCAGGTCTGCTTCATATTGGACAGTCCTGCTGTTTTTTATTGTATGTCGGATACCCAGTGTACCTTAAAAATCAGTAAGGTAGTGATTAGAGCAGCCATGTAATTTGAAAAAAGATTGCCCCAGAATATCGAATAAAAGCCAAGAAAATGCTCTGTAGCCAATATGAAGACATACCGTAAAAGCCATACACGCAGAATACTGACTAACAATGTGATCCGGGTTCGGCCCAAACCGATAAATGCTCCCTGCTGTACCATACATATACCAAATCCTACAACCGAATAAGTATAGATATGAAGAGCATTATTCGCAATTTCAAGGACATCTTTATCACGTGTGAACAAAATAGTAAGCTTCGATGACAGCGGTACAACAATCGCAATCAAAATAATAGCGGTAATTGCACTTATGACACAGCCGGCCAGGCATGCTGCGCGTGCTTTTCTTCCCTGATTTGCTCCAATATTCATACTGACCATGGTGGTGACGGAGGAGCCGAAAGAGGAAGGTACAATGAAACATACGGAAGTAATGTTATTGGCGATTCCCTGGCCATTTAAGACATTGGCACCGTATTTCTGAACCTCATTATTGATAAGAAAGAAACCCAAATTAAGCATTATGCTTGAAAGCATTGATGGTAGGCCGATGTGCAGAAGATTGCGCAGGATCTGCCGGTCAAATTTGAATCCGGCTAGTGTATATCGGTCACTGCTGGACTTGAGAAACAGTTCATAATACATCCATATGGTTATTAAAATATTAGATGCTAGCGAAGCCATGACGGATCCAATGAGACCCCAATGGAAAACAGCAATGAACAGGGCGTTAAAAATAATCTTTAATATCAGCATAATCACCATCCTGATAAAAGTATCCTCTGGTTTTCCACTTGCGTTCTTTATTGCATTGTAAATTGATTCCATGAAGGAAAAAGGTAGCACACAAGCACTTAGAGCAAGATACAAAAATACATTATGGGAAATCTCTGCATTTACATGTTGCGATACGGGAAAGGCAAGAGCAATAAGTATAGGGGCCAAAATAAAGCCCAATAGGAAAGCAAAAACGATAATTTGGACGGAAATACGCCGACTTGCTTCAAATTCTCCCTTTCCATTGGACTGACCTATAATAGCCATCCCGGCTACGCTCAAGCCCTGTGCCAGTGCTGCAGCCATATTGACAATTGGGGTGCAGTATGTAACAGCGCTTGCGGCTCCAGTACCGACAATATTATTGAGAAAAAGACCATCTATCACTGGTATTGCAGACTGTATCAAACCCATCATGAGCGAGGGAACAGAAAGCAGTAAAATGGTTGTCGATACTTTGCCATTTATAATAAGATCGCGTCGTTGATCAATATTTTGTTTTAAAAAATGAAAATGCATAATATCACCTACTAGTTATTTTTGTGTCATTGATATCCATTTAATACCATGCAAATAGTGATTATACTCTTAATAAAATGATGGGTCAAGTATATAAGCATTTATATTCACCTAATTTTCTAGGAAGGTTGTCGAAAATAGTCGATCATATAGGGATTGCGCAGCAGACTTGGAAGTTGGTTTTTTTATTTGTATGTGATAAAATGTTGTGTATATTATGATATGATTAAAATGGGAAAGCAGTGGACAAATAAAGTAAAGGGGTAGATAACAATGGCAATAGCAAAACAATTTCAATCTGATGTTGAAGCAATTCTGGCAAAACGTTATGATAATGGTGGCGATTACTGGACTACACCCGACAAACGGCTCAACAAGGGGAGTCCATTTACGACCCTTAATTGCGCATTGATGCTGTCGGAATTGGGAATGGATCTTTCCGAGCCTGTATTAAAGAACACAGCCGAGCTGATTTTTAGCGCATGGCGGGATGACGGGCGCTTTAAGCTGTCGCCAGAAGGCGCCATATACCCTTGTCATACTATTAATGCCGCCAGAGTTTTATGCCATTTGGGATATGCTTCCGACAGCAGACTCCAGAAAACCTTTGATCATCTTTTAGAAATCCAGCACAGTGATGGCGGCTGGCGCTGCAATAAGTTTAGTTTTGGAAGAGGACCGGAAACGGCGTTCTCGAATCCCGGCCCTACACTAACTGCTTTGGATGCTTTTCGATTTACACCCTTCCTCAATCAAGAAAAATCCCTTGATCAAGCGGTAGAATTCCTGCTCAATCATTGGACGACCCGTCAGCCTCTCGGCCCCTGTCATTATGGAATCGGCACCCTGTTCATGCAGGTTGAATATCCTTTTTCCAATTACAACTTGTTTGTCTATGTCTATACTTTGTCTTTTTACGACAGAGCAAAAAATGATAAGAGATTTTTGGACGCACTTGGAGCTTTGGAATCAAAATTAGTTGATGGTAAGATTGTAGTGGAGCGGCTTAATCGGCAATTGGCTGGGTTTGCTTTTTGCAAAAAAAGGGAACCAAGTGCTCTGGGGACTACGCATTACCATGATATATTAAAAAACCTTGGTTATTAAAGGATAGGAGGAGAGATCCTGAGGATTTACGTAAGCAGTCTGAAGTACTGGAGGAGGCTGGACAACTAGGTACCTGGCTCACTGAATAAAGACTCTAATATTCTTGCAATCTCACACCTCGTCGCACAAAAAGTCACGAAATAAAAACTCGCTTCCCCTATAATAAACGTATATAGAAAGGAGATGAAACAATGGATTGGATAACAGGTCTGCAAAATGCGATTGATTATATCGAGGATAATTTAATCGATGAACTTGATTACACAGAGATTGCAAATCGAGCTTATTCCTCAACCTTTCACTTTCAGCGCGTATTTGGAATTCTTTGCGGTTACAGTCTTGGCGAGTATATTCGATACAGACGGCTCACACTTGCCGGCAGTGAGCTTGCCTCATCTGATATTAAAGTTATAGACGTTGCGTTGAAATACGGTTATGATTCTCCAGAAAGCTTTTGCAGAGCATTCACTCGTTTTCACGCGATAACACCTTCGCAGGCAAAAACAGACGGTGCTAAACTGAAATCTTTTTCACGACTTTCTGTAAAACTTATTTTAGATGGAGGAAGTATTATGAATTATAGAATTGAGAAAAAGGATGCATTTGAAGTTGTTGTGAAGAAAAAGTATTTTCCAACCGATTTGGAAGTCAGCAACAAACAACTCCCTGGATTTTGGGACAGTTGCCGTAAAGACGGCACAATACCTGTACTTTGCAAGTATAAGACAAAAGACAGTGTGTTTGGGGATGCGATTGTTGGAATATGCTTTGAAAACAGTACAAAAGAGAATGAATTTCCGTATGCAATAGGGGTTGGATACAAAGGCGGCGATGTCGAAAAAGGGTTAAATGTTGAAAAGATATCCGCACATACATGGGCAATCTTTGAATGTGTCGGTGCTATGCCAACAGCACTTCAAGACCTGTTGCATAAAATATATTCCGAATTTTTCCCGACAAGCGATTATCAACCTTGCGGTGGTCTTGATATCGAAGTGCATCATGATGGGGATATGCAATCACCACAATACAAATGTGAGATTTGGATTGCGGTTGAAAAGAAATAACAGTTTCCTGTTATGAGCATAATTAATTAGTGGCATCTAGATTCACCTAAATTTCTAACTAAAAATGAAGCAAAAGGATTTGAACTCTCGGAGTTCAGTCCTTTTGTTCTTACATATTACAAGCATAAGTTTTTATTTGAGGGCTGTGACAAAATGAAGCAAAAGCTACATATTCAAACCGTACTACATGAGATTGAAAGCAATCTTGCTAATGAATTTAATATCGATAAAATTGCACACTTGGGCTATGTTTCGCCAATGCAGCTTTATCGTGATTTTTATAATCTGACAGGTCATTCTGTAAAGGAATATATTCGCAGACGGAGGCTATCAAGTGCTTTGTCGTTGGTGAAGCATTCTGACATGAGCCTTACAGATATCGCCTATACCTGTGGTTATAGTTCACAGCAGGCGTTTTGCAGGTGTGTAAAATCCGCCACAGGTCAAACTCCGCTCGAATATAAAGAAAGTGATAATTATTATTACTTCCCTATGTTTAACCGTGATAACAAGCTGATGGTAACAGTTACAACAGAAACGATACCCCAGACTTTATGTATCAAATTCTATCACAGTCAGTTTCGTGGAATTGAAAACAGGGCAGTAAATTATCTTCTGACTGTACTGCCTGAATATAACGGCAGAATTTTTGGGAGAAACGGTAGCCAGCTTGAAAGTCGCTTATGCTATGAACTATATATTGAACCTGGCGATAAAATCTTTGAACAACTCAAAGGCTTTGACTTTGTGATTGGAGATGTAGCACCCGAAATTACTACTGCCGTTGCCAAAACCATCACCAAAAATATTGATGAAGAAATCAACTCTTCATGGGATTATCTATACATAGACTGGCTGAGAACAAGTATGTTTGAGCAATCCGACATACCTTATATTGAAGAATATAGGTACAGGGACAGTTTAGTAAAAAGGCTTGTCTTATATCTTCCTGTAAAAAAACGTAACGATTATAATAAAATAAGGCTGATATCCTGTTCAGATATGATTTTTCTGGTTTCGTGCAAAACCGGAATCAATGCCGAAGAGCATTCTTCAGAGGAAGTAATGGAATTCCTGTCTGATCATTACCCTTATCTAATAAAAACAATACATCAATTTTATGTATCAAAAAATGGTATGGAATGCACTTGCGGTGTAAGGTTAGAAAAGGGTTTTCCTCTCCTACCGGATAATGAAATGCAGCTTCTCCATTTTTTGGGCGGTAATTATGCAATTCTGGAGGCAGACTGCTGCGGTGACAGCAGCGTTTTTGAAGATATACTGCTTTCCTGGATAAAGGACAGCGGTTTTATTAGGGATGATTTTGTACCGATTTTTACAATTTATGAAACTTACGGCGGATTTGAGAATGAAAATATAAAGACAAAAATTTATATAAAGTTGAAAAAATATTAAAAAAATGTTAAAAATTGATAATACAGCACAGGGTTTTATTGGTAAAGTATAACTATAAAATTTAGTTTAAGGAGTGTTGAAAATGAATACAGTGCCAAAAAATATCTCTGAACAAAATCCCGAAAGCTATAGTCCAAAGGATAAGCCTGTGATTTTAAGTATGGCGGAAATTTTTTCCGAACAATTTAGAGCAATAAGCCAAATTAAAGCCTTTGAGAATAATTTTGAAATATTCGTCATGCCGGCTGTACGCGTAATAGGCAAGGAACTCATTGTAGCATATAAAAAGAAAAGCCCGGTTCCTGCTTTTGTAGATAAATTTATAGTCTCCGACGAATGGAAGACATTTGAAAATCTCCCCAAAATCGTCTCTGACTCATCATTTGGCTGGACTTGCGATTATGTTCCGGAAACAGATTCGTTCAGTTATCTCGTCTCAACCTTAACTCCCGCCGGTACACCCGTTCCTGACGGTTTTGTATATCGGGATTTACAACCGACACTTGTCGCAAAGGGTTTGTACGGAGATAGCATAGCTCATATTATTAAAGAAATGAAAAAGCTTGGTTATAGGACGAACTGGGATTCCCCCACATGCGACTGGAATGCGGAGCTGTATCTCCGCGAGGAAGAACTGAATCCACCAGTCAAGGATTGTAAAGAAGAATGCCACTGGCTTGTTCCCTGTAAAAAGGAGGAGCTAAAATGAATACAGCGCCCAATCCTATCTCAGAACAAAATACTGAAAGCTACTGTCCTAAGGATAAGCCTGCAATTTTAAATATTGCGGAAGAATTTTCAAACAGAACAAAGCTTTCGTATAAAATAAACTTCGAAGGAACTGAACCAGACAGTTTTGAAACTGACCGGTTGATTATACGACATTTTAAAAGCGATGACTGGCGTGATTTGCAACAAGTAGCCATATACAAGGAAAGCTCGGAATTTGCCGATTGTGACCATTCGTGGTCGACCGATGATAATTCCATTAAAGGGATTACGGATTATTTTTCCGGTGAAAAACAATTTTGGGCGGTTGAAGTAAAAAGCATATCAAAGGTTGTCTGCATGGCTAATTTTAATGGCATGAATGAAGAAAAGCAAACGGACATAGGTCATGTGATGAACGGTGAATTTTTTGACAATAACTATGAATACGAAGCACTCGGAGTTTTATATGATTTTTGTTTTAAATATCAAAAACCCAATGCAATTATTGCATATTGGGTACTTGCGGACAAAAAGAAAATCGAGCCGCTTCAAAAACTTGGTATGACAGCAATCAGTACGGGACTTGGCCCAAAATTCTATGATAATGCAGAAGGGATACGCGAACAAATAGAAGGCTGTAAGCTGATTATCACAAAAGAAGAATGGGAGAACTTTATTTAAAGTGGTGTTGTTATGAATATGGAAAAATATCCCATGCTTGAGCAAAATCCCGAAGCTATAGTCCAAAAAGCAGACCAAACATAATGATTACTGTAATAATAGATAATACGATGAGGATGAAAATAATCTGACTAGAAATAAATCCATATCTGGAGATGATAACATGCTTAATGTAGCAATTTGCGATGACAATCCCTTAACAGCAAGCTATGTAGAAGAATATTTATCCAACGTACCTATAAGAGATATTGCATATGAGGTATTCTGTTCTGGTACTGATTTAATAAATTATTTACATAAAAATCCGAGTGAACCACATTTTTCAATATATTTTATGGATATTGAAATGCCCGGAATAAATGGCATAGAAACAGCAAGCCGTATCCGTGAACTGGATGCATATGCACTAATAATATTTATCACGGAACACAAAGAATATGTATATCAGGTATTTAATGTACTGCCTTTCCGCTTTATTATTAAGCCACTTGAAAAAGATGCCTTAGACACGGTTTTGCATGAAGCAATCAACAATATCCGAATCATGAAGCAATTATTTTTCTTTAAGCAGGAGCGTATATCATTTCAAATACCTTTTCAAGAAATCAAGTATTTTGAAGGGGCTGGGAGAAAGGTAAGATTGCTTAGCACTAAAACTGAATATCTATTTTATGGAAAAATCTCTGACATCAAAGAGAAGGTAGACAAAAATATTTTTGTTCAGATTCATAAATCCTATTTGGTAAATATGGAATTTATAAGATCCATCAGTGAAACAGAAGTGCTTCTTGAAGATAATATAAGGCTGCCCATTAGCAAAAAATTCAGAAAAGAAGTGAAATCCGGACACCTGAATTTTATGGAATGGAGATGTGGCGAATGAAAGATATGTATATAAACTATTTTATATATTTGATTTGGAATATCATTGATATGTATATCATTCTACGTTATATGAACAGGCTTTATGGTAAAATGAATAAGGGAAAATATCGGTTATATACTATTGCCTCATTACTAGTTTTGTTTACAACAATTGCTATGAATCCTGACAGGTACTATAATAATATAATAGCAATTACGGTTATGAGTCTCTTCCTTCTCTACTTTTTTGAAAAAAATATCCAGAAGAAAATCTTATTTAGCGCAATTCTATTAACAATTGCTGGTTTCTGTGGGGCTATAGCTGAGTTTATAAGTACGCTGTTTCCTGATATAGAAAACCTTACCGAACTTTTAACACTGTGCCTATGTCACTTTGGATTTGCTATATTAATTGAAATAGCTCCACATCTTATGAAGAATGAGCAAAAAAAGCTATCAATAAGGATATGGTGTCTGCTTCTCTCCATTCCTATCATCAGCATCATTGGGTATTTTTGCATTGCTATTATGGTAATGAACAGCAGTATGTCAAATAGGGCCTCTGCTTTATTGGGATTACCGTTGCTGATGATTATTCTCTACATAAATTTGATGGTTTTTTATTTATCAGATCGCTTTACTGCATTAGTTATAGCAACGTCCCAAAAGAAACTGCTTGCACAGCAAGTGGATTATCAAAGTAAATATTATCAGCATTTAGAAAAGAATCAGGAAACGATCCGTAGTATAAAGCATGATATGAAGAATAATTTACAGACTGCTATTTATTTACTAAACGATAGGAAAAGTGAAGAATTAAACGAACACCTTTTAGAGCTAACAAACCATATTGGAACCATAGAAAAGATTATCTCAACAGAAAATACAGCGTTGGATGCCATCCTGAATATGAAAATACTTGAAATGCGGGAACTAGATATAGAAGTCCATACAAATATATCGGTTCCAAAGGATTTAAAAATCACATTTGAACAAGCAGTTATTATTTTCGGTAATATAATGGATAATGCAAAAGAAGCCTGCTTATCTCTTCCTAATGACATGCGTATTGTAAAATTAAAGATTTTTTATATTTCAAATATGTTATATATCCGTCTACAAAATCCAATGGATAAAAACATAGATATAAAAAATAATTTACCTGAATCAACGAAGTCTGACTCCCTTTTACACGGTATTGGACTTAAGAATGTGCAGCGATTAGTAGAAGATTTACAGGGTACAATGGGGTTTAAAACTGACGATTCAAATTTTCTAATTAAAATTATAATATATAACCTTTGAATGGTTTTGACATATTGCTTGATATGTTTTGACATATTGAAGATGGACAACAAATAAAATGCTATGCTTTGTTAAAGGAACAAAGCATAGCATTTTATTCATGAGTGAAGCGTGCTTTCTATTGTTTAGTTATTAGAAAAGGAGATGATGCAATGTCAGTATTTACAGTAACAGATTTGTCTAAAAATTACAAAAACAAATGCGCACTAGATCATATTTCATTTAAAATTAATCAGGGCGAAATCGTAGCATTAATCGGAAAAAACGGAGCAGGAAAAACGACCCTACTAAATTGCATTGCAGGCAATATCACCCCAAATACAGGGGACGTCAATTACAAGGGTTCCAATCTATTATGTGAAGATTCTTTGTTAAATGAGTTTGGTATCTTGATTCAGGCTAGTTTTTTTGACTACTTAAACGCCTTTGACAATCTCGTATTACTCATGGAGGCATCGGGTGTTCGGGACAAGGTAAAAATGAAAGAGAAAGTGAGCCAAACATTGGATCTGGTTGGTCTGTCTGAAAAAAAATATGCTTATGTAAAAAGTTTTTCTTTTGGCATGAAGCAACGGCTGGGATTAGCACAAGCTCTTTTGCACGAACCACAATTCATGATTTTAGATGAACCTTTTGTTGGCTTAGACCCTCTTGGTAAAGAAATTCTAAAAGAGGTGATTATCCAGAAAGCAAGGGTTGAAAAGGCGGGTGTCCTTTTTTCCAGCCACGATTTATTTGATGTGGGCGAAATATGTGACCGGATTATCATGCTTGACGAAGGGAAAAAAGTCTTTGATGACATTTTCCTTTATGCGAAAACCTATAGCATTAAGCTAAGCCAGCCAATTAATAACAATATAAAAAGTACTTTACTCGATTTATACAGGGAGAGGATACAATGTACTGAAGATAGTATAAAATTCGAAGAAACTGCATTATTGAATGGGATATTAGCTTTTTTAGTATCAAAGAATATTATAATAGCTGATGTTCAGATAAAAGAAAACTCTTTATATGACTATTTCAAAAAGGAGATTGCATAGTGAAAACATCAATATTTACTATTTTTAAGATTGAAGTTACTAAGCTATTTAAACGAAAGGATTGGCTGGTTTTGCTGGCTCTGGTTGGAATGAGTATATTAATGGGAGCGGCTATTTCTTCAGAGGGATATACGGGCGTACCTAATCAGAGTGCTTTGCTTTGGGCATCTTCTCAAATAATCAATTCAAGTCTCTTATTTATAACACCATTAATTTTTGCATTTCTCAGTACTCGTATTTTAGCAAGTGAAATAGAAAATGGAAGTATTCTATTATACACGAATAAGTATAGAAACAGAGGACGTATGTATCTGGCGAAAAGTCTGGCATTGCTATTTTTTTCCATCGTCACACTCGTTATCATGTTTTGGGTCAATATATCTATTTACTATTTGTTAGTAAATAGAAGCCCAGTTTATGCTTCTGGAGATTTCTTCGGGGAAAATACAGCATTGCTTTGGCTATCGATTGTTGTTATTTACCTATCATCATTTATTTTGGCTTCCCAATGTGCTTTATGCTTAAGTTCATTCTTAAAGCCTGCCCCGATTATTGGAATAATGTTCTTCATTACTATGGTGCTTCACAACACATTCAAAATACCTATATTTCGTAACATCAATCCCTGGTTTTATGTTGCTAGTATTGGTGCAAATGTTAATGGAACATCGAATTATTACCCTGTCGATTGGGGAGAAACTACTAGGACATTATTATCCTTTTTTCTGTTAGTTGTTATTTATGTTATCCTTTTTAACTTTATTGGAAAGAGAAAGTTTGAAAAAATGGACTTATGAATTTTTTAAGGTTTACCTTTTGAAATCAAAGTGATAAAATGGAATAAAGGACTAAGAAAGTAGCAATCTTTTGCATAGAATATATTCCGAATTTTTCCCGACAAGCGATTATCAACCTTGCGGTGGTCTTGATATCGAAGTGCATCATGATGGGGATATGCAATCGCCACAATATAAATGTGAGATTTGGATTGCGGTTGAAAAGAAATAACAGTTTCCTGTTATCAGTCCTTTTGTTCTTCCATATTGCAGGCATAAGTTTATTGAAAGAATTTTATCCTATAGGAAAAATTAACGCCTTGAGGGGGAAACAAAATGTTGATAAAAAGAAATGTATCATTTAAAAATGCACTTAACAATAAAACGGTACTGTTGACCGGAGCCGGCGGCGGTATCGGCTTTGAAGCCGCTAAGGCTTTTGCTTATATGGGTGCAAAAATAATTATCGCAGAAATAGATACAAAAAAAGGGTCAGCTGCCGAAAAAACTATAAACGAAACCTTCAATGTTCCGCTAGCTGCATTTTATGAAATAGATTTGGCAAAAGAAGATGACATCAATAAAATGTGCGATTATATTCTACAGAAATATGGGTGTCTGGACGTTATTTTTAATAACGCTACTATTACTAAAATGGGAGCGGTTGATGATGTTAATATTGCTTTTTGGGATAAAAGTTATTGCGTAAATTTAAAGGCTCCCTTATTACTCGTACAGAGGTTTTTACCAACTATGAAAAAACGCAATAGCGGGACTATCGTTTTTGTTTCATCTTCGGGAGCTTCGCCTTATATGGGCGCTTATGAGGTTTTCAAAACAGCGCAAGTCGAACTTAGCAATACTTTAGCAATGGAACTTGAAGACACAGGTATTCATACTTATGCTATTGGGCCTGGCTTGGTAAAGACAGAAACAGCTATGAACGCAATCAAGATTGTTGCTGAAAACATGAAAATGAGTATAGATGAATTTTATAAAATGAACAGTCAGCACATTTTGGATGTTGAAAGTGCAGGTGTCGGTTTTGCTTTATCTGTCTTACATGCAGATACCTATCATGGACAGGAAATAGGTGCTATACAAGTTTTAATGGAGTACAACTTAGCAGAAGAAGACGATGATTCAGGAGAAAACAAGGTTTATGAAGTAGTTGATAATACACGGAAAGAAATTCTTACCAAAGTGTTACAAACTTTTGAAGAACAATATAATGGATGGCGCGCAATGAATGTGTTTGAAAGGCAATGGATTTTTAGAGACTTAAAAAAAAGCATGGGGCAATCTGCCGAACAAGTACTGGAAAAACTAAAAACAATCAGTGACAATTTCAATACTGGAAATTATCAATCTATTTTCTGTGAGAAGGAGTTCTTTGAAAAGCTGAAAGAATATTGGAATCATCAGCTAAAGCTTTTACAAGGATATGAAAAAAGCAAGAATAAATTACAGGAAAATTCGCAAATTATAAGCGGTTGGATTTCTGATATTGAAAATTTAATAGTTTAATTTCACATGAAATGTATTGACAAAAATTAATACTTAAGTAGTAAAGGCTTCGGGAGGCCATGACTTTATTGGGTCGCTATTTTGTAAAGATAAAAAACTGGGGAAGTTATAAGGTTTGATTTGTCTTAAGTTTACTCCCATGAAACTGCGTTATTTCTGAACGATTTAACGGACAGAGATCCTGTCGCTTATTGCGTATTCAGAGACCGTAATTTTTCAGGCGTTCTGAAGGGAGCATCTGAAAAATTACGGTCTTTTTATTCGTATTGCCATTATGATGAAAAATAGTGTTATTCTGAGGAGGGTTCTTACCCATATCAATGTCAGTTGTTTTTTAATTGTTCCAATGCGTTAATATATTCGACGGGATTGACAACATAATAGCCATCAGAAGTTTGACTTTTGGTGTTTTCAAGGGTTTGCTGCAGCTGCTCATATGTAAAATTGGAATTGATTTGAAGCCCAAGTGTACATAATCCTGCAAAATAAGCAATTGCCCAACTCCAGCCACCTTGACCATAATAGGTATATCCATCGTAAGATTGGTTATTGGCAGTAGTCCTAAAATCACCTGGAATTATAATTTTTGATTTATCGTTGAAATTAATATCTTTATAAGCTTTTGCTATTTCATAATTTGACGGATTATTTTTATCCTTATAGGGAGGGCACCCTCCCTGAATAAATTGATCGCCGACATTATTTGAATATATCACCATAATATCATCATCAGCAGCTTTAAGAACTGTTTTCTCCCACTTTTCTAACCGACTATCGTCAAAATTTAAGCCATCGGATATAGAAACAATTCTTATTTTATCTTTGGTCTCCAATGTTTGATTTAATTCAATAATTTTATCAATTGCAATATCATAATTCTCGAAATTTTTGCCGTTATCCGGTACTGCAAAAAAGTATAGCTTTGCTTCCGGAGCAACGCCGCAGTTTTTCCCTGCTATTATTGATGCGCAACTTATACCATGAAAATGAAGTTTAGTGTTTGCTTCTACTTCAGTATAAATAAAATTATGCTCATCGAACTCTTTATTACTGTTAAGAATAGGTTTATCGATAACCGCTACAGATATTCCCTTACCGGTATAGCCGTCATTATGAAGTTTTCTCAATTGCAGACCGGGATCCTTACCTGTTTCCAGCTGTGATTCCGGATTGTAACCCTTCGGGAGATTATTACCCCATATTGTATTTGTATCAAAAGAAATCTCTGAAATTCTATCTAGCGATAGCTGTGAAAAGTCCTTATCGGAAACATCCTTTCCTGAAAACCCATATATACTTTCAATAGTACCTAGTTCAAAATTTATATCCTTATCCGTTACTATCTGAGGCAAACTGGCTGGGTATATACCTAAATTAGATGAGAGAGGATTTATTATTGATGTAGATTCTGCCGCCGTTGGAACGCTTTCGGTTTGCTTCGATGTTTCAATTTGCTGCGTACACGATGTAAGCAGCAGTATTAATCCGAGAGGGATTATCCCATATTTTAAAGCATGCATCTTCTAAATTTCCTTCTTTCTAACATGTTTAATCTTTTTATTTACATATTATCTTGATTAATTATTTCTCTTCTTGCTATTATATTGCATCTGTAAACAAATGTAAATAAAAAAAATTCAAACGATTATGTGAAAATTGCAAAAACAAATGCGCGTTAGATCATATTTCATTTAAAATTAATCAGGGCTGTTATTAAGCTATTTAAACGAAAGGATTGGCTGGTTTTGCTGACGCTGGTTGGAATGAGTAGTCTGAAGTATTGGAGGAAGCCGGACAACTGGGCACCTGGCTCATATTTAAAAACTAAGGTTCTTAAGTTTTGTTTACACAGGGCCGAAAGTCGTCTACTTGAGCAACTATTTGGCAATATTGCTGTAATAATTGACTGTTTTCTAATTTGTAAGTATGCAGGTTGAGATCGTCACGTCGGATATAGGCAAAGTTGTATTTGCTGATGGCATAAATTTTAATACCTTGACGCGTACAATCGGCTCCAAATTGTTCGTCAACAACATTGCTGTCAATAAACTGTACTTTTTGAAAGACATCTTTTTTCACAAAAAGCGTACAGTTAATTATATAGTCGACATAACTGTTTTCCTTACCTGGATGGATAAGCGCCAGATTTTTTTGATCTTCAAAAAAGACATAATGAGTTTTTTTCCCTAAAACACCGGCATCACTGGAAGGTGCTATGGCCATAAAATCATTCAAATAGTTTGGACCGTAATAATCATCGTGGTCAAAATTGGCAAAGTAAGGATAAATAACTTGTTTAACTGCGTAATTCAAGCAGGTTCCGACCGAATCGCTTTCAGGCCGTTGAATAATTTTAACATGGTCATAAGTTTGCGCTTTCATGTTCCAATCGGAAATGTTTAAGGCAGAATTGTTAAGAACTATGATTAATTCCTTGATGGGATAAGTTTGTCTGGCATAATTATCGAAGATATTATCCATATAAAAGGGGAAGTGAGTACAGGTGATGATTGATACGCCGTCTTGATTTTCCATTGGCCGCTCCGTATTTGAATATTTTACTGTTACTTTTTATACAATGTATGTTTTTTTTGTAAAGTAGTTACAAATTTCAACCAAATGGAACTTAGTTATGATATACTAAATACAGATTAATTATATTAAGCTAAGGGGGATGCATATGAAGATATCATTAAAAGAGGAAATGGAGACGCTTCTGATTCCTTTGTATGGCAGAGCGAAGATGAGTAAGAAAGGCATATTTAAAGATGACGATGCTGAACATGCAATTTCACAAATAGAATATGACTTTTCAAAACTTCATGTGCAGACAAAAACACAGATAATGCTCTCTATTCGTGGATCGTTAATAGATGATTTTACAAATGATTATCTCAGAGAGCATCCGGACAGTACCGTAATTTATCTTGGTTGTGGACTGGATTCGAGAGCAAGGCGGCTTGGTTATCCGGCCCAGTTATGGTATGATCTCGACTTCCCACAGGTCATGAATATAAAGCAACAGCTTTACAAAGAAACCAAGAATTACAAGTATATCTCGTCGTCCGTAACTGATTGGGAATGGATGGACAGTGTTGAATATAACGATAGTCCCGTGCTCATTATCGCAGAAGGATTGCTAATGTACCTTAGTGAACAAGCCATCAAAACACTATTTTCAAAGATGCGTGATAAATTCCAGGACGTCACACTGATTTTTGACGCATATTCTAATCTAACTGCGAAACACGCAAAAAATCATCCCTCTATTAAAAAGACGGGAGCAACTATTAAGTGGGGAGTTGATTCACCCAAAGTAATGGAAGCTTATGGCGAGGGAATCCTCCACTTAAAAACCATATACCTCACTGAGCACAGCGCAACCCAAAGTTTACCCAAAGTTTACCGTATACTATTTAGATTTGCGGGAAGATTCAAGGTGGTTAAGGAAGCACATAGAATATTTGTAATGAAACTTTTGACTTCTTAAAAATGAGCATTTAAAGACTTATTGATAATATATTAGAGGAGAAGAGGAAAATGTTTGATCAACTGAGAGAAGAAATCCTTAATTGCCGTATTTGTGAAGAAAAATTCGGGTTTGAACCCCATCCCATCGTAATGGGTAATGCAAACTCGAAAATCATGCAGATAAGCCAAGCACCATCTCAAAATGTGCATAAGACATTAAAACCTTTTGACGATGCAAGCGGTAGAAAATTGCGCAATGAATGGTATCACATTACTGACGAAGTATTTTATAACCCAAATAATTTCTATATAACTGCTATTGCACATTGCTATCCTGGCAAATCACCAAATGGAGGTGATAGACTTCCTCCCAAGAGTTGCGCAAAACTATGGATGCAAAAAGAAATTGAACTGGTGAATAATGAGATATTTATACTTATAGGAGGAAAAGCTGCCAGCTTTTTTTTCCCCAATCATAACTTCACTACATTGATTTTTAATGATAATACAATACATGGAAAGCCGGCATATGTTCTTCCACATCCTTCTCCACTTAATGTTAAGTGGTTTAAGGACAACCCGGAATTTTTGAAAACTAGAATCGAGCAGATAGAAAAAGCAGTACATGAGGTTCTAAGGATATAGGAAAAAAAGTCTGAGAATGTTATAATTCTCAGATTTTTTTATTTATCGATTAGATCTTAGATAGTGAATGCATTGGATGATATGGAACCTTGTGTTTATTTTGACATACAATATAATGTTATTTAATATTCCGCTATTATTAGACAAATTCCCGCAGAATGAGTTTCGGATAATGCTTTGTTGTACAGGCAACTGAACACTTAATCTTATGTAACAGATGGAAATGTCATAAATATAGGTATCATTACTTTTGAAATTACAGGATAAATCCAAGTACGGGAGGACAGCCAATATAAAATAAAGGAGGATAACATTATGGGAAATATAGCTTTACAAATTGAGCGTACAATCTCAGGTAAGATAGGCCCTGAAGAAAACGTCATTTTTGATATAGTTTCACATTCTACCGGAAACATCAGTTACGATAATACT
Organism: uncultured Lachnospiraceae bacterium; assembly: GCA_963517115.1. Taxonomy (GTDB): domain Bacteria; phylum Bacillota; class Clostridia; order Lachnospirales; family Lachnospiraceae; genus Anaerocolumna. Next base: position 44,969 of record CAUQEW010000004.1, on the reverse strand, counting down.
ACAGGTATTATCACTTTCACGGAAACAGGAAGATATGTGGTTAATTGGAGTGTTGTAATGCAGTCATCTAGCTATGCAAATGGTGTGGTTCTTGCGCTGTCTTCACCAAATGGAGATTTTATAAGAGGGAATTCAAACACAAAAACAGGAGAAGTCGTGGGTATTGGAATCATTGAAGTTACAACGGTTCCAACAACGTTTTCTTTAATAAATACAGGCACGGGAAACTATTATTATTCTTCCAAAGTTCCGTTAAAAGCATCACTTGTTATCACAAGAGACGATTTGGCTGAACCTGTGAATATGCGTTGCTTTGCTGTGGATCAGTTTATCAACATTCTTGCTCAGATGATCATCGTATATTCTACCACCACCTGGACTGTATATACAGAATCACTGTATTCTTATTCGGGTATACCACTTGAACTTTATACCGCGCCAAATGCCGAGAAACCTGGGCTTTTGCGATTAATAGACGCCAACAATGATTATGAGGCAATCCCAATAGAACACATTACAGCAATTTATCCTGGAGACGGAACTTTATACGACCCTACATTCACCTATCTGACTCCACCGGATCCCATACCACACGACTGTAGCTCTGATCTTCTTGCGGCTGTGCAATCCTATCTTCCTGTGGGGACTACGGTAACGATGGGACTTGGGCCAGCTATTTCAGCATCTGGAGATGTTTATCGCAACGAATATGGTGTTGTGGTGCTTTCAGATGCTGGTGGAAACACACCTATTTTTATAGCTTCGCCTAATATTTTGAGGATTTTCATAAGTGGGATTACGACAACACCCCGACAACCTAAAGGCATCGTTAAACCTGTAATCAAGTTTCTTAAGAAATGACATTCAGTGTCCTATCCGATACTGGTAACTGTAATGTTGACGTTATAATATGGAACAAGACGATGACATCTATATGCATCTTACTTCCCAGAGAAGTTTGGTAAAAAAAGTCGATTGCGGTAGCAATTGGCTTCTTTTATTTGGGGGCTAATGTCCAATATGTAAGGGGTGAAATTACATATGGAATTTCCATGTTTTTCATGATATACTTTTAAGCATAAAATATGTTATGCTAGGAGGCATTTATGGAACATTGTGAATATAGGAATAATAAAATTCAGAGTAACCGATTATTTATGAAAAGTGATTTTGCTGAGGTTGATTATGAATCTGATCAGCAAAAGCAAGTAACGCAGCCACCTTTAACGAAACCAGCCATGAGTAATCACGCAATTTCACTAACGAAAGATTTTTCTGATGTGATGAAAGAAACGAATTATCTTACTTTGCTACAAGAAAGAAAAAGCCATCGTGTTTACAAGAATGTAAGCATCACGGCAGAACAATTATCTTTTTTACTTTGGACAACACAAGGTATTAAAGAGATCCGTGGAAATAATTATGCAACGATTCGACCTGTTCCTTCTGCAGGCGCAAGACATGCGTTTGAAACATACCTTGCAATTTTTAACGTAGAAGGTTTGGAAAAAGGAATCTATCATTATCTGCCAATGGAACATTCTATCGAATTTATTACAGAAGTTGAAGATTTTGAAAAGACTGTTTCGGATAGTTTGTGTGAACAAGAATGGGCTAGTAATTCTGCAGTAACATTTTTCTATAGTGCGATTCCTTACAGAAGCGAGTGGAGATACAATACGGATGCTCACAAAGTGATGTTAATTGATGTGGGACATGTGGTACAAAATCTGTATTTAAGCTGTCATGCTATTGGTTGTGGAACTTGTGCAATTGCTGCTTTTGACCAAATAAAGGTGGACGAAATGCTGAAACTTGATGGTGATGATGAATTTATCATCTATGCTGCCCCTGTAGGCGTTATTTAGTAAAGTAAGTCCGACACATAGTAAAAAATCAGGATTGCCTACTATTGAAAAATATGTTGAATGGGACGATGCTGTGGATATTTGTAAAGTTGAAATATGGATACCGATTGCAATAAAGTAGATTGTCCGATAGAAAGTTAAATATTTGCATCGGTTGTCATAAAAAGGAGGGAAAGTTGTGATTAATAATGAAGTACTAGACTGTATCCGTGCGCGGAGAAGTACACGTCAGTTTCAGGAACGCCAGATTGAGGCGGAACAATTGGAAACATTACTGGAAGCTGCCATATGGGCACCTAGTGGAGGCAACAGTCAAAGCTGGCTATTTACTGCAATTCAAAACAAAGAGATACTTTCAAAAATTAATGAGCTGGTACGAGAGGGGTTTCAACACTGGATTCCTGATGACGAATATCCAGGTAAGCTCGGAGCCAAAGCCAGTTCGCAAAGGGAAGATTATCATTTTTTCTACCATGCACCTACTCTTATCATAGCCTCTAACAGGCCTAATTATGAAAATGCTATGGCAGACTGTGCACTTGCTCTTGAAAACCTTTTTTTGGTGGCACATTCGCTGGGTTTGGGTAGCTGTTACATCAATCAATTGCACTGGTTACGAAATGATCTCGAATTACGCAATTACCTTTTTGAATTGGGAATTCCGAAAGAACACACTATCTGTTCTGCAGCTGCGGTTGGATATATCAGAAAGGAATCAAGCATTCCATTACGCAAGGATGGCACCATTCATATCATAAAATAAAAGGATATCCCGGAATCACCAGAATTCTAAGGATAAGGAAACCACACACAAAATATAATATTTTATGAAAGAGAGTAATGAGTAAGAGTACGGGGCTTCAGTAATAGGCCTCCGTACTTTTTTTGGCTCTTTTTCAATGTTTATGATTTCAAAATGCCAATGCGTTAGATTTCTTTAGCAGAACCGTATCGCAATTGCTGTATAAACTGTTTGGGAGATTGTCCAATTTCTTTTTTAAAGACTTTACTAAAATATAGGGGATCATCATAACCTACGGAGAGGGCTACATCTTTTATTAAAAGCTTAGGATTTGAAAGAAAAAGTTCTTTTGCTTTTTCCATTCGTAATTGAATAATATAGTCTATAGGAGTTGTGCTTTTAAAATCTCGATAAATTTTACTTAAATAAGCAGGTGTAAAACCAAAGGTATCGGACATTTGCTTGGTGTTTATGGATTCCATAAAATGTTGTTTAATATAGGTGTCAATGTGTAGCAAAAGTTCTGCTTTATCATTTGCAGTAGTCCGTTCATTGGTCAATTCATAAAAGAAGTCATTGAAAATAGAGATTATATTCTGATATAAAGTTTCATAAGACGTAGAGTAAATGATAGCATCATTTACTGTTTCAAGGACAGAATTTTCTTGAAAATTACCAGATTGATTGTTCATGCAACCGGTAAATAGGGCAGTAAGATATTCTGTAACTGCAAATTGAGTTAAGTTTTGCTTCATCATAAGAGAGAGGAAATGCTTTAATTCTGCTGTGAAAAGGGATACATTCATTTGTCTGAATAAATTAGTAAGATGCAGAATTGCATTTGTTATATGTTCATTTGTTGGTAATTTATAATCTATGTTCTCTTTTTGATAGTAGAGAAGCTGTGAGGTTCCTAGTATCAGCTTTCTGCTGAGCTGAAAACGAAGCCTTTGAATTAGTTTGCCAATTGCATGCATATCTAAAGCATCCGTACTGATTAAAAGTGTAACAGGAACACTGCCTGTTAGCATAGGATGGAATAAATCCTCAATTGCGGTTTCTTTTGAAAGGGAGGTAGAATCATTTAAGGAAAACAATATATACATTTCAAAAGGGGATTTGCCGGCGATTATCCAATAATCGCGAATGTAGTTGGTATGCTTTTTGAATAAATCAGCAATAGCAGCTTTTGTCCAAGGATTATCCCAAATAGTATCAAAAGATAATGGTAGAAATGGGAAGTTACCAATACAAATAGTCGCAATACAATATTGTGAGGAAATGCTTTTATCAGTGGGATAAGAATTTACATTATTTCCTATTCCGGTCAACATACCATCAACACATTTCTTTTCATAAGCTTTTTTTAACTGTTCATTTATTTCTTTTTCATTAATTGGTTTAAGAAGATAAGCAAATACATTTAGTTGAATTGCTTTTTTTGCATAAGAAAACTCGCTGTATCCGGTTAAAATCATACAGAGTATATGCGGATATTGCATATTAATATATTCAATAAGTTCTAGACCATCATACATAGGAATGTGAATATCTGTAATAACAATATCAATAAAACTACCTTTCGAATCAATAATTTCCATTGCATTCTGGCCGTTCAAGGCAGTAGCCACAATGTTATAATTCTCTTGAAACGATTTTATTGTATTAGAAATCTTCCTTAAAATAATTGGTTCATCTTCAACCAATAAAATATTCAACATTTAATTTTCCTCCTATACATATAATAGTTCCGCCATCAGGTAGTGAGTCAATGGTAAATGAAAAGTTTTCTTTGTATCGAAGTTTTAAGCGAGCCAGAGTATTAATCAAGCCCATTCCACCAATTTTAAAAGAAGCTACAGAATCAGAAGAATTATTCTCAAAATCCGCCAGTTTAGTTTTGAATTTATGAATTTGTTCCGGAGTAATACCTATTCCATTATCCTGTATAATAAATTTCCACAAATATTCTTTCTCAAGATGACATTCTATGGAAATATGCCAAGGTGGAAGTGTTTTTTTGAAGCCATGTTGAAAGCAATTCTCCAAAAGCGGCTGAAATAATAATTTGGGAACCATTAATTTATTCAAATCAATATTAGAATCTACATAAATATCATAGTGAAATAAGTCTTCGTATCGTATTTTCATTAACTTTAAATAATTCTCAGCATCTGTAAGTTCATCTTGTAAGGTAACTCCATGTTCATCATAAGTCGAAATATATTGGAGCATGCCGGCAAGATAATCACAAATAATACCTATTTGCTCTGGATTTTCTTCCATACTAATGGCTTTTATTATAGTGAGAAGATTACATATAAAATGAGGATTCATCTGAGACTGTAAAGCTATCATATTCGCACGTACTTCATATTCTCTTATCTTAACATTTTCATCCATTGAGTTTTTTAAACGCTCTAACATTTTATCAAATGCCAGAGTCAGACCAACAAACTCATTGGGATATTCGCTGGTATCTATATTTAAATAAGGATCTTGAATGGTAATGGCAGTTACAGAATCGGTTAATTGACGAAGAGGTTCCGTTGTATTTTTTAGTATTTTAAATATTATAAACAAAAATATTAATAGGATACCTAAACTAATGCCAAATACAATCCAAAAGATTTGTGCTACAAGTTTAAAGATATGATTTTGATGCTGGGATAGGACAAGTGTCCATCCATTATCTAAAGGTATGCCACTATAATTATCATTATTGTGAATTATGTTAAATGGAGAGTGTTTTGAAGTATTTTCTTGATAATTAGGAAGTAAATCAGTCATCAACGGTTTTGTATTACTTGAGGAATAAATACATTTAGACGAATCATCAAAAAGATAGGAGGATATAGTTGATGCTTCCAAGGATAATACATTGTCTATAATCGGATAAGGACATTGAACTTCAATGATACCATTCGATAAATTAATAACGATAGGATCAAATATCTCCCTGTATAAGGAAATATATTCAATTGGTTTATCGCTCCAAGTATCCTCTTTAAAAGAGGTAATATAGGAATTACTGTGTTTAATTGGTAATGATTGATACCAAGTAATATAATCTGTGGAATGTAACTTTTGAGTAGCAATCGTTTTACTATAAGGGATACCAGTAGAAATAAAATTCCCCTTTTTATTATATAAACTGATCCGAAATCGGGAAGAATCATTAGGAACGGTAACAAATGTTAATATACTGTTTATTTCAGCAGACAGTTCATTATTAGATAAGGTATCAATTCTAGTTTTATAAAAAGCAGACATGATTTCTGGATTGGTAGTTAAATATAAGGATAACTTATCCATATCTTGAAAAAGTAATAATAGTTCTCTAGAAGTTTTCTCTGTTATTTCATCTAAACTATTGCGGGATGATCTCGTAATCTCTTTATATACATAGTTAGAAAAAAACAATAGAAATATAGTAACAAGAATTACGATCATAACGGATATATTTATGAATATCTTTTTTTGAAAATTACTCTTCATATAACCTCCTATTATTATAATCTGTTATTTGAATCAGCTGGAATGACCTTATTATAGCAAAGGAAAGGAATAAAGAAAATGCCATTCGATAATCTTCCATGTTTTCAACGCATATTTTCCATTTTGATTCATGTTTAAAGAAGGTATAATGAAACTCAAGAAAAGATAGCAGTTTTGCATCATTCTAAAAACAAGGAGGAATACATAATGAAGAAGAAATTATTAAAGGATTTTTTAGTAATGGCATTGGTAGTATCAATGCTAGCCAGCCTTACTGCATGTGGTAATAGTGGTGAGACAGAACCAAAAACTGAGCAAGATACAGAGCAAGATACAGCGCAAGTAGAAAATACGTCTGAAGGAGATGAGTTTTCTATTTTAGAGGGGAAAACTATTTCATTTATGACTAGCCAAGCCAAATTTTTTCCTGCATATGAAACAATGGCTGAGGAGATTAAGAAAGATTATGGATGCAACGTTGAATTTCAAGTAATACCAGATGGTGAATATGATTCACTGGTTATGATGAAATTATCTACTTCTGAAGTACCGGATATTTATGAAGAAAACATTCCAAGCAGAAATTCTACTTATGGTGTTTCACAATATTGTGAAGATTTAAGCAATGAACCATGGGTTTCTAGGTTGGTAAATCCTGATTTAATTAAAGATTCCAGTGATGGAAAAATATATGGGTTACCAAAAGAATCATCCTCAGGATATCAAGCAGTATATTATAACAAAGAAGTATTAGAAGCTTGTGGCATTACAGATCCACAACCTAAGACTTATGATGAATTTTTAGATATATTAGCTACGGTGAAAGAAAAAGGAAATGGTGTGGTACCATTTTATCAAACGAATGCAGATACCTGGACTACACAAATATTTATGACAGGTGGCATTGCATGTGCATTAGGAGAAAATGCGGTAGAAGTTACAAATAAATTGTTAGCTAATGAAATTAAATGGACAGATATTCCAGAAACGCAAGAATTATTACAAAATTATATTGATTTAAACAAAGCCGGTTATATGAATGATGACAATATGTCGGTTGGATATGATACAGCAGTTGAAGCTATTTGTACAGGAAAAGCAGCTATGTATTTAACCATTGAACAATGGGCTGCAGATGCAAAAGCAAAATACCCGGATTGTGAACTGGGATCATTCATTATTCCACACAATGACAATCTTTTATTGCCAACAGGTAACTATGTCCAAGGTTTATTTGTTCCAAGTGCAGGTAGCCAAGTAGATGCTGCAAAAGCATTTTTGCAAGTATGGTCTATGCCCAAATATCAGAATATGTATTATGTAGAAAATCCGGGTTTTCCAGCTTATAACGATGTGGATGGGGGAACAGTTGTACCTGTAGTACAAAGTTTAGTAGATACCTATATTACAGCAGGAAATTATGTGTTTGAGATGAATAGCTTAATGTCTGCTGCATCAGGAATTAATGTAGACATGTGGGATTACTACATTGAAGCATTACAAGGTGATAAAACACCGGCAGAAGTATTTGAGTCAGTGCAAAAGAATTATGTCGATTATATGGAACAACAAGGAGTAGATGGTTTTTAGTAAAGGAGGCTGCCATAAAAGGAAGTTAGTGATTGAACCTTTTATGGCATCTTTTTTCAAGGAGAAACACTGATTAAAATTGATGTATTTTATTAGGGAGGCAGCAGATGGAAAAAAAGTTAAATAAATTTTATCCTAATTATTTTACATATCCGGCAATCATTATTTTTACAATATTTTTTGCGATACCGATTATATTAGGATTTGCATTAAGTTTTACGGATTGGAATATTAAAAGACTATATGAACCACAATTTAATGGCATTGAGAATTTTATTTATCTATTTAAAGATGAATACTTTTTATTGGCACTGAAAAATACATTTATATTTGCTAGCATTACTACTGTTTTTATTGTAATTTTAGGTCTATTACTTGCACTTATCCTAAATGAAGCAGTAAAAGGAAAAAGCTTTCTTAGAACTTTATTCTATTTACCGGCAGTATTAAGTTTGATTGTAGTTGGGATTATGTTTACTGCAATATTTAAGATGAATAACGGCGTGTTAAATCAGATTTTGATTACCTTAGGATTAGAAAACTTGACCAGAGATTGGCTTGGAAATAAAGATACCGCGATGGGAAGTATTATATTTGTTCAGATCTGGAAATGGAGTGGATTTGCTATGGCCATTTTCTTAGCAGGACTCCAGGGTATTGCGAAGGACTACTATGAAGCTGCACGTATTGATGGAGCTAATAAGTTGGAACAGTTTAAAGCAATTACATTCCCATTATTAGCACCTGCCTTTACAGTTGTAGTTACCATGAATATTATTGGTGGTTTTAAGGTCTTTGAGCAGGTATATGTTATGACTGGAGGAGGACCGGGTAATGCAACTCAAGTACTTAGTACTTACATCTATAAAGCATTTTCCAAGGGTACTTTAGGAAGGTCTACTGCTATGGGATTAATTTTGTTTATCCTGATATCTATGATAGCATTATTTATTAATAAAGGATTACGAAGCAAGGAGGTGGACTTATAATGAGTACTATAAAAAAAGGTAAAATAAGTTCTATTATATGGACTATATTAATGTTCCTTGTAAGTCTGATTATAATTATTCCTATTTCAGTAATGATTTTAGGATCCTTTAAAAATCCTACAGAAGCGCAGTTATTTAGCCTTACTCTGCCATCAGAGTGGCATTTGGATAATTATAGTTATGTGATTCAAAAAGGAGGCATTGGACTTGCCTTTATCAATAGTATGATTATAACTATTATGGTAACCTCCTTTGTAATTATAAGCGGAAGTTTATGCGCATTTGTAATTTCCAGAAAAAAGAGTAAATATACAAGCTTTTTATATAATTTATTCTTGCTAGGAATGGTTTCACCGATTCAAATCGTAACCACCTTTGGTGTGTTAAAAGCATTAAATCTTATGGGTACCTTTGCTGGTGTTATTTGTGTAGAGGCGGCGTTACAGCTTCCTTGGACAATCTTCACGCTAACGGGATTTATTAGAAATGTTCCAAAAGACTTAGATGAAGCGGCTTATATCGATGGAGCTAAGCCAATAATTATGTTTTCTAAAATTATTATGCCCTTAATGAAACCCATTCTATTTACCGCATTAGTAACCACCGCAATGGCAGCATGGAATGAATTTATGATTCCTATGTATTTTTTTAACTCTTCCTCAAAGTGGACAATGCCATTAACCGTATATAATTTCTTCGGGCAATATGCTAGTAATTGGAACTATGTATTTGCAGATCTCGTATTAACAGCTCTGCCAATTACCATATTATATCTGCTCTGTCAGAAATACATTATATCAGGACAAACAGCCGGTGCTGTAAAAGGTTAAACTTTAGAAAAAATAAATAACATAGAAATATAGAAAGAAAAATGCTAGTATATAAATAAAACTTATAAAAAAAAAGAAAGAGGACAGGACTATGAGTTTACGTTTTAGACAGGTACATTTAGACTTTCATACTTCGGAGCATATACCTGAAATTGGAGAAAAATTTGATAAGGTTCAATTTCAAAAAGCCTTAGAAACAGGATGCGTAGATTCTATTACTTTATTTTCAAAATGTCATCATGGTTGGTCGTATCATCCTACCGAGGTAAATGAAATTCATCCCCACTTAAAGTTCGATCTGCTTGGAAAACAATTAGAGGCTTGCAAAGAAATAGGAGTGAATGCCCCCGTATATATTTCAGCCGGACTAGATGAAAAAGAAGCAGTGAGGCATCCGGAGTGGTTATCAAGATTTGAAAATGAAGCTACTACTTGGGTACCTGATTTTTTAACAACACCAGGTTTTCATTTGTTATGTTTTAATACAGGATATTTTGATTTGTTAGTCAGGCAAGTAGAAGAGGTAATGGAGAAGTATGCTCCTAGTGGCATCTTTCTTGACATTTCATCGGAACACCCGTGTTATTGTGCAAAATGTAGAAATGATATAATGAAAAGAGGAAAAGACCCAAGGGACTTTACGGCCGTGATGGAACAAGCGGAACGAGTATATAATAACTATGCTCTTGTAATTGAGAAAACAATTCGCAACTATAGCGATACTTGTACTATTTTTCACAATGCGGGACATATTACTCGAGGACGAAGAGATTTAGCCGCTTATAATACTCATTTGGAATTGGAAAGTTTACCTACAGGAGGCTGGGGATATAGCCATTTTCCTATGTCAGCTGCCTATGTAGCTAACTTAGGAAAAGAATATCTGGGTATGACAGGTAAATTTCATAGTACCTGGGGTGAATTTGGTGGATTTAAGCATCCAAATGCCTTACGATATGAGACTGCATTGTCTTTAGCTTTTGGGGCAAAATGCTCGATTGGAGATCAATTACATCCAACCGGGAAAATGGATGAAGGTACTTATGAGTTAATCGGTGCTGCCTATAGAGAGGTAAAGGAAAAGGAAAAATGGTGCCAGCAGGCAGAGAATTATTATGATATTGCTGTTTTAGGGCAGGAGGCAGTCAATAGTTCTAATTCCAGCAGGGATGTAAAACACTGGGGCGATATTGGAGCCAATCGTATCCTGTTAGAAGGTAAATATTTATATCGTTTTATTGATTTACAAGAAGATTTTAAGAAATTCAAACTTATTATATTGCCAGATACAATTAAACTTACTGAAGAATTAAGCAAACAGCTTTCCGATTACATAAGTAACGGTGGAAAAATATTGGCATCAGGAACCAGTGGGCTTGATTCTTACGGAAAACAGTTTCTACTTAATTTTGGAGCCGCTTTTATAGGCGAAAACAGTTCTAAACCGGATTATATGATTACACAGGTACCTTTAAGTACAGGAAATAGCCCGCATATTATGTATGAACAGGGATATTTAATAGAAGTAACGAGTGGAACAGAATTTGCAGCTAGACAAAATGCATATTTCAATCGGGATATTTTACATTTTTCATCCCATCAGCATACACCGAATGACGACAGCAAAGCTTATTCAGCAGCAGTAATGACTTCAAATACTGCCTATATAAGTTGGAATATTTTCAGTGATTACGGGAAAATGGGCTCTCTTCACCAAAAAGAAATTGTTGTACATGCGATCGATACTTTATTAGGAAGTGATAAGACAGTTTCTACTGATTTCATAGACAAGGGTATTCTAACTCTAACGAAACAGACAGAGGAAAATCGATATATCAACCATCTGTTGTTTGCCCATACAACCAATAGAGGAACATTTACCTGGGATAATGTAGAACATCCTATGGAAGTAATTGAAGGAATTGTTCCAGTCTATGATGTTAAGATTATTTTGAATTTGAAGGAACCGGTAAGAAAAATATATCTGGCACCGCAAATAGAAGAGATTCCTTTTAAAGAAGAAGCAGGAAAAATTTACTACACAGTACCCAAAATAGAATGCCATCAAATGATAGTTATTGATGTAGCGGGAAGTTTATAAAAAAACCTATTGACTCTTGGGTAACCCAAGGCTTTACAATAGTTTTAGACGACAGGGGTGCACACCTGAAAAGCCTGTAATAGGAGGAGTAATATGTTTCGGATTGGTGAATTTTCAAAATTATGTGGGTTATCCGTTGATACCCTATACCATTATGAAAAGATGAAATTATTAATGCCGAGCCAAATCGATAAATTTACTAGTTATCGGTATTATGAAGTAACGCAATTAATTACAGTAAACAAAATAATGGCTTTAAGGGATTTGGATTTTAGTCTCATGGAAATCGCTGAGGTATTAAATAAAAACCTTCCATTACCCTCATTAATAAAATTATTGGAAAGTAAATCTATTATTCTGGAAGATGAATTGAATAAAGAAATTAACAGGCTGGAGCGTCTCCGTACCAATATATTTTTAATTAAGAATGGAGGCATACCACAAATGAATGAGATTGTGATAAAAAGAGTAGAGCCAATATTAATGGCCACCATACGTAAAGCTTTTCATAGTAGTAAATTTGATGAGGAGTTGACAGATATGTGGCAGGAGGTAAATAAGTATATCGAATTAAAGGGTGGTAAACGTGCAATTCCTTGTTTGATGCTGTACCATACTAACTGGGGAGATATGGACGAAACCTCTACGCTTGACGTTGAAGTGTCAGAACCGGTTTCGAAGATCTTTGCTGGTAACGAAACAGTAAAGGTATATGAATTAGCTGCAGAAGAGAAAATGGCATGTATTGTTCATAAAGGCCCATTTTCTACTATGTATAAAACGAATGAGGCTTTATTTGATTGGATACGACAAAACGGTTATACTAAGAAAGGTCCAATGAGAGAAATTTATCATAAGGGTGAGTGGATTACGGAGGATCCAGAGGAGTATATTACCGAGATTCAGGTGCCAATCTAATAGGTGTAATAATTTTATTGAAAGAAACAAAGTGGTTAATATTCTAGTCACTTTGTTTTTTTTACTATATAATAGTTACAAAAATATAATTTCATGTTATATTTAATGAGTACAAAAGATTAGTAATCGTATTTATAAAAGGAGAATAATATTATGGTACATATTAATAAAGATAAATGTATAGGTTGTGGTAAATGCTGCGATGATTGTGTAAGTGCTGCATTGCAATTAAAAGATGAGAAGGCAGATATGATAGCAGACTATTGTTTGTTGTGTGGTCATTGTGTAGCCGTCTGTCCAATGAATGCTGTGACAATTGATGAATATGATATGGAAGAAGTTATAGAATACAACCAAGAAACATTTGGAGTTGACGAGAATACGATGCTTAATACCATTATGTTTAGGCGTTCAATAAGGTCATTTAAAGAAGGTCAGGTAGAAAAAGAGAAGATCGAAAAAATACTAGAAGCTGGCAGGTATTCCCCTACTGGAAGCAATGCGCAGAATGTCTCTTATATCGTTGTCCAAGATGATATCTTAAAATATCGTGAAGAGGGAAATAAAGCTTTCAAAAGATTAATTCAGATATCAGGAAATATGAAAAAAGCTCTTCTTCAGTTAGAAAATGATGATTATTTATTTAAAGGAGCACCAACGCTGATATTGGTTATATCCGAAAGTGAAGTGAATGCTTCAATAGCATCTGCTAATATGGAGCTTGTAGCTAATTCACAGGGACTTGGCATGCTTTATGTTGGATACTTTGTTTATCTTGTAAATCATGACAAAAAGCTAAAGCAGATACTAGAACTCACGGATAATCAAAAAATTGTAACTTGCCTTGCAGTTGGTTTCCCTAATGTACAATATAAGAGAACTGCACCAAGAAAAAAAGTACAAGTACAGTGGAGATAATAGCAATAACCCATAAAAAATATAGTATATATAGCATGGTTACAAAGAACTTAATGTTATGTTATAGTTAATACAATGATATAGGTTTTTGCTATCGAATTCAGTATGATTATTAAAACGGACAGATGGGGCTAAGGTTGAAAGAAAATCACTTTCAACCCTTGAATTTACGTCTGCGAGCAAGTCGCAGACAGGAGGGTTAAAATATGAATAAATATCATAATGTTATGGAGACACTAGTAATTGGAAAGTTAGATGAATTATGGAAAAATATGGCCTGTTGTAAGTGTGAAACTTGCCGCAACGATATCTTAGCATATACATTAAATCATCTTACACCTAAATATGTAGTGACAAGAGAAGGAGAATTATATGCACGTTTGCATGAATTATCTTTTGAGCATGACTTTGAAATAGTGATAGAATTAACAAAAGCAATAAAAATTGTTTCAGAAAATCCAAAACACGTTAATGAAGCGACATTACTTGCAAACTAAGGAGTTAAACTATGTGTGGCCGATATTATGTTGATGACGAGACATCAAGAGAAATCCGTAAGATACTAGAGCAAATTGATGCTAAATATGAAAATAATAATAAGAAATCAGGAGAAATATATCCTACCAATTCAGCTCCTATACTGGCAGCATATAGTCAAGCAATTGAGCCAGAATTAGCTGTATGGGGTTTCCCTAATTATTATAATAAAGGTGTTTTAATTAATGCAAGAGCAGAAACTGCATTGGAGAAGAAAACCTTTCGCGAAAGTATTTTGAATAGACGGTGTGTAATCCCCTCGAATGGTTTTTATGAGTGGGATGGTAATAAGCAAAAATTTCTATTTAAGAGGAATGAAGAAGAAGTACTTTATATGGCTGGAATTTATAATTATTATCAGGATGAATGTAGATTTGTCATACTAACAACAGCTGCAAATAAATCTATGGAAGAGACTCATAATCGGATGCCAATTGTATTAGAAACAGATGATGTTGAGAGTTGGATACTAGATAATAACAGTATAAGTAGAATACTGCAGTCAGTTCCACCATTTTTATCAAGGATAGCATAAATAGTCTGCCGAACCTTTGAAAAATCAGAGGTTTGGCAGACTATTTTTTGTATTCTTGATGGCATCCTTTGTTCGTAAGAATATTATCGTATCACTAGAACTTTACAATTTTAGGCTCACTTGTAAAAGAAGAAAATGTAGCAGTAGCATCCTGCAGATACAATACCTCATAGACGCCGTCATCAACCTTATACATATTATTAAGGCCAGGATTAGCTTCTAACATGGCGTTTCTTGCTTCATTTCGATCATCCTGGATTGCCTTTGCTTCTACACGAAGCCAGTTTCCGTTTTTATCCATACCACTGATTTCTACCTTTGGATTTTTCTTCATCTGTGCAAATACATCCTTCTGATTATTTGTACAGATATATAACTTACCTTCAAATTCACAAACAGCACCAAAAGGACGTACTCTTGGTTGGTCATTGTCAGCAGTTGCTAAATAAAATGTGGAAACCTCTTTTAAAAATTGTAATACTTCATCCATGATTCTTGCTCCTTTTTATAATCGTAATTTAACTTACCCAATTTTAATATTTATGCTAGAATTGTTTGCATAGGTATATTATATATTGTAATGATGCTATTGTGAAGTAGGTTCTTTTATAGTACTTAGTATCTTAAAGATACTAACGTAAGTTTTATATGAGATGAATGAGTCTTTATACGATATTAACTAAGTCAATATAACATACATATATTGATTTATAATAATAAAGAGAGGAAGATTACTATTAAAATTTCATCTTGGTTATTTGCTAAGAAAAAAGCAGATAGTATAAAACAAAATTCTAAGGATATAAGTTATATAAAGGATTTTACAAGTGCAACCAACTATATAATTTGGGTGAATCTCAAAAAATTTAAAGTAAATGTTTTTAGCGGAGGTAAAGGTAATTGGAATTTAGTCCGTAGTTATGTATGTACTATAGGTAAACCAGCTACTCCAACACCCAAGGGGGAATATACAGTTGGTATAAAAGGTCTTTATTTTGGAGTAAAAAAAGGTTATAAATGCTGGTACTATACACAATTTAAAGGAAACTATTTATTTCATTCAATCATCTATAATCTAGATGGTTCCGTTAAAGATGGAAGACTTGGAATGAGATTATCGGATGGTTGTATACGACTAGCGAAAGAAAATGCTAAATGGATTTATGATAATATTCCTCAAGGAACAAAAGTAGTTATTAATTGAAATGCTTGTTAGAATAGACGCCCTATTTTATATATTATATTTGCATGAAAATATTACATTTGAAAAAGAACATAGGTTCTGCTATAATAATAAAAAAGGAGAACATATGTATGGAAAATATAATATTTCATGTTGATGTGAATTCTGCATTCTTAAGTTGGGAAGCAGTATATAGAGTTAAGATATTAGGAGACAGAATGGATTTAAGAAATATTCCGTCTGCTGTTGGAGGAGATATAAAGAAAAGGCATGGTATTATTCTTGCTAAATCACTGCCTGCGAAGAAATATAATATTCATACAGGTGAAACTATTGGAGATGCATGTAAAAAATGTCCAGAACTTGTAGTAGTTCCTCCTCATTATGATTTGTATGAATCCTGCTCAAAAGCTTTTATGAATATTTTGCGGGAATATTCGCCATGTGTCGAGCAATATAGTATTGATGAAGCCTATTGTGATATGACTGGTACCGAGTATTTATATGAATCACCTTTAGCTGTTGCACATGTGATGAAAGATCGAATATATCAAGAACTAGGTTTCTCTGTTAACGTTGGTGTAGCTTCAAATAAATTGTTAGCAAAGATGGCATCTGATTTAAAAAAGCCAGATATGGTTCATACTTTGTTTCCTGAGGAAATAAAGGAAAAGCTGTGGAGATTACCTGTTTCAGAATTATTTTATGTAGGAAGAGCTACCACCAAAAAACTGCATACTCTAGGGATTCATACAATTGGTGAATTAGCTCTTACTGATGTTATGATTTTAAAAGCACATTTTAAAAAATATGGAGAATTAATTTATGATTTTGCTAATGGTAAAGATACCTCCTTTGTGACAGATGTCAAGCCTCAGAATAAAGGCTATGGCAATTCGACAACGATTGCTTTTGATGTGGATAACCAAATTATAGCGAAGATGGTCTTGCTTGCGTTAGCGGAAACGGTAAGTACGAGACTGCGAAAAGATTCTGTATTAGCAAAAGTGGTAGCAATTCAAATTGTTGATTTCGAATTTCATCATGGATCTCATCAAATGACCTTATTTACAGCTACGAATATAACGAATGAACTTTATAGGGCAGCCTGCCAATTATTTGATCAATTATGGGATGGTATGCCCATTCGCCATTTGGGAATACACACAAGTAAGATAACGGAGGATTGCGGAGTAAGGCAAATGAATTTATTTGATGCTTATCAACCTTATGAAAAGCTAGCGAATTTAGATAAAGCAATTGATCATATTCGAGGCAGATATGGTGCAGATGCGGTGAAAAGAGCTACCTTTGTGAAAAATCCAGTTTATCATATGAGCGGAGGTATCTCGCCGGAGAAAAGAAAAGCAGTTTATGAGAATGTTACATTTCAAGATGGTGAAGATCAGAAAAACCTTAAAGTTTAATAAGTACTATGTCATTATATAAAAAGAGTAGCATATTGGTTTTATGGAAACCAATATGCTACTCTTTTCGTATTCTTAATGTATATGCAGGTACAAAGGGGTCGATTTTATACCTAAATTATTGTTAATTAATTAAGCGATTGAATTAACAGCTTTGCTTAAACGAGATACTTTTCTGGATGAAGTATTCTTATGATAAACGCCTTTTGATGTAGCTTTATCAATTTCAGAAATAGCAGTGAGTAAGCTTGAATTAGCAAGATCCTTGTCGCCGACAGCCACAGCAGCATCAACCTTCTTTATAATAGTCTTAACTTTAGATTTAATTGCTTTATTTCTTAATGCCTTAGTTTCGTTAACTAAGATTCTTTTCTTTGCAGATTTTATGTTAGCCAAATTGTACACCTCCAAAATGTTTTATTATTTAAAATTCTTGTTACATTAAATCCGGACACGGACGTTCTAATGTAAACATACTATTATATATTAGTATAAAGCAATAATTCTGTCAATACATATTTTAAAAATAATTGAACAAAATAAAGATATGATAAGTACTAAATATAGAAATAATACGTTTGGAGAGAAAGTTGAAAGAAAATATAATCAGAGAAAGGAATGCCACATATTATTTCTTTCAACCTATTTATGTTTTTTGTGGCAGTATCGCAGACAAGTCTTCGATATGCAATGGGTATAAAAAATGGAAAAAAAAGTTGAGATAAATAGCAAACCAAGTCTAGATACCAATGTAATGGGAGGAGTACCAAGGACGGATCTTGCCTTAGAGGTCAGGGAAACTTTTGAAGAGGACAATGTCTCGATTCAGGGTGTAGTCTTAAAAGAGGATTACGATAAGAAAAAGGACATTCGAGTAACGACAGTAATCATTCGTGACCAAAAGGGTGCAGATGCAATGGGAAAGCCGGTTGGTACTTATATTACAATTGAAGCACCCAAATTAGGTGAGGAAGATGAAAGTTTTCATGAGCCAATAACGAAAGAAATTGCTAAGTATATCAAAGAAGTAGCAGGAGATATAGAGAATAAAGAAATATTAATTGCAGGTTTAGGTAATCGGGAAGTAACACCGGATGCATTAGGACCACAGGTGGTTGATAATCTATTTATTACAAGACACTTAATCAGAGAATTTGGGCAAAAATTTAAACTGGAGCATAACTTGGGTAATGTAAGTGCTATATCACCTGGAGTTATGGCACAAACGGGTATGGAAGCTAGCGAAGTATTAAGGGGAATTATTCGTGAAACAAACCCTGATTTAGTTATAGTAGTCGATGCATTAGCAGCGAGAAGTATAAATCGATTGAACACTACTATTCAGATTACAGATACCGGTATAAGTCCTGGTTCAGGTGTTGGCAATAATCGAAAAGCTTTAAACAAGGAAAGTCTTGGAGTTGATGTGATTGCATTAGGAGTTCCAACTGTGGTTGATGCAGCTACTATAGTAAACGATACTATGGAACGATTTATGTCAAAACAAGGATTCGGTGAAAAGGAAATCCATCAATTTATGAGTGAAGTCAATGAACAAAATATGTGTAATATGTTTGTAACCCCCAAGAATGTAGATGAATCCATAAAGCGAATTAGTTATACTATATCAGAAGCGCTTAACAAATGTTTTTCCTAGAGTAAGCATGTCTGAAAAATTTTTAGAAATACTACCATCAATGTTATCATAAAGAAACTTAAAGCATATGATAGATTAGAAGATATTTCTTCGTAAAGACTTTAAGTAATCGGAATGGAGTATGACATGAGAAGGTATAAATACAGAGCAGCAAGGCTGTTTCATATAGTATTGTGGAGTATTATTTTTATTTTAAGTTTTTATATATTGATAAAATGTATTCGCATCTTTTACTTGGATTCATTAAGTCAATCCACACAGACGCTGGAAGCCAATGTGGTTTCAGCGGCCTGTAATAATATGATACAGTCTAATTTACCTATATTAGATTACATAGAGAATCAGAAGGAAAAAGATAGTAAAAACTTGATTCTTAGTACCATGGCAGGTGTATTTCCAATCAATCGTTATATCGTTGAGGCAAAGGAAGAGGCACAGGACAATTTAATAGAAGATGAAAATAAATCTCTTCTTTATGCAAATAATAATAATTTGTTATTGAATAAGATTAAAGAGGATCAGAATACATATAATACGGTAGATGAAAGTTCATCTACGGATGACAAAGGCAGTTTAACTACAGTTAATAATGATCTGTTAGGAATTATGCCAATAGACATTATTAGCGGCGAAGTATATTTAGAACATGAAAACCCCTCAGATACGAGCGAAAATACGGATAATAATGAAGCTGTAGAAACCCTAGGATCTATTAACGGAGAAAATTTTACACTAAATCAATTGTTGAATCGACAATTTTTATATAATAACTTTTATATAATTGATTCAGCAACGGTAGCTAAGGATGAATTGTTTGATGCAGAGGTTATGCTTGGCAAGGATATGACCATAGAACTGAATGAAGATAAGCCGCAGATTTTAATATACCATACTCATTCTCAAGAAGCGTTTATTGATAGCAGGGAAGGCAAGGAAGAGGATACCATAGTAGGTGTTGGAACTTATCTGGCAGAACTATTATCCGAAAAATATGATTTTAATGTGATTCATGATACGAGTCAATATGATATGATGGAGGGGTATTTAGAAAGAAACTTAGCTTATAATTATTCAGGTGCCGGAATTAAAAAAATTCTAGAGGATAATCCGACAATTGAGATAGTAATTGATTTACATAGAGACGGGGGTGCCAAACGTGTAACGTCAGTGGATGGCAAAGATACCGCACAAGTAATGCTATTTAATGGTTTGTCTAGGAATTCAAGGGGTGAGGAGAACACCACCTTGAAAAATCCTTATCTTCAAGATAATTTAGCATTTAGTTTGCAAGTTCAGCTAAAAAGTAGAGAAATGTATCCTGGATTTATGTACAAAAATTATTTAAAAGCATATCGTTATAATATGAATCTATGTAAAAAATCTCTTCTTATCGAGACCGGTACAGCTGAAAATACTTTAGAGGAAGCCATGAACGCAATGGAACTATTGTCAGATATTCTATATGAAGTAGTTTCAGGTGATTCCTAAGTAAATTTGTTAATAAGAACAAAGGGAGCAAGCGACAAATCGTTTGCTCCCTTTTAGATATCGTAAGTTTGGGTATCCTATTTATTATTATACTTAGAATTGGCTTTTTCTTGTAACCTGTAAAGGTCTATGCTATAATACAACAGAAAACAACTCACTTTTGTAGGAGGAATTTAAATGACAGACCAGACCAAAATACGTAATTTTTGCATAATTGCACATATAGATCATGGCAAATCAACCTTAGCTGACCGCATTATCGAAATGACCGGATTATTAACAAGTAGAGAGATGCAGTCACAGGTTCTTGATAATATGGAACTTGAAAGGGAACGTGGCATTACTATAAAAGCACAAACCGTGCGTACTGTTTATAAGGCAAAAGATGGGGAAGAGTACATCTTTAATCTGATTGACACTCCCGGTCACGTAGATTTTAATTATGAAGTATCTAGAAGTCTTGCAGCTTGTGAAGGCGCAATTCTTGTTGTAGATGCTGCACAGGGAATTGAGGCGCAAACCTTAGCAAATGTCTATTTGGCATTGGATCATAACTTAGATATTATACCGGTTATCAATAAAATTGATCTACCTAGTGCAGATCCGGAACGTGTTAAAGCTGAGATAGAAGATGTTATCGGATTAGAAGCTTGGGATGCCCCATTAATATCTGCCAAAACAGGCGTTAATATTGAACAAGTATTAGAGCAAATAGTAGAGAAGATTTCTCCTCCAAAAGGTGATGTAAATGGGCCATTACAGGCTTTAATTTTTGATTCAAAATATGATTCTTATAAGGGCGTTATTATATTCTGTCGTGTTATGGAAGGTATGGTTACAAAAGGTACTCAGATTAAGATGATGGCTACCGGAGCAATCGCTGAGGTAGTTGAAATCGGTACCTTTGGACCGGGACAATTTATACCAAGTCAAGAATTGACAGCCGGTATGGTAGGTTATATTACTGCCAGCTTAAAGAATGTAAAAGATACACATGTAGGAGATACCGTTACCGATGCTAAGAATCCATGTAAAGTGGCGCTACCAGGATATAAGAAAGTTAATCCCATGGTATATTGCGGTATGTATCCGGCAGATGGAGCCAAATATCCGGATTTAAGAGACGCTTTGGAAAAACTGCAATTAAATGATGCATCCCTACAATTTGAGCCGGAAACTTCCATTGCTTTAGGTTTTGGATTCCGTTGCGGATTTTTAGGACTTCTGCATCTTGAGATTATTCAAGAAAGATTAGAAAGAGAATATGATTTAGATATTGTAACAACAGCACCGGGTGTTGTTTACAAGGTCCATAAGACAGATGGACAAGTTATCGAGGTTACCAATCCATCTAATCTGCCAGACCCTTCTGAGATTCAGTTTATGGAGGAACCAATCGTTAATGCTGAGATTATGGTGACAACTGAGTTCGTGGGATCAATCATGAGCTTGTGTCAGGAACGTCGTGGTGTATATCTTGGTATGGAATATATGGAAGCAACCAGAGCCTTATTAAAATATGAACTACCTTTAAATGAAATTATTTATGACTTCTTTGATGCTTTAAAATCCAGGTCAAAAGGTTATGCTTCTTTTGATTATGATATGAAGGGATATGAGCAGTCAGAACTTGTGAAGCTGGATATTCTTATTAATAAAGAAGAAGTGGATGCGCTATCCTTTATTGTACATGGTGAAACGGCATATGAACGTGGCAGGAAAATGTGTGAGAAGTTAAAGGATGAGATTCCAAGACAACTTTTCGAGATTCCAATTCAAGCTGCTGTGGGCAGCAAGATTATCTCAAGAGAAACCGTAAAAGCAATGCGCAAGGATGTACTTGCTAAATGCTACGGCGGTGATATTAGTAGAAAGCACAAATTACTAGAGAAGCAAAAAGAGGGTAAGAAACGTATGCGCCAGGTAGGTAATGTAGAAATTCCACAAAAAGCCTTCATGAGCGTATTGAAATTAGATGAGAAGTAGGGCACTGTAAAAGCCTGGGAGGTTGTAGAGATTTGGCCGATGGGTGGCAGCATATCAATGTGTTTTTTGCTGCCTTTCCCTCTGAAGGCATATTTCTTACAAGCCTATAAACTGAAAAAAATGTAAGCTGGGGCTTACATTTTTTTCAATAGTCTTGACGAAATATTAACGCCTTCTTCGGCCGGTCGACGCAAAAAACACATTGATATGCTGCCACCCATCGGCCAAATCCTTGAAGGTTATTCAGGCTTTTACAGTGGCCTTGGCGGGGATTAGCTTAAAAAACTAAAGATATTATGAATGTTGTTAAGTCGAAATTGTTCGAAGCATCATAATCTTCCAATTACTTCCCAGTGATTAATGATTTGATAGGAGAATATAATGGATAAATCAATTAACTTAATTATAAGAGAATTAGAAATGAAAGATTTAAATGACTATTTATATTGGAATCATCCTTCTCGTGAGTTTCACAAGTTTAATGGTCCATATTATGGGAGAAAAAATGAAGAAGAGTTAACAAAATATATAGAAGAGATGAAAGAGTTATTACTAAAAGGTGAAATTAATGTACTTAAGAACAAAAAGATAATTGTTAATAAAGATACTGACGAAATTATAGGGCAGGTTAATTGGTATTGGAAATCAGAAGAAACCCTATGGATGGAAGTGGGAATTGTTATCTTTAATGAGGATTATTGGGGAAAAGGGATAGGTTATAAAGCGTTAAGGATGTGGATAGATGATATTTTTAATGAAAAACCGGAACTTGTTAGGCTTGGATTATCAACTTGGTCTGGAAATTTAAGAATGATGTCTTTAGCTGAAAAGTTAGGCCTTACAAAAGAAGCTGTTTACCGAAAAGCAAGAATTGTTAATAATGAATATTATGATGCAATAAGTTACGGAATTTTGAAGGAAGAATGGGAAAAATCATATGAAAAATGACAGTATTTCATATGATTCACATTTTTACATATTGTGTAGCAAAGAGGGCATTTAAACTACCCACTTTATACATTATACTATATCAATACTTTTGTCTAACAGAACTATAATGTACAATAAGATATGCGGCAATAATACACAGTAGGAATATACCTAGTGAATAAGGGGGAGCTTGATGGGGGAAGAATTGTTGAAGGGTTATAATTTGGATGTTTGGGGACAGATGAAGGTATTAGAAGAGATTATTATGTCTAGTGGAATGATAAGGGAAGCTTTGGTACGAGCGAAACGGTTAGGATTGGATAATTATTATATTGGTGCTGGGTGTATTACGCAGACTGTTTGGAATTATCTTTCTGGTAAACCTTTAGAGTATGGTATTAAGGATATTGATTTGATTTATTTTGATGATAAGAATCTGGATTTTGAGTCTGAAGATAGGGTTATTTCAGAGGTTAAAAATCTTTTTTCTGATTTTGATATAGATGTGGATGTGAAAAATCAAGCGAGAGTTCATTTGTGGTATAAAAGTCGTTTTGGTAATGAGATTGAACCTTATTTAACTCTTGAAGCGGCTATAAATACTTGGCCAGCAACGGCTTCTGCTATCGGAATTAGGTTAGGCTTAAATAATGAATTTATTGTATATGCACCATATGGATTAAATGATTTGTTCGGAAAAGTTGTGCGGGTAAACAAAGTACAAATTATGAAACAAGTTTATGAAAATAAGGTATCGAATTGGGTTAAGAAATGGCCGGATTTAAAAGTTATTCCATGGGAGAATTAGTTAGCGTAACTGTTAAAGGAAAGAGCTTCCAGAAAGGCTTGGTGTAAGTTATGGAGAAAAATCAGATGGAAAAACAGAAGAAGGATTTAGGGTTATATATTCACATTCCCTTTTGTGTAAAGAAATGTGACTACTGCGATTTCCTTTCAGCGCCGGCAGATGAGAATACAAAAAGAGAATATGTACAAGCACTTATAACGGAAATTAAAAGTTATAAAGAGTTGGCATCGGAGTACCTTGTAAAGACGATATTTTTCGGAGGGGGTACTCCATCTTCTATTGATGGACAATTTATTGTAGATATTATGGAAGCAATTAAAAATGTATTTACTGTTTATGGAATTAATGATGAACAGGCTGAGAAGAAAGGTTTTTTACGAAAACTATTTGGTGGAAATAAGAAACGAAATTCTAATTCTACAGATGTAGAAAATGTTGAATCAAAAGCAGATAAGGCTGAAATTACAATAGAAGTGAATCCGGGAACCTTATCCGAAGAGAAATTAAACCGTTATAAAGAGGCAGGTATAAACAGATTAAGTATCGGTTTACAATCTACTGATAATGAGGAGCTGAGACTTTTAGGGAGGATTCACACCTATGAGGAATTCGAGAAAAATTATCGTCTTGCCAGAGAATTAGGATTTGACAATATTAATATAGATTTAATGTCAGCCTTACCCGGACAGACCTTAGAGAATTGGTTATGCACCTTAGAGAAAGTAATATCCCTGAATCCGGAACACATATCCGCATATAGCTTAATCATTGAAGAAGGAACGCCTTTTTTTAACAAATATCACGAAGAAGATCAAGACGAAGATTTAGATCGTGAGATTTATGCTAAGACAAAAGAATATCTAGAACGTACCGGTTATAATCGATATGAAATATCCAACTTTGCAAAGCCAGGCTATGAAAGTAAACACAATTCTTCCTATTGGATAAGAACCGATTATCTGGGAATGGGCTTAGGCGCTTCATCCCTTCTTCATAATGCAAGATTTCATAATGAAGATAATATAAAAGAGTATATAAAATTATCCGCCGACTATAATAATATCCGAAGAAACATGGAACGACTGGTAATAAGCCAACAGATGGAAGAATTTATGTTTCTAGGTTTACGTATGAGTACAGGAGTAAATAAAGAAGATTTTAAACACCAATTCAATAAAAGTATTGAAACAATCTACGGTGATGTAATCAATAAATCTGTCAAAGAAAACCTACTAATCCAAAAAGAAAATCAACTATATCTCTCCGACAAAGGTATAGATCTAAGTAACATGGTAATGGCAAGATTCCTATTAGATGATTTTGTTAGAAGTTAATAGTTAAAATGTTTTTTTATCTCCTAGCTTTTTCTTTCAATATAAATGAAGCAGGAGTAGAATACTATTTTTCTAAATATTGAAAACACAATAGAGCGTGTGAAATTTTTTCTGTAAATAGGGACTTTCTATGATAATCTCAATGACAAATCAGAATTTGTCGGAAAGTAAATAGTTTGCTATATATAAGGACATAGAAAAATTATAAAATGTTCACGGGAGGGTGTCAAATGAAAAAACTAGTATCATTAATTTTAATTGGTTTATTGGTTGGGGGTATGACCAGCTGCGCTACTAACGATTCGCAACAAATAGCTCCGGATATCTCAACCAGTACATTATCTTCATCAATCACCCCAACCAGTGCCGCTAGCAGTTCAATATCAACATTAAATGATACTCAATCACCCAAAAATCCATTTATAGCTTATAACGATGTATTGCAAAATAAAACTGAATTTATTACTACATCTTATGCAGAGAATGGAACAAAAACAATATATTTGAATCAACTTCTCAATGATGGATTAGATACCTTTAAATTTTTGAACTTTGCTGTCTTGGACATGGATGGAGATGAGATACCAGAAGTAGTTATACAATATTGCTTAACCGTCGACTATCCATACCCTGATTATGTTGAAGTTGCATTACAGCAACGGCTCAGTTTATGGCTATAATTTTAGTTACAGAGGCTTGTATTGCCTAAAAAGTGATGGTACGTTCTATTGGTCAAATGGTTCGGATGACAATGGATACTCAAAATTGCGATTCACATCAAATAACTGTGAATATGATGATTTAGGATATTGCAAACCAAACGTGCCTACTAAATCCTATTTTATAAATAACCAAACCGTTACAGAGAGTGAATATCATGCTTTTATAAAAAGTCAAGATGACAAAGAAGATGCAATTTGGTACGATTTTACCAAAGAAAATATTGGCAGCCAGCTTTCCACAAATTGATAATTGATTTAAGGCCCACAAAAAAAGTTTACTTACCCTTACGCTTTTCATTCAATAAATAATTACATCAGTCTTTGAGAAAGACCGGCACTGAAAAAGTCTAAACCATCTTCAGCGATTTGGTGGGTATGGGGTGGCCTAGCCATGTGTTTTTTGCGTCATCCGGCCGAGGAAGGTGTTAATATTTCGTCAAGACTCTGACAAAAATGCAAGCCTGGCTTGCATTTTTTGTCATCCAGAGGCTTGTAAGAAATATACCGACTGAGGGAAAGGTAGCAAAAAACACATGGCTAGGCCACCCCACACCCACCAAATCTCTATACACTCTCACAGACTTTTCCAGTACCCCTCCCTTCTAAAACTAATCCAATCATTATAAAACCCCAAGCCAAGCTGAAGTCTAAAAAAATAGAAAAACTGAAAAAACATATGAAATAGCACTTGACAAAATAAATTGATAGTGCTATTTTATGTATAAAGATATTAGCACTCTACTCAAGTGAGTGCTAACAATCAAAAAATGGTGGGAGTGATTAGATGCAATTGGATGAGAGAAAATTGAAGATATTACAAGCAATAATCCGTAATTATCTTGAAACCGGCGAACCTGTTGGATCAAGAACAATTTCAAAATATACTGATTTGAATCTAAGCTCAGCAACCATAAGAAATGAAATGGCGGACTTAGAGGAATTAGGTTATATTATACAGCCGCATACCTCTGCAGGTCGCATTCCTTCCGACAAAGGTTACCGTTTATATGTAGATACCATGTTTGAAGAAAAAGTTCAAGAAGTAGAAGAAATGAAAGAATTGTTAACAGAAAAGGCAGATAAACTCGAACTTTTACTGAAACAAGTTGCCAAGTTACTAGCAATTAATACAAATTATGCAACGTTGGTTACAAAACCTCAGTATAGAAGTAAAAAGATAAAATTCATACAGCTAACTGAGGTGGAAGACAATCAATTACTTGCAGTAATTGTTATTGAAGGTAATGTTGTAAAGAATAAAATGATTGAAACAGTAGAGAGCTTAGATAGAGAGATTATACTCAAGCTGAATATTGTATTAAACACATTTCTTCAAGGTTTGGATTTGACAGAAATTAATTTGACAATCATTCAGAAAATGAAGGAACAAGCAGGTAATTATAGTAATATAGTAAGTAATATTTTAGATGCTATTGCACAAGCTATTAGTGAAGAAGAGGAAGTAGAGATTTACACAAGTGGTGCAATCAATATGTTAAAATATCCTGAGTTAACCGATATGGATAAAGTAACAGAATTGATGGGAACCTTTGAAGAAAAGAAACAACTCACTGAACTAATCAACAACCAGGCAGAAGGAGCTTTGTCAGAAAACAGAGGAATACAAGTATATATTGGAAGTGAATCGCCGCTAGAAGTCATGAAAGATTGCTCAGTAGTTACTGCAACCTATGAGATTGAAGATGGCGTCTATGGTAAGATAGGAATTATCGGACCTAAGAGAATGAATTACGAAAAGGTAGTTGGTACACTGCAAACACTTATGGTGCAGTTGGATGACATATTTAAGAAAAAAACCTAACAAATTGAAAGGCGGTTACAAGAGTGGAAGATAAGGATGTTTCTATGGATGAATTTATGCAAGATGAAACTCAACAAGACAAAGATGTAGAGATGGACGATAACACAAATTCAGAAGAAAATGAAGAAATAATTGAGGATAATGCAGATTGCATAGATAGTGATATCGAAGGTGACAGCGGAGAAGTAAAGACCGGAAAGTCTTTCTTTAAGAAAGATAAGAAAGAGAAGAAGGATAAAAAAGATCTTAAAATTGAAGAATTAAATGACAGATTAATGAGAACTATGGCTGAATTTGATAACTTCCGTAAACGTTCTGAAAAAGAAAAATCTCAAATGTTTGAAATTGGTGCAAGAGATATTATTGAAAAAATACTTCCTACCATTGATAATTTTGAGAGGGGACTAGGTACCATTACAGAAGAAGAAAAAGAAGGTGCTTTTGCAAAAGGAATTGAGAAAATCTATAAGCAGCTGGTAACCTCCTTAGAGGATGCAGGATTAAAGCCAATTGAAGCTGCCGGAAAAGCATTTGACCCTAATTATCATAATGCAGTTATGCATGCAGAAGACCCAGAACAAGGTGAGAACATTGTATCAGAGGAATTCCAAAAAGGTTATATGTACAGAGATACCGTAGTAAGACACAGTATGGTTAAAGTAGTGAATTAACCAAAAGAAAAGTCAAAGCGGAGATTATTCATTATTCGCTTTCATATATATTACATTACAAATCAATTGAAATTAATTATAGGAGGAATATATTATGAGTAAAATCATTGGAATCGATTTAGGAACAACGAATTCATGTGTAGCTGTTATGGAAGGTGGAAAGCCAGTAGTTATTTCCAATACAGAAGGTTCTAGAACAACACCATCTGTTGTAGCTTTTACAAAAACAGGAGAAAGATTAGTAGGAGAACCTGCGAAACGTCAGGCAGTTACTAACTCTGACAAAACAATCTCTTCAATCAAGAGACATATGGGTACCGAATTTAGAGTAGGTATTGATGATAAGAAATATTCACCACAAGAAATATCAGCAATGGTATTGCAGAAATTAAAAGCTGATGCAGAAAGTTATTTAGGTGAAAAAGTTACAGAGGCAGTTATTACTGTTCCTGCATATTTCAACGATGCGCAAAGACAGGCAACAAAAGATGCAGGTAAAATTGCAGGACTTGATGTTAAGAGAATTATCAATGAGCCTACAGCAGCAGCTTTAGCTTATGGTCTAGACAATGAACATGAGCAAAAGATTATGGTTTATGATTTAGGTGGTGGTACATTTGATGTATCAATCATTGAAATTGGTGATGGCGTTATTGAAGTATTAGCAACATCAGGTGATAACAGACTTGGTGGAGATGATTTTGATGATAGAATAACTAGATATTTTATTGATGAGTTTAAAAAAGCAGAAGGTGTTGACTTATCTACCGATAAGATGGCACTTCAAAGATTAAAGGAAGCAGCTGAAAAGGCTAAAAAGGAATTATCCTCTTCCACAACAACAAATATCAATCTTCCTTTTATCACAGCAACTGCAGAAGGTCCAAAACATTTTGATATGAATTTAACAAGAGCTAAATTTGATGAATTAACTCATGATCTAGTTGAAAGAACAACTGCACCAGTGCAGAATGCTTTAAGAGATGCAGGAATTACAGCATCTGAGTTAAGTAAGGTATTACTTGTAGGTGGATCTACACGTACTCCTGCAGTACAGGATAAGGTAAAACAATTAACCGGCCAAGAGCCATCTAAGACTTTGAACCCAGATGAATGTGTAGCTATTGGTGCATCTATTCAGGGTGGTAAATTAGCAGGCGATGCTGGTGCAGGAGATATTCTTTTACTTGATGTTACACCATTATCATTAAGCATTGAGACTATGGGTGGTGTTGCTACTAGATTAATTGAAAGAAATACAACAATTCCTACTAAGAAGAGCCAAGTTTTCTCTACTGCAGCAGATAATCAGAGCGCAGTTGACATTAACGTGGTTCAAGGTGAAAGACAATTTGCGAAAGACAACAAGAGTCTTGGTCAATTCAGATTAGATGGAATTCCACCAGCAAGAAGAGGCGTTCCACAGGTTGAAGTTACCTTTGATATTGATGCTAATGGTATCGTAAACGTATCAGCTAAGGATTTAGGAACTGGTAGAGAACAACACATTACAATTACAGCAGGATCTAATCTTTCTGATAGTGATATCGATAAAGCAGTGAAAGAAGCTGCTCAATTTGAAGCACAAGATAAGAAACGTAAAGAAGCTATTGAAACTAGAAACGATGCAGACTCTATGATATTCCAAACAGAGAAGGCATTAACCGAAGTTGGTGATAAGATCAATGCGGAAGATAAAACTAAAGTAGAAGCAGATTTACAATATTTGAAAGAATTAATTGAAAAGTCTAATCCTGAGGTTATGTCCGACGGTGAAGTAGCAGATATTAAAGCAGGAAAAGAAAAACTTATGGAAAGTGCTCAGGCGTTATTTGCTAAGGTTTATGAGCAAACACAGGGCTCTCAAGGTGGTCCAGCTCCTGATATGTCAGGTGCACAAGGCACAACCGGAGACACATATTCTGATGATGTAGTAGATGGAGATTATAAAGAAGTTTAAATTAGGCAGCTGTTTTGCTTGACGAATTAATATTTATTAATTACAATATGATTTGACTTGTTTAAGAATATTGCAATTAATATAGTAGTTATGGGTCGTCCCGTAACAGTAAGACAAATAGGCGGTCTAAGGACTGCCTATTTGTCAATATAAGTAATGGCTTTTTAAGGAGGATAGATTATATGGCAGATAAACGTGATTATTACGAGGTCTTGGGGGTATCCAAGTCAGCGGCTGATGATGAGATAAAAAAAGCATATAGAAAATTAGCTAAGAAATATCATCCGGATATGAATCCGGGAGATAAGGATGCAGAGGTTAAGTTCAAAGAAGCGTCAGAAGCTTATGCAATATTAAGTGATGCAGAGAAACGCAGACAATATGATCAATTCGGACATTCAGCCTTTGATGGAGGAGCTGGAGGTGCCGGCGGATTTGACTTCAATAATATGGGGGATATGGGCGACATATTTGGTGATATTTTTGGAGATTTATTTGGTGGTGGAAGAAGCAGAAGAACTAGTAACGGACCAATGAAAGGGCCTAATTTACGTACTGATGTTAGAATTACATTCCAAGAAGCCGTAACTGGTGTTGAAAAGGAATTGGACCTAAATCTAAAAGATGAATGCGATACCTGCCATGGAACTGGCGCAAAACCTGGAACCAATGCAGAGACCTGTTCTAAATGCGGTGGTAAAGGGCAAGTAGTTTATACACAACAGTCTTTATTTGGCATGGTAAGAAATGTACAGGCTTGTCCGGATTGCAAGGGCACTGGTAAGATTATAAAAGATAAATGTTCCGATTGCTATGGTTCCGGTTATATTAGTAAGAAAAAGAAGATTCAAGTGTCAATACCAGCTGGTATTGATAATGGTCAGAGCATTCGTATTCGTGATAAAGGCGAACCTGGAACCAATGGTGGAGAAAGAGGCGACCTATTAGTTGAGGTCACTGTAAGCAGACATCCTATTTTCCAAAGGCAAGATTATGATATCTACTCCACAGCACCAATATCCTTTGCACAGGCTGCTATCGGTGGAGATGTAAGAATTAATACCGTGGATGGAGATGTGATTTATACTGTGAAACCTGGAACACAGACGGATACTAAGGTAAGATTAAGAGGGAAAGGTGTGCCTACTTTACGTAACAAACAAGTAAGAGGTGACCACTATGTAACATTAGTAGTTCAAGTACCAACTAAATTAAACAATGAACAAAAAGAATTATTACAAAAATATGATGATGCTATGAATGATAAAAGTGATCCGGAACCGGTAGAGCCTGAAAAAGAAAAAGGAAAGAAAAAATTCTTTGGTAAATAATGCAGTAAGGTTGTTACTATTTACAGTTGATGAACGCGACGTGTTTTTTGTGAGTGTAGCGAAGCGAAAGTCACAGAAAACCGGAGTATTGCAGCGCCAAAACGCTGGTTTTGCGTTTTGTGTGCATCGCAAAGCGTGTTATTGTTCACAGAACTGCTGATTTTTGCAGAGCTGTGAACAGTAACGTATAGTGTATGGAGGATATATGAAGTGGACTAAATTAACCTTATCAACTATGGCAGAAGCAGTAGATTTGGTAAGTAATATGCTAAATGAATTAGGAATAGAAGGAATAGAAATAGTTGATAATGTGCAAATTACTGAGCATGAGAGAAAAGCCATGTTTATTGATATCCTGCCTGAGCTAGATACTGAGGATAAGACTGCTTCTATCAGTTTTTATTTAGAAGAAGGGGAGAATCCCAAGGAAACGATTGCAAAGATACAAGAGAATTTAGGATTGTTATCTGAATTCACAGATGTGGGTAGTGGATTAATTGAAGTATCAGAAACAGAAGATTTAGATTGGATTAATAATTGGAAAGTATTTTTTAAACCATTTCGAATCGATGATACCATAGTAATCAAGCCTACTTGGGAGCAACTGGATCAAGTATCGGAGACGGATCTTGTTATTGAAATTGATCCGGGAACTGCATTTGGAACTGGTTCCCATGAAACCACAAAACTCTGTATTCTTGGTCTTAAGAAATTCATTTCTTCAGGAACAAAACTATTAGATGTTGGTTGTGGAAGTGGAATACTTTCAATCATAGGAGCTAAACTAGGAGCTAATGAAGTTCTAGGAATCGATATTGATTCCAATGCGGTTATAACTGCTTATGAAAATGCAGAAGTAAATCATATTTCCTCTGATGTTTTAACTGTGATTAACGGTGATATTATTACTGATAAGAATGTTCAGAATGAAGTAGGTATGGGATGCTACGATATAGCGGTTGCCAATATATTGGCAGACGTTATTATTCCGTTATCAGCTGAGATTGGACAACACATGAAACCGGGTGGGATATTTATTAGTTCCGGTATTATTAATACAAAAAAAGAACTTGTTAAGGAAGCTATCCTTAAGAATGGTTTTAAGATAATTGAAGTTAATGAAATGGGTGAATGGGTTTCTATTGTGGCGCAAAAATAGATTACTGCACTAAGAACAGGCTCCTTAAAAGGCCAGTGTGGTTATGTATAGCAGAGTATGGCAGCATTTTTGCTGCCATACTCTTATAGAATAGTTAATTAGAAAGGCTTGGGGCTTTTATGTATCGTTTCTATGTTGAACAGAATCAAATTGGAGAACAGACGATTAGTATTGTCGGATCGGATGTAAATCACATTAAGAATGTGCTTCGTATGCGGGCTGGCGAGAAAATTATAATTTGCAATGGACAAGGAGAAGACTTTTATTGTATAATAGAGGCTGAATCCGACGGACAGGTTGTTGCGTCTATCCAAGAAGTTCGGCATACAGAGACCGAACTAGCCGGGAAGTTGTATCTTTTCCAAGGAGTTCCAAAGAAGGATAAGATGGAATTAATTATCCAAAAGGCAGTTGAATTAGGTGTTTATGAGATAATTCCCGTAATGACGAAGAGGACAGTTGTCAAATTAGAAGATAAGAAAAAAGAAATGAAAAAGGTAGAACGGTGGCAGACGATTGCTACTAGTGCAGCCAAACAATCGAATCGTGGTATAATACCCATGGTTACTGAAACGAAAAGCTTTAAGGAAGCGGTTGCATTTGCTAAAGATTTAGATTGTAAGTTGATTCCCTATGAGAACGCTGACGATATTGCAAAGACAAAAGAAATTATTGGTAATATAAAAGGAAATCAATCGGTAGGAATATTTATTGGGCCGGAAGGTGGCTTTGAAGAAAGCGAAGTAAAACTAGCTATGGAAACTGGTATTCAACCTATCACTTTAGGCAGAAGAATATTACGAACTGAGACAGCAGGGCTAGCAATTTTATCAGCGATTATGTTACAGATGGAATCATAAATAGTCATAAAAGCTGACGCTTTATAGATAGTAATAGTGTTACGAAATTTAACCTTATAAGTAAGTCCCCCGCTTCCTAGCGAAGCGTAAGCGGTGGGCTGGGACTTACTTGTTTCAGTCGGAGTTCAATCTCCGACTGAAATATCTGCATAGCAGATATAAGGTTATGAGCAAGTAGCGAAGCGGATTGCGAATATCCGCTTTGACCTTTGATGAATTATAAAGTAACATTTCAGATAGACAGGAGATAAAATGGAAGCATATTTGGATAATGCTGCAACCACGAGAGCATTTGATTCAGTTAAGAATATTATGGTAGAAACTCTGAGTATAGATTATGGTAATCCTTCTTCTATGCATACAAAAGGGATAGAGGCAGAACAATATATAAAAGAAGCAAAGGATATTATTTCGAAAAGTCTCAAGGTAGATCCCAAAGAAATTATATTTACTTCTGGTGGAACCGAATCCAATAATATGGCCTTAATTGGAACAGCGTATGCGAATAAACGTAGTGGAAATCATATCATTACTACAAGGATAGAGCATCCCTCTGTACATAATCCATTGTTATATCTTGAAGAAACTGGATTTCGTGTTACCTATATACAGGTAGATGAGAACGGAAGAATCTTCTTAGAGAAACTTTTAGATGCAGTGGGTGATGATACCATACTTGTATCTATTATGTATGTTAATAATGAGATGGGTTCCGTGCAGAACATTAGTGAAATATCCAAACGATTAAAGGAAAAAAATCCTAATCTTTTATTGCATGTAGATGCAATTCAAGCTTATGGTAAATATAATATTTATCCGAAACGAGAAGGTATTGATTTATTATCCGTTAGCGGTCATAAGATTCATGGACCAAAAGGTAGCGGTGTACTTTATGTCAGGGATAAGGTTAAGATAAAACCAATTTTATTTGGCGGTGGACAGCAAAAGGGGATGCGTTCGGGAACAGAGAATGTGCCTGCTATTGCTGGAATTGGACAAGCAGTAAAAGAAATATATCAAGATCACGATCAGAAAAAGGCTTTTTTATATACACTAAAGAAGAAATTCATAGAAAGTGTTACACAGATAGAGGGAGTAACTGTTAATGGTATGGGAGTATCGCTAGAAGAAACGGCACCTCATATTGTCAGTGTTAGCTTCGAAGGAATTCGTAGTGAAGTACTGCTGCATGCTTTAGAGGATAAACAGGTGTATGTATCCGCAGGTTCTGCGTGTGCTTCGAATCATCCGCAACTCAGTGGAACTCTAAAGGCAATTGGAGTAAAGGATACTTTATTGGATTCAACATTACGTTTTAGTTTTTCCGTTCAAACATCAATGGAAGAGATTGAATACGCAGCAAACACGTTACAGGAACTGGTACCGATGTTAAGAAGATTTAAAAGACATTAATGTTTGAAAGAAAGGGAAAAAAACATGTATAAAGCGTTTTTAATCAAATATGCAGAGATAGGAATTAAAGGGAAAAACAGATACATCTTCGAAAATGCATTACGCGATCAAATCAAGAATTCAATTAAAGACTTAGGTGAATATATAGTAACCAAAGAACAAGGAAGGCTCTACATTGAGTGTCCTGAAGTATATGATTATGAAGAGACTGTTGAGGCCTTACAACGTGTGTTTGGAATCGCACAAATATGTCCGGTTTTGATTATAGACACCATTGAGTGGGAACCATTAAAACAAGCCGTAGGCGATTATGTTGAAACAAGATATCAAGATAAAAGCTTTACCTTTAAGATGGAAGCAAAACGTAGTGATAAAAAATATCCGTTAACATCACCTGAGATATGCGCTGAAATGGGTGAATATTTACTGCATCGATTTCCAGAGATGAAGGTGGATGTTCATACTCCATCTGTTCGCATCATGGTTGAAGTAAGAAATAAATCCTATGTATATTCTGAAGTGATACCAGGTCCGGGAGGAATGCCAGTAGGAAGTAACGGTAAAGCGATGCTGTTATTATCTGGTGGAATAGATAGCCCTGTTGCTGGTTATATGATCTCTAAACGAGGTGTTACGATAGATGCAGTATATTTTCATGCACCGCCATACACTAGTGAAAGAGCAAAACAAAAGGTTGTTGACCTGGCTAAAATAATATCTAGGTATACAGGGCCTATTAAGCTACATGTAATTAATTTTACTGAGATTCAGCTATATATTTATGAAAAATGTCCGCATGAAGAATTAACCATTATAATGCGTAGATATATGATGAGAATTGCACAAAAAATAGCAGAAGATACAGGTAGTCTTGGTTTAATCACAGGAGAAAGTATCGGACAGGTAGCAAGTCAGACTTTACAGGGTCTAGCTGCAACAAATGAAGTATGTACAATGCCTGTATATCGCCCATTAATTGCTTATGACAAACAAGATATTGTTGATATTGCAGAAAGAATAAATACTTATGAAACCTCTATTTTGCCATTTGAAGATTGCTGTACAATCTTTGTAGCAAAACATCCGGTAACTAAGCCCAACTTAAAAGTAATTCGACATTCAGAAAGATGTTTAGAAGAGAAAATAGATGAAATGGTACAGGTTGCACTGGATACCAAAGAGGCAATATTTGTCCAGCAATAGCGGTGTCGTTTGGCATACTGAACGAATATAAAAAAAGAGGATACGTTTGTATCCTCCCCAATTAAGTAACTTGTAAAATTATAAATTATTCAACGATATAAGGCTTAAGAATATTAAGAATGCTTTCAACGCTATCTTCGTTATGGATATTTAAATCAATAGGTTTTGATAAATCTAAACTGAAAATACCCATGATTGATTTTGCATCAATAACGTATCTGCCAGAAACTAAATCAAAGTCAGTATCAAATTTAGTAACGTCATTTACAAAGGATTTAACCTTATCGATTGAATTAAGAGAGATTTTTACTGTTTTCATTATAACTCCTCCTTTTTATTGGTTTATTTGGACGTATTATCCTGCCCTTGTTACATGTATATACTACAATTTAGCATATAAAAAGTCAATATACAAAGTAAATAAAAAAACCTAAGTAATAAGTCATATTTCACGAAAAGGCTTAAGAATAGCTGTTATTAGGTAAGGCGAAACAGGAGAAGGATTGGATTAGAAAGGAATCAAATGAACAATTATAAATCAGTTGCATTTCTTACATTGGGATGCAAAGTAAATTCATATGAAACAGAGGCAATGCAAAAATTATTCTTATCTGCCGGCTTTCACATTGTAGATTTTGCAGAGCATGCTGATGTATATGTCATAAATACTTGTACAGTAACCAATATTGCAGATCGTAAGTCCCGTCAGATGCTTCATAAAGCTAAAAAAATGAATGAAAATGGGGTTGTGGTAGCAGTTGGATGTTATGTTCAGGCGGCCAAGGATGTGTTAGAACAAGATGAAGCCATAGATATTGTTGTAGGGAATAATAGAAAGAAAGATATAATTAGTATTTTAAATGAGTATTATGAGGGAAATAACACAGTTTTGGATAATGTAATCGACATCGGTCAGGAAGCTGAATATGAAACGTTAAGTATAGAATCGGTTGCAGAGAAGACAAGAGCATATATTAAGATTCAGGATGGTTGTAATCAATTTTGTTCTTACTGCATTATTCCATATGCCAGAGGAAGAGTAAGAAGCAGATTAGAAGCAGCAATTATCAAAGAAGTAACAGATTTGGTTCAAAAGGGTTATAAAGAAATTGTATTAACAGGGATTCATCTATCTTCATATGGCATAGATTTTGAAAATAATAATGAAAAATCCTCGCATCTCCTCCAGCTAGTAGTTAATTTAAGTAGTATTAATGGTTTGGAAAGAATCCGATTCGGATCCTTAGAACCAAGAATAATTACTGAAGAATTTGTTAAGACTCTAGCAAATAATAAAAAAGTTTGTCCTCATTTTCATCTTTCCTTGCAAAGTGGCTGTGATGAGACATTAGTAAGAATGAACAGAAAATACTCAGCACAGGAATACTATGAAAAATGTATTCTACTGAGAAAATATTTTGATAATCCGGCTATTACAACAGATATCATTGTAGGATTTCCCGGTGAAACAGAGGAAGAATTCCAAATTACAAAGAACTTTCTGAGAAAGATTTCGTTTGCACAGATGCATATATTTAAATATTCTGTGAGAAAAGGTACGAAAGCGGAAAACATGCCAAATCAGATAAAAGAAGAGGTAAAAACAGAAAGAAGCAATGTTTTGTTTAAGTTAGAGGCAGATATGAGACAAGAATATCAGGAATCCTTTATAGGAAAAACGGAAAAGATATTGATTGAAGAAAATCTGGAATTGAATGGACAGAATTATCAATTTGGTCATAATGAAAGATATTTAAAATTAGCAATAAAATCGGATAATGACAGTAATAATCATATCGTTTGTGGCAAGATAATAGGCCATTTAAATAAAGAAATCATGTTCTGTGAAATAATGGATTGAAATTTCTAGAGTTTTATATTAATATATATATATTACATTGTGCGAAATCGGATTTATTCCAATATTTTTGAATAAAAAGTTCAACTTTAATAACAAGAAAGCAAGAAAATAAGAAAATATGAAGGATGTGATGGTATGCAGGAAGGAAACAATACGCAATATTTTAAGGTACAGAAAGAGAATGAAATTTCAGTGAAAGATATTATTTCTACTGTTTTTATTGCAATGACGGAAAAGGGGTATAACCCGGTTAATCAAATCGTTGGATATGTCATGTCAGGAGACCCAACCTACATAACGAGTCATAATGGAGCTAGAAGTTTGATTATGAAGGTAGAACGGGATGAGATATTAGAAGAATTATTAACTGATTATATTAATCGTAATCTGAAATAGAGAAGAATATGTGCCAAAGGCACATAGATGGGAGCCAAATATGCGAATTATGGGACTGGATTATGGTTCAGTAACTGTCGGTGTGGCAATTAGCGATGAACTATTGATAACAGCTCAGGGGATTGAAACAATACGAAGAAAGCAAGAGACTAAATTGCGTCAAACCCTTGCGAGAATTGAGGAACTTATTGAGGAATATGATGTAGAGCGCATTGTATTAGGATATCCGAAGAACATGAATAATACCATTGGCGAGCGTGCCATGAAATCAGAAGAATTTGCAGAAACATTAAGAAGAAGAACAGGATTAGAAGTTGTACTTTGGGATGAAAGACTTACTACAGTGGCTGCTAATCAGACATTGATTTTGGGTGATGTGAATCGTAAAGATAGAAGTTTGGTAGTTGATAAAGTAGCGGCGATATTAATATTACAAGGATATTTGGATTTGCAAAGCCAACTTTTAAAAAATGAACATTTGCAAAAGATGACAGAGGAAGACGGGAGTCAATCGTAATGGGAGAAAATGAAAACAAAGTTATTTTTACTACGGATGAAAATGAGCAAGTAGAATTCTATATATTGGAACAAACTAAATTAAATGGATACACATATCTACTCGTTACTGATGCTGAAGAAGATGATGAAGAAGGTAATGCTTATATCCTGAAAGATTTATCTACCGATGCTGATGATGCTGTATATGACATGGTAGAAGATGAAAAAGAATTGGATTTAATCGGAAAAATATTTGAAGAATTATTAGAAGATATAGATTTAAAAAAAGAATAAGAAATATAAAACAATTAAGAAATATAAAAAAATAAGAAATATAAAAAAATAAGAAATATAAAAAATAAGAAAAATAAAACAATAAGAAATATAAAACAATAAGAAATATAAAAGAATAAAAATTAATTTTGATTATAATTAGTGCAAGATATTTGGTTTGAAAAAAGATTTCATGGATTACGCAGCAATTAATGCGTAATCAGGAAGGTGATAAGGCTATGCCTGACAAGCAAGAACGATTCAAAACATTATTAAAACAGAATGGGCTTAAGGTTACCATGCAGAGAATAACGATTCTTGAAGCATTGGAAAGCAGACCGGATAAGCATTTAACTGCTGAAGAAATATACGAATGTGTAAAGACAAAGAATCCAGATATTGGATTAGCGACCGTTTACAGGACTATTCAATTATTAGCAGAGTTAAACCTTATTGATAAGCTGAATTTAGGTGATGGGTATGCGCGTTATGAGATTGGCCAGCAAGGCAATATAAATAACACACATCATCATCATCATTTGATATGCCTGAATTGTGGCAATGTACTTACGTTTCAAGGTGATTTACTAGAGACT
This sequence comes from uncultured Lachnospiraceae bacterium, assembly GCA_963517115.1. GTDB lineage: Bacteria > Bacillota > Clostridia > Lachnospirales > Lachnospiraceae > Anaerocolumna. Next base: position 4,865 of record CAUQEW010000004.1, on the reverse strand, counting down.
CTGGAGCATAGAATTCAGGAAGCTATGGATTTTGAAGTAGTAAATCATGAAGTAAAATTGTTCGGATATTGCAAAAATTGTCGTGAAGAAGCACATAGATAAATATAACACATCAAAGAATTGAAATAACAATCTAACCAATTATGGAATGCACTTGAAATATAATGGAATAATACATAAAATAAACCATTGGAGGTGCAATTTTTTGAAAGAGAATATAACAGATATTAAGGGCGTTAAAATAATACCCCTTGGAGGACTAGAACAAATTGGAATGAATATAACTGCATATGAATACGAGGACAGTATTATCGTAGTAGATTGTGGGTTATCATTTCCAGACGATGAAATGTTAGGAATAGATATGGTTATACCAGATGTAACCTACCTGAAAGAAAATATTAGCAAGGTGAAAGGTTTTATTATCACTCATGGACATGAGGATCATATAGGCTCATTGCCATACATTTTAAGAGATATAAATGTGCCAATCTATGCAACTAAACTAACGATTGGCATCATTGAGAATAAATTAAAAGAGCATAATCTTTTAAAGACTACAAAGAGAAAAGTTATTAAATATGGTCAATCTATTAATCTTGGATGTTTTCGTATTGAGTTTATTCGAATTAATCATAGTATTGCAGATGCTGCATCTTTAGCAATTTTCACACCAGCGGGCACGATCGTTCATACTGGAGATTTTAAAGTGGATTATACACCTGTATTTGGTGAAACTATCGATTTACAGCGTTTTGGAGAACTTGGTAAAAAAGGCGTACTAGCTTTAATGTGTGATAGTACGAATGTAGAAAGACCTGGATATACCATGTCAGAAAGTACCGTACGCAAAACATTTGATAATATATTTGCAGAAAGTGTAAGAAACAGAATTATCGTAGCCACCTTTGCTTCGAATGTAGACAGAGTACAGCAGATAATTAATTCAGCAGAAAAATATGATAGAAAAGTAGTTATTGAAGGTAGAAGTATGGTAAATATTATTTCTACTGCCTCAGAACTAGGCTATATTACAATTCCTAATAATATGCTAATTGACATTGAACAAATGAAAAATTATCCAGATGATAAGTTAGTTTTAATTACCACTGGAAGTCAAGGCGAGACCATGGCAGCATTACCAAGAATGGCTGCTTCTATTCATAAAAAGTTATCCATTAAGCCGGGAGATACTGTAATATTAAGTTCTACACCAATACCGGGTAATGAGAAAGCGGTATCTAAGGTAATTAATGATTTATCTATGAAGGGTGCTAAGGTAATCTATCAGGATACTCACGTATCTGGTCATGCATGTCAAGAAGAAATTAAATTAATGTATGCTTTGACAAAACCGAAATATGCTATTCCGGCTCATGGTGAATACAGACATTTAATAAAACATGCAGAGCTTGCCCAAAGTATGGGTGTTCCAAAGGAGAATATATTTGTAATGTCTTCTGGAGATGTTTTAGAATTATCATCAGAACGTGGATCTGTTATTGGAAAGGTACCAGCGCAGGGTATTCTAGTGGATGGACTTGGTGTTGGTGACGTAGGAAACATTGTCCTTCGTGACAGACAGCATTTATCCGAAAATGGGTTATTAATTGTTGTAATAACATTAGAAAAATATACAAATCAAATACTTTCAGGCCCGGACATTGTATCTAGAGGTTTTGTCTATGTGAGAGAATCAGAGAATTTAATGGAAGAGGCTAGGGTAGTTGTTAGCGATGCTCTTGAAAAATGTATAAGTAAAAACACCACTGATTGGGGTAGAATTAAAACAGAAATCAAGGATTCCTTAAGTGATTATTTATGGAAGAAGACAAAGAGAAATCCTATGATATTACCAATCATTATGGAAGTAAATTGATTGTAAAAAGGAGATAGTAAGAATGACTTCTAAGCCTACTACTGCACAACACGTATTAAAAATAACCAGTTTCATATTGCGACTGCTGTTAAATGTTATTTTCTATGCGGTTGTCATTATTTTAATAACTAGAGTTAGTAAACAAACTTACGATTTCTGTTATCAAATCTTTGGTCAGGTGACTGCTTCAGAAGAACCCGGACGTGATATTGAGATACAGATTAAAAAAGGTGAGTCTACTATGAATGTAGCTAGTAAGCTTAAACTTAATAAAATAATTGTAGATAAATATTCGTTTTATGTGAAAGCTAAATTAAAGAAACATAAGATTATGCCGGGAACTTTTGTTGTCAATACTTCCATGACCTATGATGAAATATTTGCTATTATTATAGTTCCATCGGAAGATGAGACGGATCAAACAGGTGCAGATGAAGTGGATGTATCGGGTGATAAGGATACAACAGATGATGCAGATACAACAGATGATACAGATACAACGGATGAAACGACATCAGATAAATCAAATGAAACAAATGTTACAGACTAAATAGATAGTAAATAATACAATAGAGGCGAACCGAGGCGGAAACCGCTGATGGTTCGCTCTTTGTTAGTGGGGAGCATACCGTATGATAGTAAACGAGAGAATAACAGCTTATATCAATTCACTGGAGAAAGAGTTACCTTCTCCACTAAAAGAACTGGAGAAATCAGCGTTGACGGAGGGTGTGCCAATTATTCGAAAAGAAACGCAGGCTTTTCTTCGATTTCTACTAGCGATGAAGAAGCCTCATCGAGTATTAGAGATAGGAACAGCGGTAGGATTTTCTGCAATCTTAATGAGTGAATGTATACCAAAGGACTGTACCATAACAACGATTGAGAAAGTAGAGATGCGATTAGAAAAAGCCAGGAAGAATCTCACATCTGCACCTAAGGGAGAACGGATAACCTTGCTCGAAGGAGATGCATTAGTAATATTAAAGCAACTAGCAGCTGATAAAAATAATAATAATTCTGATTCTAGTAGTATTGATAATATGAACAATTTTGACTTTATTTTTTTGGATGCTGCAAAAGCGCAGTATATGAATTTTTTGCCTGAAATCATGAAATTATTACCAATAGGAGGGCTATTGGTAACAGACAATGTATTGCAGGATGGTACCGTCGCTGAATCACGTTACAGTGTAACGAGAAGAGACCGAACCATTCACACAAGAATGAGAGAATATCTGTATACACTAACTCATATGGAGGATTTAGAAACTGCTATTATACCAGTTGGAGATGGAGTAACAGTAAGTACACGAGTAAAGTGATTAAGAAAGGCAAGGTATAAATCATGAGAGAATATAAGAAACCGGAATTATTAATTCCATCCAGTAATTTAGAAGTATTAAAAACAGCAATCATATATGGTGCTGATGCAGTATATATTGGTGGAGAAATGTATGGGTTAAGAGCAAAAGCAAAGAATTTCAGTAAAGAGGACATGTTATCCGGAATTGAATTTGCTCATTCCTATGGTAAGAAGATCTATGTAACAGCAAATATCACAGCTCATAACGAGGATCTTGCCGGTATAAAAGAATATTTTAAAGAGTTAAAAGAAATGAAGCCAGATGCCCTTATTATATCTGATCCTGGAGTGTTTGAGATAGCAAGAGAGATCGCACCTGAAATTGAGATTCATATCAGTACGCAAGCGAATAATGTTAACTATGGAACCTATCGTTTCTGGCAAAGGATGGGTGCAACAAGAGTAGTCTCAGCAAGAGAATTATCTTTAGAAGAAATCAAGGGAATACGAGAAAATATTCCGGATGAATTAGAGATAGAGTCTTTCGTGCATGGTGCTATGTGTATCGCTCATTCTGGTAGATGCTTGTTAAGTAACTATTTTACAGGAAGGGATGCAAATCGAGGGGCTTGTACTCATCCATGTAGATGGAAATATTATATATCCGAAGAGACTCGTCCTGGCGAATATCTCCCGGTAGAGGAAAATGAACGTGGTACCTATATATTTAATTCCAAGGATTTATGCATGATTGAATATGTTCCTGAATTAATAAATGCTGGAATTGATAGCTTTAAAGTTGAAGGAAGAATGAAGACTGCCTTGTATGTAGCGGCAGTAACTAGAACCTATCGTAAAGCGATTGATGATTACTTTGAATCACCTGCGTTATATAACCAAAACATACCATATTATAGAGAAGAAATTGCAAAATGTACTTACAGGCAGTTTACAACCGGATTTTTCTTTGGAAAACCCAATGAAGAAGCTCAAATTTATGATAACAATACGTATGTTAAGGAATATACTTACCTCGGTATCATAAAGTCTAAGAATGAAGCTGGATTATATGAATTAGAACAGCGAAACAAATTCTCAGTTGGAGAAGTCATCGAGGTAATGAAACCGGATGGCAGAAATCTATCCGTAACCGTAAATAAAATTATAGATGAAAACGGTAACGATATGGAAAGCTGCCCACATCCAAAGCAGAAGATCTTTGCTGACTTTGGTGAAGAACTGGAAGTTTATGACCTATTAAGAAAAAAAGAAGACAGTATTTAATTTAGGTTAGTTGAAGATTTGGTGGTCGCCTGGTACTCTTGTACTTTAAATTCTAATTTAGGCTTTGATAACAGGCGGGGATGCAGGGATATAATAAGAAAGTTTTTCCGTTACTATGACACTTTCATCCAATAATTCGCTTGGATAGGACAGCAAGAACAGCAGTCCTCTCCAATCGGATTATTGGATGAAAGTGTCGTCGTAAACGAAAAACTTTTTTTTATTATATTCCTGCATCCCCGCCTGTTAATATAGATTATTGAAGAATTTAAAGTACAAGAGCACCAGGCGACCACCAAATCTATTCGGGTTTTAACTTAAAAGAAAGGAAAAACATAAATGAAAGGAAAAACATAAAAGAAAGGAAAAACATAAAAGAAAGGAAAAACATAAAAG
>CAUQEW010000003.1:0-266480 GCA_963517115.1 uncultured Lachnospiraceae bacterium | reverse complement strand
GACTGAAACAAGTAAGTCCCAACCCACCGCTTACGCTTCGCTAAGAAGCGGGGGAATTACTTATAAAGTTAAATTGGGTAATTACTGTATAAGGAGTGATAAAATAATGTCTTCAATTGAGCCCATGTTATTAATTTCTGTATCTAATCAAACGGAAGAATCGATGATAGTTTGTTTTTTAGAAGATTCAGATATACCTGTTTTGGTAAAAGATAGTGGTAGTGGTGGTTATATGAAAATCTATATGGGATATTCCATATTTGGATCAGATATTTATGTTGCTAGTAAAGATTATGAAAAAGCAAAGGAATTATTAGATATTTATTTTAATGAAAGCAGTGAAGAGAACATAGTAGAAGAGAAAACTGTATTAGATGAAAAGGATAATAATAAATATTATTTTATAAGTAGACAATGGGTGGCAAGGTTGATTCTCCTTATCATGATATTATCTATCATAGCAGCGTTTATTCTTAATAATTTTTTCGGGTGAATTAGGAACCGATTTGAAAAACGTAATGATTTGGTATATAGAAATAAAAGTATCAACGAAGAAAATAATTAAACTCATAAAAAGGGTTCTTACGGGGTGAAAATAAATGCTAATATATAAGAACGAATCGGATACTGCGATCATTATACTCCATGAGATATATGGTATAAACAGACATATTTCAGAAGTGTGTAAAAAATATTCATTAAGTGGATTCGATGTATATTGTCCGAATTTACTAAATATTGATAAGCCTTTTCAATATGAGCAACAAGAAGAGGCTTATCAATATTTTAATAAATCAATAGGATTTAACATATGTAATCAAGTAAATAATTTAATTGAACAGTTGAGGCCTCTTTATAAAAAGATAATTCTAATAGGGTACAGTATAGGTGCAACTATTGCATGGATCTGTTCAGGAAATGGACTATGTGATTCCATGATTGGTTACTATGGCTCGCGTATACGTGATTATCTAGATGTGGTACCGAAATGTCCATCTCTTCTCCATTTTGCAAGCGGTGAAAAATCGTTTCAGGTAAGCCGTATAGTTGATATACTTAATAATGTGATTCCTGTTACTGCAAAAATACTACCTGGCGACCATGGTTTTTGCGATCCTTACTCTAAAAGTTATCATTTTGAATCTGCAAAAAAAACGGATAAATTGACTAAGGATTTTTTGTTATAATTACAGGTCAAAGCCCATAGCCGTTTTTACATGTTCCATTTTTTCTTTCGAGGTCAGCATTTCTAAAAGTTTGAAGGCAACATGTGGAGCTGTTTCGGGACAATAGGATGTAATAATATTCTTATCAACAACGATTGGTTCATTCACTACATTTACACCAAATTCCTTCAATTGTATTTGCCTATAGCCCTTATTTAAATGATATGTAGTAGCTTTTCGATCCTTTAAAACACCACTTTTACCAACCGGTAACGCCGCAACGCATATTGATGCAATAATTTTCCCTTTTCTATCAAACTCTCTAATCAAGTCTAGAAATTTTTCATCATATGCTTCTTCATAAAAATCATATTCTTCAAAACCACCTGGAATAGCAAGAGCATCATAATCATCAACCTTAATATCATTGATTAATTTATCTACAATAACCGGAATATGAAAGGTGCTCATAACTTGTTTTTGAAATCCACAGGTAATCACCTGGGTATCTAGCCCAAAATCATTACGCGCCCATCCTAAAACATCAACAAATACACTAAACTCCATAGTTTCAAACCCTTTTGCTAATAAAAGTAATGTCTTCATATTTACTCCCGTCCGCCTGCTTTAGCAGGCATCAAAATCAAGATGTGTGAATTGCTATTTATTCACACTACTCCCGTCCGCCTGCTTTAGCAGGCATCAAAATCAAGATGTGTGAATTGCTATTTATTCACACTACTCCCACAAGTTTTATTGTTTGTATTATAGCGTATGTTAATAAGCATTACAATAGAGAAATGGTGCACTCGCTGAAACTAAATATATTTGTAGAAGATATTTTAGCTGCTTGCGCTCTTATAATGCTTCAGTCCAGATTTCCATAACCAAAAAGTAAACAAAGTAAACAAAACAACAATAAAAATTCCGTATAAAACGCCCATAGGAGAAATGGTTTGCATAATAAGCTGTGATGGAATGGTTGCCATAATACCGTAAGGTAGAACAAAATAAAAAAGGGCCTTAAATACACCTTTGAATAAAGTCCCCGGAACTTTCATGCATAGATCAAGCAATTCCTCTGTACGAGTAATATTTACTGCTGAGATTACAAAGAATGGGATACAGCGCAAAATCAATTCAACATCATACCAAAGCAATGTCATGAACAGGATAAGTATACTGTAGCCAACCCATCTGCCCACCGTAACAGTTACCCCACTAATCGTTACTCCATATATTACGATTCCGATACTTGCAAATATTAGTGGAATGGAGCCGAGATTAATCTGTTCAAAGGTAAGACGCAATAATGGACTTACCGGTTTCGTAATATAATGATCAAGTTCACCGTTAATAATCTTATTGGGAAGATTATTAATTCCAAAGAAAAAGATTACCATATTTAAAGCATTAATTAATGAAAATGATCCGATGAAAATTATCATTGCCCCTTTCTCCCAACCACCGATAGAGTCCACCTTAGAATAGAGGGTGCTAAACATAATTAACTGAATTAGAAACAATGTTCCATCTACAAAAAAGGCACCAAAAAAGGACAAGCGGAACACCATCATATGTGCTAATTTCATTTTTATTAAAGTTAATATAAATCTTAAATTTCTTTTCATACACCCACCCCATCAAATCGTACACGCAGTCGTTTATATGTTAATTTATTTATTATAACGAAAAGCAGCAACCATATGGTGAGAACACATAATCCAGTTGTAATTTCCATTTCATTCTGACCAATTAGCAGCATAGACGGAAGATATGTAATATAATAAAAAGGGAAAAAACGCATTACCGTTGTAATCCCTTCCGGCAATAAAGAAAGTGGTATCATAGTTCCAGTAATAAAAGCAATTAGGCTATTTTTAATCATCAGAAATAACTGAATATCCTGAAATTTTAATGTTAAAATACCTAAAAAGAAATTCAACTGTACCATAAATAGTAATCCTAATATAATCATGAAGATTGCAGGTAAAATGAATGTCATATTTGTAGTTATTACAAATTTGATCTGGAATGTAAATATCCAAATTACTGCCGCTGTAAAATTAAAAAAAAGATAGAATGCAGAAGTACCTGCTGTTTGTGCAATGAAATAACCTTCTACATTGGCAGGAATTGTCATATATTTTGAAAATGTACCAGTCCGAATTCTTGTATTAATTTCACGGCTTACACCATCCGACATTTCCACCTGGGATAAAAACGAACTGATAATATAGTAAGAAAGCATAGTATGAAAAGTAAACCCAGCCACGAACTCCCTCTCCCCAAATATAGTTCCCCATATAATATAGGCAAATAAAATCTTAATTATAGTAAATACCATGTTAAAAGCAATATCAAATCTCCATGTTAGCTGCGCCTTAAAAGCGATTTTAGCAATTTCAAGATATTTTCTCATCTGTTTTTATCTCCCCACTTTTATCGCAATAAATACGTTCCACTACGTTGCCAATGTCTTCTTCCTCAATAGAAATATCGTTAAATTCATAGTTCATTAATAAATCTTTTAATATTTCCCGTGACAATTCTTTCTTTATCATAAATGAAACTTTATAAGGACTTTCTTCCAATATCAAGCATTCCATTGGGAGAATACATGATACATCATGTTCGAAGGATATTGTTATCTTTTTGTGGGTTTGATAGTTTAAAAATAAGCCATCCGTATCACCATCATATAACTTAATACCACCATTAATCACAACACAACGTTTACAAAGGCTTTTAATATCTTCCATATAATGTGAAGTCAATATGATAGTAGTACCCTTAGTTTCATTTACTTCTTTTAAGAATTTACGAATTTGTTTTTGGGCAACTGCATCTAACCCGATTGTAGGCTCATCTAAAAATAGAATCTTGGGATTATGTAATAGAGCTGCGATTAATTCCATCTTCATCCTTTCACCTAGGGAAAGTGTGCGAACCTGTACATCCATAATATCAGCTACATCGAACAATTCTATGAAATAATTGAGGGTTTTATGATATTCATCATCTGCTATACCATAAAGTTCCTTAAATAATAAAAATGTATCGGCGGCAGAAAGTTCAAAGAATAATTGACTCTTTTGCCCCATTACCACGGCATATTGTTTTTTTAAAGCATTCTCCAGTTTATTTGGATAATATCCAAGGACAGAAATTTCTCCGGAAGTTGGGGCAATGATGCCGGTAAGCATCTTGACAAGTGTGGTTTTTCCAGCACCGTTAGGACCAATTAACCCAACAAATTCACCCTCATGAATGGTTAGATTAAAATCAGAAACAGCGGATTTTGTCAAATACTCTCTTTTGAATAATCCTTTCACGCTGCCTTTTAATCCTGGTTCCTTTTTATATCTCTTATAAGATTTTGTTAATTTTAATGTTTCTATTACTTTCATTTCTGATTCTCCTTATATTAAAAGTTTAAAATAAAAAGCCCGCGAGTTGGCACTCGTTTTATATTTAAGATACTATTATCCTAAATAGACAGAATGCTTCCGCGGGCTCCTTACTAATTAGCAAGAGTATGATATTTGTATTTATAATAAAAGCGTGACACTAATATATGCCACGCCTTACAATATCAAACAATAATATCCTGTTATTTGATAAAATATATAATACAATGGTTTAATTGAAGCAATCTGTAACGTAGAAGTCCCAAAGTACCAATAATAAATTGCCAATACTTTTAGTTAAGTACAACAAATAAACAGGTTTTATCCTGTCAATCATTGACTTTCTACAACTATTTAGTTGTAATCTCCAATACAGATACAGTTAACATACAACAAACCCTCCTATGATTTTCATTTAGACATATTGTATTACCAAATAATGTATTTGTCAATTATCAAATCAAATAATCCAGTAAATCTTCCGGATTATCTATAATGATATCGGCGCCTTCTGCTTCTAAAACTTCTCTGTTTCTAAAGCCCCAGGTAACTCCAACACAAATCAAACCTGCATTCTTGGCAGTTTGTACATCTATATCGGAATCACCAACAAAAATTGCTTGTTCTTTTGTGGAACCCAATTCTTCAAGTGCTTTATATACACTATCGGGAGCTGGTTTTTTAGCAACATTTGGTGATTCACCAATAGCAACCTGAATGAAATCATCATAATAATCTTTACACAAAGATTTCACTGCAGCATCATATTTATTCGATACAATAGCAAGCTTATAACCTTGTTCTTTTAAACCGGCTAGAAGAGAATAAATACCATCATAAGGACAAGTTTTATTAAACATGTTAGTATCATAGTGATCATGAAAAACTTGAAAACATTTAGTTATATCTTCAGGAGAGGTTCCCGTTGGAACAGCCCTTTTAATTAATATACTGGCCCCATTTCCAACAAAGGATCTAATCTCTTCTAGATTTCTTGTTGGGTAACCATACTTATTTAAAGCGTAATTCACGCTATCTCTTAAGTCATCTAATGTATTTAAAAGAGTGCCATCTAAATCAAAAATTATAGTATTATAAGTCATATTATTTCCTACTTTCATGTATAGATATTGTTCGTAACATTATAACTCAATGCGGTTATAAGGTCAAAGTATAAATTTTAATATTATTAATTGTAAAATATAATGAATTTAAGTCTTTTTTTATTTTTATGATTTGTTATAATAGGTTATAGAAATTAATTAATATTAGTAAAATAAATCATACTATCAGGAGGCTAAATCTATGGAAACCGATATTCAGATAGCTCAGAAAGCGCAATTAAAGCATATTAAGGAGATTGCAGCTAAGTTGGATATAATGGAAGAGGATCTCGATTTTTACGGAAAGTACAAAGCTAAATTCTCAGATGAGTTATGGGATAAAGTGAAAGATAAACAGGATGGTAAGCTAGTTCTAGTAACTGCAATCAATCCAACTCCTGCAGGTGAAGGTAAAACAACGACTACTGTTGGACTTGGACAAGCATTAGGATTATTGAATAGAAAAGCGGTAATAGCATTAAGAGAACCCTCTTTAGGTCCCTGCTTTGGTATAAAAGGTGGTGCAGCTGGTGGTGGTTATGCGCAAGTTGTACCAATGGAGGATTTGAATTTGCATTTTACTGGTGATTTCCATGCGATAACTTCCGCTAATAATCTTTTAGCAGCAATGCTTGATAATCATATTCATCAAGGTAATGTATTAGACATTGATACAAATCAGATTGTATGGAAAAGATGCGTGGATATCAATGATAGAGTGTTACGTAACATTGTGGTTGGACTTGGACGAAAAGTGGATGGAGTTGTAAGAGAAGATCATTTTATTATCACAGTTGCATCTGAAATTATGGCAATTCTTTGTCTTGCCGATGACATGAAAGATCTAAAAAAACGATTAGGCAGAATCATTGTCGCCTATACCTACGAAGGGCAGCCGATAACAGCAAAAGATATCAATGCTGTTGGATCTATGGCAGCATTACTAAAAGATGCTATTAAACCAAACCTGATTCAGACCTTAGAGAATACACCTGCTATTATTCATGGTGGTCCGTTTGCCAATATCGCACATGGTTGCAATAGTGTAAGAGCAACTAAAACGGCTTTAAAATTAGCTGATATTGTTGTGACAGAGGCTGGATTTGGTGCTGATTTAGGTGCAGAGAAATTCTTTGATATCAAATGTACGAGTGCTGGATTAAAGCCAGCCGCAGTTGTATTAGTAGCAACCGTACGTGCGCTTAAATATAACGGTGGAATCAGTAAGGTAGATTTAGCACAGGAGAATTTAGAAGCTTTAAAACTAGGAATTGTTAATTTAGAAAAACACATCGAAAACTTGCAGAAATATGGAGTGCCCGTAATTGTCACGCTAAATCGTTTTATAACTGATTCTAAGGATGAACTAGAGTATGTAAAACTATTCTGTGAGAATAAGGGCTGTGAATTCTCGTTATCCGAGGTTTGGGAAAAAGGTGGAGAAGGTGGAATTGACCTAGCTAACAAAGTTATCAAAACCATTGAAACAAAGGAAAGCAAATTTAAGCCATTATATGATATAAAACTTTCTCTGAAGGAGAAAATTGAAACAATAGCAAAAGAAATTTATGGTGCGTCTTCTGTAACTTATGATCCAACTGCAGAAAAAGCAATAACTAAAATTGAAGAATTAGGTTATAAAGAAGTTCCGGTATGTATGGCTAAAAATCAGTATTCCTTGTCTGATGACCCCACCAAATTAGGGCGGCCAACTGGTTTTAATATTCACATAAGAGAAGTGTATGTATCTGCTGGTGCGGGCTTTGTAGTCGCAATTACAGGAACCGTTATGACGATGCCCGGACTACCAAAGAAACCTGCTGCTGAAGGCATTGATGTTAATGATGAAGGTATCATAACCGGTCTATTCTAGTTGATTTAACAAATATAATAATAAACCTCCAATAGCTGCGTATACTTATATATAGGATACAAAGTATATATTGGAGGTTTATTTTTATGGAATTTGAAGCACTTAGATTTGAATATTCGGAGGATGTAACTGTTATCAACAAAGAACAATTTGATGCACATATGAGATTGTATGTAGGATACATAAACAAAATGAATGAAATTGATAAGTTACTTGCAGAAAACTCAGACCTAGATCAGTCCAATGCAACATACAGTAAATATAGAGGAATAAAAAGAGGAGAGACCTATGCATTAAATGGGGTTATTCTTCATGAATATTATTTTGAAAATATTGGTTCCAGAGATAATGAACCCGATTCCGAAATTATGAAATATTTGGCGAGAGATTATGGAAGTTACGAGCTCTGGCAAAAACACTTTATTGCAACAGCAAAAGCCAGCAGAGGCTGGGTAATACTTTTGTTTGATTTCCGTTCAGGACGGTTAAGAAATATAAGTCTAGATGCCCATGATGTAGGTAATATAACTCTGTCTTTGCCTATATTGGTTCTGGATATGTATGAACATGCCTATTTCTTACAATACGCTGATAAGAAAGATGAGTATATTAATAATTTCATGAAAAACATTGATTGGAATGTTATAAAGGATCGAATAAATATCAATATTTGAAACATCAAAGACCACTGAAAAAGTTACTTTTGAACTTTTCCAGTGGTCTAATTATTTAATTCCCTTTAAAAGCCTGTTCACAGTAGATGCAACGGTAAACACCTTTTTCTTTATCTGTTAATTTAAAACTATGGGGCAGTTCCCTTTCAATTGATGTAATACATCTAGGGTTCTTACATTTTATAATATTAGTTACTTTTTCTGGGAGATACAAATTACGTTTTTCAATAATTTTCCCATCTTCAATTAGATTAATCGTAATATTACGGTCTAAAACTCCTAAGATATCCAAATCCATGTCTAAATGTTCTTCAATCTTAATAATGTCTTTCTTACCCATTTTATTACTTTTTGCATTTTTTATAATAGCAACGCTGCAATCTAATTTTTCCAAATTAAGATAGGAATAGATATTCATCGCACCACCCGCTTCAATATGGTCGATAACAACTCCTTTCGTTAATCCTCCAATATTTAACATGCTTCCACCTCCAATAGCTTCATAATCAGAGCCATTCTCGCATATACACCGAATTCAGCTTGTTTAAAGTATACGGCTCTAGGGTCATTATCTACTTCAGTTGCAATTTCATTCACTCTAGGAAGAGGATGGAGCACTAACATATCAGGCTTAGCATAGCTCATTTTCTTAGAGTCAAGAATAAAGGAATCCTTTAATCGAATATAATCTTCTTCATTAAAGAAACGTTCCTTTTGTACTCTTGTCATATAGAGTAGATCCAGTTCAGGCATAACATCTTCGAGAACTTTAACCTCTTTATATGGAATATGATTTTTTTCTAAGACTTCTTCTCTTAAATAAGTAGGTATCTTTAATTCATCTGGTGAAATGAGTACAAAAGATATATTCTCATAACGCACCAATGCATTAATTAAAGAATGAACGGTTCTACCAAACTTCAAATCGCCACAAAAACCAACAGTCAGGTTATTCAACCGACCTTTTAATGTTTGAATTGTTAATAAATCTGTAAGGGTTTGAGTGGGATGATTGTGACCGCCATCACCGGCGTTAATCACAGGAATAGAAGAATAGGTAGAAGCAACTAGGGGAGCACCTTCTTTCGGATGGCGCATAGCACAGATATCAGCATAACTAGAAATAACACGAATGGTATCAGCAACACTTTCGCCTTTTGCAGCAGAACTGGAATCGGCTGATGAAAATCCTAAAACACTACCGCCAAGATTTAACATGGCAGCTTCAAAACTTAATCTTGTTCTAGTACTTGGTTCATAGAATAAAGTTGCTAATTTCTTGCCTTGGCACACATTAGCGTATTTTTTCGGGTTTTGAATGATAGCCTCCGATAAATCTAAGACCTCTTTCAATTCCGAAACTGATAAGTCAAGCGGACTAATAATATGTTTCATAAGCACCTCCGTAAGCTTCGTTAATATATTCAACTGCAAATTATACTATAGTCTGTCTCATAATTCAATAGCAAAATTAAAAAAATAATCAGCAAAACTTTTCAGTAAATTGTCAGTATTTTTATATCAGTTACAATTCAGCAGGACCCATATTAAAAGATAGTAGTAGAGGGGCAAATAAACAAAAAGAATGAAAAGACATTATATGAAGATGAATTTACTAATTACAATATACAAAAGCACCTTAAGAACTCTGAAATTGCCTAACTTACAATATGCAAATTAGATATAGTATATTAATATAAAATTATATTGGATAATGCGACCTATGAATTATTTAGAACTAATTTAATAAACTATATTTGTTTTTTACTATAATTAAAGCTTTAAAACAATTCCAGCTTCGAAAAGTCATTGAAAAGATTTAAAATATATTTATGTTACTATATAAATTAACAAAAATTAAAAGGGCTTTGCAATACGATTTTGAATCATTAATGCAACAGCCCATTGGTATGCTATTTAAAATTAAAGATTCGCTATAACGAGGCACTGAAAAAGTCTCCGAATAAACTTTGCATGAATAAAGGTGTATGATAGGGTGTTAAAAGCCCTACATAACTGAAATTATGAATAGCGGTGCATATATAATCGTTTTGTCGTAAACCGGCTGACAAGGCCGCCTATGTCCGACTAGAGCCTCATAGATATGAAAAACATCGCAGCCGCGATGTTTTTCATATCTATGAGGCTCTACAAAGGACATGCCGCCGGAAGGCAAGGTAGACAAAATGATTATATATGCACCGCTATTCATTTCAATTCTAAATTGGGCTTTTAACACCCTACCCATACACCTATATTCATTCGATACTAAAATAGAGACTTTTCAGTGCCTGTCTCCTTAGTGTTTTAGTCTAAATCAATAGCACTGGTAGGACAGCTATCACGAGCATTTTCTGCCTCAGCTAATTGTTCTTCTGGAATGTCACCTTCTATAGCATGTGCAAGGCCATCATCACCCATACTATAAACTTCAGAACAGATATTAGTGCATAATTCACATGAGATACAGAGATCTGGATCAACTTTTGATTTCATGTTTATTTCCTCCTTTTACATTATCATACATATTATAAGTAAAAGGAGGACAAACTATTCAATAATTCGTTTGATATTTTAGAATTCGAAATATCTCATGCAATTGTTATAGGAAATATCTTGAACCATTTTACCTAAGTATTCCATATCGCCCGGATATTCGCCGTTCTCAACCCAAGTTCCAATGAGATCACAAAGGATTCTTCTAAAATACTCATGTCTGGTATAAGAGAGGAAACTTCTGGAGTCAGTTAACATACCAACGAAATTAGACAGGAGTCCTACGTTTGCAAGAGAAGTCATTTGATCAATCATGCCAAGTTTTTGATCATTAAACCACCATGCAGAACCATGTTGAATCTTGCCTACTGCTGTAGAATCTTGAAAACAACCAATTACAGTTCCGATTGCAGCGTTATCGTTAGGATTTAGTGAGTAAATAATTGTTTTTGGTAATTGGTCAGTAATATTTAAAGCATTCAAATAATTTGACATCTGTGCAGAAGAACCATAGGTATTAATGCAATCATAACCGGTATCAGGGCCTAATTTATTGAACATGAATGTATTATTATCACGCTTTGTTCCATAATGTAATTGCATGGTCCAACCGAGTTTATGATATTCTTTTCCTACAAAGACCATGAATGCAGTTTTAAATTGTAATTGCTCTAATTCGCTTGGAATTGTTCCTGACAATCTTTTGGCAAAGATTGCCTCAATTTCTTCAGCAGAAGCAGCTTGATACATTACGTATTCAAGAGCATGATCGGATATCTTACAGCCCATGGAATCAAAGAAAGCAATTCTATTACTTAGGGCATCACAAAGATCTGAAAAGCTTGTGATAGAAATTTTGCTAACTTGAGTTAACTTTGTAAGATAATCGACAAAATCAGCTTTTTCTATGTTCATTGCTTTATCAGGACGGAAAGCAGGTAGAACTTTCACATCAAATGTTTCATCTTCGGCAATCATTTTGTGCCATTCCAAGGTATCAATTGGGTCATCGGTTGTGCATATTACTTTAACATCGGACTGCTTAATTATATTACGAGCACCCATAGAAGATTGTTGAAGTTTAGCATTACAGATATTCCAAACATCTTCAGCAGTTTTTTCATTTAATACGCCGTTATAATCAAAATAACGTTGTAATTCTAGATGACTCCAGTGGTATACAGGATTCCCAATAGCTTTTGGCATGGTTTCAGCCCATTTTTGGAATTTCTCACGGTCTGGTGCATTGCCTGTGATGTATTTTTCTTCCACACCATTAGCACGGAGTAGTCTCCATTTGTAGTGATCGCCACCAAGCCATACTTGAGTAATATTATCAAAGCTTTTATCCTCTGCAATTTCTTTTGGGTTAATATGGCAGTGATAATCAATGATTGGCATTTTAGCTGCATAGTCATGATATAAGGCTTTTGCAGTCTCCGTTGATAATAAAAAATCTTTGTCCATAAATTGTTTCATTATTAATCCTCCTAGTAAAATTAGAAATTTGTTGTATTTCTTTTAACTAAATCATTAGAAATCGTTGTTTTATTCGGTACAGCGTGACCACCTAACACTCTCATTAATGTACTGACTGTAGTAATGCTTAAAGTTTCTACATGGTTATCAATGGAAGTAAGCTCTGGCTCACAGCAGCTCGCTAAGATAGAATTATTACAACCTACAATACTGATTTCCTCTGGTATTGATAGACCTTTCTCTTTAGCAAATTTGATTGCACCTACTGCAAGAATATCTTCAGCAGCAATAACTGCATCAATAGGATATCCATTGTTATATAATTTTAATAACAATTCTTTTGCATCGGTTATGTTACCAGGGCAGGATTGAATGAAATCTTCATTTATAGTTTGCATTTTTTCCTTAATAGCTGCTTTAAATCCATTCATTTTTTGAATACCACTATAGGATTTAGAAGTATATAGATATAGGATATTCTGTTTCCCTTGATCAATTAAGAGCGATGCTACATCATGAACTGATTGATAATCATCACATAAGGTGCAATAAATATTCTTTTTATCAAGGTAACCATTAATTAGCATTACTGGAATATCTTTTACTGCATTGGTAATGTAAGAATTATCTTTTTTATTCACTTCAAGAAAGGTCGAACCAACTAATATAACCGCATCAATTCTTTTTGATAGTAAAAGGTTTAAATAGTTTTGCTTATTCTTTAATTCATAACCAGTACAACATAAGAAGGAGTCGTACCCATTTTTACGGAGTTCTCGCTCAATAAAATAAACTGCGTTAGCTAAAAAAGGGTCCGAGGAATCGGCACACATGATACCAATCGTTTTCATGGTATTCAGACCTAATCCTCTTGCAAAAGCATTTGGAGTATAGCCTATTTCATCCATAACGGTAAGAACTTTTTGTTTGGTTTTTTCACTGACATTTGGATTACCATTAATAACACGGGATACCGTTGCAATGGAAACACCTGCCTTTTCTGAAACATCGTAAATATTCATGTATTCACCTCAATATCTGTAAGTACTTTCAATGGAAATAAAGATAGATTGATAACCTTTTTTATTATACTATATTATTATTAATAAGGCAATACTGTTTAATAATTATGATTCAACAACAATTTAACAAAAATATCATGGAATCAGGATAAATTAAATAAAAAAAGCAATTGACTTATTATATAAAAATTAGTAAAATAATAATGTAAATACTTACAAATAAAAAGGGGAATAAAAAAATACATAAAATCCCTAATAAAACATCTATAAGTTTTATAATATAAGGAGGCAACAATGGAAATATTAAATAAGAAAATTACAAACGCAGTTGACAGGCCAATTAAAGTTCTTCAATTTGGAGAAGGGAATTTTTTACGTGCTTTTGTAGATTACATGATTGATGTAGCAAATGAGGCCGGTATATTCAACAGTAATGTTGCAATCGTAAAACCCATAGCGTACGGTAATCTAGAGGCATTCCATAATCAAGAATGTCAATATACTTTATCTCTAAGAGGAAAAGAAGATGGAGAAACAAAGGTTATAAATCGCGTTATTACGAGCGTATCGGACGCTGTAGCTGCAATAGAAGAATATGATAAATATGCTACCTATGCAAAATCAGAAACATTAAGATTCGTTGTCTCCAATACAACTGAAGCTGGAATAGTATACGATGAAACAGATACCTTTGATGCAAAACCTCCGAAGACTTTCCCTGGTAAATTAACCAAGTTACTCTTTGAGAGATTTGAGTATTTTAATGGTGATCAAAGTAAAGGATTAATTATCATTCCTTGTGAATTAATCGAAAATAATGGCGGTACTTTAAAAGATTGTGTTCTCAAATTTGCATCTTTATGGAACCTTGACGCTAAATTCATTTCATGGATTAATGAAACATGTATCTTCTGTAGCACATTAGTAGACAGAATTGTGACCGGATATCCAAAAGATGAAGCAGAAGAATTATGTAATAAGTTAGGTTATGTAGATACTCTGTTAGATACAGGAGAAATTTTTGCTTTATGGGTTATTGAAAGTGATAAGGATATCTCAAAAGAATTGCCTTTAGATAAAGCTGGTCTTCCAGTAGTATTTACGAATAATCAAAAACCATATCGAGAAAGAAAAGTCAGAATATTAAATGGTGCTCATACTTCGTTTGTTTTGGCGTCTTTTCTAGCTGGTAATGAATATGTATTAGAATCCATGCAAGATCCAGATATAAAAGATTTTATGACTAAAACATTATTTGATGAAATCATCCCAACGTTATCATTGCCTAAGGAAGAATTAATCTCTTTTGCTAACTCTGTAATTGAACGATTTGAGAATCCTTTTATTAAGCATGCCTTATTATCAATATCCTTGAATTCGGTATCAAAATGGAAATCTCGTTGCCTTCCAAGCTTTAAGGGTTATGTCGATAAATTCGGTAAACTACCTGTACATTTAACATTTTCAATTGCTGCTCTTATGAGCTTTTATAATAGTAGCGAATTAGCGGATAGTGCTTTAATTGGACATAGAGGTGATCAAACCTATAAAATTATGGATGACGCTTATATATTGGAATTTTTCGCAGAAGCATCTAAGTTACCAACAAAAGAATTTGTTCATGCTTATTTAAGCTCAGATAAATTTTTTGGTGAGGATATGACGAAGTATCAAAGTCTTGTTGAAATGGTTACATTATATATGGAAGATATTGAAAAATATGGAATGAGAAATGCAATTCAACGCATATCAAACTAATATATTTTAAAGATTGGAGTGGAATATGCAAAATTATATTAAAATTAATAAAAACGATAATGTGGCAGTGGCATTAAAGGAATTAGAAAAAGAAACTTTGGTAAGTTTTGGTGATGAAAGTATAACTCTTATTGAAACAATTCCGGCAGGTCACAAGTTCGCTTTAAAGGATATTATAAAGAATGAAATTGTAGTAAAATATGGTTTTCCAATTGGTTATGCTAAAGAGGATATTAAGGTAGGAGCATGGATTCATACGCAGAATATTAAAACAACCTTAGGTGATATACTTGACTATTCTTACCATCCATCCTATACTAAGGTGGAGAGCACAGAAAAAGCATATTTTAATGGATATCGTAGATCGGATGGGAAAGTCGGAATTCGAAACGAAATATGGATTATACCAACAGTTGGTTGTGTTAATTCCATTGCCAGTGCTCTTGAAAAACAAGCGGCTACAATGATAACCGGAAGTGTGGAAGGAGTAATCGCCTATCCGCATCCTTATGGTTGTTCTCAAATGGGTGATGATCAGGAAAATACGAGACAAATCTTAGCAAACCTAGCAAATCATCCGAATGCTGGAGGAGTATTAATTCTTGGACTTGGTTGTGAAAACAGCAATATTTCAGAACTAAAACCTTATATTGGTGCTTATGATGAAAAACGAGTTAAATTTCTTCAATGTCAAGATGTAGAAGATGAAATGGAAGCAGCAGATGCTTTGATTAAGGAATTAATAACATATGCCGGAACCTTTCAGCGAGAACAAATTAGTGCTGAAGAATTAATTATTGGTATGAAATGTGGTGGATCAGACGGATTGTCTGGAATAACAGCCAATCCACTCGTTGGACTGTTCTCAGATATTCTCATATCTAAAGGTGGTTCGACTGTATTAACTGAGGTTCCTGAAATGTTCGGAGCTGAAACCTTGCTTATGAACCGTTGTCAGGATGAAGAATTATTCAATAAAACTGTTACAATGGTTAATGATTTTAAACAATATTTTTCGAATCATAATCAAACTATTTATGAGAATCCCTCTCCCGGCAATAAAAAGGGCGGTATTTCTACATTAGAGGACAAATCATTGGGTTGCACCCAAAAATCCGGCAATGCACCGGTGACAGACGTATTAGTTTATGGTGAAAGAATACAAACCAAAGGACTTAACCTGTTAAGTGCACCCGGTAATGATTTAGTTGCAGCAACTGCATTAGCAGCAGCTGGAGCTCATATTGTGTTATTTACAACCGGAAGAGGAACACCTTTTGCTTCGCCTGTCCCTACAGTAAAGATTTCAAGTAATACATCTTTATCTATTAAAAAGAATAATTGGATTGATTTTAATGCAGGTCTAGCAGTTGAAGATAGCACACTGGAGGATTTGTCAAAGGAACTGTTCCAATATGTTTTAGAGATAGCTTCAGGTAAGAAGGTAAAATCAGAAGAAGCAGGTTTCCACGACATGGCCATCTTTAAACAAGGTGTCACTCTGTAAGGTAGTATATAATTATAAACTTACGATATTATAAAGGAGAAAATAACAATGGCAAAGATAATTACAATGGGAGAAATTATGTTAAGATTATCCACTCCCGGATTTCAAAAATTTATTCAATCAGACAGCTTTGATGTAAATTATGGTGGAGGTGAGGCTAACGTTGCAGTTTCACTTGCTAATTATGGACATGACGTTAGTTTTGTAACCAAAATTCCTAAGAATCCAATTGGTGATTGTGCAATTGCGGCTTTGAGAAAATATAACGTAAATTGTGATTTTGTAGCAAGAGGCGGAGAAAGATTAGGAATCTACTTCTTGGAGACCGGTGCATCCATGAGAGCTTCTAATGTAGTTTATGATCGTGCACATGCTTCAATAGCAGAAGCAACTGCTGCAGATTTTGATTTTGATGCTATCTTTGAAGGTGCTGATTGGTTCCATTTCACTGGTATTACACCAGCTGTCAGCGATGCTGCTGCAGAATTGACCGAGATCGCATTAAAAGCTGCAAAAGCAAAAGGAATTACAGTATCTGTTGACTTGAATTTCCGCAAGAAATTATGGTCCTCTGAGAAAGCTCAGCGTATTATGTCTAATTTAATGCAATATGTAGATGTATGTATTGGAAACGAAGAAGATGCTGAAAAAGTATTAGGATTTAAACCAAGTGGTACAGATGTTACAAGTGGCGAACTTGAATTAGAAGGATATCAAGATATCTTTAAGCAAATGATTGATAAGTTTGGTTTTAAATATGTAATTAGTTCTTTAAGAGAAAGTTATTCCGCATCCGATAATGGTTGGTCTGCTTGTATTTATGATGGTAAAGAATTTTATCATTCAAAAAAATATAATGTAAGAATCGTTGATCGTGTAGGCGGTGGAGATTCCTTTGCCGGTGGTTTAATCTGTGGACTTATAGATGGTAAGGATATGAAAGATGCTTTGGAATTTGCTGTAGCAGCTTCTGCTTTAAAGCATACAATCCCTGGTGATTTCAACCTTGTTACACGTGCTGATGTTGATACCTTAGTTGGTGGAGATGCTTCCGGTCGTGTACAGAGATAGTGTAACATCGGATAATAAACACATGAAGTTTCGCTATATAAAATATTAAGCTTAAGATAGCTGATGATTATACTCGGTTTCCGAAAATAATCATCAGCTTTCTCTATACTTATAAGGTTAAATTAATAGAAAAAAGCAGAAAAATCTTGATTATTTTGTCCATACCGATTATTATTATTATTGTTACTTAATTTTTATACTTAAAAGTTGATAAAATATTCATAATATATTCAGACCAAAGAAGGAGAGACGCAATGATTAAACTGTATAAGAATGGTGTCTATGTATTAAATGGCACTGAAATAATTGACGAACAAAATGTATCTTCTGAAATACTATCTAATAAAATTGGTGAAGTATGTTCAAAAGAAACTGCAGCAAAAAATACCTTGGCTTATGAAATACTAGAAGCTCACAATACCTCTGGTAATATGGAAAAGCTAAAGGTTAAATTTGATAAATTGACTTCTCATGATATTACTTTTGTAGGTATTGTTCAAACTGCAAGAGCAAGTGGATTAGAGAAATTTCCTGTACCTTATGTACTTACAAACTGCCATAACAGTTTATGTGCTGTTGGTGGTACTATCAATGAAGATGACCATATGTTTGGTTTGTCCTGTGCTAAAAAGTATGGTGGAATGTATGTTCCTCCTCATCAAGCAGTCATTCATCAATTTGCCCGTGAAATGCTTGCGGGTGGTGGAAAAATGATATTGGGGTCTGATAGTCACACCCGATATGGTGCATTAGGTACCATGGCAATGGGAGAGGGTGGCCCAGAGATTGTAAAACAACTTCTTTCTAGGACTTATGATATTAATATGCCAGAAGTAGTAGGCGTTTATTTAACAGGAACACCAAGAAAAGGGGTTGGTCCTCAGGATATCGCCTTAGCTATTATTGGTGCAGTATTTTCAAATGGGTATGTTAATAATAAGGTGATGGAATTCATCGGTGATGGAATCAAAAACCTAAGTGTTGATTATCGTATTGGAATTGATGTTATGACTACGGAAACTACTTGTCTTTCTTCAATATGGATTACAGATGAGAAAGTAAAGGAATATTATGAGATTCATAATAGACCAAAGGATTATAAAGAATTACAGTTAAAGAAAATTACCTATTATGATGGTATGATTTATGTTGATTTATCAGAAATTAAACCTATGATTGCAATGCCTTTCCATCCTAGCAATGTATATACCATTGATGAGTTAAATGCAAATCTATATGATATTCTTGATGAAATTGAGAAAAAAGCGTTAGTCAGCCTTGATAACTCAAAAGTAAAATATACACTAAAGGATAAAGTAAGAAACGGTAAGTTATACATTGATCAGGGTGTAATTGCAGGCTGTGCAGGCGGTGGTTTTGAAAACATCTGTGATGCAACCGACATATTAGATGGTAAATACATCGGCGCGGATGAATTTTCACTAAGTGTATATCCAGCAAGTCAGCCTATATTTATGGAATTGGTTAAAAATGGTTCTGTTGCTAAGCTGATGGAAACAGGTGCTACCATTCGAACTGCTTTCTGCGGACCTTGTTTTGGTGCAGGAGATGTACCAGCTAATAATTGCTTAAGCATAAGACACACCACAAGAAACTTCCCTAATAGAGAAGGATCAAAGATTACGAGTGGTCAGATTGCCTCCGTTGCATTGATGGATGCCCGTTCTATAGCGGCAACAGCAGCAAATAAAGGATATCTAACCTCTGCTGAAGATATTGATATAAACTTTGCCAAACCTAACTATTTCTTTGATAGTAAAATATATGATAATCGTGTCTATAATGGATTTGATAATCCGGATCCAAATGTTGATATAAAGTTTGGACCTGGAATAGTGGATTGGCCAGCAATGTCTAATCTAACCGATGACATGGTATTAAAAGTAGTATCAGTTATCATGGATCCTGTTACAACTACAGATGAATTGATTCCTTCAGGTGAGACATCCTCCTATCGTTCTAATCCATTGGGATTGGCAGAATTTACGTTATCCAGAAAAGATCCAGCTTATGTTGGTCGTGCCAAAGAAGTCCAAAAGGCTGAAAAAGCCAGAATTACTGGCGAGGATATTTATTCCGCAAATGATGAAATAAAGGATATATTTGATAAAATAAATAAAAAATTCGTAGTGGATGCTACTACAACAGAAATCGGAAGTGTCATATATGCTGTTAAACCGGGAGATGGTTCAGCTAGAGAGCAGGCGGCAAGCTGTCAGAAGGTCTTAGGTGGACTTGCTAATATTGCACAAGGATATGCTACAAAGAGATATCGCTCTAATTTAATTAACTGGGGAATGCTTCCATTCATTTTAAATGAAGATTTACCTTTTGAAAATGGTGATTATATCTATATTAAAGATGTAAAAACTGCAATTGCAGAGAAGATATCTGAAATTAAGGCTTATGTTGTAGGTAAAGATATGAAAGAGTTCACTTTAAAACTTGGTGAATTGACAGATGATGAGAGAGATATCATTCAAAAAGGATGCTTAATTAATTATTATAGAGATTTAAATAGCAAGTAAAAAATAAAGGTGATTATTTGGACAAAAGACAAAGAATAAATCACAAACATTAATAAACCGTGGGAAACAATATCTGCTAAATGAGGGAGTTATTTCCTGCGGTTTTCCTTTTCCAAATTGTATTATGAAACCCGATTTTTACCCCATTGATTCTGCATTTTTAGAATAGATTGATAATTGAAATAATATAGTAAAAGATAAATATTACTTGTGATATACCGATAATTGTATTAAAATAAGTAAAGATTATACATGTAGTATTACGAAATAATAGGATGGAGAGAAAAAATGGCATTTATTATCGATGGTAAAAAAATATCAAGTGAAATCAAAGATGAATTAAAGGAAAAAGTTTCGGCATATAAATTAGAAGAAAAAGAGATAACTCTTGCAGTGATTCAAGTTGGTAATGATCCAGCTTCTTCGGTATACGTTGGCAATAAAAAGAAAGCTTGTGAGTATGTCGGTATACATTCCTTATCATATGAACTTCCGGATGAGACTACAGAAGTAGAACTCCTGAATTTAGTAAAAGAATTGAATCAAAGAACAGATGTTAACGGAATCTTGGTGCAATTACCATTGCCAAAACATATCAATGAAGATTTGGTTATACAAACTATATCACCACTAAAGGACGTAGACGGTTTTCATCCACAAAGTGTAGGTGCCCTCAGTATTGGCCAGAAGGGTTTTGTATCCTGTACACCGGCGGGAATCGTTCAGTTATTAAAGCGTTCCGGTATTGAAATAGAAGGAAGAGAATGTGTAATTATAGGAAGAAGTAATATAGTAGGAAAACCGATGGCTTTATTATTATTAAGAGAAAATGGTACAGTAACAGTTTGTCATTCCAGAACAAAAAATCTTATGGAAGTTACCAAACGCGCTGATATTTTAGTGGTTGCAATAGGTAAACCTAAATTCCTAACAAAAGATTATGTAAAAGAAGGTGCTGTTGTAATTGATGTAGGAATACATCGAGATGAGAACAATAAGTTATGTGGTGACGTAGACTATAATGATGTAGTAGAGCATGTCAGCGCTATTACACCTGTTCCAGGTGGTGTTGGACCTATGACTATTGCAATGCTTATGAATAACTGCGTTGAAAGTATACGATAAATAATATGTTCTGAAATAAACTGTATTTTGGGGAATAAAATAATAATAATGAATTAAATGAGGAAAGTAATTATAAGGAGAGGTCATATGAATAGGAAAGATAATATAATCATGGCTGAAACTACTTTTGAGATACTAAAATGCGAATATAATAATATATTTCAACCGGAAGACTTTGGAATAACGCCAACATGGTCGAATGATACCAATTTTTATTATTATAGTACTTATGAGTTAAAAGAGTTTCAACTCTATATAAAAAATTTCACTATTTCTTCCGATAGAGGATATCCTGCTATTAATGGAGTGAAACCGGAGCCATACTACACAGATAATGAGACAGAACCAGTACTATATAATAATATTATGGAACCAATTAAATATACGGGAGCTATTATCGTAGGAAATCAACTTGTAAAGAATTATGGAACCAATGATGAAATACCTTGCTACTGCTACAAACTTATTAGAGAATTGATTTTTCAAGAAGGTAAATTAGTTACGACCATAGATCATAGTAAGGCAATGCTTCGAATCCGTAAAAATCTTGATCTGGGATTACGCAGCTTAGATAAAAAGCAGGATGTAAAATGTATTCAAGGATTTATAAAAGCTTCTTTTGTTGGAGATTATAATCACCCCAATAAAAATGACAAGAAAAAGCAGAAAAGGGTACTACTTAAAAAAGCTTATATTAACAGGATCGTAAAACGGTTAAGAGATAATTTTTAACTTAATGTGGTATGGATTTGTCGGAGAGTGCCGCTAAAGCGGCAATTAGGAGTAAATATGAGAATGGTATATCGTTTATTATTTATATTGCATGAATTTGTAGGTATTGGAGCTTTATTTGGCGGGTTAGTTGCGATAATTAATCCTAATAAGCCACTAGGAATGTCCGTTGAGTTTTTGAAAAATTCACCTTTTAGTAATTATCTAATACCTGGAATTATCTTATTTACAGTAATTGGTCTTGGGAATATCATCTGTGGTTTCATTTTTCGCTTTAAGTTAAGATTTCAAGGGTATATCAGTAGTGTTTTTAGTTGGGCTATTGTAATTTGGATTATAGTTCAATGTATCATGTTAAATGCAGTTGCATTCCTACATATTTTATATGCCATCATAGGATTAACTCAAGCATTTTTGTCAATCCTTATATTGTTTGAACAAAGATTATTTCCAACAAATATAGCTATAAGAATTTATAAAGAAATTAAAAAGAAATTTAATTTTAATGAAACATAAATTTAAGTCAAAGAACAAATAAGAAAATCTTTTGTTATAAATTCTAGCATCAAATTAAATTAACAATAGGCTGTTGCAAAATAACCTTAACAAGCTCCAACAACAGGATTGGGTGTATTATAATACGATTTGGCGTCAACTGCCGAACCAAAGTATTATAATACACCCAATCTTTTCAAAAGAGTAAATTAAGTTGTTTTTGCAACAGACTATTGTTATCTAAAGTATAATTTCAGAATTTACTGTATCGTATACAACTATTCAACACCTAATACAGAGTTGGATTTCGTTCCAGTAGAGTAAGTAAAGGTCACTTTATCTCCAATATTGTACTTTATTATTTGGATAAAATCATTTATTACAACATCAAATATATCATTGCTATTGTCTAATAGGATATAATAATGGGAATTTCCATCAACTACACCTTCTGCAATTTTCACTATGGTACCCGTTATTTGGGGTAGTTTGGTTGTATCTGTAACACTGATTCCACTAGTTTTCATGAGCTCCAAATAGGTCTTTTCACATTCAACCAAGGTATCACCAATTGCTACGATTTGATATTGTGCTATATTTACCATAGCATATTTTTTAACCAATCCAGCGGCATCTTTTAATGCTATAAAATAAGTAGGTTCGCCGCCAGTATTAAGAAGTAATGGGAAAGTTGCTCGGTAACCAAGATGTTGTACCTGGCCTTCGGCAGATGCCATTGCAGAATACTCTTCTGCACCGGATATGGAGTAGTACCTCGTTTCGGCTGTTCTTTGATTCATCAATACAAAACCTACATTAGACTCATCCGATCCGACAGAAGTAACACCGGTATATACCCAGACATCATCATCAAGCGCTATATAATTGTACCCATCCGTCGTTTGTAATGCATCCTTTTGACCAAATACAGAATTTAAATAACCATGTTTTAAGGTGCCATAATAGTCATATAAAGAAATCAGCAATTCGGCTGAAAATACTCGGTCTACCCACTTTGGAACATCTTCAACGGAATAATCTTCTCGTTTGCCTGTAATAGCATTTATTATTACAACTCGACCAACCGTCTGTCCGCCAAATAACCCAATCGTATAATTTTTAACTGGGCAGATCCAATAAGGAATTCCATCCTCATTTATTTCAAAATTAATGTTATCAAAGATATAGGTTGGATAGTTAAAACGTAAATATCGATGTATATTTCTGCCAAAATATTCGGACTCAGAATATTTTATGCCATCAGTTAACTTAATCAAATCTACTTCTTGTGTAGTCATATCAATTTTCATATAAGCTGGTATTCCTTTAGAACGATTCGTTAACCATTTGATTGAACTGCCATATCTTAATGGAGTAACGCGAACTGGAACACCTTGATAATTAATTTGTGTATAATTTGGACTAACTTCAAACTGGGATACATATTCCATCATACTTCCCATTTTTCTTGAACCAAGTAGGATAGCAGAATCTTTATCAAGAATTGGAATGTCATTATTGGAAACTTCTTGTATGTCATCTGCAAAATTACGCTCTGTAATCGTAATTATTTTCTGGTATTTATTTGCATTTACCAAAGGGGAAGATAAAATGCTTCCTATAATTAGTATTAATATCATAATTCCGGTGATACTAAAAAGAATTTTAAATAAATTATTGGTAAAGAGTTGCCCACTTTTGCGATGTCCATCTTTATCAAGATTAGCAGTTGTTAATCCAATGGCAATGGAAGCAATTATCAGGGCTCCAAGAATAAAAAACCAAAAACCCGGTGAATGGATATTGATTGCTGGTAGTGAGATATAATAGTATACAAAAGCGACAATACTAATAATGATAGCTGAAATAACGATTTTTATAAATTTTTTCATGATAATCCTCCTTGTTGATACTTTATAGAGAAAGCAAATATTTGCATTTCTAAGCCTTTTCTTGATTCAATGATACCAAAACCTGACTAAAAGTCAATTATAAACAGATTAGAAATCTTTAAAATTTCTAAAATATTGAATTAAAGGTTTCCTTTTGTAATGAAAACTGTTAAAATGTGTTGGAAAAGATTTATTAACTATCAAAATATTGTTTCGCGATAGATATAATCGAAACTTAAGATATTATTATTTGGAGGATATGATGAATATATTATTTATTTCACTAGGTTGTGACAAAAATTTGGTTGACAGCGAAGTAATGCTAGGATTAATTCGTGAGAAAGGTTATCAAATAACGAATGATGAGCAAGACGCTGATATTATAGTGGTAAACACCTGTTGCTTTATTAATGATGCAAAAGAAGAGAGTATTAATACCATTTTAGAGATGGCAGAATATAAGAAAACGGGAAAATTGAAAGGCTTAATTATAACCGGATGTCTTGCACAAAGATATAAAGAAGAAATTCAAAATGAAATTACTGAGATAGATGCTATATTAGGAACTTCTAGTTATGACGAAATAGTAAATGTTATAGATGAAGTTCTAGCGGGCAAGAAGGCTGTTCAGATGAAGGATATCGATTATACTTCTTCTATTAAAACATCAAGAATCAATACAACTGGAGGTTATTTCTCTTATTTAAAAATTGCCGAGGGATGTGATAAGCATTGTACTTATTGCATAATACCAACGATTCGTGGTTCTTATAGAAGTGTTCCGATAGAACGGCTTATTGAAGAGGCGAAGGGATTAGCACAAAATGGAGTGAAAGAATTAATTCTCGTTGCCCAAGAAACCACCTTATACGGTAAAGATATTTATAGTGAAAAATCATTACCAAGACTATTAAAGGAATTATGCAAAATTGAAGGCTTAGATTGGATTCGGATTTTATACTGCTATCCGGAGGAAATTACAGATGAGCTAATTGAAGTTATAAAAACAGAAGAAAAAATCTGTAAATATATTGATATGCCAATTCAACACGCTTCCGATAATATCTTAAAAAGAATGGGTAGAAGAACAAGCAAAGAGGAATTAATAAATATTATTGGAAAACTTCGTGAGAGTATACCTGATATTACAATTAGAACGACTCTCATTACAGGTTTCCCCGGTGAGACAGAAGAAGAACATGAAGAGTTAAAAGAATTTGTGGAAACTATGCGTTTTGATCGTCTGGGTGTATTTACTTATTCGAAGGAAGATGATACACCTGCAGCTAAAATGAAGAATCAGATTCGCAATCATATAAAGAAACGTAGACAAGCTGAAATTATGGAGCTGCAGCAAAATATTGCTTTTCAACATGCTAGTGATATGATAAGCAAAAAACTAAAGGTTATGATTGAAGGAAAATTACCACAAGAAGATAGTGCGGAACAAATGAATCTATCAGAAACAGGATCCATTGGAGATGTTTATGTTGGAAGAACTTATATGGATGCTCCCAATGTAGATGGTTATATCTTTGTTCAAACCCAAGCAGAATTAATGTCCGGAGAGTTCGTAGATGTTTTAGTTACTGATGCGAAAGAATATGACCTTATTGCTAAGCTTATATAAGAAAGGATGTGTTTTGATGAATTTACCTAATAAAATCACCATTGTTAGAGTATTTATGATTCCTGTTTTTTTAATATTTTTCTTAGTGCCTAATATTCCAGCTGGTAATTATATCGCTACGGTGATCTTTATCCTAGCGTGTTTAACAGATGCACTAGATGGCTATTTAGCAAGAAAATATCACTTAATAACAAACTTTGGAAAGTTCGCTGACCCATTAGCAGATAAACTTTTAGTCTGCTCTGCATTAATCTGTTTCGTAGAATTAAGATTAGTACCAGCGTGGATTATCATTATCATTATTTCTCGTGAATTTATTATCAGTGGTTTTCGATTGGTAGCTTCGGATAGTGGTGTTGTAATTGCAGCAAGTTATTGGGGCAAATTCAAAACTACAGCTCAGATGATTATGTGTATCTTATTAATTATAAATATCGATCTTACGTTTTTTAATATTTTAGAACAAATTTTTATTTATTTATCATTAATTCTTACTATTGTGTCATTAGTTGATTATCTATATAAGAATCGAACCGTGCTTAATGAGAAATAATTATACTAGGAAGTAGTGAGAAAATCAAAGATATTTTCTCACCCCCCTTATTTGTACGCGTGCAGAGCACGCAGATGGGAGCCCAATATGGTAGTAGAATTAATTAGTGTAGGTACTGAAATCCTGCTCGGTAATATAGTTAATACAAATGCAAACTATTTATCCCAAAAATGTGCTGAACTAGGTATTTCAAATTATTATCAGATTTCGGTAGGAGACAATGAAGAACGATTGTCCCATGTAATAAAATCTGCTTTATCTCGTTCTGATGTAATAATATTAACAGGTGGATTAGGACCAACAAAAGATGATTTAACAAAAGAAGTAACGGCAAAAACTTTAAAAAAAGAATTACTTGAAGATTCACATACCAAGGAAGCTATTCAATCCTATTTTGCTAGAAGCAATCCGAATGGAATTACAGAAAATAATTGGAAACAAGCCCTTATTATTGAAGGTTCTACAGTAGTAGACAATCACAATGGTACTGCACCAGGACTTATTGTCAAAACAGATGAAGGTAAAGTAGTAATTTTATTACCTGGCCCACCAAATGAGTTGATTCCGATGTTTGAGCAAGATATTTATCCGTATTTAGATAACTTACAGCCAGGGATATTCTACTCTGAGATGGTAAAAATTTGCGGTATCGGCGAAAGTAAAGCAGAAACCATGATAACTGATTTAATTGATCAACAGACGAATCCAACCATAGCGCCTTATGCAAAGACGGGCGAGGTTCATCTTCGGGTTACTGCAAGTGCTGCTAGTTTGAATCAGGCAAAAGAACTTGTGAAACCTATTGTAGACGAACTTAAAAAGCGTTTTGACAACAATATATATACGATCAATGAGAAGGAAACCCTTGAAGATGTAGTTGTGAAGTTATTATCAAAATATCACTTAACACTTTCAACAGCGGAGTCTTGTACCGCTGGTTTACTTGCCGGAAGAATTGTTAATGTACCTGGTGCATCCACCGTATTTGGCGAGGGATTTATCACTTATTCCAATGAAGCAAAACAAAAATACCTTCATGTAGAGTCTAATACTTTAGAAGAATATGGTGCTGTCAGTAAAGAAACGGCATCAGAAATGGCGCTTGGAGTTATTTCTACGTCTAATAGTAACGCTGCTCTTGCTATTACCGGTTTAGCCGGACCTGATGGAGGGACAGAAAAAAAACCAGTAGGTCTTGTATATATTGCCTGCGTTTTGAATGGAAAGGTAACTGTAAAAGAATGTTATTTTAAAGGTAATCGTCAAAAGATAAGAGATAATACAGTTATTTACGCACTAAATTTATTAAGAAATATTTTAATAGATGAATATGAAAGTCTACAGCAATAAAAATCAAATTTTTCATAAACACAAGGGCTAAGTATATTAAAATGGCCCTAAAATATCAAATTTTTAACATAAAAATGACATAGTTGAAGCATATTATAAAGGTGCGAACAACGGTTTTTTTAAGTAAGGAGTGATGTTTATGAAGAATAATAAAAATTGTAACAGTATTAACAAGAGACTTTTATTTATTATCTCTTTCCTATGTATGTGTTTGATTACTGCTTGTAGTTCTAAGTTAGATAATCAAAAAACAGAAAATCAATCCAGTACAGTTGAAGAGAAAAATGTAGTGGAAAGAAATGTCACAACCGAAGATAATAATGATATCCAACCATTGTTGAAGGATTCTGATCAAAATACAGACAATCCCCTTGATGAGTCTACTAAACCGGATATAGAATCCCTTGAACCGTTTGTGACAAAAGAAATATTAATATATACAATAAATGAAACAACTTCTGAAGTTGAAGTGGTTCCTGCATTAATTTCTGATGATAGTGAGATTACACCGGAATTAATAGTTGAAAAGGTTACCGATTCCTTGGTTGATCGCTTAGTTATGGTTGGAATTGATGAGGTAACTACCGATGACGATACTGTTATAGTTAGTTTTCTTTCTAATCAACCACCGTTAACGAATGTAGGAAGTGGCTTAGAAACTACTATTTTGGATGCGTTTGCACAGAGTCTGGTAGATAATCTAGAAGACTATCCAAAAGTAATATTTCGTGAAGAAGGTAAAGCTTATTCCTCAGGACATTATAAATTCGGAATTGATCAAGTATATTTAGATGGAAGTAAAACCAATTAAATAATTAAGATAGCATACTAATACAGGAAGAATTCTGACAAGCACAAATAGACGTCAGAATTCTTTCATTGCATTAATAAGTATAGATAAAGCTCGGAGGATAACATGAGTATAAGTATTAACAAATCTACAATAATTGTAGTGGGCGGTGGTGCTGCAGGAATGTTTGCAGCAATTTTTGCAGCAAGAAAAGGAAATAAAGTAATTATATTAGAGAAGAATGATAAGCTTGGTAAAAAGCTTTTTATTACCGGAAAAGGCAGATGTAATCTTACGAATGCTTGTGATATGGACGAATTATTTCATAATGTAGTTACCAACCCCAAATTTTTATATGGTTCTTTTTATGCATATAATAATTTTGATGTCATTGATTTTTTTGAAGAGCTAGGATTAAAAACAAAGATAGAAAGAGGAAATAGAGTGTTCCCGGATTCCGATAAATCATCGGATGTAATTGCAGTATTACTTAGAGAATTAAGACGGTTAGAAGTAGATATTCGATATAATAAAGAAGTTAGCGAAATTATTATAAAAGATAAAAATTTTCATGGAGTTAGAATCAAAAATGATACTGATATACTCTATGGAGATAAAATAATTGTTGCAACAGGTGGTTTGTCTTATCAAGCAACCGGATCTACCGGTGATGGATTCCGTTTTGCTAAAAGTATTGGTCATTCAGTAACTAAATTATATCCTTCCTTAGTACCAATGAATGTACAAGAAGTTGATATTGCAAAGGATTTGCAAGGATTAGCTTTAAAAAATATACAGATTAAAATAACCTCAAAAAACAAAGAGATTTATTCGGATTTTGGTGAATTACTTTTTACCCATTATGGTGTAAGTGGTCCGGTCATATTAAGTGCCAGCAGTTATTGCATCCGCTACATGGAGAATAAAGATCTGTTACTTCATATTGATTTAAAACCAGCTTTGTCTAAGGAACAGCTTGATGCTAGAATTTTAAGAGATTTCGATGAATTTAGTAATAAACAATATAAGAATGCGTTAGATCAGCTATTGCCACGCAAGCTAATACAAGTTATAATAGCATTAAGCAAAATTGACCCTGAAAAGAAAGTTAATTTAATTACAAAAGAAGAACGAACCAGATTAGTAGAATTATTAAAAGGGATGGAATTCCATATATCTCACTTGAGGGATTATAATGAAGCGGTTATCACTAAAGGTGGAATACAAGTAAAAGAAGTGAACCCTTCAACTATGGAATCAAAATTAGTATCCAATGTATATTTTATTGGTGAAGTTCTTGATTTAGATGCTTTAACAGGAGGCTTCAATCTTCAAATTGCTTGGTCCACTGCCTATACAGCTGGTAATGCAGTATAGTATATGGTAAGTTGTGATAATATAATGATAAGGTTGGATAAGAAGATGAAAAATTATAATATAGCTATTGATGGTCCTGCCGGTGCCGGTAAAAGTACCATCGCTAAGAATATCGCTAAAAAGCTGGAATTTATTTATGTTGATACGGGTGCCATGTATCGTGCAATGGCACTGTATATGCTAAGAAAACATATAGATATGTCAGATGTAGCGGGAATAACAGCTGCCTGTAATTTTGTTGATGTTACGATAGAATATATTAGTGGAGATCAACAGGTTCTGTTAAATGGAGAGAATGTTACCAGCTTCCTTCGTTCCGAAGATGTTGGGAATATGGCATCAACCGTTGCAAAACATAATGATGTAAGAATAAAGATGGTAGAACTGCAACGTAACTTAGCTGCTACCTCAAATGTTATTATGGATGGAAGAGATATTGGTACTGTCGTACTTCCAAACGCTGATTTAAAAGTATATCTTACTGCTAGCTCAGAGGAAAGAGCAAGAAGGCGCTTTAAAGAACTCACAGAAAAAGATATTCCATGTAACCAACATGATATTGAGCAAGACATCATTTCAAGAGATTATCAAGATATGAATCGAGAAATCTCTCCACTTTGTCAAGCGAGTGATGCTGTTTTGATTGATTCTTCTAATATGTCAATTGATGAAGTTGTTGATACAATAATTACTTTATATCAACAAAAATTGAGGGTAATTGGCCTATGAAAGTCACTTTAGCACAATCAGCCGGATTTTGTTTCGGTGTAAAGAGAGCAGTTGACTTGGTCTATAAAGAAGCAGAAAAAGGCGAAAAGGTTTATACCTTTGGACCAATTATTCATAATGATGAAGTTGTTGCAGATTTAGCTGACAAAGGCGTTGGCTTGATTCAAACAATAAAGGAATTAAAAGACCTTACAGAGGGCACAATAATCATACGTTCTCATGGTGTATCTAAGGAAATCTATGATATCATTGAAGCACAGGGGTTGAAATTAGTTGATGCTACCTGTCCATTTGTTTTAAAAATCCATAGAATTGTAAGAGAACATAGTGAACTAGGACATCATATTATCATTGTTGGCAATGATAAACATCCTGAAGTAGAAGGAATTAAAGGTTGGTGTGAGAACGCCTATACAGTTATAGAAAATGCTTCAGAAGCTGAAAAATTAGTGTTGTCAGAGGGAGAAACGGTATGCGTTGTATCGCAGACGACATTTAATTACAAGAATTTTCAAGATTTAGTTGAAATTATATCAAAAAAGGGTTATGATATAATTGTTTTAAATACGATATGTAACGCAACAGAGGAACGTCAGTCGGAAGCAAGGCTGCTTGCTAGTGAATCTGACGCTATGGTTATTATCGGTGGGCGACATAGTTCGAATACCCAAAAGTTATATGAAATATCTAAATTAGAATGTGAAAATACTTACTATATACAGACACTTAGAGACCTGGATTTGGAGAAACTCCAATCTTTTCGTAACGTAGGTATTACAGCAGGGGCATCCACCCCAAACAATATTATCAAGGAGGTTCATACCGCATGTCAGAAATGAGTTTTGAACAATTATTGGAGGAATCATTAAAAACAATACACAACGGAGAGGTAGTAGAGGGCACTGTAATACGTGTAAAAGAAGACGAAATCGTATTAAATATAGGCTACAAAGCTGATGGCATTATCACTAGAAGCGAATATACAAACACCCCTAATGTTGATTTAACTACAGTCGTTAAAGAAGGCGAAACAATGCAGGCCAAAGTATTGAAAGTTAATGATGGTGAAGGACAAGTTCTCTTAACTTATAAGAGATTAGCTGCAGAAAAAGGTAGCAAGAGATTAGAAGAAGCATTTAATAGCAAAGAAGTACTTACAGCAAAAGTTGCTGCAGTTTTAGATGGTGGTTTAAGTGTAATTGTAGATGAAGCTAGAATCTTTATCCCTGCAAGTTTAGTATCTGATAGTTATGAGAAAAATTTAGCAAAATATGCTGGCCAAGAAATTGAATTTGTAATTAGTGAATTCAATCCAAAAAGAAGAAGAATTATTGGAGATCGCAAACAATTATTAGTAGCTAAAAAACAGATTATGCAAAAAGAATTATTCGAGAGAATAAGCGTAGGCATGATGGTTGAAGGCGTTGTTAAGAATGTTACAGATTTCGGCGCATTTATTGACCTTGGTGGTGCAGATGGACTACTTCATATTTCCGAAATGTCTTGGGGAAGAGTAGAAAATCCTAAGAAAGTATTTAAAGTTGGAGATACCGTTAAAGTTCTTATTAAAGACATCTCAGGTGAGAAGATTGCTCTTAGTCTTAAATTTGAAGATGCTAATCCATGGATGAAAGCAGCAGAAAATTATGCAGTTGGTACTGTTGTAACCGGTAAAGTTGCTCGTATGACAGACTTCGGCGCATTCATTGAATTAGAGCCAGGTGTAGATGCTTTACTTCATGTATCCCAGATTTCAAAAGATCATGTTGAAAAACCATCTGATGTTCTAAAAGCTGGTCAAGAAGTAACAGCACAAGTTGTTGATTTCAATGGAGATGACAAAAAAATTAGCTTAAGCATCAAAGCATTAGATGCTACAGAAGATGTTACTGAAACTACAACAGAGGAATAATTCATTTTTAATCGGAGTTTCCGATACTTGAATTAATAGGAGTGCTTCAATTTGGTAGACAATTATGAAACATTTAAGGAGCAAATATATAACATTACTAAAATTAATTTGAATGCATATAAAGAGCGCCAAATGAAACGAAGAATTGATGCGTTGATTGCAAAGCATAAGATTACTTCTTATAACATTTATGTAGATACATTAAAAAAGAACGCTGTTATGTTTGAAGAATTTATTAATTATTTGACTATTAATGTTTCTGAATTTTACCGAAATCCAGAACAATGGAATCTGCTAGAACATGATGTGTTACCATATCTGATTAATAAATTTGGAAATAATTTAAAGATATGGAGTGCAGCGTGTTCAACCGGTGATGAACCATATTCTTTAGTTATGCTTTTATCGAAGTTTATTCCACTTTCACGAATTAAAGTAATTGCGACTGATATTGATGCTCAAGTGTTGGAAAAAGCTAGATTAGGGCTTTATAATGTAAAGAGTTTAAAAGGTCTACCTGAAGAATTCATCAAAAAGTACTTCAGCGAAATTAATGATAAAACTTATCAGATTTCTGACAGTATTAAGGCGTGTGTAGAATTTAAAAAACATAACCTATTAAAAGATGAATATCCAAAGCAATGTGATATGATTGTCTGTAGAAATGTTTTAATATATTTTACAGAAGAGGCAAAGGATGACATATATAAGAACTTCAATCAAGCGTTAAAGAAAGAAGCTATTTTATTTGTTGGAAGTACTGAACAAATCATTCAGCCACAAAATTTACAATATGCATCTTATAAATCCTTCTTCTATAAAAAATTATAATTATTATACTGGAATAATGTTATCATAATGAAGTGCCATTCAGAAGGTCGTGAAGAATCTAGATATGTGAGATTTTCAATAGTCAGTATTACTGATTATACACCATCTGAATGGCACTTTTTTTTTTTCTTAATTTATAGTTGATTTTTATATTAATATCTAGTATATTGTGTATAGATACTGACAGGGGAGTAGTGATACAGAGAAAATCAGTATGTTTAAGTGCAAGTTGAAGCGCGGATGGGAGCCAACTATGGGAAAAATAGTGAATGTTGCAGTTGACGCAATGGGTGGTGATAACGCACCTGGTCAAATTGTAAAAGGCGCTGTAGAAGCAGTGAATGAAAGAAAAGATATCAAAGTGTTACTTGTCGGTAAAGAGGCAGTTTTGAATGCTGAGTTAAGTAATTATACTTACAATAAGGATCGTCTGGTCGTTGTAAATGCAAACGATGTAATTACGAATGATGAAGCTCCGGTTATGGCAATTAGACGTAAAAAAGATTCTTCCGTTGTAGTAGCACTAAATCTTGTGAAAAATGGAGAAGCTGATGCCTTTGTATCAGCAGGAAGTACAGGCGCTGTTTTAGTAGGTGGTCAATTAATTGTTGGCAGAATTAAGGGCGTAGAAAGACCTCCATTGGCTCCATTGATACCAACGATAAAGGGTGTTTCCTTATTGGTTGATTGTGGTGCCAATGTAGATGCAAGACCATCACACTTGGTGCAATTTGCTAAGATGGGTTCTATTTATATGGAAAATGTCATAGGAATTAAAAATCCAAGAGTAGCAATTGTTAATATTGGTGCAGAAGAAGAAAAAGGAAATATGTTAGTAAAAGAAACATATCCCCTTCTGAAAAACTGTAAAGACATTAATTTCATTGGAAGTATTGAAGCACGTGAGATTCCAAATGGTGGTGCTGATGTAATTGTATGTGAAGCTTTCGTTGGGAATGTTATCTTAAAGCTTTATGAAGGTCTTGGCAGTGCATTAATAGGAAAGATTAAGACTGGATTAATGAGTACAACCAAGAGTAAAATTGGTGCATTATTATGTAAGTCGGCTTTGAAAGAAACCTTAAAATCATTTGATGCGTCAAGATATGGTGGTGCCCCATTATTAGGATTAA
Organism: uncultured Lachnospiraceae bacterium; assembly: GCA_963517115.1. Classification (GTDB taxonomy): domain Bacteria; phylum Bacillota; class Clostridia; order Lachnospirales; family Lachnospiraceae; genus Anaerocolumna. The sequence goes on along the minus strand of CAUQEW010000003.1, from coordinate 231,823 downwards.
ACGGACTTATTGTGAAAACACATGGAAGTTCAAAAAGTGTTGAGATTAAGAATTCAATTATTCAATGCATCACATTTACAGAACAACAAATCAATGAAAAAATAGGAATTAATATTCTAAAAGAAGAATAAAAAATAGAGGAAAGGTGATTATTATGGAATTTGAAAAATTACAGAAAATAATTAGTGAAGTATTAAATGTGGAAGAGGATGAAATTACAATGGAGACCACCTTTGTTGATGATTTAGGAGCAGACTCCTTAGATATCTTCCAAATTATTATGGGAATTGAAGAAGAATTTGATATTGAAATAGCAAATGAAAACGCAGAGAATATTGTAACCGTTAGTGATGCTATAGAAGAAATCAAAAATGCAATGAATCAATAACAAGATATATCTGTTTATTTTGCCCTCTAAAAAGGGTAATGTTTACAAAGGCTCTGCCTTAACATAAGCCTTCTGCCTTGTGCAGAGGGCGTTGTTTTTAAAAGGGGCTTTTAATAGCATAAGATGTTCGGCTTGCTGGACATCTTATGTTATATGCTAAAGGAGGTGTTAGGATGAATAGTACGAATATGACTAATTTAGAAAATCTAAGTTCCTTTGAAGAAATGATAGATTATCAGTTTCATGACCGACGAATACTTAGACATGCGTTAACCCATAGTTCCTATGCAAATGAAAAGCGTATGAATAAATTGGAGAATAATGAACGTCTGGAATTTCTGGGCGATGCTGTACTTGAATTGGTAACCAGTGAATTTATCTTTCTCAAAAACAAGAAGTTGCCAGAGGGAGAGCTAACCAAAATGCGGGCTAGATTAGTATGTGAGCAAACGTTAGCAACTTGTGCCAATGAGATTAACGTCGGCGAATACATTTTGTTAGGAAAAGGTGAAGCTGCAACAGGTGGAAGAGAACGATTTTCTATTCTTTCTGATGCAATGGAGGCACTCATTGGAGCAATCTATTTAGACGGTGGTTTTACTAGTGCAAAAGAGTTTATCTGTCAATATATTCTTTCAGATATAGAAAATAAAGAGCTCTTTTTCGATAGCAAGACTATCTTACAAGAAATTGTACAAAGTGAATACAAAGAACAATTATTTTACGATTTAATTAAAGAAGAAGGTCCTGATCACAATAAGAAATTTACTGTGGTTGCACTAGTGAATGATACAGAACTTGGTATTGGTATTGGAAGGACTAAGAAAGCGGCGGAACAGGAAGCAGCCTATCAATCAATACTTAAAATAAAGAAACGGGGAACGCAAAATGTATTTAAAAAGTATTGAAGTTCATGGCTTTAAATCTTTTGCAAATAAAATAACTTTTGAGTTTCATGATGGTATCACTGGCATTGTAGGACCAAACGGTAGTGGAAAAAGTAATGTAGCAGATGCTGTTCGTTGGGTTCTTGGTGAACAAAGTGCGAAACAGCTTAGAGGTGCTAAGATGGAGGACATTATCTTCTCTGGTACCGAAACCAGAAAACCTATGGGTTATGCTTATGTTGCAATAACCTTGAACAATTCTGACTATAAGCTTCCCATTGAGTATGATGAAGTGACAATAGCGAGACGGGTATATCGCTCTGGTGAAAGTGAATATTTAATTAATGGTAATAATTGTAGATTGCGAGATGTTCAGGAATTATTCTTAGATACCGGTATTGGTAAAGAAGGCTATTCTATTATTGGACAAGGGCAAATTGATAAGATTCTCAGTGGCAAACCAGAAGATAGACGCGAACTCTTTGATGAAGCGGCAGGTATTGTAAAGTTTAAAAAACGTAAAGTTACTGCAGAGAAAAATCTAGAGGAAGAAAAGCAAAATCTATATCGTATTAATGATATATTAACAGAAATAGAAAAGCAAATAAATCCATTAGAACAGCAATCCATTGTAGCGAAGGAATATCTTAAGTTACGAGATGAACTAAAAATATTAGATGTAAACCTATTTCTAATGGAGAATGAGAAATTCCAAGAATCGAAAAAGCAAGTAGAAGATAAACTTACTATTGCTCAGGATACTTTATCAGCAGCTAATTTAAACTATGAAAACACAAAAGAAGAATATGATAAACTGGAAGTACAAATTGAGCAATGCAATAATGAACTAGAACTCGATAGAAATTCTTTAAGTGAATGTAGATTGGAAAAAGAGAAACACGAAAGTGAAATCAAGGTATTAAACGAACAAATACTTGCAGTTAAACAAAATGATTTACATTATCAGTCAAGAATCCAAGCTATTCATAATGATATTCAATCTAAGAAGGAAGAACAAGACAAATATATTAATGAAAAACATGACATTGATAGTAAGATTAATTTATTAGAGGAAGAACAGACTACAGTATCTGAAGCTCTTGAGAAAATTCGCAGTAATATATCCAATTACCGTAAACAAATTGAAGAATGTAATGGAGAGATCTTTGATTTTCTGAGTGAGAATTCATCAATTAAAACGAATCTGCAACGATATGAAACAATATTAGAACAAAATAACATTAAAAAAGTTGAATTAAATCGGAAGCTTTTACAGAATAAGAGTGAAGAAATTTTAATTGACCTTGCAATAAAAGAACAGGAAGAAAAACTTACACTCATTTCCAATGAAATAATTGAATTAAATAGAGACAATGAAAAGGTTGATGCTTCAATCGCAATGATACAAGGGGAGATTGACCGATTATCTATTCAGATAGGTGAAAAACAACAAGTATACCATGGTGAAAGATCAAGACTAGAATCCTTAAAAAACTTAACAGAGCGTTATGAAGGTTATGGAAATAGCATTCGAAAAGTAATGGAAAGAAAGGATTCAGAAACTGGTATTATCGGAGTTGTTGCTGATATTATTAAAGTTAATTCAAAGTATGAAATCGCAATTGAAACAACTTTAGGTGGTAATATACAGAATATTGTTACTGATAATGAATCAACTGCCAAAAGATTAATTGAATATCTAAAGAAGAATAAATTCGGTCGTGCTACCTTTTTACCTTTATCTAGTATCTCCGGTAAGGAATCAAATAATCAAGATAATCTATTAAAGGAAGAGGGAGTAATTGGATTAGCAAGTAAACTAGTAGAAACTGATCCAAAGTTTCATGATTTAATGCGATATCTTCTTGGTAGAAGTATTGTAGTGGATCATATTGATCATGCTCTTCTTTTGGCAAAAAAATACAATTATTCGCTTAGAATTGTAACTTTAGATGGTGAATTGTTAAGTCCCGGTGGTTCCATGTCCGGTGGAGCTTATAAAAATACCAGTAACCTATTAGGACGACGACGTGAAATTGAAGAACTTGAGAATAGGGTTCTAGAGATAGAAAACTTAGTAGCAACTCTTAATTCAGAAAAAGAAACGAAAAAAATTGAAAAAACGAATGCGAGACAGCAACTAGAAAATAATAATATTAAATTGCAACAAGTGTATTTGGATCAGAATACGGTTAAGTTAAATCTGAGTCAAGAACTTAAAAAGAAACAAGAAGATCTAGCAACTTTTAATGAATTTACGAATGAAATTAAGGAAATTGAAATACAATCTAGAGAATTGAATATTAATATTGATAAGCTTCATTTATCTTTGCAGATGAATGAAACAAAAAGTAAAGAGAATGAGGCGAAAATCGAAGAAATTACTCGTTTATTAGAATTGGTTATTTTGGAAGAACAGAAATTCAATGAAAACGGAGCCTCTATTCGGATTGATTTTTCAGCGATAGAACAAAAAAATCAAAATACAATCGAGAATATCAAACGTATTAAACGAGATTTTGAAAAGTTATATGAAGAAGAAGCTGTATTAAATACCGGTAAAAAAGATGCTTCCGCACAAGTGCAAGAAAAGATGGAGCAAATTCAAAATACTGAGATTGCAATAGAGAAATATAAACAACTTGCTACTGAATTAGAAGATAAAATAAAAGAATTAAATCTATCCAAAGATGATATAACTAAGAGTCACAAGAACTTTTTTCAAAAAAGGGAACAACTCTCAAAAGAGATGAATGAACTGGATAAAGAATGCTTCCGTTTATCAAATCAACTTGAAAAACTTGCGGAACAATGTGACGAAAAAATAAGTTATATGTGGGAAGAATATGAGCTCACTTACAGTACTGCCCTAGAATTAAAGCTAGATACTATCGACAACTTGGTACAAACCAAAAAAAATATTACCGAAATCAAAAGTAAAATGAAAAACTTAGGTGACGTTAATATTAATGCGATTGAAGACTTTAAAAATATGTCTGAACGATATATCTTCTTAAAAACTCAACGTGATGATTTATTAAAAGCGGAAGAAACCTTGTTGGGAATTATTAAAGAGCTTGACAACGAAATGCGTAAACAATTCGAAGAAAAATTTCAAGCAATTCGTCAACAATTTGATGTGGTTTTTAAAGAATTATTTGGTGGTGGTAAAGCAACCTTAGAACTAACCGTTGGTGAAGATATTCTAGAAGCAGGAATTATTATTACTTCACAACCACCAGGTAAGAAATTGCAGAATATGATGCAGTTATCCGGTGGAGAAAAGGCATTAACTGCAATATCATTATTATTTGCAATTCAGAACCTTAAGCCATCACCTTTCTGCCTTTTGGATGAAATAGAAGCTGCCTTAGACGATGCTAACGTTAAGCGCTACGCAAAATATCTACATAAATTAACAAAGGATACTCAATTCATAATAATTACGCATAGAAGAGGTACCATGGCTGCGGCTGATATTTTATACGGTATTACAATGCAAGAAAAAGGAGTATCTACATTAGTATCCGTTAATTTAATTGAAAATGAATTAGATAAATAAAGTATAAGGAGTGCTAAGTCATGGGAGAAACAAAAAAAGGTTTTTTTAGTAAATTAGTTGCAGGTCTTTCAAAAACAAGAAATAGCATTATTGCTGGAATTGATTCCATTTTTAGTGGATTTTCTAATATCGATGATGAATTTTATGAAGAGCTTGAAGAAATTTTAATAATGGCTGATCTTGGTATTAATACCACAGTAGCAATTATGGAAGACTTAAAAGTTAAAGTGAAAGAAAATAAAATCAAAGAGCCTAAAGATTGCAAAGAATTGTTAATTCAAAGTATTATGGATCAAATGAAGGTAGGAGAGACTGCCTATGAATTTGAAAATCGTAAATCTATCGTTATGTTAATCGGTGTGAACGGAGTTGGCAAAACCACTTCTGTTGGAAAGCTTGCCGGACAATTGAAAGATAGTGGGAAAAAAGTTTTAGTAGCAGCAGCAGATACGTTTCGCGCAGCTGCTATTGAACAGTTAACAGAATGGTCAAATCGTGCCGGTGTAGAAATTATTGCACAGCAGGAGGGTTCTGATCCGGCTGCTGTGATTTTTGACGCAGTTACTGCTGCAAAAGCTCGTAATACGGATGTTTTAATTTGTGATACTGCAGGCAGACTTCATAATAAGAAGAACTTAATGGAAGAGCTTAGAAAGATTGATCGAGTTATTTCTCGTGAATATCCAGACGCTTATCGTGAAACCTTAGTAGTTTTAGATGGAACTACAGGACAAAATGCCCTCGCTCAAGCGAAACAATTTAATGAAGTAGCTGATATTACAGGAATTATTTTAACGAAATTGGATGGGACAGCAAAGGGTGGAATTGCGATTGCGATACAAGCCGAGTTAGGGATTCCAGTTAAATATATTGGTATAGGAGAACATATTGATGACTTACAAAAGTTCAACGCAGAAGATTTTGTAAATGCACTATTCAACTAAAAGGAGACAAAAGATTATGATGACATTGGAAAAATTTGAAGAAGCGTCAGAAAAAGTAAAAAATGTAACCTTAAGGACAAAATTAATATATAGTGATTATTTTTCGGATGTAACCGGAAACAAAGTATTTTTAAAGCCTGAGAATATGCAATTTACCGGTGCATATAAGGTGCGAGGAGCTTATTATAAGATCAGTACTTTATCGGATGAAGATAGAGAAAAAGGATTGATTACAGCATCTGCCGGAAATCATGCGCAAGGTGTTGCTTATGCAGCAAAGAGATATAATGCCAAAGCAGTTATTGTTATGCCCACTACAACGCCATTAATCAAAGTAAACAGAACAAAAAGCTATGGTGCTGAAGTTATTTTATATGGAGATGTTTATGATGATTCCTGTAATTATGCCCTTCAATTAGCTGCGGAAAAGGGCTATACTTTCATTCATCCATTTGATGATGAAGTAGTAGCTACTGGACAAGGAACGATTGCTATGGAAATCTTTAAGGAGATTCCCACCGTTGATATTATTCTCGTTCCTATCGGTGGCGGCGGATTGGCTGCTGGAGTTTCAACCCTTGCGAAATTACTAAACCCTAGCGTCAAAGTAATCGGGGTTGAACCTATGGGTGCAAATTGTATGCAGGAATCTTTGAAGGCTGGACATGTTGTTTCCTTGCCTAAGGTTGATACCATTGCAGATGGCACAGCAGTTAAGACCCCAGGTTCTACTATATTCCCATATGTTCAAAAAAACTTAGATGATATTATTACAATAGATGATAGTGAATTAATTGTAAGTTTCTTAGATATGATAGAAAATCATAAAATGGTAGTTGAGAATTCCGGATTATTAACTGTAGCTGCATTAAAGCATTTAGATTGTAAGAATAAAAAAGTGGTATCCATTTTAAGCGGAGGCAATATGGATGTAATTACCGTATCTTCTGTTGTTCAGCATGGTTTGATTCAGAGAGGACGTATCTTCACCGTATCTGTTCTTCTTCCTGATCGACCAGGTGAATTAGTAAATGTTGCAACGGTTATTGCTGAAAGCAAAGGAAATGTAATCCGTCTTGACCATAATCAATTCGTAAGTCTCAATAGAAATAACGCAGTTGAACTTACCATTACTATGGAAGCTTTTGGACATGAACATAAAGAAGCTATTGTAAAGTCACTAAAAGATAAGGGTTATAATCCTAAAATTGTACAACCTAAGAATTTATATCATTAAGATTTGAGAGATTTGGTGGTCGGAGGGGGACCTTGCTCTTTCAATTCTAATTTAGACTTTAATAACAGGCTGTGGTGCAGGTATATATGAAATGAATTTTTCTGTTGCTTCGACAACTTCTACAAATAGTTCGCCTAGAAAAAACAACAAGTTGTTTTTTCTTTGGTTAACTATTTGTGGAAGTTGTCACCGCAAACGAAAAATTCTTATTTCATATATACCTGCACCGGAGCCTGTTAATTTATGTTATGGAAGAATTGAAAGGGCAAGGTCCCCCTCCGACCGCCAAATCTGATTGGGTTTAAACTGGGGATGAATAATTATGTATTGGGGATTTTATATAGATAATATTGATATAATTACAGATAAATTATATGGTTAATGATTTGAAATATCATATTATATAAGGCTCTGTCACAACATACTGTTGAAAAATAGAACAATTGTTTACCAAATCTTATAATGGATGTGTAGACCATATTATTGCACAGATAAAATGAACTCTTATGTCAGATTCGCCAGAAGCAAGAATATCCAATTGATACAGCTAAAATCGGATAAAGAAAAAAGAGGCATTTACAACATACAAAAAACCAACAACTACCAAAGGTCATACTCAACTAGAAAAAGCTGACCTCTTCTTGGCAAAAGCAGTTGCAGTAGCAATGTCTGTTAATCACAGGAAATTATCGAATCGTCCTGCAATACCGTTAAGTGCTTAGGTTTCAAGTTCTCCTAAGAAAACAACGCTAACAGTGTAATTATTAATTTGATGTAGTATGTATCTAAGAAGTGATTCGTATTTAGTAGCGACTGCTAACAAATGATTTTGTGATAATGCATAGAAAAATCTGAATTTATAGATTATTCATATAACAGGTGGTGTGAAAATGGATAAAAAAAATATGATGCAATTAGTTTATAATCAACTGGCTATTGATTACAACTGTTCTCCTCAAGACTTTTTAAAGGAAGGATTGATTTTTACTGAAGCGAAAGAATTAATAGGCAGACGACCATATCCATTTATTACACCTCGTTTGGAAATGATTACATTTGGAAATGGAGTTGTTATAAATGCTTCTTCCGATATTTTATCCATAGTTAAAAGTAATCTTGAAGGAAAAAAAAGATATGAAGCGTTAAATATGCATTTGTTTATGGTGTTAATCCCTACTTTTTGCCTAATTTTAATAATATGAGTTTAGTTAAAAAGACTTATAATTTTGATTTTGAATTAGTGGAAAAATGTGATATAGCAAATCTTTATAAATATAAAAGTTTTGATTATGCGTTACAATATAATGTTGATAGTTTACACCCAGAAGTATTAGCAATAGCGGCAAAGGAAAAAGGTAATGTAGTTGGAGTTGCAAGTGCTGTTGCAGAATGTAAGACTTTGTGGCAAATAAATGTGGATGTGTTATCACCATATAGAGGAAATAATCTTGCTGTATTTATGGTAAATACATTAACAATTGAGGTCCTCAATCGTGGAATAGTTCCTTATTACAGTACAGATTGCAGTACTCTTGCATCTCAACGTGTTGCCGTAAAGTCAGGATATATTCCAACATGGTCTCATTGTTTTAGAACAAGATTAGAATTATTATAAAGACAAAAGCATAAGATAATGAGCATATTATGGAGAACAACAAATTCCCATTGGTAGAGAGGATTTATTTCGCCATCGTCCCCTAAATGAGAACTAAATGAAAAATACTATCGAGCAGAGCAAAATTTACGCTCTGCTCAAATATATATTGAATATCAACAATATGTTGTGACAGAGTCTTGTATAATATAACGAAGACTGTTGGAATTATATTGATATATTGATTCTATAATAGATTTTACAAAGATTAGATTTTATTATAGATGTTATAAAGATTATCTTGATAATGGATAACAAATAGAATAAAATTAGGGACATATTATTGAATAAGTTTTATACTAGTCAACTGTAATAGTCAGATATTAAATTAATGTAGGGGGGGATTTATTATGAATTTAATTTATAAAAAGGCTGATTTATCGGACATTGAGATTTTAACAAAGACTAGAATAGATGTTTTGAAATCAGCTAATAAGTTAGCAGACGATGTTGATATGTCATTAATTGAGGCTGAATCGTTTCAATACTATCAGAAATGCTTTATTAATGATGAACATGTTGCGTATTTGGTGTATGATGATAAAACATTTGCTGGGTGTGGGGGCGTTAGTTTTTATCAAGTTATGCCAACATATCATAACCCATCAGGCTATGGCGCTTATATAATGAATATGTATACAAGACCTGAATATCGAAGAAAAGGTATCGCTATTAAAACATTAGATCTGTTAATGAAAGAAATTAAGGAGAGGAATATTACGAAAATATCTCTTGAAGCAACCTCATTAGGAAGACCCCTGTATGAAAGGTATGGGTTTGTTGCTATGAATGACGAAATGGAATATATATAGTAAAACTAACTGAAGAAAATTAGATAGAAAGGATGCAATACGAATATGATTGATCTACAAAAATTACAAAAAGATATTTATCAGAATAAAATCAATAAAGGGTTTAATGTAACTGATATTAATGAAGAATTTTGTTATACCTATGGTGAACTTGCTGAAGCTTTTGATGCTTATAGAAAAGGGAAAGATGATTTAGGAGAAGAACTTGCAGATGTTGTGATATATCTGCTGGGTTTATCGGAAATTATGAACATAGATTTAGAAAACGAAATCTTAAAAAAGGTATCTAAAAATGAAAAAAGAAAATACGAATTAATAGATGGGGTAACTACTAGAATATCGGAAGATTAGATTTTAGTTTACAGATATAATAGCTTCTGTTATAATAATGTTGTCTTTATATTCTAAAACAAATCTATGTAGTAAGGATCTTAAATTCATTTCATTCAAGTTTGAAAATCCATATTAAAAATAAAAATAGGTATTTGATTCTTTTTGACAATTATTAGGCTTATCAACTATTGTTCAGCTCTGATTAAATCAATTACCTTGATAAAAAGGGGGTAGTATATATTCAAATCCATATGTGAAATAACAATTCTATATTGACAAATAGTATGAGATAAGATATTATATTAACAAGAACATTAGTTCGTGAGTGAAAAGGAGAATGTATATGTCAAAGGAAGATAAGGCGAGAGCATTAGAATCTGCATTAGCGCAGATTGAGAAACAATATGGTAAAGGTTCTATTATGAAATTAGGAGATACAGCAGCTCATATGAACGTGGAGACAATCCCTACTGGCTCCATTAGTCTTGACATAGCACTAGGACTTGGTGGTATTCCAAGAGGAAGAGTTGTTGAAATTTATGGTCCGGAATCTAGTGGTAAAACTACGGTTGCATTACATATGGTCGCAGAAGTACAAAAGCGTGGAGGCATTGCAGGCTTTATTGATGCAGAACATGCTCTTGACCCGGCGTATGCGAAAAAAATTGGCGTAGATATTGATAATTTATATATTTCACAGCCGGATAATGGAGAACAAGCATTAGAGATTACGGAGACTATGGTTCGCTCTAACGCAGTAGATATTGTTATCATTGACTCGGTTGCTGCCTTGGTTCCAAAGGCAGAGATTGATGGTGATATGGGTGACTCACATATGGGATTACAAGCTAGATTAATGTCTCAAGCTCTTAGAAAGCTGACTGCAGTTATTAGCAAATCCAATTGTATTGTTATCTTTATTAATCAGCTTCGAGAAAAAGTTGGAGTTATGTTTGGTAGTCCTGAAACCACAACTGGTGGTAGAGCGCTTAAGTTTTATGCTTCCATCCGTCTAGATGTTCGAAGGATCGAATCCTTAAAGCAGGGTGGCGAGATTATTGGTAATCGAACAAGAATTAAAGTAGTAAAGAATAAGATTGCGCCTCCTTTTAAGGAAGCAGAATTTGATATTATGTTTGGACAAGGTATCTCTCGAGAAGGCGATGTATTAGATCTTGCTGCCAACGAGAACATCATCGTGAAAAGTGGTGCTTGGTATGCTTATAATGATGCTAAGATTGGTCAAGGTAGAGAAAATGCTAAGATTTTCTTAAAAGACAATCCTGATATTTTTAGTGAAGTTGAAAAGAAAGTACGTGATAAATATAATATAGCCGCAGATGTTGATATATCTAAAAATAGCGACGAGAAGTAAATTATCATTATTCTGAATTCATAACATAAAACAATTTAATATAGAGTACAAATAAAACTTAGCCCCCGAATATGCTAAGTTTTATTTGTATTAGAAAACAACATCGTCAATTAATGAACCTTCTATATTAAATAAAATATTAATGAATAGGAACGTATTAAATTTGTTATAAATAATAGTAACTCATAAGGAGATATTCAATGATAATCAATAAATTTGAAGAGCTTGATAAAGGAAGAATCAAAGTCTATATAGACGAAGAATATCATTTTCTATTGTATCAAAAAGATATCAAAGTTCATCATTTGAAAGAAAATGAAGTCATATCAGATAGCGTTTACAACGATATTGTAATAAATACAGTGTTAAGAAGAGCGAAGCAGAAAGCAATTGCTATACTAAAATTCATGGATCGAACGGAATATGAGCTTGTTGTAAAGTTAAGACAAGCAGAATATACCGATACTATTATATCGGCTACAATAGATTATGTTAAGGAATATCATTATATTGATGATGCCAAATATGCTGTTGCATATGTTCGCGCTAAGAAAGATAGAAAAAGTAAAAGACAGCTTCAGAACGAACTGTCACAAAAGGGTATTGGAAAGGAGGATATAGAGCAAGCTTTTTCTCAGGAATATGATAACGAAGATTTAGCAATTCAAAAAGCAATCGCTAAGAAAAATAGGAATATTGATAATATGACCCAAGAAGAAAAATTAAAATTATCCTCATATTTATATCGAAAAGGGTATCAGATGGATCTAATAAAGAAAAATATATATGATTGTCACTCAGACATTTCGATTTAGATGTAATGTTAAATTTATATTTTATTGATTATGCCGTTGATATTTGTTAAAAAATGCGTTAAATTCAATTTATATACAATTATATATTGAATTCTTTTTGAAAATGGAATATAATTATAATCGGCAGATAATTGGTTTTACTTTTATAAAATAGAAAAAATGGAGGGCAGAAAATGAATACAACAGCACAATTGTCAGCAAGAGAACGAATTGTCTCTTTGCTTGACGAGAATAGTTTTGTTGAAATCGGCGCTTTGATTACAAGAAGGAGCACAGATTTTAATTTACAGCAGAAAGAAATTCCTGCAGATGGTGTAATTACTGGTTATGGAGTGATAGATGGTAACCTTGTATATGTGTATTGTCAAGATAATACTGCTTTAAATGGTACGGTCGGTGAAATGCATGCAAAAAAAATATCACATATTTATGACTTAGCACTTAAGGTTGGAGCACCTGTCATTGGGTTAATTGACTGTGCTGGTTTAAGGCTGCAAGAAGCAACCGATACTTTAAACGGGTTTGGTGAAATTTATTTAAAACAAACCATGGCATCTGGTGTTATTCCACAAATAACTGCAGTACTTGGTACATGTGGTGGTGGATCAGCAGTTTTAACATCCTTAAGTGATTTTACGTTTATGACAAAAAAAGATGCTAAATTATTTGTAAATTCACCGAATGCAATAGAAGGTAATTTTACTGCAAAATGTGATACAGCAACAGCAGATTTCCAAGCTAAGGCTGGAAATGTAGATTTTGTTTATGAAGATGATGCTGCGGTTCTTGCAAAAGTTAGAGAGCTAATTACAATTTTTCCTACTAATAATGAGGATGATGCATCATATGATGAATGTAACGATGATTTAAACCGATTAGTTTCTAATTTCAATTCTGAAACTGCTGATACAACACTAGCATTACAGGATATTTCAGATGATAATTATTTCTTGGAAGTAAAAGCGGAATATGCTAAGGAAATGGTAACTGGTTTTATTCGTCTTAACGGTATGACTATTGGTGCAATCGCAAATCGTACAGAGGTTTTGAATGCTGAAGGTAAAGTTTCAGAAAAATTTGACGGTAGCTTAACAACAGCAGGTTGTTATAAAGCTGAGAAATTTGTAGAGATTTGTGATGCTTATAATATTCCAATATTAACTTTAACAAATGTAACTGGCTATAAAGCCACTATGAGTGAAGAAAAATCAATTGGTATTGCAACAGCTAAGTTAACCTATGCTTTTGCTAACGCAACGGTACCAAAAGTTAATGTAATCGTAGGTAAGGCATATGGAAGTGCATATATTACGATGAATTCTAAACACATTGGCGCAGATCTTGTTTTTGCAATAGAGGGCGCACAAATTGGAATGATGGAAGCAAAATCAGCTGCACAAATCATGTATGCTGGAGATACTGCATTAATCAATGAGAAAGCTGAAGAATATGCTGCACTTCAATCCAGCGCAGAAGCTGCTGCAAAACGTGGATATGTTGATAGTATTATAGAAGCACCATCCACAAGAAAACACTTGATTTATGCTTATGAGATGTTATTTACAAAGAGAGAAAGCCGTCCTAGTAAAAAACATGGCACTGTATAAATCAGTAGGAGGAAGATATGAATATATTACAATCAGGAATATGTAGCATCCTATTAACAGCTGGTACAGAAACAAGCTCAATCGGAACTTTTGTAAATGAACATTTGAATTCTGATTTTGTTATGGGCGCTGTATTTGCTGGATTGATATTCATCTGTATATTAATCTATTTATTTAAGTTTAGTTCGAAAGCAAATAGGGATATACAAAATGAATCTACTTCATTTGCAGCTGATCCGGGAAGTTCTCAGACTACTGTAATAAATGAAGAAGTATTAACAGATGATTCAGAATTAGTAGCAGTTATTACTGCCGCAATTATGGCATCTATGGGTAATGAGGCACCTGCCGATGGATTATTTATAAGGTCAATCAGAAAATCAAATGGAAACAGATGGAAGAATGCTTAAAATAGTGTAACACAAATAATAATTATAGTTATCTTGCAAATGAGATGCATTTTCAAGAAAAACAAGGAGGATATCAATCATGAAAAATTATACAATTACTGTTAATGGTACAGCATATGATGTAACAGTTGAAGAAGGCACAGGCAGTTCAGTTCAAGCGGCTGCACCAGTTGCAAAAGCCCCAGTGGCAGCACCTAAAGCAGCTGCACCGGCAGCTCCTACAGCACCAGCTCCAAAGGCAACACCTTCAGGTGCTCAAGGAAGCAAAAAAATTAGTTCTCCAATGCCTGGTAAGATACTTGCAATTAAAGCTAGTGTTGGCCAAGCAGTAAAACGAGGAGATGTTATATTAATTTTAGAAGCTATGAAGATGGAAAATGAGATTGTTGCTTCTGAAGAAGGAACAGTTGCTGGTATAAACGTATCAACCGGTGACATGGTAGAATCAGGCAGCCTATTAGCTACTTTGAATTAATCCAAATTTGATACGATAATAAATTATAGGAGGTATAAGAATGTCAGAACAAGTAAAAAGACCGGTAAAGATTACCGAAACCATATTACGTGATGCACATCAGTCCTTAATTGCCACAAGAATGACCACAGAACAGATGCTTCCAATCATTGAAAAGATGGATAAGGTTGGATACCATGCTGTAGAATGTTGGGGTGGAGCTACCTTTGATGCATCCTTAAGATTCTTAAAAGAGGATCCATGGGAAAGACTTAGAAAATTAAGAGCCGGATTTAAGAATACAAAATTGCAGATGTTATTCAGAGGACAGAATATTCTTGGATATCGTCATTATGCAGATGATGTAGTAGAATATTTCGTTCAGAAATCAATTTCTAATGGTATCGACATCATCAGAATATTTGATGCTTTAAATGATTTAAGAAACTTAGAATGTGCTGTAAAGGCCGCTAATAAAGAAAAAGGTCATGCACAAATTGCAATTTCTTATACATTAGGGGATGCATATACTACAGAATACTATATTGATATGGCTAAAAAAATTGAAGAAATGGGTGCTGACTCTATCTGTCTAAAGGATATGGCTGGTCTGTTAGTTCCATATGAGGCAACTCATTTAATTGGTGCACTTAAGTCAGCTGTAAAAATTCCTATTGATCTTCATACACATTACACCAGTGGTGTTGCTGCTATGACCTATTTAAAAGCTGTTGAAGCTGGTTGCGATATTATTGATACCGCTATGTCTCCATTTGCTATGGGTACCAGCCAACCTGCAACTGAGGTTATGGTTGAGACTTTTAAGGGAACTCAATATGATACTGGTTTTGATCAATTATTATTAGCAGAAATTGCTGATTATTTTAGACCAATGAGAGACCAAGCATTAGAATCCGGTCTTTTGAATCCTAAAGTAATGGGCGTTGATATTAAAACACTATTATATCAAGTACCAGGTGGTATGTTATCAAATCTTGTATCACAATTAAAAGAACAGAATGCAGAAGATAGATACTATGAGGTATTGAATGAGATTCCTCAAGTACGTAAAGATTTTGGTGAACCACCATTAGTTACTCCTTCCAGTCAAATTGTTGGTACACAAGCTGTACTTAATGTATTAGCTGGAGAACGCTATAAGATGGTAACAAAAGAGACTAAAGCTGTATTATCAGGTGAATATGGACGTACTGTTAAACCATTTAATCCAGAAGTTCAGAAGAAAGTTATTGGAAATGTTAAGCCGATTACTTGCCGTCCTGCTGATTTATTAAAGCCGGAATTAAAGACAATCGAGAAGGAAATGGAACAGTGGAAAGAGCAGGATGAAGATATCTTATCCTATGCATTATTTCCACAGGTTGCAACTGAATTCTTTAAATATCGTCAGGCTCAAAAGACTAAAGTTGATTTAGCCGCTGCTGACATGGTAAATCAAGCATATCCAGTTTAATTATAATTAAGGTTATATAAGTGTAAATGCTAACTATTTTTAAATGGTTAGCATTTATGCTTATTTTTTATATTATATAAGAATTGCAGCTTTTATTGTAGCACCTATACAAATCATCTAATTAGGTAACATAATTTAATTATGTATACTAAAATAGATAATAAAAAAAGCTATTGTTTTTTTAACAGAGATAAGTATAATGGATAGTAGCGAAAATAGAAATATATTGGAGGAACCAGCGTATGGAACTCATAAAACCATATAAAAAAAGTTTTGATTATTCTTACACCTTAGGTGCATTCCCTACAATCGAGTTGATCAAAAGTCATCCTGAGATCGTAAAAGCTGTCTATATTCATACGAGTTTTACAGACAGGATTAGTATAGAAGAGTTATGTACTAAGAATAATATATCAATATTAACCAACGATAAATTATTTAATAAGATAAGTGATAAAGAAAATTGTTTTGTAATTGGGGTGTTTGATAAATTCGAATGTACTTTAGAAACCCAAAAATCTCATATTGTATTAGTAAACCCAAGTAATATGGGAAATGTAGGTACTATTATTCGGACTGCTGTTGGTATGGGAATCTATGATATTGCTTTGATTACTCCATGTGCTGATTTATTCAATCCAAAGACAATACGTTCCTCAATGGGTGCAATATTCAAATTACGCCATCAATATTTTTCATCATTTAAAGAATATCAAAACCAATATGATAAACATGATATATTCACATTTATGCTTAATGGAAGTAATACACTGGAAATACAGAATTGCCCTAAAACAGAGCTTTTTTCCCTTGTTTTTGGTAATGAGGCAACTGGGTTAGATGACTCGTTCTTAAGAATAGGGACAAGCATTTGTATTCCCCAATCTCCAGATGTAGATTCTTTAAATGTCACGATTGCAGTGGGCATTGGTACCTTTGTTTTCACACATCAATCTTAAATAAGAAAGGATACACTAATGAATCAAATTATTATTCGAATGGCAACCCTTGATGATGCTGATTCCATTCTGAAAATCTATGAACCATATATTATGAATACTGTCATTACTTTTGAATATGAAAAAGTTCCATTGGTTAAATTTCAAGAGCGCATGACAAATATTATGTCACAATTTCCATGGCTAGTTTGCTGCATTGATGGAGTACTAGCAGGTTATGCATATTGTTCTCCACACTTTGAACGTGCTGCCTTTGCTTGGGATTGTGAATGTTCCGTTTATATAGGTGAGGAATATAAGCGCAGAGGGATTGCTTCCGCTTTATATGAAGCTTTGTTTCATTTAATTAAGAAACAAGGATATTACAACATATATTCATTAATCTGTGTACCCAATGAAGGTAGTTTATCCCTTCATACAAAACATGGGTTTACGGAGATTGGTACTTTCCATAATACCGCATATAAGTTAGGGCAATGGCGACATCTGCTAATAATGGAAAAACAGATGCAATCCTTATTAATAGCACCAAATCCGATTATCCCTATCAATCAGCTTGATAAAAATATGTTAAAAGAAGAATTTGAAAAAGCGAAATTATTAGTGAAGACAGCTCCTATCTAGATAGGTTTAACTTAAAATAATTTAAAATTAGATTTTGATTGAATTGTAAATTAACCGCTTTGATTGAATTGTAAATCACACTTTGATTGAATTATAAATTAATCGCTTGACAAATCGGTACATATTCGATATACTATCACCTGTAAAGAAAATAACTTTACAGGTGGTGATTTCAATGGAAGAGATGGTTATGGAAGATAAGTTAAAGGAAAAGATTGAATTATCTATATTATTTGATTTTTACGGTGAACTATTAAAGAACCATAATAAGCAAATATTTGAAGATTATATTTTAAATGATTTGTCCTTAGGTGAAATTGCAGAAGAACAAGGCATAAGTAGACAAGGTGTTTACGATATTGTCAAGCGTTGTAGTAAACAATTGAAAGATTGTGAAGAGAAACTTAGCCTGATTAAAAAGTTTGAGATAACAAAAATAAAAGTCAATCGCATCAAGGCACTTTCGAAACAATTGAAAGATTCTATGCAGATGAAAGATACACAACAGATAATGGATTCAGACTTGATGAAAAGTTCAGACCAGTTGACTGGAATAGTAGAAATTATCGAATTAACTGATAACATATTAAAAGAATTATAATACAGTAAGTATTAGGAGGTTTTGTCATGGCATTTGATAGCCTATCCGAAAAACTACAAAATGTTTTTAAGAACCTTAGGGGTAAAGGACGTTTATCAGAATCTGATGTAGCCACTGCCTTAAAGGAAGTTAAGATGGCTTTATTAGAAGCTGACGTTAACTTTAAAGTAGTTAAAAATTTTATTAAGTCTGTACAAGAGCGTGCAATAGGTCAAGACGTAATGACAAGCTTAACACCTGGCCAAATGGTAATTAAGATCGTAAACGAAGAAATGGTCAATTTAATGGGTTCTGAGACCACAGAAATTGCGTTTAAGCAGGGTAATGAAATTACTGTTATCTTAATGTGTGGACTACAAGGTGCCGGAAAAACTACCACAACAGCAAAACTAGCAGGTAAGTTTAAGTCAAAAGGTAAGAAACCTTTACTAGTTGCTTGTGATATCTACAGACCTGCCGCTATTGAGCAACTCCAAATTAATGGAGATAAACAAGGTGTTCCTGTATTCTCTATGGGTGATAAACATAAGCCTGTAAACATAGCAAAAGCATCCATAGAACATGCTGCTAAGAATAATTATAACGTCGTTATCCTGGATACGGCGGGACGTCTTCATATCGATGAAGACATGATGAATGAGTTGATTGAAATCAAAGAAAATGTATCTGTTTATCAAACTATATTAGTTGTCGATTCTATGACAGGTCAGGATGCAGTTAATGTATCCGAAATGTTTAATAGCAAAATAGGTATTGATGGTGTTATCTTAACTAAGCTAGATGGTGATACAAGAGGTGGTGCAGCCCTTTCCATTCGTGCTGTAATTGGTAAACCAATATTATATGTAGGTATGGGTGAAAAATTATCTGATTTAGAACAATTTTACCCAGATCGTATGGCTTCTAGAATACTTGGAATGGGTGATATCCTAACTTTAATAGATAAAGCTCAAGTTGACTTTGATGAAGATAAAGCCAAAGAATTAGAAAAGAAAATCAAAAAAGCTGAGTTTGACTTTAATGATTTCTTAGACCAAATGCAGCAAATTAAAAAGATGGGCGGCATTGGTGATATATTAAATATGATGCCGGGAATGGGCGGTCAATTAAAGGATGTTGATATTGACGAGAATGCTCTTTCTAGTACAGAAGCTATTATTTATTCTATGACGAAGGCAGAACGTTCCAATCCGGCTATACTAAATCCTCCTAGAAAGAAGAGAATTGCAAAAGGCGCAGGTGTTGACATTAGTGAAGTTAACAAGTTAGTGAAGCAATTTGAACAATCGAAGAAGATGATGAAGCAATTTTCCGGAATGATGGGCGGTAAAGCTGGTAAACGAGGTAAATTTAAATTACCTTTTGGTTTTTAGCCGTTGTTTTGTTATTAACAGTAAATGTTATAACTTTTACAATAGAAACTTAATGTTATAATTTGACATTAAGAGATATTAAGTTAAGGAGGTGAATGATAATGGCAGTAAAGATTAGATTAAAGAGATTGGGACAGAAAAAGGCTCCTTTCTATAGAATCGTTGTTTCAGATTCCAGATCTCCAAGAGATGGTAAATTCATCGAAGAGATTGGTACTTATGATCCAACTCAAGAACCAACCGCTTTTCATGTAAATGAAGAAGCAGCTAAAAAATGGTTATCAAATGGTGCTCAACCTACTGAAACAGTTGGTAATTTATTTAAAAAAGCAGGAATTACAAAATAATATGATTGTTTTATAACGGATTATTTGCTGCAAAGAATTGTACAGTTACTGTACAATATATTTCACATTCCTGTGGAGGTGAAGAGTAATGAAAGAATTAGTTAGAGTAATTGCTACATCACTCGTTGATCACCCTGAAGAGGTTGTTGTAACTGAGAAGGAAACAGATAAGTCTATCGTAGTTGAATTAAAGGTGGCACCTGATGATATGGGTAAAGTCATTGGAAAGCAAGGACGTATAGCAAAATCAATCCGTACAGTTGTTAAAGCAGCAGCTACAAAGGATGATAAAAAAGTAATAGTTGAGATATTACAATAAGTTAATGTAAATTGCTTTGTTACAAGAACCCGGTCTTTATAAGGCTTGCCATTTTGGCGCGGGTTCTTGTTTTGTAATAGTGTGCGGATTGGAGTATGTTGAAAAATAGGTAATGTTTATCAACTTCTTGATTTATATGCGTGTTAAGCACGCGGATTGGAGTATATCGAACATGGATGATTTCTTAAGAGTCGGAGTTATATCTGCAACCCATGGTATTAAGGGCGAGGTAAAGATATTCCCTACCACCGATGATTTAAACCGTTTCAAGGATTTAAAGCAGGTTATATTGGACACTGGAAAAGAGCATATTGAACTTGAAATTGAGGGTGTTAAATTCTTTAAGCAATTTGCTATCCTAAAATTCAAGGGAATTGATACGATAAATGATATAGAAAAGTACAAGGGAAAAGATCTTCTTGTTACTAGGGAAAATGCAGTACAACTTGAAGAAGATGAATATTTTATATATGATATAATTGGCTCCAAAGTTATAACAGATGAAGAAATTGAACTTGGAGAATTAGTAGAGATTCTAGCAACTGGTGCAAATGATGTATATGTAGTTAATACAACAGATGGTAAAGAAATCTTATTACCTTATATAAAGGAATGTATCTTAGATATTGACGTAGAAAATAAAATCATTAAAGTTCATATCATGCCCGGTCTAATCTAACCATAATTATAAGCCTTCTTCCATAGGCAGATCGGAGTTTTTTATGAATTTTTATGTACTGACATTGTTTCCTGATATGGTTGAACATGGACTTAATACAAGTATTATAGGACGAGCATTAGAAAGAGGGTTGCTTTCTTTACGGACCATAGATATTCGTGACTTTTCTGAGGATAAACATAAAAAAGTCGATGATTATCCATATGGTGGTGGCGCTGGAATGGTTATGGCTCCAGGGCCTGTTTATCGAGCATATCAATATGTTAATGATCAAATTAGTTCCATACATGATGAAAAAATCAACACCGATAATTCCGTCGTTTCTACAAAAAAGCCTCGTGTTATCTACCTTACACCTCAAGGGCAGGTGTTTCATCAAGAACTAGCGCAAGAATTGGCGCAAGAAGAAAACTTGGTTTTCTTATGTGGTCATTATGAAGGCATTGATGAACGAGCCTTAGAAATGATAGTAACAGATTATGTTTCTATAGGAGATTATATTCTAACAGGCGGCGAATTACCAACTATGGTAATGATTGATGCAATATCCAGATTGGTACCAGGGGTATTAAATAATGATGTATCTGCTGAGTTTGAATCCTTACAAGATAATTTATTGGAATACCCTCAATATACTAGACCAGAAAATTTCATGGGAAAAATTGTTCCTGAAGTATTATTATCAGGTCATCATGCCAAGATTGAAACTTGGAGAAAAGAACAATCCATTATTCGGACTGCAAATAACCGACCAGACTTGATGGAAAAGGTAACATTGACGAAAAAAGAGGAGAAGTTTTTAGCGGAATATCTCCACACACAAGAAAATTTGTGATCTATAATCATTTTTCTTAACGAATTATTAATAATTTCATAATTGAATAATTAGTTACAGTTCAGCCTATGGTATCGCGAGGTGTTTTTTGAGAGTGGAGCGAAGCGAAAGTCACAGAAAACCCGAGACATACGTGTGCGAAATTATACATTCTGCATAATTTCTGTGCATCATTTGTTATAATTCAGCCACAAGGCTGAACTGTAACAATAATTCCGTAAAAGTACTTGCAATCTAATTATCAATATGTTAAAATTAGGTGTTGTGAGATGGGATGGTCCTCTAATACACCGCTTACCTAGTAAAAGGACATGCGTGTTCGTTAAGCAAAGTATTAAGAACATCTAAATATTAAGGAGGTCACAAAATGAATAATATTATTAAGAACATTGAAGCTGCTCAGCTCAAAGAAAAAGTTGATAGTTTTAACGTAGGCGATACTGTTAAAGTATATGCTAAAGTCAAAGAAGGTAACCGCGAAAGAACACAGATATTTGAAGGTGTTGTACTTAAGAGACAAAATGGTGGAGCAAGAGAAACCTTTACTGTTAGAAAATCATCTAATGGAATCGGTGTAGAAAAAACTTGGCCAGTACATTCTCCTAGTGTTGAAAAAATCGAAGTTATTAGATTTGGTAAAGTTAGAAGAGCTAAGTTAACTTATTTACGCAATAGAGTAGGTAAGAAAGCAAAAGTTAAGGAATTACTTAAATAATTTCTTTGCAACGATGAAAACAATTATGAGAAGGGACAACTACTTAGGTATTGTCCTTTTTTTAGAATCAAAGGAAAGGAGATAGGTATGGACTTTGATTTTGATAAAGAAAGTAAAAAACCTTTAATTAAGAAAATCATTTTCGAATTAATTATTTGGATAGTTGAGATAGCCGTAGTAATATCTCTTGCCTATTTTCTAGTTAATTATGCAATAGAAAGAACAACAATGATTGGTGATTCCATGAAAACTACGTTACAGGATCAGGATAAACTCCTCATAAATAAATTTTCTTATAAGTTCTCGGATCCAAAGCGGTATGATGTAATTGTCTTTAAACAAAGTGACAATGAGCACAGTTACTTTAATATTAAAAGGATTATCGGTTTACCCGGTGAAACGCTACAAATAGAGAATGACAATATTTATATTGATGGTGAGGTTATTACAGAACCAATTGTAACCGAGACGATAAAAAATAGTGGTCTTGCGGCGGAAGAGATTCTATTAGATGAAAATGAATATTTTGTATTAGGTGACAACAGAAACAATAGTGAAGATAGTCGATTTGCTAATATTGGCAATATATTATATGATGATATTATTGGTAAGGCATGGATCCGTGTCAATGATTTCAATTTCGTGAATAAAATAAATCTAAAAAAATGAGGTATAATAAATGCATTTTCAATGGTACCCCGGTCATATGTCAAAAGCAAAACGTATGATGCAGGAAGATATGAAGTTAATTGATGTTGTAATAGAATTGGTTGATGCCAG
This sequence comes from uncultured Lachnospiraceae bacterium, assembly GCA_963517115.1. Taxonomy (GTDB): domain Bacteria; phylum Bacillota; class Clostridia; order Lachnospirales; family Lachnospiraceae; genus Anaerocolumna. Next base: position 208,639 of record CAUQEW010000003.1, on the reverse strand, counting down.
AATTCCCTATAGCAGCAAAAATCCAGATATTGATGATCTGGCTAAAAATAAATCAAGAGTAATATTATTAAATAAATATGATCTGGCGGATGCAAAGCAAACAGAACGCTGGAGAGCTTTCTTTGAGAAACAAGGATATTTCGTTACCCTAGTTAATTCTAAGAATGGTAATGGTGTTAAGAAGGTTAATGATGTAGTCAAGCTGGCCTGTAAAGCGAAAATTGAGCGAGATAGAAAAAAAGGAATATTAAATCGTCCTGTTCGTGCTATGGTGGTAGGTATTCCTAATGTTGGTAAATCAACATTTATTAACAGTTTTGCAGGGAAAGCATGTACTAAAACAGGCAATAAACCCGGTGTAACAAAAGGAAAACAATGGATTAAATTAAGTAAAAATATAGAATTATTAGATACTCCCGGTATTCTATGGCCAAAATTCGAAGACCAGACTGTTGGACTTAGATTGGCATTCATTGGGTCCATTCGTGAAGAAATCCTTAATGTCTTAGAGCTATCTTTAGAATTAATTAAATTCTTAATGGTTCATTATAAAGGAAACTTAGCTACACGTTACAATATCATAGAAAGTGATGATTCGGTAGAAATTCTTACTAACATTGCTGAAAAAAGAGGTTGTAAATTAAAAGGTGGAGAATTTGATTTAAATAAAGCCGCCGGTATCGTTATAGATGATTTTAGAAATGGAAAATTAGGAAATATAACTTTAGAGTTTCCAAATACTGAGGATACTGCTACAGTTACTGTTACAGATACAGATGCAGATATCGATACAGATATTGCTACAGATGCAGATATTGCTACCGATACAGATATTGCTACAGATACAGATATTTTCTAATGATATATCTACAGATACTGCAACTGATACTAAGTAACAACTATATATAGCAAGCCCAATGCTTAAGTTGGAAAGTGGTGATGAATTGTCAGTAAAAAATATATTAATGCGGGATATAAATAAACGGGGAATTATAAAGGTGTTGAAAAACAGTTTCTTAAGAATATTAAGAGAGGTTTTTCATATGTTTTTTTACCTTATTTTAATTTTTCTTTCCTCTTATATAATTATACATTTTATTGGACAAAGAACTGAGGTTATTGGGCATTCTATGGAAAATACCCTTTTTGATCATGATAGTCTGATTATTGATAAGTTATCCTATCATTTTATAAGTCCCAAAAGATTTGATATTATTGTATTTCCTGTAGATAATTCTGATGATGTTTATTATATAAAAAGAATTATTGGGATGCCAGGAGAAGCCATTCAGATTATTGATGGTGATATCTATATTAATGATGAAATATTAGACGAGTCTTATGGAAAAGAAGAAATTGCTTCAAATAATACAGGCCTTGCAGAAGAACCTATTATACTTCAGACAGGTCAATATTTTGTCTTAGGTGACAATCGTAATCATAGTACGGATAGTAGAGACCCAGATGTAGGTATTATTGGCAAAACTTCTATAGTAGGAAAGGCATGGTTACGTGTGTGGCCTTCTGACCGTTTTGGATACTTAAAACACCAGTAGAAAAAGGAGTAATCAACTTGGATATTAAAATATCAGATATTAAAAACGAATTATTACTTGCTGATAAGCTAGGTCTTGATAATGTTCTAAATAAATACAGAGCAGATACCAGAATCGGTGTTATTAATCTACTCAAAAAATTTGACAAAGAAAAACAACAGCTTCAAGATGAATTTGCTCGAACGAATCAAATGAAGTCTTATGAATATAAATATAGTGAATATAACTATATATGTGGTATTGATGAAGTTGGAAGAGGTCCATTAGCTGGTCCCGTAGTTGCGTGCGCCGTAATTCTTCCAAAAGATTGTAATATATTATATATCAATGATTCCAAACAGTTATCTCAGAAAAGAAGAGAAGAATTGTATGACGAAATCACGGAACAAGCTATTGCTATTGGATTAGGGAGCCTTCCACCTGCTAAGATAGACGAATTAAATATATTACAAGCTACTTATGAAGCAATGCGTCAAGCGATTGCTAACCTATCCGTTGTTCCAGATATTCTATTAAATGATGCAGTCACAATTCCTAAAATAACTATAAAACAAGTTCCTATCATTAAAGGTGATGCAAAAAGTATTTCCATTGCAGCTGCCAGCATAATTGCAAAAGTAACACGTGATCGTCTCATGGTAGCTTATGATAAAATATTTCCTCAGTATGGATTTGCCAGTAATAAAGGGTATGGATCAAAAGAACATATTGAAATACTTCAAAAAATTGGCCCATCTCCTATACACAGAGCTAGCTTTATTAAGAATTTTTTATAGTTTTTCATTATAATATCTAGGTTATGGGGGTATGATTATGGCAGAGGATAGTAATAAAAAGAATAAAACTGCGGTTGCATTATCTTATAATACAGCAGATGCAGCTCCTAAAATAATAGCGAGCGGTAAAGGTTATTTGGCTGACAAGATTCTAAAAGTAGCAGATGAAACACATATACCGATTCATAAAGATGAGCAATTAGCAGGTACTCTATCTAAACTAAATATAGGTGATTCTATTCCACCTGAGTTATATGAAGTAGTTGCAGAAATTCTAATATTTGTAGATAATATGGATCGTATTAAAGATAAAGTTCTTCCGAAAGGGGACTAGCTTATGTATAATAAGAGATCTGTGGGATCGCAGTTTGAACAAATAGCCGTTCAATATTTAATGGAACGGGGATATGTAATAATTACGCAAAACTTTCAATGCAGAACAGGTGAAATTGATATTATCGCCAAAGAAAGTGGGTACCTCGTTTTTGTGGAAGTAAAGTATAGAATCAACACAACAAAAGGATTACCACAGGAAGCGATAAACTCTAGAAAAATGCAGAAAATCACTCGTACTGCTGAGTACTATATGCTAACGAAACATATCTCTATGGATACACCCTGTCGTTTTGATGCTGTTATTATCTTAAATGAAGAAATCTCCTTAATCCAAGATGCCTTTGAAGCTATCCTGTAACAAATCTTATTAGGGGGAATAGTGTGAAAATAAAAGGCAATTTACACACGATAAAAAATATAATACATTTTTCAACATCTTGATTTGCATGCGTGCTAAAGCACGCAGATGGGAGTTAAAATGAAATTTCACAATAGTAAAAACGCTTTACTGAATCAGCAAACCAGTGTTCCCTTTCTTACCTTTCCAAGCCTATCAGACATTGATTATGTAAGACATGGGTTTTCAACTAGGCTAGGAGGAGTAAGTAAAGGTTGCTTTGAAGCAATGAATCTAGGGTATTCTAGAGGTGATAATCATAAAGATGTAGATGAAAATTATAATAGAATAAGCCAAAGTATTGGATTCAATCGGGATGACTTAGTTCTATCCGATCAAGTACATAATACGGAGATTAAATTAGTTACGGCAGAAGATAAGGGAAAAGGTATTATAAAGGATAGAGATTATCAGGGTATAGATGGCCTTATTACGAACACTGTTGGAGTTCCCCTTGTAACTTTCTATGCTGATTGCGTTCCTTTGTATTTTGTAGATAAAAAAAATCATGCCATAGGTCTTAGCCATTCGGGATGGAGAGGTACGGTAAAAAGAATGGGTATGGTTACATTACAAGCAATGGAACGATGTTTTGGAACCAATCCTTGTGATGTAATTGCTGTTGTAGGGCCTTCTATTTGTAAGGATTGCTATGAAGTCAGCGAGGACGTTGCTAAAGCCTTCTGTGATGAATTTACAGAGTTACAGCTTCATGATATCTTGCAGGATAATGGTAATGGTAAATATCAATTAAACCTTTGGGCGGCAAATTATCATATCTTGTTAAATGCGGGTATGTTAGAAGAAAATATACATATATCCAGTGTATGTACCTGTTGTAATAGTGATCTTTTATTTTCGCACCGAGCCTCACATGGAAAAAGAGGGACACTTGCAGCCTTTCTAATGTTGGAAGTAAACTAATTATTCTTTTTGTAATCTGCTAAAATATCTTGAATCATATAGGTTGAATTTAGGATGCCTTCAATTGACTTATCATGATTCAATGTATCAATAATTCTTGCAATGTATCGACTTACATCAACATTCGTATAATATGGTTTCTCTAGCAATTCAGGTGGGCAATAAGTAAGATTGGTAGTAAAAATTCGATTAATGATACCTGATTTATAATACTCATCAAATTTATCATATCCTTCTGTAAATAAACCAAAGGTAGCAATCAGGTATATTTTATCAGCTTTTCTTTTCTTTAATTCAGTAGCGACATCTAGTATGCTTTCTCCGGAGGAAATAATATCATCAACAATAAATACTGCTTTTCCTTCCACATCAGAACCTAGGAATTCATGTGCTACAATAGGATTCTTTCCATTTAAGACAACCGAAAAGTCACGTCTTTTATAAAACATTCCCATATCAACACCTAATATATTAGCATAGTACACAGCTCGGTTCATACCTCCCTCATCAGGACTAATAATCATGAGGTGTTCGTTATCCAGTTTTAATCCCTTCTCTGTTGCTAATATGGCTTGAATAAACTGATACGAGGTAAAGAAATTATCAAATCCTTCAATTGGAATTGCATTCTGAACTCTTGGATCATGTGCATCAAAGGTAATAATGTTTTTTACGCCCATAGTAACAAGTTCTTGGAGAGCAGTAGCACAATCAAGAGACTCTAAAAATGAACGCTTATGTTGTCTTCCTTCATAAAGAAAAGGAATAATCACATTAATGCGATGCGCTTTTCCATTACAGGCATCAATGATGCGCTTTAAATCTTGAAAATGATCATCAGGAGACATCATATTATCTACACCACCTAATTTGTAGGTTTTGCTATAATTTAAAACATCTGCCAAAATATATAAATCCTTCCCATGAATGGATTCATATATTTTAGCTTTGGCTTCACCCGATCCAAATCTATTACATGATGTTTTTACTAAATAAGTATCCGCTTCATAACCTAAGTACATAAGGGAATTTTTGTGATCGCTCACTAGTGCATGTCTGGCATTTACGATTAAAGTATTGATTTTATCTGCCATTGGTTTAAAACCATCCAGTGCTATGATTTTTAAAGGTGCTACAGGAATTGTTTCCTTAATTTTTGTCGTATTCATATATGGTTCCTCCAAAGGGTGTATAATTCTCTATTTATTTATAACACTACGGAATACATTCGTCAAGAAAGAACAAACAATTCATAAAAACTGTTTTACTAGTAGAAAATGTAATTAATTTATTGTATAATATAAACAACTTAATCTAGTAGTTATTTGTAAATTTTAGAGGATATACTGGATGTAACTAATTTAGAAGGAGATCGACTATATGAGAAAATATGTTATTAATGCATAGCAAAGGCTATTGCAAAAAAATATCTAAAATAGCCTTTGCTCAATCCTGATTAACTATTTTAGGAGGAGCATGATGAGCTATATTAAAGCAGACAATATATTGCCAAAAGAAATGATTGAATTAATTCAGAAATATGTTGATGGTGAATACATTTATATACCGCGAAAAGAATGTAATCGAAAAACTTGGGGAGAAACTACAACCATTAAATCAGAAACTGACTATAGAAATCATACCATTTATACAAAATATAAAAACGGTTTAAATATCTATGAACTAGCGAACGAATATTTTTTATCGGTAAAGAGCATACAACGGATTATTCTACAAGAAAAAAGAAAGTAGCAATAAGTGAGAAAAGCATTTGCTTTTCTCATTTTCATTTCTGAATTTTTTTTGAGGTTGCTATAACAAATATATCATGATATATTCCTAATATACATAATTTGTATTCCTACTAATGAAGGGAGACGGGAGATAAAATGAATAAACCAATTTTAGAAGAAATGAGTGCATTTTTTAATGAAAGAGTTGATACCTATGAGGAACACATGTTAACAAATGTAGCTGGCTGCAAAGAAGGATATCTTAAAATGGCAGAATTAATTCCTAAAACAACTAAAACATTATTAGACTTAGGTTGTGGGACTGGATTAGAACTTGATGAGATATTTAAACTATTACCGAATCTAAAAGTAATCGGTGTTGATTTAACAGAAGGAATGTTAGTAAAATTAAAAGCAAAACACCCTGATAAAGATTTAACACTAATTAATGAAAACTATTTTAATTATGCTTTTGGTATTGAGAGATTTGAGGTGGCAGTATCTTTTGAATCTTTACATCATTTTTCTCATAAGGAAAAGATCGGACTCTATACAAACATTCATAAAAGCCTTGTTAAAAATGGTATCTATATTGAGGCGGATTACATGGCACCAACTCAAGAATATGAAGATTTTTATTATGGAGAAAATGAACGTATTCGTAAAGAACTTGGAATTACAGAAGGTTTTTATCATTATGATACACCGTGTACTGTTACAAATCAGATATCAATGTTAAAAGAATCTGGTTTTAAAATGGTTAATGAAGTATGGCATGCACAAGGAACAGTAATGTTAATCGCTCAAAAATAAAAATTAATATATCTATGATAAAGGAGCATATATGGATCAATATATCGATAGAAATAATAAGAAATACAATATTATAAGCAACTATAAAGAAAAGGATAATCTCAGGGCCAGCCTTAACGCCTTAACCAAAAGAACATTTGGCTTTGATTTCGAACAGTGGTATCAAGCTGGATTTTGGCAAGAAAAATATTTACCATATTCCTTGTTGGATGGGGATAATATTGTTGCAAATGTTTCAGTGAATTTAATGGATTTTTTAATTGATGGAGAAACAAAACGTTATATCCAGATCGGTACCGTAATGACTGATCCCACATATCGCGGTCTTGGTTTGAGTCGTGCACTTTTTGAAAAGATATTTAGTGATTGGACAGATAAATGTGAATTGTTTTATTTGTTCGCTAATGATAGTGTATTAAATTTTTATCCCAGATTAGGTTTTAAAACAGCGGTAGAATACCAATATTCAAAACCCATCTTGAAAAAGTTAACATCAACGACCTTCAAAAAAATTGACATCTTCAATAAGAAGGATACAGATTTACTATTCCATATCGTTTCGAATGCAGTACCTTTATCAAGAATTTCTATGTTAAATAATACCTCACTTGTTATGTTTCACTGCACAAACTCTATGAAAGATAGTCTATATTACGTGAACGATTATGACGCTGTAATCGCTGCCGATTTTAATGGTAATACTCTCTTTGTACATGATGTTTTCAGCACTAAGATGGTAAATTTAGATAATATGCTTAATTCTTTCCTAAATGAGCATGTTACTCATGTTGTTTTGGGTTTTACACCGGAACACATCGATTCTTACCAAATAGATTTATTGAAAGAAGAGGACACTACTTTATTCGTAAAAGTAATAAAAGATGATATGTTTCTTAACGGAATGTTTCCAGTATTATCACATGCTTAGGTGGTTAAACAAAATGAGTTTTTAGTTGCCCTATAGTCAAAAATGTAGTAAAATAAATACATACGTTGATACACATAAGTGATCCTAACTTTATAAGGAGGATTCATAGTAATGAAGGAATTAAATGTTAAAGATAGTTTTACACTACCGGGTGAAGCCGGATATGAAGATTTAACTCTAAGATTAGCTAAAAAGTGGGGAGCAGATGTAATTCGTGATAGTGATGGTACGCAACTGTCTGATGAGATTATAAATGCTGGATATGGGATTTATTCAACAATATGTCTAATTCGTTCTGATAATGTTTGGGCAAAATCTAATATGAATCAATTACAGCAGAATTTTCTAATGAGTTTCCCTGTTATCGCTGAGAGTGAAACTTTAATTATTGATCCTCTTAAAGGCTTCTTTCGTGAACAATTTATAATTAATGGTGATGATTCCAAGGAATTTTGGCAAGTTTTCGACCGCACAAGCGGGAAAGAGGTAGATTCAAACAGTTGGAAATATGATTCTGCAACCGGAACAGTTTTTATCACAGGATCTTTACCATGGCATAAATATACAGTAAATTTTCTGGCAACTCGTATATGGGAAGAAATATCTATGTACAATCATATTACAAATAACTGGGGCGATAAAGAACGTCTTATGGCAGTTGAACCAAGATACCCAGAAGCAAAAGAAAATATATTAAAATGGCTTGAACAATGGTGTATAGAGCACCCGGCAACAACTGTAGTGCGTTTTACTTCTATGTTTTATAATTTTGCTTGGTTTTGGGGTGATGATAAAAATAACAGAAACTTATACAGTGATTGGGGTTCTTATGATTTTACAGTGAATCCTCTTTCTCTTAGAGCCTTTGAGCAAGAAAAAGGTTATAAAATTACTTCCGAAGATTTTATAAATGGAGGTAACTATAATTCGACTCATAATTCACCGACAAAGAAGTATAAAGATTGGATGGATTTCATTAATAAATTTGTAGTTGAACTTGGAAAAGCATGTATCGATATTGTTCATAAATATAATAAACAAGCTTATGTATTCTATGATGACAGTTGGATCGGTGTTGAGCCATATGGAGATCGATTTAAAGATTTTGGGTTTGATGGAATTATTAAATGTGTATTTAGTGGGTTTGAAGCTAGACTTTGTGCTGACGTAAAAGGTGCTAAAACTCATGAACTTCGATTGCATCCTTACCTTTTCCCAACCGGGCTGACCGGTGAACCGACTTTTGCACCAGGTGGGAATCCTAAACTTGATGCCAGTAGATATTGGGTCAATGTAAGACGTGCACTTCTTAGAAAACCAGTGGATCGAATTGGATTAGGTGGATATTTGCATTTGGTAGAACCATTCCCTGATTTTTGTGATTATATGGAACAAATCATTGATGAATTCAGGCTGATAAAAAGCTTTCATCAAGGGGCTGAACCGTACACTATTGCTGGTAAGGTTGTAATACTTACAGCTTGGGGTAAGTTACGTTCCTGGATATGTAGTGGGCATCTGCATGAGCATCCTGAAGTTGATCTAACTAATGTGATGGAAGCATTAGCTGGTCTGCCTTTTTACGTGGAATTTATGAACTTTGATGATTTAGTTACGAATAACATTCCAGTAGATACAAAGGTGATTATTAATGCCGGATGTATTGACAGTGCCTGGAGTGGAGGCGACTGCTGGAAAGAAGAAATGGTAATAGCCAAATTAACTGAATGGGTAGCAAAGGGTGGTGGCTTTATAGGAATAAATGAGCCTTCTGCCACGATATCAAGCGATAGTTATTTTAGATTAAGTCATTTACTTGGTGTTGACCTTGATACAGGAGTAAAAAAATGTGTCGGGAAATATCAATTTAGCATTACAAAAGACCATTATATTATAGAAGATACCCAAAATTTCGGAGATAAAATGAAAAAAGTTGAAGGTATCTATGTACTAAACAAAGATGTTAAGGTATTAGCAGCAAGTGATAATACACCTATTATAACGGTCAATGAGTTTGGCAAGGGAAGAAGTGTATATTTATCCAGTTTTCGTTTTTCTTATGAAGCAACAAGATTATTATTCAGGACAATTAATTATGTAATGAACAATGAAAAAGCAATGGATACCTATATTAGTCAAAATATATATACGGAATGCGCTTATTATTCTGAACAAAATAAATTAGTTGTTATTAATAACACCCAAGATAATCAGGTTACGGTAATTAATACCCCGGATGGAGATCCAATTCATGTAGAACTAAAACCATTTGAAACGATTATTCTAAATAATAAAACAAATAAATAAGATTTCTTTATTATAAGTAATATTTGTTGTAAACTAATATATCTGTGTAAACTGATATGAAATTGAAACCTGAGAATGGCTTTTAGATTAAAGTCATTCTCATCTTTCTTGTTGTTCGAAAACTACATTTGATCACTTTTCACTTTAATACATGCAGAGAGGAGCAAGGTTGAAAGAAAACCGCTTTCAACCCTTGAATTTACGTCTGCGAGCAAGTCGCAGACAGGAGGGCTAAAACATGAAAAAAATTCCGGTTCAGATCCAATTATTCTGTATTCTTTTTTTGGTACTGGTTATTCCAATGTCCATAATAACCTATTATAGCAGTACCAGCATGATGAGATATTCTGAACAGGAAATCGCTGATTCAGCCATGACTAAACTGGACTCAGACAGTGAACTTACTGAACTTGCTTTGAATAATCTTATAAAAGATGTGCTTCAAATGGTAAAAGAGAATAAATTTAATTCGATTAAAAATATTACCTCCTATACGAAATTAAATTCCGATTACGAAATCATTAACAATGCTGTCAAGATTTTAAACGGAATGAAAGAGATGATGCAGTCAAATGATAGTACCGTATATTCAATTGTTTTCTATTTAGATAATGCCGATTATGTTTTTTCTACGAATCGTGGGATTGTGCGTATGGAAAATTTTGAAAGCATGGATTGGCTTGGACCTGCAATTGATGAAATTAGCGGTGCCGGTGGAATTTGGTATCCAAGGGTCTTAAATACCGCAACGATGAATGAAATAGAAAATGGAACCAAATATACCGATGTCAATGTAATTTCATATGTTTATCGATTAAGTAGGTTAACAACTTCTACGAAAGGTACTCTAATCGTTAATGTAAATGAAGCTAAAGTTAACAAGTTTTTGAATTCTAATAAATATAACTCTATAACTACCAGCTTTTTAATGGATAAAGATGGATATGTTTTTTCTCATGAAGACAAATCACTTATACACCAAAATTTAAGTGATATCAGTTACGTTAAAGATATCTTGGAATCTGATTCTGATTCCGGTTATGAATATGTTAATGTAGATGATGAACGTATCTTATATACTTATTATAAAACTTCTTTTAATGATTGGATTTATGTTACAACTTATTCGATGGATACATTAATGGAAAAATCAAACAAAGTACAGACCAATTATATGATACTTACCATTATTATTATAGCAATAGGAACTATAGTAACTGTAGTGGTTTCAACCGGATTTTCCAAACCGATGAAACGATTAGTTAAAAATATGAGACAGCATGAAGGTTATCTTGAAAAGGGGAGCAAAAATGAACTTACATTTCTATCTACTGCGTTCGATAAGATCAGAGAACAAGAGGAAGGTCTTCATAAATTATTAAAAGATAGAGAGAAGGAAACAAAATATCTGGCTTTTCATAATCTATTAACCGGTGAAATTTCAAATGAGGCTGAAATGAAAGAAATAAATAAAGCATTTCCCTTTAATCATTATATTGTTGCCTTAGTATCCGTTGATAATATTAAATCATATTTAAAAACGTCAAATCCTGAAATTAGAAGTTATCAACGATATGTATTGTTTGATATTTTTGAAAATGCTTTTCCTGAAGAATATCGTGCATGCTGTGCAAGGTATGAAGCGGGTACCATTGCAATTATAATAAATATTGAACATTTTGATCAAGTCAGGGTACCTAAAACATTAAAAATTATCCTCGAGAAATTAAAAGCGGAAGCAAAAGATTTACGCGGATATACTGTCACAATAGGTGTCAGTGGTGTTCATAACAGTATTGATGGGGTGAAAGAATGTGTTTATGAAGCATCGGAGACTGTAAAACAAAGGTTATTGATTGGAAGAGACCATATCATATTCTGGAATCCTCAAAAAGCGAAAAATAAAAGATTTCATTATTCTTATAATAGTGAAAAGAAAATTCTTAATTTTTTAAATATCGGTGATTTTGATAATATTAAGGTTGAGTTAAGAGAAATAGTGAATCAAATAAAGGATATAGAGGATATATCAAACGATAATATATTACTTGTATTTAATCAATTAATTGGAGCAACTATTAAGTATATGGTAGAGCATAACATGAATACTAGTAAGATATTTAGAAGCAATGTAAACTTATATTCAATTATTGCTAATTTAGATACCATAGACGAAATCGAAGAGTATCTAGTTGAAGTTTATAAATCCATTTTGGATTTTACTGCACCTAATAGAGAAAATAGCGAAACGAAATATTTTGAGCTGATTAGTAAATATCTGAATGAACATTACAAAGAAGATGTGATGTTTGAAGATATCGCAGAAGAAATAGGAATTAGTTATTCCTACTTAAGAAAACTTGTAAAAGAAGAAACCGGTAAAAGCCTTATTGACAATGTAAATATATTACGTATCGAAGAAGTAAAACACTTGTTATTGTATTCTGATTTAAGTATTTCACAAATTGCACAGGAAGTAGGATACCGAAATATACAAAGTGTTAATAGATTTTTCAAGAAATATGAAGGAATATCACCAAGTGAATTTAAAAGTCTAAAGAGACAAATATAGATTCATCGAAAACAATATTATAATTCGTGCAAAATATCTATAAAACAGGGTGGATATCCACTGTTTTATAGATATTTTTTTGATATTAATTATCACATTTGATAATTAAAAAAGAATTATATTATAACTAATTAATATTTTATTTATAAATATGACTAAGATATTTTGATTTCATTTAGAAAAATGCAGTAAAATCAACATATATATGCAATATCAAAAATGATATACAATGCCAAATTTGATACTTTACATAAATTATAAAAGACTATATAGTGCAAGTATATCATTTATGTGATAAACGTATAATATAAAACGACAAGGAAGGAGAATTTTATGAAATTTGCTAAATCTACCAATAATAAAAACTTAAATAGTACAGATTTCATTTCAAACAAATATAAGAAGAAAAGTATTCTTTTCTATTTAAAAAAAGACTGGCAGTTATATGTACTATTATTAGTACCTGTTGCCTTTGCCTTAATTTTTAAATATGGTTCCATGTTTGGATTAGTAATTGCATTTAAAGATTATAAAATTCTAAAAGGATTTTCAGGTAGTGAATGGATAGGTTTTGAGGTATTTGAGAAAGTATTTAAAATGAGGGACTTTGGAAAATCAGTAAGAAATACATTATTACTGAATGGCTTAACGCTTCTTTTAGGTTTTCCACTTCCTATTATACTAGCACTTTTGTTAAATGAGGTAAAAAACAAGTATTTTAAAAAGATAACACAAACATTATTATATCTACCTCATTTTTTATCATTTGTAATTATTGGAGCAATCGCTTATCAGATATTTGGTCTTGCTAATGGTGTAGTTAATAATTTATTAGAAGCCGTTGGTGGAGTAAGAATACCATTTTTACAAGAAGATACAAATTGGCTTATTACTTATGTACTGATTAGTGTTTGGCAGTCAATGGGATGGGGTACTATTATTTATCTTGCTGCCATTACAAGTGTTAATCCTGAGCTTTATGAAGCCGCAACCGTAGATGGTGCAGGAAGATGGGCAAAATGTTTACATGTTACACTACCTTGTATTAAAGGTACCGTAGTTATTCTATTAATAATGAACCTTGGTAAAATTATGGGTGGTTCTTTTGAATCTGTAAATGCTTTAATGAATGTAGCAACCACTGAATATACCAATACAATCCCAGTTCTTGTTTACCGATTAGGTCTTTCAAATGGTAAATACAGTGAAGCAACTGCTATTGGATTATTCCAATCAGTTATCGGATTAATTTTAGTAGTAGGATCAGATTTCTTTGCTAAGAGACTTGGTGAAGAAGGAATATTTTAATAGAATAGGAGATAATGGAATGAAGCCAAATGTAACTTCAAAAGCAGTTCTATCCCAGCGTAAGCTTTGGACCAAAACAAGAGTACAGAATTTAATTATAGATCTCTTAATTTATTCATTTATAGCGATTATTGCATTAACCTGTGTGCTGCCGTTTATACATGTATTTTCTAAATCAGTTAGTAATGAAGCTTATGTAATCGCAAATAAGATTGTTTTAATACCAAAAGGTTTTACCATAGAAGCATATAAGAAAATATTTGCAGATGCAAGTATATTAAGATCTATGTATGTTACCATAATTGTAACCATAGCCTTTACAATTATAGGTATGATTATAACCATATTTGCAGCGTATCCTTTATCCAGAAGTGGATTAAAAGGTAGATCCTTTCTCACATTTTTATTTATGTTTACCATGTATTTTACAGGAGGAATTATACCTGAATACTTATTAATGAATGAGTTAAATTTACTTGATACCTGGTGGGCTATGATTCTACCCTTAGCATTTAGTCCTTATAACTTTTTGATTATGAAATCAACATTGCAGAGTACAATTTCTGATAGTTTAATTGAATCTGCTGTTATTGATGGAGCAGGACAATTTAGAATATTAAGAAGCATCGTTATACCTTTGTCAAAACCAATTATTGCTACACTCTCTCTATTTTATGCCGTAGGAAGATGGAATGCGTATCAGGATGCTTTGTTCTATATAAAACAAAATACAGAGTTAAGGCCATTACAATTAAAACTATATTATTTAGTAGTTGCAGCAACAGAATCCTTTCAAACCGCAGCTGAGGGCGCCGCACAATATACAAGCCCTGAAGTATTAAAAGCTTCCTGTATTATGTTTGCGACGATTCCGATTATATGTATTTATCCTTTTGTACAAAAGTATTTCGTACAAGGAACTATGATTGGTGCTGTAAAGGGTTAATTTATTCTAATTGATAATTACCGAATTGTATTTCAATGCGGTTTTATAAAGATTAAAAAAAATAGGAGGTAAGTTATTTATGAAAAAAAGTTTAAAGAAAATCGTAGCACTTTCACTTGTATTTGCTATGACCATGAGCATGATGGTTGGCTGTAAAAAGAAAGATGATACGAATCCATCCGAGGGAACTACTACACCAACAGAAGCAGCAACAGAAGAATCTACAGGTACAACCGAAGAACCCCCGGCTGGAGCCTATGCTGATTATTCTTCTGGCTTTGAAAAAAATGTAACAATTCAAATTCCTGTTTACGACAGAGCATTTGAAGGATGGAATGTAACCGACAATTATTACACAAAATGGATTCAATCAGAATTTGGTGACAAATATAATGTTACGGTTGAATTTGTAGCAATCGGAAGATCAACAGAAGTAGTAGATTATACACAAATGTTAGCAGCTGGTACTGCACCAGACATTATATTCCACTACGATATGCCTCAAGCTTTAGCATATTATGGTGAAGGTGCAATGCAACAACTTGACTTAAACGAAATAGCATACTATGCTCCAACCTATTCAACAAACTTAGGAGATACAAATAAAACTTATGGTGCAGTTGATGAAGGAAACTATTTCTTCTTTGCTAACAGACCAGAAGCTTATAACTGGTTAACATTAATCAGACAAGATTGGATTGATGCAGTTGGTATGAAGATGCCAACTAACTTAGATGAATACAATGCTTTATTGGCAGCTTGGAAAGACGCTGGACTTGGTAATGGTGGCGGTAATTTAGTACAAAATAACTTTACCTATGATTATGGTTTCCGTACTTGGCCAATTGATGAAAAAGAAAGAGCACTTTATTCTGATCTTTCTGTTGCATCATTATCCTGGGAACCAACTCATAAATTCCTTAAGAATTTGAATTATCAATATAATAATGGATTAATTGATCCTGAATTTTACTTAAATACGGATGATGCTTCTACTCAGGCTGACTTTGTTTCAGGTAACTCTGGAGTTTATGAATTATATTTAGCAAGTTCTACAGCAGTAATTGACAATTTATTATTAAATGACCCAAATGCTAAAGTTGCTGTACTCGATCCAAAAGCTAAGGTACCAACCGGTGAAGGATATGTACCTCAATCACGTGCTTACTGGCCATTTGGTATGATTATGGGTATCAACTCTACTTCTTCAGCAGAAGAAAGAGCAGCTGTATGGATGTATTTAGAATGGATGAGCCAGGAAGAAAATCTATTTTTCTTACAAAACGGTGTTGAAGGCGAAAATTATACAATGAATGAAAGTGGCTTAGCTGTTAAGAATGCAGATTTTGCAGGTGAATCAAAACTTTCTAATAACAACAATAAAGATTATTGGTGTTTAGTTGTTGAGAGTGCTCAATATGCTGATAAGGACGTTAATTATCAAGCAAATCTTGCTAACTGGGCTCCTGTTGGTTATGAATATTTAATAGAAGATTCTTACAAATATTATAATGACTATCTTGAATACGCTACTCCTGATGCATTATATTCAGTTGTATTAGAATCAGTAGCTGAATACAAATCTGATTTGAATGATCTTTGGCAAGAACTTTATGTTAAATGTGCAATGAGTTCAGAAGCTGACTTTGAAGCCGTATATAAAGAAGCTAGTGAAACATACTTAAGTTCTGGATATAAAGAAATTCTTGATGAAAAAACAGAGGCTATTGAAAGTGGAAGTTATAACTAAGTTATGGTCTAATATAGTTTTCTAAAAAATCATTTATACAATATAGATTTAGCCTGTGTAATACACACAGGCCAAATCTATAAGTTTGTATTGACAATTTTATGGCTTTTTAAGACTATATGTAATAGAGCTTGACAGTTCTATCTTCAGATTGTAAAGTATAGAAAAAGTGAGGTAAAACATGTTAAAAATAAATTATGATAAAAATCAACTTCTAGAGATTATGGATAAAGTTGTTAATAAAACTATGTCAATGGATTTAGTATGGGAATGGCCATGTGGCGTTGCCTATTATGGAGTTACTGAAGCTTATAGAGTAACAAAAAAGAAAGAGTATTTGGAATTACTAAAAAAATGGACCGATGAATATATAACGATTGGTTTACCTGATTGGACAGTAAATACTTGTGCTATGGGACATGCTATGATTACGCTTTATGAAGAAACCGGTGATGAAAATTACTGGGATATCGTAATGAGCAAAGTTGAATATCTTAGAAACAATGCACTGCGATTTGGTGATCAGGTGCTTCAACATACAGTATCTATCAGAAACGACTTTCCTGAACAAGCCTGGGCAGATACCTTATTTATGGCTGCTTTTTTCTTACTTAGAGTTGGTATTAAACTAAATGACAAAGAAATCATTGAGGATGCCCTAAATCAATATTATTGGCATATTAAATATCTACAAGATCCTGCAACAGGTCTTTGGTATCACGGATATAACAATATTAATAAAGATCACATGTCAGGTTTCTATTGGGGAAGAGCAAATGCTTGGGCTGCCTATACTATGTCTCAAGTAAAAAAACGACTTCCGGAATGCTACCTATATCCAAAATTCATGGATATAGACTGTGCATTAAGGGATCAGTTGTCTGCAATAAAACTATTACAAAGTGATAACGGCTTATGGAGAACCATATTAGATGACAAGGAATCTTATGAAGAAATATCGGCTTCTTGTGGAATAGCTGCTGCGATGGTTGAAAATGGTAACCCACTTCATTCAAAATACATTCAGAAAGCACTAGAAGGTATCCTTAATAATATATCTGAAGATGGACGTGTCTTAAACGTATCTGGAGGAACCGCTGTAATGAATGACAGAGAAGGTTATAGTAATATATCAAGAACCTGGACCCAAGGTTGGGGACAAGGACTAGCTCTTGCCTTCTTATCTGCAGTATATGAGAATGTAAAATAAAACACTTTTTTGTAAATAAATATGTTGAAAACAGAAAAAGTATTTGACAAATCATTACCCAAGTATTAGTATATTTTTTGAGATCGAGGAAGGTTTTTATTACTTTCCTCGTTTTTTTTTGCCAAAAAGCAAGATAAAACGGAGGAGATTATTTATGAAAGAGAAATTAGCTTATTTTTTAAATCACAAATTAAAAAAACGATCCGAATCCATTTTTGAAGGAATATCAAACGGAAGGAAGAAAGCACTTGATAATTGGTTTAATGATCAATGGATGCAACTTCATTCTGTTGCAAAATCACTGATTATCTTGAACGAGACACCAGAAACACTTAACGAAACATTGAAGGAAACAATTGAACACTATAGTGGTTTTATTGAAGCATTTATTTTAGACAGTAGTGGTCTAGTAATTGCTTCCTCTTTTTCTAATCATATAGGTAATAGTTTTGTAAATTTTCCAGGATATCGAAAAGGAATATCCGGTGAAAGTTACATGTACGGTCCCTATTTAGATAAACAAACCTTGGATATTAACCTTTCTGATAAACAGTTTTATGATGAAGTTACCTTGCTGTTTTCTGAACCATATAAGTATAATGATGAAGTGAGAATACTATTTGCACGTGTATTAAATGATGAAATGAGTACTGTTATTCAAGACGAAGATACTCATATTATCAAAGATTCCGGTGATAATTATTTATTTATGATTAAAAATAATAGGAATATACCACAGGGAACAGCCATATCCAGAAGTAGGTTTGAAGATAAAACTTTTACCTTAGGGGATAATCTAAAAGATGGTATTAAAACAAAACATTGGGAAGAAATTAGAATCAATTCTCATACAGAATTTGAAGTTACTTTTAATGATCCTGCTACTAAAAGTCTTCATCAAGGTGTTCAAAATACAATTAATGCTGGAGAAAATCTAGATTGTTGGCCTGGATATCCGGATTACCGTCATATTATGGTTGGTGGTAAGGGAACGATTATAACACCACCAAAAACAGATGAAATCTGGGGAATGATGTGTGAAGGAGATATTACAGAAATATATAATTTCCATAGTATTAGCAGTAGAGTACCACTTCTTGTGGGAATTCTTTTCTCCGCATCAGTTATTCTGAATCATTTACTTGAATCCTTCCTTCCATCATTCCGCTCAATGGCAGATTTATTGTTATTACTTGTTATGATAGTTGCTACCTATACTATATCTACTCGTATTATTATAAAGCCTTTAAATAAAACAATCAAAATTCTACGTAATATAGCTGAAGGCGAAGGTGATTTAACGAAACGTGTAACTGTATATTCACCCAATGAGATAGGTGAATTATCTAGATGGTTTAATAAGTTTGTAAGTAACCAAATGCATATGCTAAAACGAGTTGGAAATTCAGTTAAAGTTGCTCAAAAAGCTGTAAAAAGGGTATCGAAATCTACAAAAATTATTCAAGAAAGCATTACTACAATAGAAGGTACCGTGACAACTCTTTCTCAAAATTCCATGCAGCAGAATCAATTATTTGAATTAACTCAAAAAGAAGTTAAAAGAATCGCTGATTCCTTTGAGAAAAATGATGAATTAGAACATTTAATTTCAGAAATTAGTGAAAAAGCAAACAGTACTTCGGTTGCAGCAAAATCTGCGAATGATCTGACCGATGATGTTATTACTAATACAACAGACCTAGAAGATGCAATGAAGAATGCTCTTGTTAGTATTTCAAGTTTAGATCAGGAATCAAAAGAGATCACCAAAATCATTAGTACGATCACTGCAATTAGTAATCAAACCAGTTTGCTTGCATTAAATGCTTCTATTGAAGCAGCTAGAGCAGGAGAGGCAGGTAAAGGCTTTACCGTTGTTGCAAATGAAATTAAAAAGCTTGCAACTCAGACAGGAGATGCTACTACAATGGTAGAACAACTAATATTTGCTATCCAGCAAGAGATTGTTACAACCAATGCAAATATAAATTTAATTAATAATCAAGTAACGGTTGCTGTAAAAAACGCAAAGGAAAGCACAAAGTCTGTTGCTCTGGTAATCGATGTATCAAAAACCATTTCTTACATCCTTACTATTATGGGAGAGCAAAATGTTATTATAAAAGAAGTTCGAAATAATATTAAAGATATGGCCGAAAAAAGCGAAAAAAATGCTCTTATCGGTGAAGAAAACAGTAACCAAGCAATTACATTAATCGGAAACATAATTAAACAAACCCATAAATTAAATCAAATCCTTGAGGATTTGGAATTTTCATCAAACGACTTATCTGAAATGGTCGCAGCCTTTAAAGTTCAATAACCTTACCATAGAATTTATCACAAACTACATTCCCTCGGACAAATGCTCCGAGGGAATACTTAATTCCTACATACAAACATAACCCACCCTCAGAATATTTATAATCCAATCTCAGCTTTGCCTCACAACCTAAGTAAAATAGATGGGTGAGTTGTTGTCCATTTACTGTGAATTGAACGAACCCCCTTAGTTCTTATGCTCTGATTACTGCGCCAATCTCTAAAAAACAGGATGTTTGAGCCATATGCCGCAATAAATTTAATTCCTATTCCAACCCAATACGGCATATGGTGAGTTCCTGTTTTTCAGAGATGCCCTAAGCAGTAATCAGAACATTAGAACAAGGAGGGTTCATTCTCTGAACAGTAAATGAACAACAACCCACCCATCTATTTTCAATAACCCACAAGGCAAAGCGTCCTTATGCAAGCAAAACGCCCTTAGGTAAAGGGTCTATCATAAAAAATCATTTGATAATTTAAGCTACAACTGCTATACTAATAGGATAGAAGCAGAGGAAGGACAAGATTTACATGAAAGAAAAAGAACATATCATTAAAAAAGTTTCAGCCGGAAGTATCGCAGAAGAGATGGAAATCGAACCTGGCGATAAGCTGTTACGTATTAATGATAAAGAAATAAAAGATGTATTTGATTATCACTATGCCATAAATGATGAATATTTAGTCCTGCTTATTCAGAAACTAAATGGTGAAGAGTGGGAATTAGAAATAGAAAAGGAATACGAAGAAGATTTAGGGATAGAATTTGAGGAAGGCTTAATGGATTCCTACCGTTCCTGCAAAAACAATTGTATGTTCTGCTTTATCGATCAAATGCCACCTGGTATGAGAGAAACCTTATATTTCAAAGATGATGATGCAAGACTATCCTTCTTACAGGGTAATTACATTACATTAACGAATATGAAGGATGAAGATATTGATCGCATTATTTTTTACAAATTATCACCTATTAATGTATCTGTTCATACTACTAATAAGGAACTAAGATGTAGAATGCTTCATAATCGTTTTGCTGGTGATGCTTTGGATAAAATTAAGCGACTTTATGATGCAGGTATTATAATGAATGGACAGATTGTACTTTGTAAAGGTATTAATGATGGGAAAGAGCTAGAGAGCACAATTCATGATTTATCCGCTTACATTCCACATATGCAGAGTGTATCAGTGGTTCCTGTTGGTATTACAAAATATAGAGAAGGTTTAGTCCATTTAGAAAAATTCGAAAAAGCTGATGCTCTAGAAGTACTTGAGATTATAAAGCGCTGTCAAAGCAGCTTATTTAAAACATTTGGAACCAGATTTATCCATGCAAGTGATGAATGGTATATTACCGCAGAATTACCAATTCCAAATGCCGATAAGTATGAAGGTTATCTTCAAATTGAAAATGGGGTCGGAATGGTTCGTTCCTTAGTGGATGAATTCGACAAATATTATGAAACCTTGCCTGGTGATAATAAGTCGAAAAACATATCAGCCGCAACCGGTGTTTTAGCGGCTCCTATACTTGAAGACTTAATGAATCGGATTAATCAAAAATACCCTAATATTCATATTAAAGTATACACGATAATCAATGAATTTTTTGGTTCCGATATTACAGTGGCAGGCCTTTTAACCGGGCAAGATATTATGAAACAATTAAAAGACATAGAACTAGGAGATTATCTAATTTTACCTGATGTACTGCTTCGAAGTGGAGAAGAAGTTTTATTAGATGATTTTACCATAGATGATATTAAAAATACTTTACAAACAGAGATACGTATTGTACAATCAGACGGAAAGTCCTTAATTGATGCTATTATTAATTAAGATATAAGGAGAAAATGAAATGAGTAGACCCATTGTGGCAATCGTTGGCCGCCCAAATGTAGGCAAGTCAACATTATTTAATGCTCTAGCAGGAGAAAAAATTGCAATTGTAAAAGATTACCCTGGTGTAACAAGAGATCGGATTTATGCAGATGTTACTTGGTTGAACAATCAATTTACTATGATAGATACTGGTGGTATTGAACCTGAAACAAAGGATGTTATGCTTACCTACATGAGACAACAAGCTGAGATAGCAATTGAAACAGCTGATGTAATCATGTTTATTGTGGATGTCAGACAAGGTTTGGTTGATGCTGATTTTAAAGTCGCTGACATGTTGAGACGCTCATCAAAGCCAGTAGTTTTAGTTGTAAATAAAGTAGATAACTTTGAAAAACTAACACCAGATGTATTTGAATTCTATAATCTTGGTATTGGTGAACCACACCCTGTATCAGCAACCTCCAAACTTGGGCTCGGTGATATGTTGGATGAAGTAGTTAAGTATTTTCGTCCAGAAGATTTAGAAGAATCTGAAGATGACCGCCCAAAAATTGCGATAGTTGGTAAACCTAATGTAGGAAAATCCTCTATTGTTAATAAATTATTAGGCGAAAATCGTGTTATCGTATCGGATATAGCAGGTACAACCAGAGATGCAATTGATACAACCGTGAAATTTCATGGTAAAGAATTTGTGTTTATTGATACTGCAGGTCTAAGGCGTAAAAGTAAAATTAATGAGGATCTAGAAAAATTCAGTATTATTCGTACAATATCAGCAGTAGAACGTGCAGATATTGTTATTCTTGTTATTGATGCCGAAGATGGCGTAACAGAACAAGATGCTAAAATTGCAGGTATTGCACACGAACGAGGCAAAGGTGTTATTATTGCTGTGAATAAATGGGATGCCATAGAAAAAGATGATAAGACTATCTATGAACATACGAAAAAAGTAAGAGAAGTGCTAGCGTATATGCCTTATGCAGAAATTATATTCATCTCCGCCCTAACTGGTCAGAGATTACCAAAACTATTTGAATTGATAGAAAATGTAATTCAAAATCAAAACTTGCGTGTTGCAACAGGTGTATTAAATGAAATTATGACAGAAGCAACTGCATTACAGCAACCACCTTCTGATAAAGGAAAACATTTAAGGCTATACTATATAACACAAGTATCGGTAAAACCTCCTACTTTTGTTATATTTGTCAATGATAAATCTTTGATGCATTTTTCTTATACTAGGTATATTGAAAATAAAATCAGAGAAGCCTTTGGTTTTTCTGGAACATCATTAAAGTTTTTTATCAGGGAGCGAAAGGAAAAAGAATAGTATGTTCATAAAAATACTGATTTGTTTGGTATTAGGTTATTGTTTTGGATGCTTTTCAACAGCATATGTAATTGGTAAATTAAATCATATTGATATTAGAAAATATGGTAGTGGCAATGCAGGAACTACCAATGCTCTTCGTACATTAGGATGGAGGGCAGGATTTTTAACTCTTTTAGGTGATGCCATTAAGGCAATTATCCCAATATTACTGGTACGTTACCTTCTTCATACAGATGATGCCTTATTGCAACTCTTGCCACTTTATGTTGGACTTGGAGTTGTATTAGGACACAATTTTCCATTCTGGCTTCATTTTAAAGGTGGTAAGGGAATCGCTGCAACTGGGGGAGTTATGTTGGCTTTTGATTGGAGACTCGGCTTGTGTGCATTTGTTCTATTTTTAATAGTAACAGTGACAACTCGATATGTATCACTTGGATCTTTGATCATATCCATTTTGTTTCCAATATGGATTTTAATTATATTTCCAGGCAATCTACATATGTTTCTTGTTGGCATGGTATTTACCATATCAGCCTTTATTAAACATCGCTCTAATATACAAAGGTTATTGAATGGAACTGAAAACAAATTTGGTCAAAAAGTAAAAATAGAAAAGTAAAACATTTAGGAGGTTTTTCGGAATGGCAAAAGTAAGTATCTTAGGAGCAGGAGCATGGGGAACTGCATTAGCAATGTTGTTGGGTAATAATGGACATGATGTTACATTGTGGTCTGCTCTTTCACCTGAAGTTGAAATCTTAAGAAAAGAAAGGGAGCTTAAGGATAAGCTTCCTGGAGTAAAACTTCCTGATTCTGTGTTAATTTCAGATAATTTAGAAAATGCATGTAAGGATAAAGAAATCATTGTTTTTGCTGTAGCATCACCTTATGTAAGAAGAACAGCAAAAATGGCAAAACCATATATTATTGAGAATCAAATAATTGTAAATGTTGGTAAGGGAATTGAAGAAACTACCTTAGATACTTTAACCGATATATTAAAAGAAGAATTAAATGGTGCAGATATCGCAGTATTATCCGGTCCAAGTCATGCTGAGGAAGTAAGCAGAGGAATTCCAACCACTTGCGTTGTTGGAGCTGACTCAAAGGCTACCGCTTATTTTATTCAAGATGTTTTTATGAGTGATCGTTTCCGCGTATATACAAGTCCGGATGTTATCGGTATTGAACTTGGTGGTTCTTTAAAGAACGTAATCGCACTAGCAGCAGGTATTGCAGATGGATTAGGTTTTGGAGATAATACAAAAGCTGCACTTATGACAAGAGGTATTGCTGAAATTAGTAGACTAGGTATTGCAATGGGCGGTAAGATGGAAACTTTCGCAGGTCTTTCTTGCGTTGGCGATCTTATTGTAACATGCACCAGTAAGCATAGTAGAAACCGAAATGCCGGCTTTCTGATTGGACAAGGTTATTCCATGCAAGCTGCTATGGATGAGGTAAAACAGATTGTTGAGGGAGTTTATTCTGCAAAAGCGGCTCTTGCGTTATCACAAAAATTTAATA
This sequence comes from uncultured Lachnospiraceae bacterium, assembly GCA_963517115.1. Lineage (GTDB taxonomy): Bacteria > Bacillota > Clostridia > Lachnospirales > Lachnospiraceae > Anaerocolumna. Next base: position 184,038 of record CAUQEW010000003.1, on the reverse strand, counting down.
TTGAGATGCCAATAGTTGAACAAATTAATCTTGTACTATTTGAGAATAAATCACCAGAAGAAGCAGTATCTGATTTATTGCTTCGTGATAAAAGACGAGAATACTCAGAGTTAAAATGGAATAAATAAAAAATTATATTACTATCTTAAAATAAATTTGAATTTAATAACAAAAATATAAAAATAACATGAATTGAATTGCTTCTGCATATGCTTAAATATAACCGAAAGGAGGATGGCATATGTTGGAGCAATTTTTGTCACTTGACTTACCAAATCAAATATACGATGTATATAATGATATTAAGGCTAGGACAGGCGGTGACATATACATAGGTGTGGTTGGACCGGTAAGAACTGGAAAATCAACCTTTATTAAGCGATTTATGGATCTACTAGTTATACCAAATATTGAAGATATCCATAGTAAGGAAAGAGCGATTGATGAATTACCACAAAGTGCAGCTGGAAAAACAATTATGACTACGGAACCAAAGTTTATCCCAAAGGAGGCTGCGGAAATTACTCTTGGTGATGATACCAAAGTAAGTATCCGTCTTATTGATTGCGTTGGTTACATGGTTGAAGGAGCAACAGGACATATTGAAAACGAACAAGAACGCTTAGTAAAAACTCCTTGGTTTGATCATGAGATTCCCTTTACTCAGGCAGCTGAAATAGGCACGCAGAAAGTCATTAATGATCATTCTACCATAGGAATCGTTGTTACTACTGATGGTAGCTTTGGTGATCTGCCAAGAGATAATTATATTCCCGCCGAAGAAAAGACCATCGCAGAGTTAAAGAAACTAAAGAAACCATTTATCGTTTTACTCAATACGAATAAACCTTATTCTGAAAGTACCATAAATTTAGCAAATGAAATTGCAGCAAAGTATAATGTTACCGTTATGCCTGTAAACTGTGAACAGCTAAAAAAAGATGATATACATAGAATCATGTCTAACATATTATCTGTGTTCCCAGTGTCTGAGATAGATTTCTATATGCCAAAATGGGCTGAGATGTTACCGGATGACCACTGGCTGAAACTAGACTTAATCGACTCTGTAAAATCCTTAATGAAGAATATATCATTAATCAGGGATGCAAGAAACGATAATTTATCTACAGACAGTAAATATGTTAAGAAGTTTAAAATTGACAAAATTGAAATGGAAAATGGTAGTGTAAAAGTCGATGTGGAATTTGATGACACCTACTACTACAATATTCTCAGTGATATGATTGGTGTACCAATTGCAGACGAATATCAGTTGATTCGCACCATAAGAGAACTTGCAAATAAGAAGAATGAATATGAAAAAGTTAGTAATGCCTACGAAGAGGTTCGATCTAGAGGTTATGGTGTTGTAATGCCTACAAGAGAGGAAATAATAATAGAAGAACCCGTTATAATGAAACATGGTAATAAATATGGTGTTAAAATAAAGGCAACTTCGCCTTCCGTTCACATGATAAAAGCAAATATCGAGACAGAAATTGCTCCTATCGTTGGTAGTGAGGAGCAGGCAACTGATCTGATTTCCTATATTAAAAAGAATTCCACTGAGAATCCGGAAGGAATCTGGGAAACAAATATCTATGGTAAATCGATAAAACAGTTAGTAGATGATGGTATTAGCACAAAGATAAATAAAATGACAGATGACAGTCAATTGAAATTACAAGAAACTATGCAAAAGATTATCAATGATAGTAACGGCGGAATTATTTGTATTATAATTTAACCATATGTAAGTAGCGAAGCGGATTGCGAATATCCGCTTTGACTCCAAGACGTTCCATATTCAATCGGCTGTTATACAACAAGTTTCGTAGAAAACATCTTTTATCAAGAGATGATTCTACGAAACTTGTTTTTTGCGTGGTAGTTATATTGGATTATAGATAAATAATAGGTTTTAATTTCAAATAATTAATTACCTATTATTTCATACTACAGTTAGCGAATAAAATAGAAGTACTTATAATATATTATTAATAATAATATGAATTAATTTATATATTTTTACCATTTTTAAAAAAACATTTGATATTTAGTTGACAATTATGTGAACCCTTGATATAATAATTCAGAAATATATTTAATATATTTGTAACAATTGAAAGAGTTTTATAGGAGGAACCCCATGAACCATGTCAACAAAAAGTTTCTGAAGATTTCGACCTTATGTATCGCTGGTACAATTATATTTACATTGAATACTATGACTTCTTATGCTTCTGTGATTGGTAGTGAAAACCCTGTTGCCGGAGTTTCAAAAACAATAGATAAGTCTTGTGAGGCAGCGGACACTGCGAATGCATCTGAGATAACCATTTTAACCTTGGAATCAAGCGCTGCTAAAGATTATAGTAATTTGGGTATTGCGAAGGTTGATAACCATTTGAACATAAGAAAAGAAGCCGGTGAAGACGAAAAAATAATCGGAAAACTTCCAAAAGATGCAGGATGTACAATTTTAGATATAAATAAAGATGGATGGGCAAAGATTAAATCTGGTAAGGTTACTGGTTATGTTATGAGTTCTTTTTTAGTAACCGGTGATGAAGCAGTTTCATTAGCTAAGAATGTAGGCAGTTTAGTTGCAACAGTAAATACGACTACACTTAATGTAAGAACGGAAGCAAGTCTTTTGGCTAGTGTAATTACAAGTGTGCCAATTGACGAAGAATTAGAAGTTATTGATGTAACAGCTGATTGGGTTGAAATTGAAATTGATAGCGATAAAGGTTATGTTGCTCGACAATATGTAAATTTAGCTTACGATCTAAAAAAAGCTGTATATGTTGAAGAATTAGCTGCATCAAACGGTGTATCTAGTCTTAGGGCAAATATGGTTGCTTATGCAAAACAGTTCTTAGGTAATCCATATGTTTGGGGTGGTACTAGCTTATCCAATGGTACTGATTGTTCTGGGTTTACTATGGGAGTATATAGTCACTTTGGATATTCTCTTAACCGTACATCATATAGTCAACCAAGTAATGGAACAACAATTAGTTCCTCTAATGCTAGACCTGGAGACTTGGTATTTTATGGAAGTGGAAGCAGTATAAGTCACGTTGCTATCTACATTGGTAACGGTCAAGTAATTCATGCAAGTAATCCAAGAACCGGTATTAAGATTTCTAATATGTATTACCGCGATCCTATTAAGGTAGTTAGAGTTATTAACGATTAAAAATTCTCATGGGACTGTCTAGTGATTAGACAGTCCTTTTTTACGTTTCATCTACCTTAGTCAAAGCGGATATTCGCAATCCGCTTCGCTAAGAAGCGGGGACTTACTTATAAGGTTAAAATATGATTAAGATGTTTATTATATAATTGACATACTTTAAGTCTAAAACTATAATGAAAGTCTAAAACTATAATGGAAGTTTAAATATAAACGAGGTTAATAAAAGAGATTTTTTTATACTATTGGAACAGGGAGACAAAAGACATATGGAATTAATATTAATTACAGCAGCATTAATGATTGGATTTATGATAAAGGGTATCTATGATAGAAAAAATAATCGTACAAAATTACTTAATAAGCTAAAAAAAGCTTGGGGACAGATTCCGGATGAGGAATACACCTATGAAGAATTACGATCCCTTACCAGCTATTACCGTTCTTGTCAAGATGATTTACATGATGTTGATGATATTACCTGGAATGATATTGACATGGATCAAATCTTTATGTTAATAAATAATACAAGCTGCGCCATTGGAGAAGAATATTTATATTCGGTATTACGAAAGGTAAAGTTTGAGGAGAAAGATTTATTAGAGCGGAACCGCCTTATTGAATTCTTTCAAAAGAATGCTGATAAACGTCTTCAACTTCAGTTAGCACTTGGTGGAATGGGCAAGCTCCGTAATGTATCTGTTCATGAATACATTAATCGTTTGGATTCTTTAAAACTTCAGAGTAGTATTCCACATTATTTTATGGCGATTGGTTTAATTGCTTCTATATTATTAATCTTCATTAACCCAGCCATGGGTGGTATGTTTACCTTTGGTATGATAGCGAATAATATCGTCCGTTATTATAAGAGAAAAGCGGAGATAGATGCTTATTTTACTGTTTGCTCCTATATAATCCGTCTATTAAATTGTATAAAAGATATTACAAAATTAGATATTCCTGAGATAAAAACATATATTGAACAGTTAGAAACAGCCAGCATTAAATTTTCTCAATTCAAAAAAGGTTCCCGCGTTGTAGCTGGTAAAAATCCTAACGGTGACATCCTTGATATGTTCTTAGATTATGAAAGAATGTTATTCCATACCGATCTTATTAAATTTAACACCATGTTAAATTGTTTTAAGAAAAACAGGAGCACCTTAAATGAGATGTTTGAAAGCATTGGAACCTTGGATAGCATGATTGCAGTTGCATCCTTTCGTACCTCATTAGATTATTATTGTATTCCAAATCTAACTGCTAATTCAAAACCCTTCTTGGAAGTCGAAGAGTTATATCACCCAATGATTGAAGAGCCTGTAACTAACTCAATATCAGAACATAAATGCGTATTGATTACTGGTTCCAACGCCTCTGGTAAATCTACCTTTATTAAGACTTTAGCCATTAATACAATTCTGTCCCAAACTATTTATACTTCCATGTGTAAAAGTTATAAAGCAAGTTATTTTCAGGTTGCTTCCTCCATGGCATTACAGGACAGTATATTCAGTAAAGAAAGTTATTATATTGTTGAGATTAAGTCCTTGAAACGTATCTTAGACCGTTTAAACAATGAAGTTCCTACTTTATGTTTTGTAGATGAAGTTTTAAGAGGAACGAATACTTTGGAACGTATTGCAGCTTCTTCTCAGATATTATATAGTTTCGCGCAAAGAAATGCTTTATGTTTTGCTGCAACTCATGATATTGAATTAACTCATATATTAGAGAACCATTTTTCAAATTACCATTTTCAAGAACAGATTGTTGATAATAATATTCTTTTTGATTATAAGTTATTTCAAGGCAGAGCAATATCAAAAAATGCGATTAAATTATTAGGTGTGATGGGGTATTCCGAAGAAATTATTGAAAATGCTTCCAAGGGAGCAAATGAATTTTTAGATAAAGGGGTATGGAGTATATTGGAGTAATCAAAAGGGCTACGCTTTGCCTTGAAGGTGATGAAAACTCTGCCTATGTATTGTAGGGTACTATAAAAGTCTCTGTTTTATATGTTAAATGAATAAAGTTGTATAGTTAGGATGACAAAAGCCAATTTAGGTTGTGAAATGAATAGCGGCGCCTATAGATTCCTTTTGTCTACCTTGCCTTCCGGCGGCATGTCCTTTGTAGAGCCTCAAAGATATGAAAAACATCGCAGTTGCTCTGTTTTTCATTGAGTCTCTAGTCGGACATAGACAGCCTTGTCAGCCGGTTTACGACAAAACGAATCTATAGGCACCGTTATTCATAATTTCAAATATGGAGGGCTTTTGACATCCTAACCATACTACTTTATTCATGCTAAGATTATGTAAGAGACTTTTTCAGTACCCGCTAAGAGACTGGCAGAGTTTAATTTACTTTGTGAGGCAAAGCTGATATTGGATTAATATTAATATTATATAGGTTCTATTCCATATGAGAATGGGGGGATTAACAATGTTGGATGTAGCTAATTCGGATTTATTGAAGGCAAAACTAATTAAAATAAAGGTTGATAACTATGCAATTAATGATTCAGACTATGGGTATGAAATAGCATTAGATATGATGAAGTATATTGGTTCTATAGATTCTGAGTTCAGAGATGAACTTATTTATTCATCTTTTTTAAAATGGACTATTAATAATGTGTTTACATCGGAACAAATGTATCAATTATTAAAAATAAGCCTTGATGAATCGCATTTATTTTATAAAATAGGAGAAATTGATAGCGATTCTGTTTTTACTCGTACATTTTCACTTTTAATTATTCCACTTGTATTGTATGTAGATAACAATACTAACTTTTTGACCAAGGATGAAACAATAGACATAAAGGATAAGGTTATTAAATATTTAGACCTTGAAAAGGATATAAGAGGATATGTAGATGGTAAAGGTTGGGCCCATTCTACCGCACATGCCGCTGATGCTTTAGATGATATTGCAAAATCAAGATATATTAATTATGATGAATTGCTGGAGATATTGGGTGCAATTAAAACCAAAGTATGTATAAATAATTACACCTATATAAACAAAGAAGATGATAGAATGGCTACTGCAATTAAAAGTGTTATTTCTCGGAATTTAATTGAAGACAATGAAATAGTAAAATGGATAAAAAGTTTTGGTAATATTGAAAAGACTGGTAAATACCCCGAAGAACAACATTTAATAGTGAATACAAGAAATCTTTTAAGAAGTCTTTATTTCCTGATGTTGTATCAAAGGAGTTCAGAAGTTGTTATGGAAGCAATTTTAGAGACGTTAATAAAATTGTAACCTTATTTATATAACATTAAGGACACAAAACATTATATATTACCTCAAATATACATATTTATATGTATGATAAACCTAACTTAGTAATAACAGAAATATAAAAAATTGGCTTGTTTATTCGTATTGTTAACATTATAATACATACATAGGTTCTTATTGTAGGTAAAAGGGACAGAGGGTGGAGGATTTTTGTGATGGGTATGGATAACAATTTTGGGGAGTGTATTATTACTTTACGTAAGGGATATGAGGAATTTAATAAGTCTTTGGATTGTCTCATTTGCGAACGTATTGATATGATAAAAGAAGGTACAAACCCTTATTTTGTAACAGAATTAGAGACTGGTTATGTAGTTATGGGGGATCATCAATTGTTTAGAGGGTATACTTTGTTTCTTTGTAAAGAGCATGTTACGGAACTTCATTTTTTACCAAGAGATTTTCGAATGAAATATCTGGAGGAAATGTCGCTTGTTGCTGAAGCAGTATACAATGTTTTTAAGCCTGATAAGCTTAACTATGAACTATTGGGTAATGGCGATTCTCATTTGCATTGGCACATCTTTCCGCGAAAAGTTGGAGACACACCTCAAAGCGGTCCTGTGTGGTGGCTAAATAAGGATGAAATGTATCATGATAAATATAGACCTAATAATGATGAATTACAGGATATGATACATAATTTAAAAGAAGAGATCAATAAATTGATTAAATAATAGATGAAGATAAAACTTAGGAGTGAGATGTGAAATTATGATAGACACTTTCACACTGAGGTGTTTGCATTCATTCTCATAACTTGGAGGCAAGTGTGAAATTGAAATTGGGAAAGACAATTTCAATCGAAAAGCACTTTCACACTGAGGTTTGCGTTCTGAGAATGAATGCAAGCACTCATTCTCAGAACTTGGAGGCAAATTATGAAAAATTTGATTCACTTGACCGATTATACTAACTACGATATATCAAAGATTCATGAAATTGCAAGTAAATTAGAAGTGGGCGATTATTCAAATGTTTTACGAGGAAAAACTATAATATTATTTTTTTCTAATTTCAGTATTCGTACCAGAGTAACATTTGAAAAAGGCATAGCTATGCTTGGTGGGCAATCTATTTTATTTCCAAGTGAAACACTTGATAAAAAAGAAGAAATAAAAGATGTTGTCGGTTATCTAAATAACTGGGCTGACTGTCTTGTTGTGAGGCACAGTAATATTGATCTTTTGAGTGATATGACTAGATACAGTACAGTTCCAATCATTAATGCAATGACTAGTGTTAACCATCCTTGCGAGATTTTGTCTGATTTATATGCTATATCGAAGCTGAAAAAAGATTATCTTAAATTGAACTATACATTTGTAGGTGCTGCAGGAAACATAGGCGACACTTGGGCAGAAGCCTCAAAATTATTGGGCTTTCGATTCATACAAAGTTGCCCCAAGGGGTATGAAATGGACAATATCCTGATAGAATATGACATAAAGAAAGCTATGGAAAATTGTGATGTTGTATTGACAGACTCTATTCCTGATGACGCTAAAAATGTCTTTTCATCCTATCAGATAACGAAAGAGTTATTAAAATATACGAATAGGAATTCGTTATTGAACCCTTGTCCTCCATTTAGCAGAGGAAATGAAGTTTCAACAGACGCGATTGATAGTGAGAATTTTGTAGGTTATGATTTTAAAAAATCTTTACTTTGCGTTCAGCAAGCAATTATTCTTTATAGTGTCTTAGACGATTTAACCTTATAAGTAATCCCCCGCTCTTAGCGAAGCGTAAGCGGTGGTTTGGGACTTACTTGTTTCAGTCGGAGTTCAAGCTCCGACAGAAATATCTGCATAGTAGATATAAGGTTATGAGCAAGTAGCGAAGCGGATTGCGAATATCCGCTTTGACTTAAGATTTACCAGGAGGTAATGATGAAAGTATCAATTTATACAGATGGTTCCGCAAGAGGCAATCCGGATGGACCGGGTGGATATGGAACCATATTGGTTTATGTTGATTCCACAGGGACAGAGCATATTAGAGAATTCTCAGGTGGATTTAAGAAAACAACGAATAATCGTATGGAATTAATGGCAGCAATTGTCGGCTTAGAGTCACTGACAAAACCTTGTGAAGTAGAGCTTTATTCTGATTCTCAATATGTGGTCAAGGCTTTTAATGAACATTGGCTTGAGGGTTGGATTAATAAGGGTTGGAAACGTGGCAAAAATGAGCCGGTTAAAAATGTTGATCTATGGAAAAGACTTTTATTGGCTAAGGAACAGCATAATGTCAACTTTAATTGGGTTAAGGGACATGACGGGCATCCACAAAACGAAAGATGTGATGTATTAGCAACAACTGCTGCCGATGGGGATAACCTAGCTGAAGATGTTATCTTATAGAAGATGTTAGAAGGGACGGATATTAATATGGCAGAGTTAACACCAATGATGCAACAATACATGGAAATAAAAAGCCAATATAATGATTGTATTTTATTCTATCGCTTGGGTGATTTTTATGAAATGTTCTTTGATGATGCACTCACTTGTTCGAAAGAACTACAAATTACATTAACAGGAAAAAATTGTGGACAGGAAGAACGGGCCCCTATGTGCGGTATACCTTATCATGCAGTGGACGGTTATCTTAGTAAATTGATAAGTAGAGGATACCGCGTTGCTATCTGTGAGCAGGTGGAAGATCCAAAAGCATCGAAAGGACTTGTTAAAAGAGAAGTTATTCGTATTGTTACGCCAGGAACCAATCTTAATCCGCAGACTTTGGATGAAAGTAAGAATAATTACTTAATGGGAATTGTACATACCATAAATGCTTATGGTATAGCAACAGTTGATGTATCAACTGGAGATTTCTATGTGACAGAAGTAGATTCCGATCGAAAATTATTAGATGAAATTAATAAATTTAATCCCTCTGAAATTATATGCAATAGTACTTTTATGGTTAGTGGGGTTGATATAGAGGATTTAAAAAACCGCCTTCAGATTTCAGTATCTGACTTAGAACCTTGGTTTTTTGACGATGAACTATGCATGAATGCTTTAAAGAAACATTTTGCAGTTTCCTCTCTAGCAGGACTTGGATTAAAGGACTATACGATTGGCGTGATAGCGGCTGGATCTGTTATGCAATATTTATTTGAAACGCAGAAGAATTCCTTGTCGCATTTAACTCGGATTACGCCTTATATTACTAGTAAATATATGCTCTTAGACAGTTCTACCAGGCGCAACCTGGAATTAGCAGAAACGATGCGGGAAAAACAAAAAAGAGGCTCTCTGTTATGGGTACTTGATAAAACCAAGACTGCTATGGGTGCACGATTACTTAGAAACTATTTAGAACAACCGTTAATTGATAAGAATGAAATTAATGATAGATTAGACGCCGTAGCAGAATTAAATGAAACGGTTATTACAAGAGAGGAAATAAGGGAATACCTTAATCCAATCTATGATCTAGAACGCTTAATCAGCCGAATCAGTTATAAAAGTGCAAGTCCTCGTGATTTGATAGCATTTAAATCCTCTTTATCTATGCTTCCTCCTATCAAATATCTTCTTAACAATGTATCAAGTGCTTTGTTAAGCCAAATTCATACTGATATGGACACCTTAGAAGATATGTTTGGTTTAATTAATAATTCTATCATTGAAGAACCACCTCTCGCTATAAAAGAAGGCGGAATTATTAAAGAAGGCTTTCATGAAGAAGTAGATATATTAAGAAAAGCAAAAACAGAAGGTAAAACATGGCTTGCAGAATTGGAAACAAAAGAAAAAGAAAAAACGGGTATAAAGAATCTGAAAATAAAATATAATCGTGTTTTTGGATATTATTTAGAGGTAACCAACTCCTATCAGGAACTAGTCCCAACTGATTGGATTCGTAAACAAACCTTATCCAATGCGGAACGTTATACAACTCCGGAATTAAAAGAATTAGAAGATGTTATTTTAGGTGCAGAAGATAAGTTGTTTTCACTGGAATACAATATATTTAGTGATATCCGTGACCAAATTGCTGAAGAGGTGAGTCGAATTCAGCAAACTGCAAAAGCTATTGCAAAAATAGATGCTTTTACCTCTTTGGCATTAGTTGCAGAACGAAATGGCTTTGTTCGACCAAAAATCAATGAAGAAGGTATCATTGACATAAAGGATGGTCGACATCCTGTAGTGGAACGTATGATCTCCAATGACATGTTTGTAGCGAATGACACTTATCTAAATAATAAGGATAAACGTATATCGATTATTACAGGTCCTAATATGGCTGGTAAATCCACCTATATGCGTCAAACTGCCCTGATTGTATTAATGGCGCAGATTGGAAGTTTTGTTCCAGCCTCCTATGCAGATATAGGTATTGTAGATCGGATATTTACTCGAGTAGGTGCTTCCGACGATTTAGCTTCTGGTCAAAGTACCTTTATGGTAGAAATGACAGAGGTAGCCAATATCTTACGTAATGCTACTAAGAATAGTCTGTTAATATTGGATGAGATTGGAAGAGGTACCAGTACCTTTGATGGTTTAAGTATTGCATGGGCAGTAGTGGAACATATCAGCAATCCTAAATTATTAGGTGCCAAAACCTTATTTGCAACACATTATCATGAACTAACAGAACTTGAAGGTCAGTTAGATAGTGTTAATAATTATTGTATCGCAGTAAAAGAACAGGGTGAGGATATCGTCTTTCTTAGGAAAATTGTAAAAGGTGGTGCTGACAAGAGCTACGGTATACAAGTCGCCAAATTGGCCGGTGTTCCGGATAGTGTATTAAAGAGAGCACGTGAAATTGTAGATGAATTAAGTAAGAATGATATTGCAGAGAAGGCAAAATTAATCAAAAAGTCGGATGAGTCCTTTCACCAACCGGAGGAAAGTCTAGTTTTAGAGAATGCTGATTCAACTCTACATACCTCAAAGATACGGAAAAAACACGCCGATCTTCCTGATCAGTTATCGCTATTTGATTATAACTCCAATGAAGATGTTCTTTTAGAATTAAGAGAATTGGATATGAATGAAATTACACCAATGGATGCAATGAACAAACTCTATCAGCTGCAAATGAAGGTAAAAAATCGATTGTAAAATCGCATTGAGGTGATACTATGTCAAAAATAACAGTTCTAGATCAAAATACTATTAATCAAATTGCTGCCGGCGAAGTAATTGAACGCCCAGCTGCCGTTGTGAAGGAATTAGTTGAAAACGCTATTGATGCAGGTGCCAATGCAATCACCGTTGAGATCAAAGAAGGCGGTATTAATTTTATTCGTATAACCGATAATGGTTCAGGTATTGAGGAAGAAGATATGCCGTTTGTATTTCTCAGGCATTCCACTAGTAAAATCAAAACAGCTGAGGATCTACTTTTCGTTTCTAGTCTAGGGTTTCGTGGTGAAGCCCTGTCTAGTATTGCAGCAATATCACAGGTCGAATTAGTGACCAAAACCAGTGATGCATTTTCCGGAATTCGTTATCTAATTGCAGGGGGAGAAGAAACGAGCACAGAACACATCGGATGCCCTAATGGAACAACCTTTATCATCCGGAATATGTTCTTTAATACACCTGCCAGAAGAAAATTCTTAAAATCACCTGTCACAGAAGCTGGTTATATCAGTGATATCATGGAGCGTTTAGCGGTATCACACCCTAATATTTCCTTTAAATTTATTAATAATACCCAGATAAAACTCCATACCTCGGGCAATAACAATCTTAAGGATATTATATATAGTGTCTATGGAAGAGATATCACAACTCATTTAGTTTCTTTAGAAGGAAATAGTGACCAGGTATCCATGTTAGGTTTTATCGCTAAACCCATTGTATCACGAGGAAATCGTAATTATGAGAATTACTTTATTAATGGGCGATACATTAAGAGTTCTTTAATCAATAAAGCAATTGAAGAAGCTTATAAACCATATACTATGTCTCATAGATATCCTTTTGCTTCGTTACATCTTCAGATTGATAGTGAATTAATTGATGTAAATGTTCATCCTGCAAAATTAGAAATCCGTTTTAAAAATGGAGATGAGCTATATCAATTCATATATCACACTATTAAAAATGCATTAGAAAGAAGAGAAATGATACCCGCAGTCACTTTGACAGAAGATAAACTGCCAGTTCAGGTTGAGCAAAAAATACCTGAGCCATTTGAAGAGAGACGTAGGTTAGAAGAAAACATTACTTTGAGCACAAATAATAATGAAAATAATAATGTAAATAATAGTATAAATAAGCACCAATTTACGAAAGATTATGCTAGAAATTATAATACTACAAATGTAGAATCAGCTCAACAAAAGCATTTTACTGTAGAAAACAAGGAACTAATTAAGGAAACTGAAATTGGAAAGTTAGAGGAAGTAGTATCAACAGCCACTTCCTTGGTGCAAGAAGTTTCGGATTATGCTGCTAACAAAAAGCAGATAGAGAACCTTGAGGTAGCCGATAAACCAGAACAAATGTCATTTATCTCAGAAGAAGCTAAAATAAATCATCGTATCATTGGGCAAGTATTTTCGACTTATTGGATTGTTGAATTTGGTGATTCTATGTTCTTAATTGATCAACATGCTGCACATGAAAAGGTGCTATATGAGAAAACGATGAAATCTTTAAAAGAGAAGCAATATAATACTCAGCTTTTAGAGCCACCTATTATTCTTTCTCTTAGTATGCGGGAAGAAGAAGCAATTAAAAAACACATGGAAGTCCTCACTAAAATAGGATTTGAAATCGAAGAATTCGGTGGTAAAGAATATGCTGTTCGTGCTGTACCAAGTGACTTATATGGTTTAGCACAAAATGAAATATTGATTGAACTTATTGACGGATTAGTTGGTGAGGTATATAATGAAACGCCGGAAATGATATTAGAAAAGATTGCTTCTATGTCTTGCAAAGCAGCCGTAAAAGGTAATCATCGGTTATCCGCCGAGGAAGCAAGTGCCTTAATTGATCAGTTACTAACCCTTGAAAACCCTTATCATTGCCCTCATGGAAGACCTACCATTATATCCATGAGTAAGTATGAACTAGAGAAAAAATTCAAGCGAATTGTATAAATTTTTGTTATTGAAAAGTCCAATCTAGGTAATTGAATGAATATCGACTTATGTTACGGGCGTCAAAGCCCACTTTTACTGTGACATGAATAGCTATGCAGGTTTCAGGTTACAAAATCCCAATTTAGGCTGTGATATGAATATCGGTGCATATAGGATTCATTTTGTCTACCTTGCCTTCCGGCGGCATGTCCTTAGTAGAGCCTCAGAGATATGAAAAACATCGCAACTGCTCTGTTTTTCACTGAGTCTCTAGTCGGACATAGACAGCCTTGTCAGCCGGTCTACGACAAAACGAATCCTATATGCGCCGATATTCATAATATTAGTTATAGAGGGATTTTGAAACCCGAAACCTACATAGCTATTCATAATTTTGTTATTATGGGCTTTGACACCCGTACCATACACGATATTCATAATATAGTTTTAGAGGACTTTTATAGAGACAATCGTTAATATTATATATAGATTATTACAAACCAAAATTCTTAGAAACCAAAGATACTTAGAAATTTAAAACTATGAGAAACTTAAAAACTAATAGAAATCTAAAGGCTACTAGAAACCTAAAAACTATTAGAAACTTAAAAACTATTAGAAATCTAAATACTACTAGAAACTTAAATACTACTAGAAACTCAAAGACTGTTATAAAACTTAAAATTATTAGATACCAAAGATTATTAATTCTATAAATTTTAGTAAGGAGGTGCTTTATGAAAAAACCTTTGATTATTTTAACTGGGCCAACGGCGGTTGGGAAGACGGAGTTGTCGATTAAACTTGCGAAGGCTGTGGGTGGGGAGATTATCTCGGCGGATTCTATGCAGGTTTATAAATATATGAATATTGGAACGGCTAAAATAATGCCGGAGGAAATGGATGGGGTAAAGCATTATCTTATTGATGTATTTGAACCGGATGAGGAGTTCAATGTTGTTAAGTTTAAAGAATATGCCTGTAGGTATATAGATGAAATTTATGCTAAGGGCAAGGTGCCAATTATTGTGGGTGGTACTGGGTTTTATATTCAGGCTGTTTTGTATGGGATTGATTTTAAAGATAATGGAGAAGACACTTCCTATCGTAAGGAATTAGAAATAATTGCTGTTAATGAGGGGGTTGAATTTCTACATTCTAAATTAAATGAGGTTGATCCGGCTTCAGCTTTCGCAATTCATCCGAATAATGTTAAAAAGGTGATTCGTGCTTTAGAATATTATGAACAGACTGGAAGCAGAATTTCTGAGCATAATGAAGAGCAGCGGCAGAATGTTTCTCCTTATCAATTTTGTTATTTTGTGCTTAATAATGAGAGAGACATATTATATGATCGAATTAATCGGCGTGTGGATTTAATGATGGAGCAAGGGTTAATTGATGAAGTGAAACAATTACTAGATAGTGGCTGTACTAGGGATATGGTTTCGATGCAGGGTTTGGGTTATAAGGAAATTGTTTCTTATCTTGATGAAGAATGTTCACTAGAAGAAGCGGTTTATATAATTAAGCGGGATACCAGACATTTCGCTAAACGGCAGCTCACTTGGTTTAAACGAGAAAAAGAGGTAACTTGGATTCATAAAAATGAATATGGAAATGATGAGAATAAGGTTTTAGAGGTTTTACTTTATGAATTACGTAAAAAAGGCATACTAGAAGGGGAATTAAATGAATAGTCAATTAAACCAATTATATAAAGATCTAAGTATTGATGAAAATATACTAAAATTTTGTAATGATATTGAACGTGACTTAAAAGAACGTTTTGAAGGAATAGATCAAGTAGCAGAATATAATCAATTGAAAGTTTTAAAAGCTATGCAGGATAATCGTGTTAGTGATATACATTTTGCAGCTACAACTGGATATGGGTATAATGATATGGGTAGAGATACCTTAGAAAGTGTATATGCCTCAACGTTCCATGCAGAAGCTGCACTTGTAAGGCCACAGATTACCTGTGGAACCCATGCCTTAAGTACTGCTTTATCAGGCAACCTTCGTCCAGGTGATGAGATTTTATCTCCCGTTGGTAAACCATATGATACCTTAGAGGGTGTTATCGGTATTCGAGAAGCAAGAGGATCCTTAGCTGAATATGGTATTACTTATGCTCAGGTGGATTTATTGCCAGATGGAAGTTTTGATTATGAAGGAATTCGCAGTGCCATCAATGAGCGAACCAAATTAATTACGATTCAGCGTTCGAAAGGCTATGCTACCAGACCTACGCTTTCTGTAAAAAGAATAGGCGAACTTATTTCCTATATCAAAAGCATAAAATCTAATGTAATCTGTATGGTGGATAACTGTTACGGCGAATTTGTTGAGACAATAGAACCTACGGACGTAGGGGCTGATTTATGCGTTGGCTCTTTAATTAAAAACCCGGGAGGTGGATTAGCTCCTACCGGCGGTTATATCGTTGGTAAAGAGGAATATGTTGAAAATGCTGCATATCGTTTGACTGCTCCAGGACTTGGTAAGGAAGTTGGTGCAACACTTGGTATTAATAGTCTACTATTTCAAGGCTTTTTCTTAGCACCTCAAGTTGTATCCGGAGCACTAAAAGGTGCAATCTACGCTGCAAATATTTATGAAAAATTAGGTTTTCCTGTAATACCAAATGGAATTGAGTCTCGTCATGATATTATACAAGCAGTAACACTTGGCAGCGCAGAAGGTGTAATTGCATTTTGCAAAGGAATTCAGGCTGCTGCTCCTGTTGACAGCTATGTTACCCCAGAACCTTGGGCTATGCCAGGATATCATTCTGATGTTATTATGGCAGCTGGAGCCTTCGTACAAGGTTCCTCCATCGAATTAAGTGCCGATGCACCAATCGAACCTCCCTATGCAGTATATTTCCAAGGTGGATTAACTTGGTATCATGCAAAATTCGGTATTCTTATGTCAGTTCAGAAGTTATATGAGAAAAATTTGATTCAATTATAATCCTTTTTTTGTATACAAATATGATAAATTATGATAGAATGAACTCTAGAAATCGTGTAACTGGAGGAAATAATTATTATGGCTAGAGTAAACGGTAAGAATTCATGGGCATTATTCCTGTTGATTTTAGCAGGTATTGTTTTAGGTGGATTTATCGGTTATTTGGCACAGGACGTATCGCTTTTGTCATGGCTAAACTTTGGACAAGAATTTGGTATCGGTGGTGCTGATAGTACAGACATTGTCCGCTTAAATTTAGGTGTTATGGTAATTAGTTTCGGCTTAACAATAAAGATAACAATTGCTAGTATAATCGGTGTAATTGCCGCCATAATAATATATCGAAATCTTTAGATGATTAACTATTCCTACTGATTTTCTTGGAGAGAGAAGTCTTAGGAGGAACACATGAATAAAAAGTATTGTACAGTTAAGGAACTGCCTTTATCGGAAAGACCCTATGAGAAGTGTGAGAAATCAGGTCCGGATACCTTATCCGATGCTGAATTGCTGGCAATCATTATACGCACCGGATCTCTGAATGAACGAGCTGTTGATGTAGCAACTAGTGTATTAAGCTATTCGAATACATATCCGGGTTTAATTGGTTTAAATCACATCACTATGAAAGAACTTCGATCCGTAAAGGGCATTGGCAGAGTAAAATCAATTCAATTATTATGTATTGCAGAATTAACTAAACGCATGGCTAAAGCAACCTATGAAGGGGGTTTAAAGTTAATTACTCCTGAAACGGTTGCTAATTATTATATGCAGGATATGCGCCACCTAACCCAAGAGAAGATCCTGCTCATTATGCTCGATTCTAAAAGTAAGATTTTAAAAGATATGATTATTTCCTCAGGTACTGTAAATAGTTCACTTTTGTCGCCCAGAGAAATCTTCTTAACTGCACTAAAGTATGAAGCAGTCAATGTAATCATTCTGCATAATCATCCTAGTGGCGATCCTACTCCAAGTAGAGAAGATATTAATACGACAAAAAGAATGAAAGATGCTGGAAATTTAATTGGGATAAAACTTATGGATCACATTATTATTGGAGATAATAAATATATAAGCTTAGGTGAGCAAGGATATTTATAAATGTTTTAAGTTTGGAAGGAGACTACTGGTATGTCAGGTAAGATTTACGGAATAGATTTTGGAACAAGTACCATTAAAATATATCAGAAAAATGATGGCATTATATTAGATGAGAAGAATATTATCGCGATAGCAAATAGAAAACGCATGATAGCAGCAGGTAATGAAGCTTTTGAAATGTATGAAAAAGCACCTGCGAATATTCTAGTTACTTATCCAGTCAAGAATGGTGTTATTGCAGATATAGCTAATATGTTGGAATTATTAAATTACATGTTAAGAAAGATTAATAAAAGAAATAGAAAATTTTCATCCGCGGAATTTATTGTTGCTACACCATCCGATATTACCGAGGTTGAAAAAAGAGCATTTTTTGATTTAATTGCCAGTTCGATTGCTAAGGCAAAAAGTATTAAAATTGTTGAAAAACCAATCGCTGATGCAATTGGTGCCGGTCTAGATGTTACAAATGCAAGAGGCGTTATGGTTGTAGATATTGGTGCTGATACAACCGAAGTATCTATCATGTCCTTAGGTGGAATTGTTATAAGTAAGTTAATTCCTATTGGCGGTAATCGGTTTGATGAATCAATAAAATCATATGTAAAAAAGAATTATAATTTAGTGATTGGTGATAAAACTTCAGAGATTATTAAGAAAAAACTGGCTTCTGCATTTCCATCAGAAGAGCATAGTATTAAGGTTTATGGTAGAAACGTTGTAACAGGTCTTCCTACCGAAGTCGAAATAAGTTCTTCCATGGTTTATGATTCTATCGTTGAATATATTTATACTATCATAGATGCAATAAAAATTATTCTTGAAAGAACACCTCCCGAAATTTCTTCTGATATCATAGATTCCGGTATTTTTGTAACCGGTGGTTCTGCTTCCATATTAGGCCTTGATAAATTGATTGCAAAAGAAACAGATTTAAAAGTCAATATTTGTGCTGATGCTACGAACACTGTGGTAAATGGACTCGGAAAAATTATTGAAGATCGTAAGTTAACTTCCCTTGCATTTTCATTAAAGCAAACCAGTTTCGGTGGTTGATGCAGATAGAGAGGTGATTTTATGAGACGGCGGATAAAATTCAATATAAATCCCAGACATGTATTCATTGTATGTGCTTTGCTTTGTTTCGTTTTAATATTCATATCCTTTCGATTCAGTAGACAACTTGCACCTGTAAAAACTGCTGTTGGCAATGTTATGGCGCCTATGCAAAAAGGTATCAATTCAGTAGGTCATGCCATATCTGATCAATTTGATAAATTAGCCAACTTAAATAAGCTGATCGATGAAAATGCTAGTTTAAAAACAAAAATTGATACTTTATCCTATGAAAATAAAATTTTACTTCAGGATAAATATGAATTAGACCGGTTTAGAGATCTATATGAATTAGATCAAAAATATGCAGATTATCCAAAAGTAGCAGCAAGAGTAATTAGTGCTGATCCGAATAATAATTGGTATAATACCTTCCTTATCGATAAAGGTTCTGAGGATGGAATTGCTGTCGATATGAATGTAATAGCTGGTAATGGATTAGTTGGTATTATTGAAGAAATTGGAGTAAATTGGGCAAGAGTAAGATCAATTATTGATGATTCCAGTTATGTCAGTGGTATGTTTTTAAAAACTTCAGACCCTTGTATCGTTCATGGTGATTTAGAATTATTAGATTCCGGAGTTATTGGGGTTGATAAAATAAGTAAAGATGCTAACATTAAGGATGGTTATGAGATTGTTACTTCACATATCAGTGATAAGTATTTACAGGGAATATTAATAGGTTATATTAGTGAAATTAAAGTTGACTCCAACAATTTAACGAAAACAGCATATTTAACACCTGCTGTTGATTTTAATCGTTTAGATGAAGTATTAATCATCACTGAATTAAAGGATGAATTGAAAACAAATAAGTAGTGAGGAAAGGTATGGGGGTGAATCACAAGTGAAGCGATTTATAATAGTAACCATTGAAATTATCATATGCTTTTTACTCCAAACCACCGTTTTCCAATGGATAGCTCTCGCGAATGTTATTCCCAATCTACTTTTGATATTAACCGTATCAACAGCCTTTATGAGAGGAAGAAATGAAGGACTTGCTGTTGGACTTATTTGTGGTCTATTAGTAGATTTTTGTTTTGGAAATATTATTGGATTGTATGCTCTTATTTATATGGCTATTGGTTATTTGAATGGTTTTAGCAATAGAATTTTCGAGAAGGATGATCTTACAATTCCCATTGTATTAATTGGAATTAGTGAACTTGTTTACTTCTTTTTATATTATGTATTTGAATTTTTATTAATAGGAAAATTAAACATATTATATTATCTCATACGAATAGGTTTACCTAGTATAGTATATACCGTTTTGATATCTATTGTTATGTATAAACTATTAAATATAATTAATATGCACTTAGATCGGAGTAAGGAAGAGGAGGTATAATAATTTGTTCGATATCATTTTAGAAAAATTAAAACAAATAATTTCGTCCAGATTAATGCCAATTTCCATCATATTTATTGCATTATTTTGTATCTTAATTAGTAGAATCTTTACGATTCAAATTGTTGAGGGAGAGTCTCATTCAGAAGAAATATCCTTAAAATCTGTTCAAACCAGAGAAATTAAAAGTACAAGAGGAAACATCTATGACAGAAACGGAGTTTTATTAGCTTATAATAAATTAACTTATGCTGTTGTATTAGAAGAAAATCCTCAATTATCAACGAATGACCAAAAAAATTCTATGCTTTACAATTTAATTCTAATTTTAGAAGAGCAAGGAAACACCATAGAGAATGAATTTGGAATCTCAATAGATGATGAAGGCAAACTATATTTTAATGAAGACGAATCAGCAGCATTACGTTTTAAGAAGAATGCCTATGGTCTACGTTCTGTGGATGATTTAAATAAAGAACAAATTGCTGCGACCGCAGATGAAGTTTTTGAATATTTAAGACATGGTATCAGTAAGTATTCCCCAATGTTTAATATTTCTGATGAATATTCTCTGGAAGATACTTTGAAAATAATGACATTACGATATGCTATCTATACGAATTATCCGAAATCAAATCAAATCATTATTTCTTCCGGTGTTAGTGATGAAACAGTAGCTGCTGTCTATGAAAATAGTGTTAAATTACCTGGTGTTGATATCGAACAGCAAACTGAGCGTGTTTATAATGATAGTATTTATTCTTCTCATATATTAGGCTATACCGGGTTAATCAATGCCGAAGAATTAGAAGTACTTAAAACAGAACCCTTTGGTTATAATAATTCTGATGTAGTTGGTAAAACCGGAATCGAAAAGGAATTTGAAGCTTATCTGGCAGGTACAAAAGGGAAGGAATCACTCTCTGTTAATGAATCAGGTAAATTCCTTGATATTATGGAACGAACGGATCCAATTGCCGGTAATGATATATACTTAACTATTGATAGTGTCCTACAAGAAGCTAATTATCATATTATTGAAAGAAACCTTGCTGGTATCTTGTTATCTAAAATAAATAATAGTACTGATGCAGGAACACGTGGTGTATCGTCTAAGGATATTAAAATACCAATTTATGATGTCTATTTTGCACTCATTAATAATAATGTAATCAAAATTAATACTTTACAAGATGATGATGCAACGAATTTAGAAAGGCAAGTTTACACAAAATTCTTGACAAAAAAAGATGAGGTCTTTGCTCAATTAGATGAACTGTTAGCTTTAAATAGTACTACAGTTAATAGTGCCGCTTCTGAAGAAATGCAGGAGTATTTGTCTTATATTTATTCGGTATTAATAAGTAAAAAAATCATAATATCGTCAACTATCGATACCAATAAAAATGCGATATTGACAAAAAGTATGGATAAAAATGATAGTAAATATGCGGCATATCAGAATAATGAATTAAGTCTTAGTAAATTCTTACAATATGGTATTGCAAATAATTGGATTGACTTAACAAAGTTAGATATCGGAGATGAGTACTTTAGTACAGATGAGTTGTATCAAAAATTATTAGATTATATTAATAATATTTTAATCAATGACAGCACTTTTCATAAAAAATTATACAAATATTTGGTATATTCGTATAAGTTATCAGGAACTGAAATTAGTCTTTTATTATTTGATCAAGGTGTGATAAAATACAATAAGGAAGAAGTATCAAAATTAGAAAATGGTACTTTATCAGCATATACTTTTATAACGAATAAAATCAAAAATCTTGAGATTACACCTGCCCAGCTAGCATTGGATCCCTGTAGTGCCTCCGTTGTTATTACAGATGTTAAAACAGGCGACGTGATTTCTATGGTTTCCTATCCAAGCTATGATAATAATTTATTTGCTAATAAGATAGATACATCGTATTATAGTAAATTAAGTAATGACCTTACTGTACCAATGATTAATCGTGCCGCAAAACAAAAAACAGCACCTGGATCTACTTTTAAGATGGTAACTTCCATAGCAGGATTAGAAGAAGGTGTAATAGGGCCTACTGAAACGATTCATGATCAAATTACATTTCATAAAATAACTCCATCTCCAAGCTGTTGGTCAACGAGTAGTCATGGTGATGTTGAAGTTACAACAGCGTTAGAGGTATCCTGTAACTTCTTTTTCTATGAAGTGGGATGGCGTTTAGGCTTAGATAGTTCAGGGATTAACAGAGATCAATTAGCTATAGAGAAACTTGCTAAATATGCGTCTATACTTGGTTTAGATAGAAAGTCCGGAATAGAAATTGATGAGGCAGACCCAGAGGTTTCAGATGAAAGTTCAGTAAGATCTGCAATTGGACAAGGCACTAACAACTATACTCCAATACAATTGGCGCGTTATGTAACTACAGTTGCTAACAGTGGTACCTCTTTTGAATTAACCCTTATTGATAAGATTTCAGATAAAGACGGTAAGGTTATATTAGATAATAAGGCAAAGTCCAAATCATTAACTGAAATTAGTGATTCCTCATGGCAATTAGTGCAAGAGGGTATGTATAAGGTTGGTAATGGAAGTAGAAGTTCTTCCTCCAATATGTTTAAAAATTATCCTAAAAAAATTGCAGGAAAAACTGGTACTGCACAAGAAAGTACATCAAAGGCAAACCATGCTCTGTTTGTTTCCTATGCACCTTTTGATTCACCTGAAATAGCGGTGACTGTAGTTATTCCGAATGGATATGCCTCAAGTCATGCAGTAGAACTCGGCCGCGATATTTACAGCTATTATTATGATATAGAAGATAAAGATACCTTAGTGAATGGCCCTGCAGAGCTACCAGATTCCAGTTCAGCAGCGTTTTCAGATTAACGATAATATAAAAGTGATTAATCAAAAGGTTAACCAGGAGGTTTGAATGAATAATTCAGTAATTATTAAAGGTAATAAATATGGCATAATAGTTGTATTAGATGAGGTTATGAGTTTTGAAGAATTAAAAGAAAAAATTGCTGAAAAATTTCGAGATTCTGCTAAGTTTTTTGATAAAGCACAAATGGCAATTAGTTTTGAAGGAAGAAAATTAACGAATGATGAACAACGTGAAATATTAGATATCATTGGTACAGAAACGGAACTTCATGTGGTATGTATCATAGATAACGATCAAGAGAAAGAAGATGTATTTAAGAAAACTCTTGATGAAAAGCTCATGGAACTTTCTAATACGACCGGTCAATTTTACAAAGGTAATTTAAGATCCGGTCAGGTACTTGAGTCAGAAACCAGTATTATTGTTATTGGTGATGTGAACCCTGGTGCTCGTGTTGTATCAAAAGGAAATATTATTGTGTTAGGTTCATTAAAAGGCACCGTATTTGCAGGTGCCAGCGGCAATACGAATTCTTTTGTTGTCGCTCTGGATATGAATCCAGGACAGATTCGAATTGCTGATACCATCGCAAGATCTCCTGATAAGCCAATTAAAGAATCAATGAGAGAGACCAAAATAGCATTTTTAGAGGATGGAAACATCTATATCGAACCTCTAAGTAAAGAGGTCTTAAATGATATTAATTTATAATAATAAATGTTTGGAGGAAGAATAGTAATGGGCGAAGTAATTGTAGTAACATCTGGTAAAGGTGGCGTAGGAAAGACAACAACAACTGCTAATGTAGGAACAGGCTTAGCAAAATTAGATAAGAAAGTTGTATTAATAGATACCGATATCGGTTTAAGAAATCTTGATGTTGTTATGGGTCTTGAAAATCGTATCGTTTATAATCTTGTCGATGTCATCGAAGGTAATTGCAGAATAAAACAAGCTCTTATAAAAGATAAGAGATATCCAAACTTATACTTACTACCATCTGCTCAAACTAGAGATAAAACTGCTGTTTCCCCTGAACAAATGAAAAAATTGGCGGATGAATTAAAAGAAGAATTTGATTACATATTAATGGATTGTCCAGCAGGTATTGAACAAGGCTTTAAAAATGCTATTGCAGGTGCTGACAGAGCATTAGTTGTTACTACCCCAGAAGTTTCCGCAGTACGTGATGCGGATCGAATAATTGGACTTTTAGAAGCCAATGAAATGAAACAAACTCAATTAATTGTTAACCGTCTAAGAACAGATATGGTAAAACGCGGTGATATGATGTCTAGTGAAGATGTTGTTGAAATCTTAGCCATTGATTTAATTGGTGTGGTACCAGATGATGAAAACATCGTAATATCTACCAATCAAGGTGAACCATTAGTTGGCTCTGATACCTTAGCTGGACAAGCATATATGAATATTTGTCGTAGAATAATTGGAGAGGAAGTTCCATTTTTAAATTTAAATGGAAAACAAGGACTTTTCAGTAAGCTTGCTAATCTACTAAAGAAAAATTAATTGAGAGGGGATAGTATGATGAGTTTTGCGGATTTTTTCAAGAAAAAAACATCTAGTAATGTAGCTAAGGATAGGTTGAAATTAGTATTAATTTCTGACCGTGCCGGCTGTTCTCCTGAAATTTTAGAACAGATAAAAAACGACATTATAACAGTCATATCTAGATATATCGAAATTGATTTAGATGGATTAGATATTAATATCACACAAACTGAGTCTGATGGAGATAATGGTTCTGTTCCAGCACTATTCGCGAATATACCAATTAAAAATATCAAGACTCCAAAAAAGTAAGGATGAAATAACATGTTTCCATTTAAGAAATATGATTTAAAACTCTACAATATTTCACTGATTTTAACAATAATTTTATTAAGTAGCATAGGAGCATTTCTTATTCGACTGGTACAAACCGAGAATGAAGATTTATTTAAGAAGCAAATACTTGGTGTTGGTTTAGGAATACTAATTATGATAGTTGTATCCATCATTGATTATCATTTTATTTGTGAATTTTATATTATTCTGTATATCATTAATTTAGGATTACTGATAGCGGTTAAATTAGTAGGTACAGAAATTAACTATTCTCAGAGATGGCTTGATTTGAAGTTCACCCTCATTCAACCATCAGAATTTAGTAAAGTTATTATGATTTTATTTTTGGCAAAATTCTTTACTTTGCTGAAAAATAAAATGAATAAATTCTATGTTCTTTTATTATCAGGATTTTTAATGGCAATTCCTACCTTCTTAATTCTAATACAGACAAACTTATCAACGAGTATTGTTTTAATGTTTATCTTTGTCATTATGATTTTCTCGGCCGGTTTAAGTTATAAAATTATACTTCCCATTTTAATTCTGGGAATTCCAACAATTATGGGTTTGTTCTGGTATGTACAACAGGATTATCAAGTAATCTTGACTGATTATCAACAAACAAGAGTGTTATCCTTTCTAAATCCAGATTTAGAAACGGCTGCAGATACCATGTACCAGCAGGATAACTCAATTCAGGTTATAGGATCTGGCAAACTAACAGGCAAATTATTAACCGAAGGCGTTGACGCTATACAAAGCGATACCTTTGTTCCGATTTCTGAAAGTGATTTTATTTTCTCAGTTATTGGAGAAGCACTTGGATTTATAGGCGGATGTGTTATAATAATCTTATTCGCAATGCTAATATTTAAATGCTTAATGATTGCCCGTAATTCTTTAGATTATATGGGAATGCTTATCGCTATTGGTGTGGCATCCTTATTTATGTTTCAAGTATTTGTTAATATAGGAGTTGCTACAGCAATTCTACCAAATACAGGATTGCCCTTACCATTTGTAAGTTACGGTTTAAGTTCTTTGTTAAGTAACATGATTGCGAGTGGTTTGGTATTAAATATTAGTTTACAACGAAAAATGAAAAGGGGGTAATATCAATGAACATTGGAATGATTGCACATGATGCTAAAAAGAAATTAATGCAGAACTTTTGTATTGCATACCGCGGTATTCTTAATAAAAATGACCTTTATGCAACTGGAACTACTGGAAGATTAATTGAAGAAGTTACAAATCTGAATGTCCATAAATATCTTGCTGGACATCTAGGTGGAGAGCAGCAAATGGGAGCTCAAATTGAGCATAATCAAATTGACTTAGTAATTTTTCTACGAGATCCTCTTACACCAAAATCTCATGAGCCTGATGTAAATAATGTTGTTCAATTATGTGATACTCATAATATACCGTTAGCAACAAATCTGGCAACTGCAGAGTTATTGATTAAGGCATTAGATCGAGGAGATTTAGATTGGCGTGAATTATATAAATCTTAAGAATAAGAATTGATACCTTACTATATGATAGGAGAGGTTTTTATCCATGAAGAAAAAATTAATATGCATCGTATTATCTCTTTTATTATTAACTGGTTGTTCCAACACCTCAGATGCTTTATTATATTATTCTGAAAATAATGATTTAGCTGGATATGACGTTGGAAATGTAATTAATACTGAGAAAGCAGACTTCTTTGCTAATGATTTAACAATTATTCCAGATGAATTAAATCATATGGATGATTCTAGCATATCAGCTACTTCAGCTCTTATAGTTAATGCCACTGATGATGAAGTGATTTATGCGAACAACGTTTATGAACGGATGTATCCAGCAAGCTTAACAAAATTAATTACAGCACTTGTAGTTCTTAAAAATGCTAATTTAAACGATACCGTAACTATTAGTAATAATGCTTCACATATAACGGAGAGTGGTGCGAAGCTTTGTGGTTTTAAGGAAGGCGATAAGATTAATTTACTTTCATTACTCAATTGCTTATTAGTTTATTCGGGTAATGATGCAGGTATTGCTATTGCTGAGCACGTTGGAGGTTCCGAAGAAGGATTTGCAAAGATGATGAATGAAACTGCCAAAAGCATAGGAGCAGTTCATTCAAACTTTATTAATGCCCATGGTCTTCATGATGATAATCATTATACAACAGCTTATGATCTATATTTAATATTTAATGAGCTTATTAATTATGAAGATTTTATAGCAATTATTAATCAGACAAGCTACAATGCTACCTATGAAAATGCTTCTGGTCAGGTTGTTACGAAAGAATTTCTAACAACCAATCGATATTTAAAAGGTACAGAAAAAGCACCTGAGGGTATTACAGTAGTTGGGGGTAAAACTGGTACTACAAATAGCGCTGGAAATTGCTTGATTTTGTATAGTAAAGATAGCCATGATAAATCATATATTTCTTTATTATTACATGCTGAAAATGGAAATAGTTTGTTTTCACAAATGACTCTTTTATTAGAAAAGATTGATTGACCTTTTTCTTATTTTATAGTTGTTTTTTGAGTAATATTATACTATAATTATCTTATATTAATAATCTATTATGCATATTGTTTATACATATCACCAAATTTTGCACACATCATAAGGAGGAGATTACAATGATACAGATTATTGCAGGCGAAAAAGGTAAGGGTAAGACTAAAGTTCTAATTGAAAAAGCAAACATTGCAGTAAAAGAAGCAAAAGGTAGTATTATTTATCTTGACAAGAGCAACAAACATATGTACGAATTAAGTAATAAGATCAGACTTATTAATGTGAAAGACTATAGTATTGATAATTATAGTGAATTTTTAGGATTTATATGTGGATTGGTATCTCAAGACCATGATTTAGAAGCAATTTATTTAGATAGTTTTTTAGGAATTGCAAATACGAATGTTATGAATGTTGAAAAAATCCTTGAAAAATTAAATAAAACGTCCAATGAGTTCAATGTAGATTTTGTTATTAGTATTTCTATTAATGAAATTGATTTGCCTGAATCTGCTAAAAAATATATTATTATGTCTTTATAAAATATACCTAATATATACTTTGTCTCTGTAATTTAAACTTAGATTGTCAAAGGGCTGATATAATATCAGCCCTTTTTTGGTGTTTACTATTAATCATTACGTAATCTTCCAAAATAGCTCAATGCATATAAACCGGCAATGCCAACTACTGAGTAAACTACTCTTGATACAAAGGTCATGTCGCCAAAAATCATTTTGACAAGATCGAATCCAAAGAATCCGATTAATCCCCAGTTAATAGCCCCGATAATAACAAAAATCAATGCTATATAATCTACTGTCTTCAATTGATTACCTCCTTTTCATTGCATTAAATAGTATTACCAATTTTATGCTTAATATTCCTATCTATTATTTCAAAAAAAAATTGATTTAGGGCTTTTATTATTATTCAATAGAACGTATAATATAGTAGAAATAGAAAGGAGGCTGCAAATTTGGATTCAAGTAACAACGTTGCTAAATTTCGTAAACACAAGAACATTAATATGGGTGTAATTGTGTTTCTTATAATATTTGTATATGTAATCATTAGCGTTTATTTATATTTTACAAAAGATCATCTATCTATTTATGAGGTGAAGGAAGGATTAACTTCAGATGATAATGTTCTTACGGGTTTAATAATTCGAGATGAGGAAATTATATCTACTGATATAGCAGGTTATATTAATTATTATCATAGAGATGGTGAACGGATATCAAAAAACTCCACTATTTATTCTATTGATGAAAGTAAATATACATATGATTTAATTGGAAACGGTGAGAATGCGGCAAAATTATCTTCTAATGATAATATTGAATTGAAAAAAGAAATCTCTAACTTTCAAAAGAATTATGAAGATAGTGATTTTTCAAAAGTATATGATTTTAAATATGATTTAGAGAATACCGTATTAGAAATTACCACTGATTCTATGTTAAGTAATTTACAGAATGTTTTAGATGATACTGGGACAAGTAATAATTTTAGTGTTGTAAAATCTAAATCAAGCGGAGTTATTACCTATAATATGGATAATATGGAAGCTGTTACTACTGAAACAGTTACAGCAGATAATTTTGATATGGATAAGTATAGTAAAACTCCATTACGTTCTCTAGAATTAATTGAATCAAACCGTCCTGTTTATAAACTAGTTAAGAATGATAATTGGAACATAATACTATTATTAGATGAAAGTCAATATGAAAAGCTACGCGAAAAAGATTCCGTTGGCATTACCTTTACTGATGACGATTTGTCGACAACAGTTCCAATAAAAGTCTTTCAAAAGGATTCTGATTATTTCGCTAAACTGGATTTAGATAAGTATATGATTCGTTATATAGACCAACGTTATGTAAAAATCGAACTAGCTCTTAATTCGGCAGAAGGACTTAAAATACCGGTTTCTTCCCTTGTAAAGAAGGACTTTTATATGATTCCTTTGGAATACTTCACTGTTGGAGGTGATTCTGGAAGCAACGGACTTATTAGCGAAACATATAATAAAAACGGTGGCGTGGAATATGTTTTTATACCGGTTGATATCTATTACAGTGATGAAACTTACGGATATATCGATGCCAGATTATTTGAATATGGCAATTGGATTCGTTCCGAAGAAACGGAAGAACGTTTTCAAATTAGTTTAACTAATACTTTAGATGGTGTATTTAACGTAAATAAAGGATATGCTATATTCCGTCGAATAGAAGTATTATATGAGAATGAAGAATATTGTATTATTAAAAAGGATACCCAATATGGTCTTTCCGTTTATGATCACATTGCATTAAATGGTAATACAGCTGTTGAGCAAGCCATTATATACTAATATTGAAAAGGAGCGTTAGTATTGATAAAAGAAAATTTAGATTCAGTCGAACAAAGAATTACTGCAGCTTGTGTCAGAGCTGGACGTTCTAGAGATGAAGTCACTTTAATAGCAGTAAGTAAAACAAAACCAATTTCTATGATACAAGAAGTTCTAGATACCGGCATCCTTGATTTTGGTGAAAATAAAGTACAAGAGCTAACAGAAAAATATGATGTTTTTCCTACCGATTTACAATGGCATTTAATTGGACATTTACAATCAAATAAGGTAAAATACATTGTTGATAAAGTTGTATTGATTCATTCGGTCGATTCGTTGAAATTAGCGGAACAAATTGAAAAAGAAGCAGCTAAGAAAGATATGATATGCAATATTCTTATAGAAGTAAATATTGCAAGAGAGGATACTAAATTTGGTGTTTTAGCCGAAGATGTAGAATCAATCATACAAGAAATTTCAAAACTAAAGCATATTCGTGTCAAAGGACTTATGACAATTGCTCCTTTTGTAGACAATCCCGAGAAAAATAGGGAGCATTTTAGAAATTTGCGACAATTAAATATTGACATAAAATCGAAAAACATTGATAATGTTACTATGGATGTGCTTTCAATGGGTATGACAGGTGACTATGAAGTTGCTATTGAAGAAGGCGCCACTTTGATTCGAGTTGGTACAGGAATATTTGGTGAACGAAATTATTTGATAGGAGATTAGAATTATGGCAAATATATTTAAAACCTTTTTAGATTCATTGAAACTTACGGAAGATGATGAATATGAAGACTATTTAAGCGATGCTGAAGAGAAAGAATCAAAACATGCAGAAAGAATGGAACGTAAAGTTAATAAACAACAAACTAGACAATCATACGAAAGGGAAGTATCCGTACCGGTTATAAATACCTTGGGTAACGAGGCTAAGAAAGAGCGGGTGACAAGAATGGAGAGAACAACATCCAACAAGGTAGTGCCGATAAGAACAACGCCAAAAGGTTTTGAGGTTTGTATCATGAAGCCTTCTACTTTCGAAGACTCTCAAGATATATGTGATATGCTTTTATCAGGCCGCGCTGCAGTTATTAATTTGGAAGGTTTTGATGTTGATATTGCTCAGAGAATAATGGATTTTATTTCTGGTTCTGTTTATGCAATGAATGGCAAATTACATCAGATTTCAAGCTACATTTTTATTATTTCTCCTGACACTGTAGACATTTCCGGGGACTATCTTGATTTAATTCAGAGCGATGGTTTCGAGGTTCCAACCTTAAATAAGGAATTCTAATAATATGAGTAATTTAATATTTAACGCATTATATATATTTTTTATTGTATTAGAAATGATTTTATTTCTATATATTATAATTTCTTGGTTTCCGATGAATAAACATATTAAAAATGTATTTATTACCTTATTGGCTCCAATATTAGATCCAGTTCGATATTTATTAAAGCATTCTATCTTTAACACAACTACTGCTGATTTAGCACCCCTTATTGGACTGGTAATAATTTCATATCTACAACAATTTTTCTATGTTTTAAAGTAACCATATTAAAATTGATTACTTTATAGGGCATACTAAGGCAGGAGGTAGACATGAATAACGATAAAGAGGAGCAACTATTGCGAAAGAGGTTTTTAGAATTAGCAAGAACTGCTGACGATAGAGGTATATGTACTTATACTGATTTCTTAACCCTGAATGAAATCAGCATATTTAATAGCATTAAGTTTGAATTACCTAATATTAATTATGGGCTTTCTGGCGGATATGATTATGCTGAGAGGAAAGTATTGTGCTTTTACGGAGATGATTCTGTAAAAGCTTTTTCCAATTACATTACCTGTATTCGAATTCTTCCCTTGAATAAAAAGTTTAGTGATGATTTGAACCATCGTGATTTTTTGGGATCTATTATGAATGTTGGAATAGAACGGAGCAAAATAGGTGATATTCTTGTAAAAGAGAAAGAAGGTTTTGTTTTCTGCGAAACCGTAATTAGTAGTTTTATTATAGACAATTTAGATAAAGTGAAACACACCAACATTCGCTGTGAAATAGTAGAAGATGATATTCCTGATATTCAACCTAATTATCAAGAAATACGCGGAACTGTATCATCTGCCAGGTTAGATTCTGTTATTGCTTTAGCCTTTCATTCCTCTAGAACCAGTATCCTTGGACTTATTTCAGGTGGAAAAGTTTATGTAGATGGCCGATTAATTGAATCCAACAGTTATATGCTAAAAGAGAATGAAATTGTTTCTGTGCGTGGACTCGGGAAATTTATATATAAAGAGTTACAGAATCAGAATAAAAAAGGAAAATACTATGTCAGATTGTTAAAATACATTTAGGAGGAGATAAAATGATTACACCAATTGAATTACAGAGCAAAACATTTAAAACAGGACTTGGTTATGATAAAAAAGAAGTTGAAAATTTCTTAAATAATTTACTTGTTGATTATGAGACTTTATATAAAGACAATATGGAATTAAAAGATAAGCTAAATGTCTTAAATGAAGGAATTCATTATTATAAAACCATTGAAAAAACACTACAAAAAGCTTTAGTGCTTGCTGAAAAAACCGCAGAAGATACAAGAGAAGCTGCAATAAAACAGGCTAGAGCAATTGAAAATGACGCGAAAGGCAAAGCGCAGTTAATAGTAGCAGATGCCAATAATGAACTACAAAGGATTCAACAGCAAACAATTCAAATAATTATGCAGTATGATGCTTATAAAGCGCAATTCAAGCACTTGGCATCTGCCCAGTGTGAATTCTTAGAGAGTGATAGTTTTAATATACATATCGCTAATTTAGATGCCTTAGCAGGGCTAAATACAACAAATGCTAATGTAAATGAAGGTAATACGAATGATTACTATCATGAGGAATCAAATGCAAATGAAAGTATTGTATCAGATGAAGAGTTTGAATTTTATAATTTAAATGAGGACGAATAGGAGTAATCACAATGAATACAAATATAACAGTAAACTATAATGACTTACCAAGTTATGATATCGTCCTTGAACATGATTATAATAATTTATTTAAAGAATTGAATAAACTGGATACCAAGAATAGAAAATTATGTATCGTTTCCGATACCAATGTAAGTGAATTTTATCTAAAAAAGTTGGTTGAAGTATTAAAGGATTATTCTAAACAAGTGGTTACCTTTACCTTCCCTGCTGGGGAACTCAGTAAAAACCTGGATACGGTGTATTCCTTGTATGAGCATCTCATTCAATCTAAATTTGACCGCAGTGATATATTAGTAGCATTAGGTGGTGGTGTAGTTGGTGATTTAACCGGTTATGCTGCAGCTACCTATTTACGTGGAATTCAATTTATTCAGATGCCAACTTCATTATTAGCGATGGTAGACAGCAGCATTGGTGGCAAAACTGGTGTTGATTTTCATGCATATAAAAATATGATAGGTGCCTTCCATCAACCAAAATCGGTCTATATGAATCTAGGAACATTAGCTTCCCTCAGTAATCGCCAGCTGTATTCCGGATTAGGTGAAATCATCAAACATGGCTTAATTATGGATGCAAGCTATTATGAATGGCTGCGAGAGAATCAATCCGGCATTAAATCTAGAGATATTGATATTTTTCATGAGATGATTTATAGAAGCTGTCTCATTAAACGAACGGTAGTAGAAAAGGATCCTAAAGAAGTAGGAGAAAGAGCATTATTGAATTTTGGTCATACAATCGGACATGCCGTTGAAAAATTAATGGAATTTAAACTTCTGCATGGTGAATGTGTTGCAATAGGAATGGTGGCTGCAAGTTATATATCCTTCCAAAGAGGTTTTATTAAGAACGAGCAGTTAGATGACATCGTTACATTAATTCGTAGCTTTGAGCTTCCTGTATCTGTGTCAGGTATTACTTCAGAAGAAATTCTTAGTGTAACCACACATGATAAAAAGATGGAAGCGGGTAAATTGAAGTTCATTTTACTGTCTAACATTGGTACCGCTGTCATAGATACTACTGTGACGAAGGACGAATTATTGAATTCAATTCAATACATTCTTAATTAAGTAATTTATCTTAGAAACAATTAAAATCGGAGGCTTTATGAAGAAATTTATACATTTGTTTTTTGTTTTTATACTAATTGGATTTGATCAACTCACCAAATATCTTGCTGTCATCAAATTGAAGGATCAAGAACCCTTTCAAATAATACCAAAAGTGTTAAAATTATATTACCATGAGAACAATGGAGCAGTTTGGGGACTAATGAGTGGCAAAATAAGTTTTTTAATATTTATTACACTCGTTATTATGGTTGGTATGATATGTATTTATCTTAAAATTCCAAAGGATAAACATTATAATTATTTACGTATCGTTATGCTCTTCATAACAGCCGGAGCCATTGGCAATTTAATTGATCGTAGTGTTAGAAAATATGTGGTTGATTTTATATACTTTGAACTTATCGATTTTCCAATATTTAATGTAGCTGACTGTTATGTAACAGTTTCAGCCATCCTACTAATATTGTTAAGTATCTTTTATTATAAAGATGAAGACTTTGCTTTCTTAAATAGGAAGGTTGAAAAAAAAGATGAATAATCAATTAATTGAATTAAATGTTTCGATAGAAGATAGCGGAACCCGAATTGATAAGTATATAGCTGATAATCAAGACACGATAACAAGAACCTATATTCAAAAGTTAATTCAGGATGGCATGATACTAGTAGATGAAAAGATAGTCAAATCCAATTATAAGGTGTCAAACGGAAACCATATCTCTGTCACGATTCCTCCTCCTATTGATCTTGAAATTGCTGCCGAAGATATCCCTATGGATATTATATATGAAGACAGGGATATAATCATTATTAATAAAGGAAAAGGAATGGTAGTTCATCCTGCGGCAGGACATTATTCCGGTACTTTAGTGAATGGATTACTTTATCATTGTAAGGATGAGTTATCCGGTATAAATGGAGTATTCAGACCTGGTATTGTACATCGCATTGATATGAATACGACCGGTGTTATTGTTGTTTGTAAGAATGATAAAGCACATCAATTTATTGCAGAGCAGCTTAAGGTTCATTCTATCACCAGGAAATACAATGCCATTGTCTATCATACTTTTAAAACTGACAGTGGAATTGTAAATGCACCCATCGGAAGACATCCGGTTGACAGAAAAAAAATGTCGATTAATTATAAAAATGGGAAAAATGCCCTCACCAATTACACGGTACTAGAAAATCTAAATAAATTTGCTCATATCGAATGTTCACTCCAAACTGGTCGAACGCATCAAATTAGAGTTCATATGGCAAGTATTCAGCATCCATTATTAGGTGATGATATCTATGGACCGGAAAGGGATGCTTTTCATCTGCAAGGTCAAACTTTACATGCTAGAGTCTTAGGTTTTATACATCCTACGACAAAGGAATATGTTGAATATGAAGCACCTTTACCAGATTATTTTAAAGCTCTTCTAGGTAAATTAAAGCAATAAACAACGCCAAGCGGCAAGCCACTTGTCTTATGTTAATAATAAGGAGTACAACTTTGAAGAGGAAAATGATTAATACATTGTTAAATTGGAAAGAATCATTTCAAAAGAAGCCCATTTTGCTTATTGGAGCTCGTGGTGTAGGTAAGACTTATTTAGCATATGATTTTGCAAAAGCATTCTATTCAGAATTAATTTATATAAATTTTGAAAGAGAACCTTATTTATTTGACCTTTTTGATAAGAATGATAGTTCAGCAATTTCAGATATGTTACAAGAGTCTTATCATTTATCTGGTACTTCGAATCCTATTTTATTAATTCTAGATGAAATAAATGCATGTCCTAACATATCAAAAGTAATCAGATTAATTTCAGAAGCTAACACTAATTATCATATTATTACTATATCAAGTATCTCTATTGAAATTAAGGAAATCGCCAATATGTTTATTCAAATGCAGCTATTTCCTTTAGATTTTGAGGAGTTTCTAATTGCTACAGGTAATGAATGGTATATCGAAGTAATCAGATCACATTATGACACTAATAAAGGAATACCAGATATCGTTCATCAGGAATTGCTTTCCCTACTAGATGATTACCTTTATGTTGGTGGAATGCCTAGTTCAGTGAACGAATATATTAACATGGAAACCAAATATAATGTATCCGAGCAGCATAGAATTCTAATTGATTCCTATTTATCGAATGTGAATCAGTATAATTCAGAAGGTGAATCCTTAAAAATAAGTCAAGTATTGGCTACAATGGATAAACAGCTTATTAAGGAAAATCGTAAGTTTCAATATACCCTGATTAGGAAAGGTGCCACGCAGGCTGTTTATGCAGATGCACTTAACTACATACAAAATACATTCTACGGGATTCGTTGTTATAAAATAGGAGATATTCCTCTTGCATCTATGTGTAACTGTAACCCGGCTGATACTTTTGTTCCTCTTGAAACCGAAGATTTACAACTTGGTTTTAAACTCTATTTTCAAGATGTGGGGTTGCTGCATTCAACCATTCGAACTCAATATCGCATCCTTACAGATCATATGCGAAAAGGTATTATCGAAAATTATGTTGCGCAGTGTTTATCATCCAAAGGCTATTCCAGTTATTTCTGGGAATCCAGTTCGCAAGCCAAAGTTGATTTTATTATAATGAAAGATAAACATATCATCCCAATAGAAGTTAGAACAGATGATAATACACGCTCTAAAAATATTAGTGTATTCAAGTCAAAGTGTAATTCTATTACGGATTCTATAAAAATTTCAACTAAAAACTTTGACTATTCAAATAACGTAAAATATGTACCAACCTATGCCGTATTTTGCATATAATAGAAGCTTAGTTACTCTTGAAGTAGCTAAGCTTTTTTTATTTTGAATATTAAAACTGTTGACAATTCAATTCTATTACGGTAGAATTGAATCTATGACTATTCTCTACTGTAGTAGTTAATAAATAGGTTTTTATTTTATGTTATTCGACAGCAGTAGACCCTTGATTTTACTGTATTTCTTATAGTTACAAAATACGATTTCTTTTCGGATTATTTTTGTATTATTATATTGTTTTATAATTTAGATATTACTTTATTCAACTTGATTATATTGATCTTGATTTTTTTTATTTATATAGCTATTTCATTTTACATTCTACATATGTAGAATGTAAAATAATTACCTATTCCTTACAATTCATAATATGAATTTTCATATATACATAAGTTTTTTTTGTAAAGCACGCAAAGATTAACTCAATATAATGCGGGCAGATAGGAGCAAGGATGAGCGAAATACGTCTACATGAAGGTGAATTGAATATTATGGAATTGTTGTGGTCTAACAAAGTACTCGCAGCAAAAGACATTTCTAAGATTATAAAAGAATATATTGGTTGGGAGAAAAATACAACTTATACGGTTATTAAACGATTGATAGAAAAAGGTGCTATCAAACGTGAAGATCCCGGATTCTTATGCAAGGCATCGATTTCCAAACGTACGGTACAAACGATTGAGACAAAAGCTTTGTTAAATAAATTGTATAATGGTTCCTTGAATACATTTTTATCAGAGTATTTAAAAAATCAGATTCTTACACCGGGAGAATTATTAGAGTTAGAGCGAATAGTAAGCGAACAAAAATTATAATTTAGTGACTAAGTCACATTACCCAATATTATTTCATGAAAGATTTGCTTATCATCGCACATGGTATTATAATGATGCTATATTCAAATATATTATTACTTAGTATGGAGAAACCGTAATATAGTTGATTCATAATTATTATAAGAGATAGGTATCAATAAATTGACGGATAATTTATTATCCGTTTTGTATATAGGCGAGAGGAGCACAAGTATGAACAATAATAACTTATCAAATGTTACGAATCAGGGTGAACATAAGAAATATATACAAATTATATCACCGCTTGATAATTCTTTAATTGGATCAGTTCCTGCCTTATCCCAAGATGAGGTAAACATTAAGATACAAATGGCAAAAGACGCTTTTCGGACTTGGAAAAACGTACCTTTAAATGAAAGAACAGAAATACTTTATAAAGCTGCTAATCTTTTAATACAACATTCAGAAGTATTAACTGAATTACTTATCAGAGAAGTAGGAAAAGATAGAAAGAGTGCTGGTTCAGAAATTTCAAGAACAGCTGATTTCATCCGTTTTACCGCAGATACTGCTAAGAGTATTCATGGCGAAAGTATTCAAGGAGATAATTTTTCAGGATTTAACAAAGAAAAATTTGCTGTTGTTACAAGAGAACCAGTTGGTGTCGTCCTTGCTATTTCACCTTTCAATTACCCTATTAATTTAGCAACATCTAAAATAGCTCCTGCGCTAGTTGCAGGCAATACAGTAGTATTTAAACCAGCTACAACTGGAAGTCTTTGTGGTATCAAGTTAGTTCAGATATTTGAAGAAGCAGGCCTACCCGAAGGAGTATTGAATGTTGTAACTGGTAGCGGTAGTGAGATAGGGGATTATATTGTAACACATCCTGATATCAATTTTATCAACTTTACTGGAAGTACGGAAGTCGGTTTATCAATATCAAAGAAAACAAATATGGTTCCTCTTCTAATGGAATTAGGTGGAAAAGATGCAGCAATCGTATTAGAAGATGCTAATATTGCATTTGCTGCTAAGAATATCGTTGCCGGCGCATTTTCTTATTCTGGTCAGAGATGTACCGCAGTTAAAAGAATTTTAGTATTAAATAAAGTTGCGGATGAGTTAATTGAACATCTAAAAGTGGGAATTGAAAAATTAGAAGTTGGAAATCCACTGGAAAGACAAGTTGATGTCGTTCCACTTATTAATACAAAGTCAGCAGATTATGTTAGTGAATTAATTGAAGATGCAAAAACAAAAGGTGCAAAATTGATTTGCGGCGGTAATCGAGAAGGTAATTTGATTTATCCAACCCTTTTTGATTATGTTACAACAGATATGAGAGTTGCTTGGGAAGAACCATTTGGTCCTGTATTACCAATTCTACGTGTTAATAGTATCGATGAGGCAATTGAATTAGCTAATCGATCGGAATACGGCCTTCAAAGCTCTGTATTTACCGAAAATCTAAGCAATGCCTTTTATGTAGCAAATAGATTAGAGGTTGGCACAGTACAAGTCAATAATAAAACGGAACGCGGACCAGATCATTTTCCATTTTTAGGAGTTAAAAAATCTGGTATTGGTACACAAGGCATACGTTATTCTATTGAAGCAATGACAAGGGTAAAAGCAACTGTAATAAATTTAAATCAATAAATTACTAACTAATAATAGTTAATATTTAAATTAAATATGTTTTATCACTACAAATGGCTAATAAAGAGAATAAACTTTATTAGCCATTTGTTATTAAGATTTTTCTATTGTGTTGCATACTTATAAGAATGCAAGACATACTAAGACTAACAATTATAAGGAGGGAAAACCATGGAAAAAAATCCAAGTATTCAATGCACTGTTAATGAATGCAAATATCACGCTAATAAAGTTAATTACTGCACATTAAATGATATTTTAGTTGGAAAGCATGAAACAACTGCAACAGAAACAGAAAATACAGACTGTGAATCTTTTGAAGTAAAAGAAGGCACATATTAGTCTTTTATAAATCAACTATTTTAATGCACCTCAAATGCTAGACACTAGATCTTACATTTAGAGGTGTTTTTTTTTGCTAAAGTGACATCTATTCCCGTATAGACATTAATTGTAATTTATGGTAGTGTTTACAATATATTCGTTGTATAATAAATAGTATTGTAATCGCAAGAATTACGTACCTGCTGAGAGGGAATAACAAAATTAATTTAAACACTAAAATCCTAAATTGTAAAATACGCGAGGTGAAAAATATGCCACTTGATTTTCAAAATTATTTAGTTGTTGGAATATCATCACGAGCACTATTTGATTTGGAAGATGAAAATAAAATATATGATAATGAGGGTTTGGCTGCCTACTCAGCCTATCAAATTCAACATGAAAAAGATATTCTTAAGCCAGGGGCAGGTTTTCAATTAGTAAAAGCCTTATTAAAGATTAATAATCTTGTACCAGGAAAAAGAAAAACAGAAATAGTCGTCATGTCACGTAATAGTGCAGATACTAGTCTAAGAATATTTAATTCAATTGAACATTATGGTTTAGATATTTCACGTGCTGCATTAACGGGAGGAGCTCATTTATCACCTTATTTATCTGCATTTAAGACGGATTTGTTTCTTTCCGCGAATGAAGAAGATGTTCAGGCATCCATTGATAGTAATGTTGCCGCTGGTATTATATGCACCCATCCTGAATTCTCTATCGATCCAAATAAAGAAATAGAACAAATAAGAATTGCCTTCGATGGTGATGCCGTTTTATTTTCCGATATTTCAGAGAATATATATCAAGCGCAAGGTTTAGAATCATTTTTGGCTCACGAGAAATTAAATGCACAAAAGCCATTACCGGAGGGTCCTTTTGCAAAATTATTGAAGACACTATCTTATTTACAAATGCAGTTTCCTGATGAATTAATACCCATTCGGACCGCTCTTGTTACAGCACGAAATGCACCTGCTCACGAAAGAGTGATTCGAACCTTGAGAGAATGGAATGTCCGTATTGATGAGGCCTTTTTCTTGGGTGGAATGGAAAAAAGCGAAGTGTTACAATCGTTTGGAGCCCATATTTTTTTCGATGATCAATTAGTACATATTGATCCAGCGTCAAAACTAGTTCCCACAGCGAGAGTTCCTTATAAACATGGGTAGGTAGAACTTATAATAAACACCCTACCAGGCTTCTTAATATCATACAGCCTAATAGGGTGTTTATTTCATGTTAGTGCCAGGGAATAGGACCAGTTGTTAATTGAGTTTGGACCAGATTACAGGCCTTAGAGAGTAAGTTACCTCAGCTTACGAGATTATCGATTGAATTTTTATACTGCATTATGGCAGAATGCCACAATTCGATCAAGAGGGATATCACATACAGATCCAACCTTATTACGGCCGTGATTCCAATTGTCGGTACCGCCAAATCTAGCGTCTATCCCCTCATTATAGTCATCGTTCATTCCCCCGTTACAGCCTCTGCCATGTTTGTCACTGTAATCGTTCATTCCTTCGTTACAGCCTCTGCCATGTTTGTCACCACAGATACTTTCGCTTAATGGATTACTTGGGGGGGTTCCCTCATGAGTTGCTAATCTAACGAAATCACGATTTATTGATAGTACAACACCAGTAAATCCACAACCGGATGCACCACCACTGGTAGTAAATATAGTAACAGTCTGACCTATAAAACGACATATATGATTAAAAAAGTTTTCATTTCCTAAAAACCCATTATTTGTTCCTAAACTTGACATATTCTTTCCTCCTTATAAATTAAGTTAAATGCTACCTAAATATTTTATTTATTTATTGAATTATCTTTTGAAAATTATCAATCTTAAATTGCGTTATGACAGAATGAAGCAATGAAGCGAACTGGAATATCACAAACTGAACCCAAATTGCATTCAGGACGATATTTTTCTCTATTTCTAGGACAAATGTTTTCACTAAGTGGATTAGTAGGTGGTGTACCTTGATCTATCAATAATCGAACAAAATTACAATTAACAATCATAAGAATACCAGTAAATCCACATCCTGAAGCTCCTCCGCTGGTTGTAAATATTGTAACAGTTTCACCTATAAATCTTTCCATTTCACGTAATAATAACTCATTATTCATATTAATTCCTCCTTTCTTTTTCATACTATATCCTATGAGAAAGTTCAGAGAATGTTACATAATAACTTAAAAAATAACTAAATAATTTATATTTTCCCATAATATTGTAAGTTTAAGTAAGTTGATGATAAGAGAGGTGTGGTGTGTTATGGAATTGAATAAACTAAAAATGATAGAAATCGTACAAAAACAATAGCAATAGACCTGAATTGTAAGGTACAAGATTTTCTAAAAGATGGCATCATATTTTGTCAAGCTAAATCAAACGAGGGAAGGAGACTGTTTGACCGTCAATCTCCTTTCCTTGAAATTACGACAATGGGGAAAAGCACTGTCGTTTCAGCTGACCGTGATATATTATCTAAGGTAAAGCCATTATTAGAAACAAAAACAAGAGATGATATATTTGCGGCTCCGTTTCTATTTGGTCATTCTCTTAACTATATTCCAGATTGTGATAGGATAAACAAAATATCTTTGCCGGATGGTTTTACTTTTTGTATAAAAGAAGGGACGGAAATACATGAACTATATCAATATTCAGGATTTCATAATGCAATTATGTATGACATCAATCATCCCCGCCCTGATGTAATTGTAGTATATGCAATGTGTGATAATGAAATTGTAGCAATGGCAGGAGCATCTGCAGATAGTAGTTTAATGTGGCAGATAGGTATTGACGTGTTACCTCAATTCAGAAATAAAGGACTTGCCACAAGTTTGGTCAGCAATCTAACAATCATGATTATGGATAGGGGGATCGTTCCATATTATGGAACTTCATCATCTAATATAGCATCACAATCTATTGCATATAGAAGTGGATTTATTCCAGCATGGATGTGTTCGTATAAAAATATTTTTGATGGATCAACACCTTATGAACAAGATATTAAAATAATTTTTTAAGGAGAACACACTTATGGACTTTTCATTGAAAGGGTTGATTATAGCAGCATTTATCTTTGCTCCTAATCTGCTTTTTGTTATATTTCCACCTAAAAATGTTCCGCAAGGGATAAAGGATACCAGCTTTATATTCACAATATTAGAGCGAATTGGGCAAGTTGCATGCATCCTTTTGTTAATTCTTTCAAGGGACTATTTTGATGTTGTTACCATTAATGTTTGGTTTGTTCTAATGTCACTTTGTATAACGCTTTATTACTGTTTATGGATAAGATATATTATAAAAGACAGAGACTTTTCTTTATTATTTAAGCCTCTTGGTTTTATCCCGATACCGATGGCACTATTTCCTGTGTTCGCATTTGGGTTTGTAGCAATCAGTGTAAGATCAATATGGATAGGAATTGCAGTTATTCTGCTTGCTTTAGGTCATTTTACAAACAGTTGGAATACATATAAATATACCAGATAAGATATTAGGAGGAGAATCATGAATATTATACCTTTTGAAAAAGAGAATAAACAATTTATTGCTGAAGCAGCAGAGATCTTAATAGAATGTTTTCCACATGCTTACAGTGATTGCGCATACGAAGAAGTAAAAAAATGCCTAGAGGATGACAAAATAACTATCGTGGCAATAGACAACGGACATCTTATCGGTTTTATTGGAGCAATTCCACAATACAGTATTACAGGTTGGGAATTACACCCTCTTGTTGTTAGTAAAGCTTATCAATTTAAAGGCATAGGTACTATGCTCATTAAAGCATTAGAAGAGGAAGTTGCAAATAGAGGAGGAATAACCATCTATCTTGGAAGCGATGATGAATTAGACAAGACATCCTTAAGTAATACAGACCTTTATGAAGATACCTATTTAAAAATACAGAACATTAAAAACATTCGGAATCACCCTTATGAATTTTATCAAAAAATGGGTTATAAAATCATTGGAGTTATTCCCGATGCAAACGGTATCGGAAAACCTGATATATGGATGGCAAAAAGGGTCATAAAGTAAAATTTAATAGGAGGAAGCAATTTGACTAAATCGAATTTAACAAAGAAACAAAAGAACGCAGAAATTGATTTATACATAATTATGTTTGCGACAATTATTGTTCTTGGAACTTTTATAGGATACCAAAACCAATTAATTTTCTTAGCGAAGAATAAGAATATGCCTATTTTGTTAAGAACATTGGTTATGGCATTTATACAATTTGGTGTCGCAGGTCTCGGAATTACAATAGTCTGTGTGTTACGAAAGGAAAGTTTTTTCAGTTATGGGCTAAGAAAGAAAGGCTTATTACAGTCAATCCTCTTTTCTGCACTAACCTTTATACCAAATGTAGTCTTTTCCTTTGTAACAGGAGAAGCTACTGGATATATGCCCTTTCAATCCGTATTAATGACAAAAGAAGTATTGGCAAGTGTATTTCCGGTAAATATAATTGGAATAGGGCTGATTACCATAGCATGGGGGTTTTTTGAAGGATTTAATTATGTAGTGATCTGTGAAAAAATTAATACCAGGTATCCAAGTCATAAGAAATGGATAAATTGGGGTGCAATCTTTTGTGCCGTCATGTGTCTCTTGATTCATGGACTGATTGGAATTACATCAGAAAATATTATTGAAGCGATATCAGTCTTTATCATTATCTATGGGATGCTAATGATAAAAGAACATACAGGGAATGCTTGGGGAAGTGTATTCATCTTTGTGTTCTTATGGAATGCATTTTAAATTATCAAAACAGTGTATAGATTATAACCCATATCCAAAATAAGAAGTATATATAAATGGAGGTATTGTTCATGTTAGATGTAATAGAAAGCCGAAGAAGTATTCGGAAATATGAAAATAAAGAAGTTGAAGAAGAAAAGATTTTAAAACTATTAGATTGTGCTCGACTAGCACCATCAGGAAGTAATACTCAACCTTGGAATTATATTATTGTAAAATCAGATGAGTTAAGACGTGAATTATCAGTTGTTACACATAATCAAAGTTGGATGATGACTGCACCGGTATTTATAGTATGTGTAGCAGATATCCATTGTAGAATTGAGGATAGTGAGTTATATTTAGATGAACAGAGTACAGAACCAGAATTAAAACAGATAATTAGAGATACTGCAATATCCATAGAACATATTGTTTTAGAAGCGCAAAATATTGGATTATCCACTTGTTGGACGGCTTGGTTTGAACAAAGTGAAATTAGACCTATCTTAAATATTCCTAATGACAAATATGTTTGTTGCGTATTAACCGTTGGTTATAGTGATGAAGAACCGAAACAACGTCCTAGAAGGAATTTGGAAGACATTATTAGATATGAAAAGTGGATATAAATATAAATTGATATCATCATCTT
Source organism: uncultured Lachnospiraceae bacterium (assembly GCA_963517115.1). Lineage (GTDB taxonomy): Bacteria > Bacillota > Clostridia > Lachnospirales > Lachnospiraceae > Anaerocolumna. The sequence continues at coordinate 139,124 of CAUQEW010000003.1, read as the reverse complement.
ATAATAGTAGTTTATAGTGAAGATTGGAGGCACCTCTTTGGATATTGTTATTAGAGAAGCACAATTACAAGATTATAAAGACATTAATCTGTTAAATAAAGAAGACTTAGGTTATGACTATTCTATTGAAGATACAAAAAAACAATTGGCTAATTTGTTAAATGATCCAAATCATAAGATCTATGTTGCAGTAATGAAAGATTATGTAACTGGATATATTCACGCAAATAATTACGATTTACTATATGAACGCCCCCTTAAGAATGTATTGGGAATCGCTGTGAATGCTAATTATAGAAAAAATGGAATAGGTAAAAAGCTTTTAACTGCTGTTGAAAATTGGGCAAAAGATACGGATGCATTCGGTGTTCGCCTGACTTCAGGTATAGCAAGAGTAGATGCACATTCATTTTATAGGGCATGTGGATATATAGAAATCAAAGAACAAAAGCATTTCAAAAAAGAAATTAATGATTGAAGATCTTGTTTTCTCGGAAAGATTTGCAGAAGATACACCAAAAGAAATGAATATAAAATTAGTTTTTAAATTGTAGTTGATTCAATGCATTATTCAAGAAAGGATGATACCAAATGATAAAAGATATATTATTACTTGGAGATAATGACTTATATGAAATATGTGATCCCGTTTTAGAAAATGAACTAGATAGTATCGAAAAAATCGTAACCGACTTACATGATACCTTAATAAATTACAGAAAAAAACATGGCGCAGGGCGCGCAATTGCAGCACCACAGATAGGTATCAAAAAGAGGCTTCTATATATGAATATAGGAGAGCCAATTGTATTCATTAATCCTAAATTAATCTTCCCCGATGAAGAAAAAATGGAGGTAATGGATGATTGTATGTCTTTTCCGGGATTATATGTGAAAGTTTTAAGATATAAAAGATGTACCATACAATATTATGATATGAATTGGAAACCATGTGAAATGATACTAGAAGGCGATTTGTCAGAATTAATTCAGCATGAATATGATCATTTGGATGGAATATTAGCGACAATGAGAGCGAAGGACAATAAGTCATATTACATGAAATAATATACTATCACTTACTTAGAAAATTTAGGATTAGAAAAGATCTACATAAGGGGAGAATATAATGAATCAGTATTTAGAAGCATATTATGAAAATATAAATAAACCTTGGGGAGTTCTATTTTATAGAGTGGTTTGGGAGCAACTATCTCAAATAACTAATTCTAGAATTCTCGATTTTGGAAGTGGCTTTGGTGTTACAGCAAATCATTTTGCTAAAAACAATGAGGTGCTTGCAATAGAACCTAATGCAGAAATGGTTGAAATGAGACTATGTGAAAACAATTATCAGCAGATTATTGGAGGTATTGACCAATTAAAACAACAAAAAGATAATTCCTTTGATGTTGTCGTCTGTCACAACGTTTTGGAGTATGCAAAGGAACGAAAAGATATATTAAAAGAATTCTGCAGAGTTCTTAAACCGAATGGAATACTATCAATTGTAAAACACAATCATACAGGAAGAATCATGCAAAAGGTTGTTTTTGAAAACAATGTTGATGAAGCAATTTCATTACTTGATGGTGGAGCAATTAATGTACTTAATTTTGGGCAAGTAAATTATTACGACACGAATGATATGATTGAGTGGGTAGGTGATACTAGGGTTAATATTGAAAAAGTACTTGGGATTAGAACCTTTTGGGGTTTACAACAAAACAATGATATTAAGAAAGAACTAAATTGGCAAGATAAGATGTTTGATATTGAAGTGAAAGTTTCAGATATAGAGGATTATATAAATATATCTTTTTATAACCACGTTTTGTTAAGAAAATCTTGTATATCTGTATAACCTTGTGAACGATGATATTAGCTAGTTTTATTATTGAAACAAACAATTATAATTATAAATCATGCTATTTTAGGGAGATACCTATGAAACATTACTTTTGTACGATGCTGATTATTATAATGGCAATATCTTTTCCAATTACTGCTTTTGCTACGGAAGATGTTGATACTCTGCCATCAGGTCTGAAATATTCGGATATAGAAAAGACAATCGACACCTATGTGACAGAAAATGAAAATACGACTGCAGCTGTTTCAGTTTCTGTCTTTACAAGCGAAGAAGTAATTTTTGAAAAGGCATATGGTTATGTTGATATTGAGAATAGTGTTGCTAACGACAGCAATGCTGTTTTTGAATGGGGGTCCTGTACGAAGTTACTAACCTGGGTAAGTGTAATGCAACTTGTTGAACTTGGTGAGCTAGACCTGAATGAAGATATCCGTACCTATCTACCGGATGGGTTTTTAACAAAACTTCGTTATGATACACCTATCACATTGACTAATCTTATGAATCACAATGCAGGCTGGCAGGAGACCCTTACTGACTTATTTCTTGAAGATACAGCCGACGTAAATGAACTTGGCGAAGCACTTAGGATGATTGAGCCGGAACAGGTACATGAGCCGGGAAAGGTTGTTGCGTATTCCAACTGGGGAGCTGCACTAGCGGGATACATCGTTGAATGCGTTAGCGGACAAATCTTCTCTGATTATGTACATGAACATTTTTTCGAGCCACTTGGCATGGAACATACTGCACTAAATGCTACTCTTTCGGACAATCCTTGGGTCTCACAGAAACGTACTAAACAAAAGTGTTATACTACTGAGAATGAATTACTTGGCACCTGCCTGTATTACCTTTCATTGTATCCAGCAGGCATGGCTACAGGTACCCTCAGCGATTTTGTAAAATTTGCGAGAGCCTTCGCCCCAGACGAAGGTGTTAGTTCTTTGTTGTTTCAAAAGGCAGACACTCTAGGTGAGATGCTTTCACCCACATTGTATTATAATGATGAAGAAACAGGCCGGAATTGTCACGGATTTTGGACAGATGAACTGGGAGTTCCGGTAATATGGCATAATGGAGGTACACTTGGTAGCTCTTCATGGTTTGCGCTTGATCCTAAAACAGGAACTGGTATCGTGATTCTTACAAATCAGAGTGACGAATCAGTTTATAACTGCGGACTTCTGCCTCTGGTATTTGGTAAACATGGAAGTGAAACCGGAGCTGAATCGGAGGATATTTCAGGTATGTATGTATCAGCTAGGACTTGTTTTGAGGGTTATGCAAAACTTTATAGCATGCTATGCCTCATGCAGTTGACCTCCGAAGGGGAAGGCATATATTCCATACCTGGAACGAATAATACCGTTACAAGCATGAATACGGGCTCGTACGTTATGGAACTTGAAGGTAGGAAACAATTCATATTACAAACAGCAACCGCTGTTGATGGGCATACCCTCTTGCAAATACCGGGGCAAGACTATATTGAAGTAAATGGTTATGTAGTGATAGCAAAATATATACTGCTGTTATTATTCATCTTCGCCGCACTGTATAGTATATTCGCATTAATTTTCAGGATTATCGGATTATTGAGGCACAGAAATATGCAACAGACGATGAGAGGATACAAAGACGTCGTGAACTTTGCCGTTGTTTCCTCCGCAATGATATTTGTTTCTATATCGATGACACTGTTTTCTGAAACGCCGATGTTTTCCACTATACAGTGGAGTCTCATGTTTAATGCATTACTCGCCCTGATTCCTATTGCTTATGCTGTTTCTCTCGCAATAAAGTGGAAAAACCTTGATTGCTCGAAGAAAGAAAAGGCAAAGCTGATTGGGACCGGCGTCGTGGGATTAATAATGACCATTAACGTTATATTTTGGGATACCTATAAGTTTTGGTAAATCGAATACAAATGAATATTAGAAAGGATTTAATTTGAAGAAAGATAATAAAAGATTACTACTATATTTAGGAATACTATTTCTTGCTGAATTGTTAATATACAAACTTCCACATGATTCTTATTCTATTATACAATATGTGATAAAACCAATCAGAGATGGCGGGAGTGTTTTTTATATTTCAAGTCTTATACCATTGGCACTATTTATGATAAGCATAATTGGTTTTATTAACTTAGATAGGTTTGCAAATAAGAGTAAACTATTAATTTTTGTATTAGTAGTAGTTATTATAATGCCTCTAATGAAATGGTCAATAGATTTTAGCAGGACAAATTATTATTGGATAAAACAAGAAAGATTAAATGCTATTGATATAGCTGAACCCAATATTAGTTTATCAGGTACTAATGATGAGTTAACAATAACAATGAAGTTTAAATTGGTGGATTACAGCAGAAGTACAAATGAATTTAAATTTAGGGTGTATTTCCCTGAATCTTTGAGTGAATATTCTGGAGTAAAAATATGTGAGTCACAAAATAGCTATAGGACCTATGGTAACCGTGGAGAGTTGAATGTAGACGAATCTATCATTGTTTATTTAGAAAACGAGAACATACTTGATTATCAATGGAGCAATGAAGAAGTAACATATGAATTATATAATGATGATGAAGTAGTAAAAAATATAGACCATGGTTTATAGGAGAAAATTATTGGAGGATGCAAAGCTGGCCATGAACAATTCATGCTTTTGGTGGACAAAGGATTTTTAATTAAAGTTCCATATAATGTTAATTTTCTTGTTGACAAGACAGGTCTATCGTGATAGACTTTGCTTATGAGTCTATTATAGCAGACCTTAAGGAGGTATTGTTTATGGAAGAATATAAGCTTTATGAAGCAGAGTTCAAATTCTTGGATATCATATGGAAGCATGAGCCAATTAATTCAACAGAATTAACGAAACTGTGCTTACAATTGCTTGGATGGAAAAAGTCCACTACTTATACCATGATTAAAAAACTTTCAGAACGGGGAATCTTAAGCAATTATAATGCCATAGTAACAGCTTTAATCCGAAGAGAACAGGTTCAAAAATACGAAAGCGAAATTCTGATGGAAAAAGCTTTTGACAACTCCCTTCCAACATTTTTGGCTGCATTTCTGAAGGATAAAACATTAACAAAACAGGAAGCGGAAGAGATGAAAAAGTTGATAGAGGAGGCGTCAAAATGAGTGGATTTTTTTTAGAAGTAATTAATATGAGTTTAACTGCAAGTTATGTAATTATTGCGGTCTTGTTCATAAGGCTGCTACTTAAAAAGTCCCCTAAGATTTTTTCTTATGTTCTTTGGACTTTTGTATTATTTCGATTATTATGTCCCATGACCATTGAAAGTCCGTTCAGTTTACTACCAAAGAATTCAGATACCGCTAGATCCTTTGTGAACGCTCAAATGCAAGACCGGAAAATAACAGTTGATACAAACAATCTTACTGATGGACAAACTATTGATATGATCAATCAAACGAATGTTAATTCTATAGGTAATATTAAATCAGTAACAAAGAATGCTCCTGTAACATATAAAACTGAGACAGGGTATAACATATTCTTTATTAGCTTATTTACAATTATTTGGATAACCGGAATGATTATTTTATTCATGCATGCACTTTATAATTACTTTAAATTAAAGAACAAGCTTACAACAGCTACCATTGTGAAGAATAATGTATATAGTACGGATCGAATTATGACCCCATTTGTACTTGGAGTGATACAGCCCAGAATCTATATCCCCAGCCATATTTTAGAGAGTGAAATGGAGTATATTCTATTACATGAACAGAAGCATATCAATCGTTTTGACCATTGGATTAAGCTGGTTGCTTATATAGCGCTGGTCCTGCATTGGTTTAACCCCTTAGTATGGATTTCTTATTTTCAGATGGTCAAGGATATGGAAATGTCCTGTGATGAAAGTGTCATGAAGCAGTCAAGAAAAGATATTCGAGCTAATTACTCGATTTCGCTGTTGGAACTTTCTGTGAAGCAGAGCGGACTACTCGGTCCTATGGCTTTTGGAGAGTCTAATGTGAAATCTAGAATTAAAAATGTACTAAATTACAAAAAACCAAGTTTTTGGATTATGATAATAGCAGTGATAGCTGTTATAACTGCCGGTATCTGCCTTATTACGAATCCGCAAAACAAAGAACCGGAAATAGCATCCACTAGCATAAGTCCAATTCCTGAGGCAGCAAATTCTAAAACGGACATCTCAAGCAAGGATCAAACCTCCGAAGATAATAATATGGTTACTAATAACAAGGAAGAAGAAACAGATGTCGCTAGCAGCAAGGAAGAGAAGAAATTTGAAAAAAATGAAATTGGATTTATTGACGTCCATCCAGGTGTAGCTGATTATTCCCTTTACTTTGGAGAGATGGATAAATTACCTGAGCTAAGTGATTCTGGATATGATATTCGAAGTGCTAACTTATCAAAAGCTGATCTTACAAACGAATTAGATAAGCTTATATTAACTACCTTTGATAGCAAAACAATATGGCCGGATAAATTACCGGAAGGATTTAATCCCAATGAGATCATGGAATTATACAAAAATCCCGGGTTACTTGTAAGAAGTCTTCATGAGCAGGGGATTACAGGAAAAGGAGTTGGAATTGCAATCATCGATCAACCTTTATTAGTGGATCATAAAGAATATTCGGATCAATTAAAATATTATTTTGCAAGTCCACCCGTTCATGCTGATCCTGCTTCCATGCATGGACCGGCAGTAGCATCGATTGCTGTTGGAAAAACAGTAGGAGTAGCTCCGGGAGCAGACCTTTATTATATAGCGGAAGACTTTAGCAATGCAAAAAATGATAATACTCCAATCGCGGAAGATATAAATAAAATATTAGATTTAAATAAAACACTTCCCTATGAAAATAGAATCCGTGTTATATCCATATCCTGGGGTTGGGATGAAAAAGGTATACCTGGTAATGATCTTTTGGTTGAGGCATATAAAAGAGCAAAAGAGGAAGGGGTATTTGTACTCACTACTTCCATATTTTACAGAGAGGATATGGCATATTTTGGATTAGGTAAAGTTCCATTATCTGACCCAGATGATTTTAATTCTTATACAGAGAATAAATATTCTATAGATAACATGACATACAATATAAGTGCCCCTATGGATTTTAGATGTGTTGCTTCTCCAACAGGAATAGAGGATTATGTTGTATACAATAAAGGCGGTTTAAGCTGGTCGACACCCTATGTTGCCGGATTGTACGCACTTGCCTGCCAAGTGAAACCGGAAATCACCTATGAAGAATTCTGGAAATTAGCTTCGGAAACCAGCAGAACCAGTAATGGTGAATATGGGGGAACTACCTATGAAGCCAAATATATTGTAGATCCGGTAGCGATTATTGATAGTTTAAGCGAATAGTTATATATCTATTTAACGACAGTTCTTATAAGCTCACATTTTGAGTAGTATCAAAATGTGAGCTTAACTAATAAATATCTGAAGATGTTAAAGATAACGGGTATGATATTATTCTATAAGATGCGTTACCTGCTTTAGGAAATGCAATTATACTTTATGGGAAATTAGGAAATAGATGTAGAAACATGGATTCTTAAGTCTATCTTGTATATTTGTGGTTACTAATTAAAAATAGCACTTTTTATTAAGACACTAGTATGGAAAAGCGGTATAGTAACAAAAGGAGGTGTTATTAATGAGCTATATAATTATCTTAAATACCAAGAAATACATTGAAGCGCATTTTGATGAGAACATAAAGCTAGATGATATTGCAAAAGAAGTGGGATATTCTAAGTATCATTTAAACAGAATATTTCGTAAAAGTACAAGCCAATCCATTCATAAATATCTTAGGGAAAGACGTTTATATGAAGCGGCTTATCAACTTTTAAATACAGATAAATCAATAGTAGAAATAGCACTGAGTATGGGATATTCCTCTCAACCGTCTTTTACATTTGCATTTAAGCAAGAATTTGGCTGTACACCGCAAATTTATCGGAGCAAAACCACTCAATTTGATAAGCACGATCGTAAGGTATTAAACCGATGCAACAATGCTTCAAGTGTAGATATGTTGATGTTTGTAAGAGAGGTACTTGCGGCATGAGTAATATACCATATGTTATCGAACAAACGAATCGTAGCGAAAGAAGTTATGATATTTTTTCAAGGTTATTAAAGGACAGAATTATTTTTATTGGAGAAGAGATAAATAATATTTCGGCTGACATAGTTATTGCACAGTTGCTATATTTGGAATCAGAAAATTCTACTACCGATATACAACTTTATATAAATTCTCCCGGTGGAAGTGTACAAGATGGATTGGCAATAGTTGATACTATGAATTATGTAAAATGTGACATTGCAACCACTTGTATTGGAATGGCGGCAAGTATGGGGGCATTTATTTTAGCAGCAGGTACCAAGGGGAAGAGATTCTCTTTACCAAATTCAGAGATAATGTTACATCAACCGCTGGGTGGTATAAAAGCCCCAGCACAGGCAACAGATATTGAAATCATGGCAAATAATATAATAAAGACTAAGATACGATTGAATCAAATTTTATCTGAAAATACAGGAAAAACCATAGGAGAAATAGAGAACGCTACGAATCGAGATTTTTATATGAATGTAGAAGAGGCACTAAACTATGGTATTATTGATAGAATACTTGTAAAGAAATAAAGGAGTATAATCATGGCAGCAGAGTGGTGTGCAAGATGTCAAAAAGCGCAGATTATGAATATATTGGTTTCTGATGTTGAAAAAGCAGAAGATAATCAGCAAGAAGAGGCTGTTAAAGTCAAAAATTATTATTGTTCGGTATGTAATTCATTCATCAAGAGCGAGATTCTAAATTAGTGTTATTTACATTTTCGTTATAGACAAGATATGAAAAATTTATAATAATTGATTTTATAAAATATTTTAACATTAGCGCCCATTTTTTGAGGTCACAGAAAAACTCATGGTTTTGGGCTATGGAATCTAATGATTGTAATAAAAAAGACGTTCTGGGATTGTTCTGACCAGATACGTCTTTTCTTTGAAGAGCATATTCTGTGCTAGCAAAATACATCTAGCTTTTCCAAACGACATTCTATGGACGGCATATCTGTCAGTAACCGTGCCTAGAATGATACCGGAATAATACAGCAAAAATAATTCATTAGGACATACTGTTGACTTTAATGATGAATTACTGATATAATAAATATAATAGAATGTTCGGAATCATATCATTAATACTTGTCTAAACTTTTAAAAGATTGTCTTATCCACTGATATTACAGTTTTGTGAAAAGTTATGTAAATAATTTTTAACAGAAAATACAAATTATTTATAACATAAGAATAAACTAGCATTGAAGATAACACATCTGAGGCTTGGCTTGATTCTGCTATTAATATATATTTGATAACATTGTAGATGTACAATAATAGCCATATTAGGCTAAATATACTAAGAAGAAAAACACAATATTGGAGGCGTAATTTGTTAAAGATAAATGAAGAAATAAAAAACAATAAAATAAAAATCATACCCCTTGGTGGATTAGACAGAATTGGTATGAATATCACTGCGTTTGAGTATGAAGACAGTATTATAGTAGTGGATTGCGGTATAGCATTTCCTGATGACGATATGTTAGGTGTTGATTTAGTGATCCCAGACATCACTTATTTAAAGGAAAATAGGGAGAAAGTGAAAGGTTTTGTTATCACTCATGGACATGAGGATCATATTGGTGCGTTGCCCTATATATTAAAGGAATTAAATGTACCGGTATATGCGACAAAATTAACCATAGGCTTGATTGACCTTAAACTGAAGGAACATAATTTATTAAAGAAGACAAAGAGAAAAGTCGTAAAACATGGAAATTCCATAAATTTAGGCGCTTTTAGAATTGAATTCATAAAAACAAATCATAGTATAGCAGATGCATCAGCACTTGCTATTTATTCACCTGCAGGAATCATTGTGCATACAGGAGACTTTAAAATTGATTATACTCCTTTATTTGGTGATTCTATCGATTTGCAAAGATTTGGTGAAATTGGGAAAAAGGGTGTACTTGCTCTTCTTTGTGATAGTACAAATGCACAAAGACCAGGATTTACTGTATCTGAAGAGATGGTAGCGAGAACTTTTGACAATCTTTTTTTAGACAATAAAAAAAATCGAATAATAGTTGCGACATTTGCATCTAACGTTGACCGAGTTCAACAAATTATTAATACAGCTTTTAAATTCGGGAGGAAAGTAATACTCCAAGGAAGAAGTATGGTAAATGTAATTGACGTTGCTTCAGAATTGGGATACATTAAAATACCAGATAATACGTTAATTGATGTTGAACAGATGAAAAATTATCCGGATGACCAATTGGTATTTATAACTACGGGTAGCCAAGGGGAAGCTATGGCGGCACTTTCGAGAATGGCAGATTCTAGCCATAAAAAAGTTACAATAAAACCAGGAGATGCTATTATATTCAGTTCTACACCGATACCTGGTAATGAAAAGGCGGTTTCAAAGGTAGTCAATGAATTATCTATGAAGGGAGCAAAAGTAATTTTCCAAGATACACATGTATCAGGACATGCCTGTCAAGAGGAAATCAAGTTGATTTACGCATTGGTGCGACCTAAATATGCAATCCCAGTCCATGGTGAATTCAGACATCGTACAGCACAGGCTGACTTAGCCCAGGATATGGGAATTGCAAAAGAAAATATATTTGTATTGCAAGCCGGAAATGTATTGGAACTTTCTAGGGAAAAAGGTAGTATTATTGATCAAGTTCAATCAAAGGGTATTTTTGTTGATGGACTTGGTGTAGGAGATGTGGGAGATATCGTAATTCGTGACAGACAAAATCTCTCAGAGAATGGTCTTATCATTGTAGTCATTACCTTAAAAAAACATACAAATCAAGTTCTGTCAGGACCTGATATTGTATCTCGTGGATTTATTTATGTAAGAGAATCAGAGGAATTGATGACTGAGGCGAGGCATGTAGTGAATAATTCTTTGGATAAATGCATCAGTAGTAATATCACAGAATGGAACAAAATAAAAACTGAAATAAAGGATGACCTTAACGAGTTTTTATGGAAGAAATTAAAGAGAAGTCCTATGATATTGCCAATTATTATGGAAGCATAAACTATTGCATTTAACACAATTGCCTTCAAACAGATGTGATATAATATCTGTTTGGAGGTTTTTTTTAACGTGAGTAGAATGACAAATTAACTTCTGAAAACAGTCAAATAAATCATTGTTTGTCGATACGAGGAATTCATTAATCACAGTTAAATCCTTGGTACTTTATAAATAAAGATAGTATCATGTTCTGGAATTATATGGTATAATTTACTTTGCTACTTCATGTAAAGAATGTATTTGAATTAAACCGTCAAGCATTATGAGTGATCCGCTTGGACTGTATGGTTTACTGTAGTTTACATAGGTGGATTTGAAAGTTTAACTAATATTTGAGGAGGAAAATGAATTGAAAGCAAATAGTAAGAATATCCTGAAAGTTATTTTATTTGTTACAACGTTTATCATGTTAATTTTGCCATCAACCATTGTAAATGCAAAATCAGTAACTTATTCAGTAGAAACTGTACAAGAAACACTTAATGGTGATAATGGAGAGCCAATTGCTACTATTTCCTATGAAAAGCCAGTCTTAGTGGGCGAATCTGAAGAAATTAATATTATTAATCAATCTATAGAGAATGATTGTAAAAAGATGTTCGATGAATATAAGGATAGCTTATTTTCATATGCACAAACTGATTATGATAACAAAACTGAAGATAATATATATTACTTTCATTACTGTACAAGCGATTGTGAAATAACCAATAACAATAATGGTGTTATTAGCTTTAAAATGACTTTGGAATGGTATGCTGGTGGAGTAAGTTCAACAGATTATTATGGTCTTACATACAATTTAGAAACAGGAAAAGCATTAAGTTTGGCTAATGTTGTAGAGGGATCCTCCTCCGAGATTAAGGAGAGAGTAGTGTCTGCATCAAAAAAATATATGAGTAAACATTCTGAAATTGGTTGGTGGAATGATGAATTTCAAAATGCTCTAGATACAATTAAGAATTATGAAGTTTCAGAATATAAATATTATTTAAAAGGAAATAAAGCCTATATCTGTTTTGATACATACGAACTTACAGCAGGGGCGGGTGGAGCCCAGATAATAAGCATCGAAATTAAAGATTCTCCAAAAATAAATAAAACTGAAGCAACGATAGTTACAGGTAAAACACTAAATCTAAAAGTATCAGGTGTAACGAATACTGTCAAATGGGAAAGCAGTAATAAAGCTATCGCCACAGTATCTTCAACGGGGAAAGTTACTGCAAGAAAAGCAGGAAAGGCAACTATTACAGCAAAAGTAAATGGGAAATCATATTCTTGTAAGATAACAGTTAAAAAGTGAATTATATATACCTAAGACGAATTAACGAGACTGCATTATATTACATAAAATCATTATACCAACCATTCGAGGAGAAGAAAAATGATATTTAAGGAAACAGAAAATAGAGGACTTCCAACAATTATTCTATTACATGGTGGAGGATTATCTTGGTGGTCATTAAAATCTATCATAGCACAACTTAAAGAGAATTTTCATGTAATTACCCCAATTATTGACGGGCATGGGGAAGATGGTAATGAAACATTCATCAGTATAGAAATTTCTGCTCAGAAACTAATAAACTACATTGATAATCAGTATAATGGTAAAGTTTTTGCAATTGGAGGATTATCCATTGGGGCGCAAATTGCTACAGAAGTATTATCATTAAGGAAAGATATTGCGGATTATGCAATAATAGAAAGTGCATTAGTTTATCCGATTAAAGGTACGGCTTTTATGACTGTTCCTACATATAAACTATTTTACGGCTTAATTAAGAAGAGGTGGTTTTCAAAATTACAGGCAAAAACATTATGTATATCTGAAAATATGTTTGACCAGTATTATGATGACAGCTTAAAAATAACAAAGCAATCACTTATTAACATCACGTTAAGTAATGGGACTTATAAATTAAAAAGCACTATATCTGACACAAAAGCGAAAGTCTTAGTCGTCGTAGGTGAAAAAGAAATTCGTATTATGAAAAAATCAGGTAAAAGGTTACATGAGCTCATTATTAATAGCGAATTGTATATTGCCCCCAACATGGGACATGGTGAGATTAGCCTGTTGCACCCAGAAAAGTATGTAGAGCTAATCCGAAATTTCTTTACAAAATGAGCCTAAATTAGCAATCTTTACAAAGAGAAAATAAATGATACATTATATACACAAAGATAAAATAAAAATTTTCAAAAGTTTTTTTGAGAGGAATCTACTCATTATGGTCAAAAAAATTATAACACAACGAGTTATGCTTCGAAATTTCGCAAAAGATGATTTAGAAGATTTATACGATTACTGCAATCAAGAAGGTGTTGGAGAATCTGCCGGATGGTCTCAACACGAAAACTTGGAGCAATCGGCAAAGGTATTAAAAAATTATATTCAAAATGAAAATCAGTTCGCTATTGTTTATAGAGAAAATAACAAAGTAATAGGTCATATTAGTATACACGAAGATTCAGAGGATGATAGGCCTGACACAAAAGAATTGGGATATGTTCTAAACAAAAATTATTGGAATCGTGGAATTATGACCGAAGTAATGTATGCCGTTCTGGAAGAGTTATTTTCAAATGGTATTGTATCTGTGTATGCATGTTGCTTTCAAAATAATGCTGCTTCCATGCATTTGATTGAAAAGTGTGGATTTGTTTTTGAACGAGAGGGGACTTTTTATGCAAAAACCTTGGGTAAATCTTTTGACTCATATGAATATTTGTACACAAAGGAACATTGGAATAGGAGGTATAACTAATTGGCGAAATATGAACTTGGTCTAAATAAAAAATCTTTTTCAATATTTTTCAATGGAGGCGAAATATGGTGTGAACATTTAGATTCCTTGTACAACGAAAAGGAATTACTAAAACTGAAATTCAATCAAGATCTGGTTCAAATCAGTAGGCCATCTACGAGTTCTTTTATTGCAGTTAATTTAGATGAATCAGATGTGGATAGAGAGATTTTAGAACTTATAATTAGCAGTTTTGTTATGTTAAAAAAGCCACTTCGCAAAGTAATATTTGTTGGGTTAAACTCAAACATGAAAAGTTATATCAAAAAGAAAAATATAGAAACCTCGTTTACAATGGCTTGCATAGATGATTTTGAAAAGGCAAAAGAGTGGCTTGTTTAATTAAGAAAATGAGCATATTGAGAAGTTTATGTAACTTCCCATTATGTTTCGTACATACAAGTGTGACCGATATTTAAGAAGGTCAGATATTTATATAATATTGGGGAGGGTATATTATGAAAATAAGCTCACAATTATATGTCAGTGGCAGCATGGAAGCTGTCCAAATGTATTGCAAAGCTTTTGGTGCTGAAATAAGTTTTGAAATAAAAGATGAATCGAAAAATGTATATGCGCACTGTGAATTATCGGTAAATGGCCAATTGTTTATGGCTGTTAGTGAAGCGCCGGATACCTGCGATGTAAGTAAAAAAAGCACGTGGCAGACCATGGCTTTTAATGTTTACGATATGGGAAGTGAGGAGGCTGTGCGTAATGCCTATGGTATATTGCGCGATGGCGGCACCGTTATTGATCCCTTAGGTCCCTGTGATTGGAACCCATGCTGTTCCAATCTGATTGATAAATTCGGTGTATTTTGGTGGATAGCTATTTAAACAATCTGTCCACCTCATAAAATGAGCATATTGAGATCAGGAATGTAACTAATATGAACACAAGAATAATTCTACTTAGCACTGTTATTGTCATAGGAATGCTCAGCACAGCCTGCAGCACTACAGCGATGAATGCACAGGACAGCTCATTAAATACTACACAAAGCAAGAATACGGTATCTATGGAGATTGATACATCAGCTGATTCGGTTATAGAAACGCAACAAGTAGAGGAAACTAGTGCCTTATCCGATAATGCAGATCCTGCCATAACGGGTGTGAAGCCTTTCTACGGGACTTGGGAGGTAAAGTCCCGTATTGGCACAAGCGCCGCATATGCCCTGTCAGAAGATGAAATGAACGGTTTGATTGGGATAATGGTTACCTACGGAAGCGATGTATACAAAAATGGGATTGCCGAAATAGATATTTCCGGCTACGAGGAAGAAAAAGAGACATCTGACCAATTTTACAAGAATTTTGGTATTCACTTAACCGATATTGGAATAACAGAGAATACCGTTGATAATGTCTTTGTCGGTGCAGAAGGAGAATTCTTTGGAGCCAATTTTTATATAAAAGACTTGAATACTCTAGTGATCTATTATGAGGGCGTATTTTTTGAAGCGATACGCACATGACATGTTAAACGGTAAGATAAATAGGAAGTCGTAGGGGGATTTGTGGTTAAACGATTTATAATGTTGATTGTTTTATTATCAAAGGAGAGAATATTATGGATTTTAGAAAGGTTTTTGACAGCATTCCTGAAGAATTTGATAAATGGAGAACCCGTTATTGTGATGAACTTTTCGCCGATGTTATAGAATACTCTAAGCTCGATTCTGGCAAAAAAGCTCTTGAAATTGGTCCCGGAACAGGTCAAGCTACCGAACCTATATTGAAAACAGGCTGTTCGTATTTGGCGATTGAACTTGGAAAAAATCTTGCAGAGTATACAAAGAATAAGTTTAATTCATATGATAATTTTCAAATTGTAAATGCTGATTTTGTAACATATGATTTTGGGCAGCATCAATTTGATTTAGTATACTCAGCCGCGACAATCCAGTGGATACCAGAGGAAATCGCCTTTCCAAAAGTTTATGATATTTTAAAAAGCAATGGGTCATTTGCGATGATGCTAACACGAACAGATAACAAAAGCGCTGACGAGGCCTTATATTTAAAAATACAGGAGGTATACAATAAATACTTCCATCCGGAAACCAAATACACTTGTGACTTAAAGTACAGTAATGTTGATAACTATGGCTTTGTTGATGTTGAATGTCGCCATTATCACAAAACAAGAGAATATAACGCCGATGATTATGTTTCGTTAATAAGCACACATGCCGACCACCTCACATTGCAAGAGCCGTATAAATCAAAATTTTACACAGGCATTAGGGATGCTATATTGAGTTTTGGTAATAAAATAACGCTTTATGACACAATAGTTTTATATTTGGCAAAAAAGCCATAACACGCAGTATAAGCAAACAGAGATGTTAATATAACTTCCCATAATGGAACGTATAATAAGGAGATGCGCTTATGAAAAGATTGATTGTGATAATCGGTGTTCTTGCCATTGTCGTAATGTTGTTGGTTACTTGGCACTCAACCAAAAATCTTAATATTGCAGAGGACAATGTAACGGAGATTGTGATTACTACCCTGCCGGAGAGCGAAACATATTCAAGAATTTATACAGACACAGAAAAGATTAAAAAAATTACTGGATATTTGAACGAATTATCGCTAAAAGGAAATTTCTCAGAAAATCCCGACGAATACGCTGGAATGACATACATCATCACTCTCTCATATGTTGATGGAAGTCAAATCGTTGTCTATCATTTGGGAAACATGTTTCTCAGAGAAAATGATAAAGATTGGCAGCGCATGACTTATAATGAGGCAGTAAAACTTGACTCAATCATTCAAGACAATCCCAGCGACTGAAACTAATACACGAAAACAAAAGAGGTAGAAGAATATGTATATTGGCTGTAATTGGTCAAATGCTTTAGGATTTCTAATCAAAAGAGAAGAGGTTAATATAGTGCAGGGCGAGAGCAACAGCATCCTAAACCAAAAGCAGATGTTAGAAGACTATGCCATTAAAAATGGTTTTCCTAACCCCACCCACTTTACCGATGATGGCATTTCGGGAACTCGTTTTGACAGACCGAGCTTTACCGCCATGATGGAAGAAGTCGAGGCAGGACGGATTGAGGCAATTATCGTTAAGGACATGCCGCAGTTAGAGCCACAAAGAGCCTCCAATTTATAAGGCGAGAAAGACGAGGAAAAATGAATATGGCAAAATTAGAGTATCTGAAAAATGGCGATTATTTTTCCCCAACATAGCATTGAGCAGACATCCACAAACACCACTCGGCAAGTATGGGCGCATGAGGAAAACCTATTTACAGGAACACCGCCCTGCCCTGTATACTAAGTATTAAGGGAGTGCGGTAGGTTTAATGCTATCGCACTCTTTTTTCTTGTCGCTTTAATCTTAGATACAAGGTGTATCTATTTGTTGACAAAGCATTTTCCCTCTGCTATACTTTAAACATACACAGTGTATGAAAAGAGGTGCATTTATGCCACGAAACAAATATCCCGAAGAAACAGAGCAGATAATACTTGACGCTGCATTAAAACTGTTTATTGAAAATGGCTATGAGCAAACAACAATTCTTGATATAGTCGATGAAATGGGCGGCCTGACACGAGGAGCCTTTTATCACCATTTCAAAACAAAGGAAGAAGTTTTTTTTGCGCTGACTGATAAATTATTTAATGATATAGACCCTTTTGCAAAAATCAAAGTCCGCACCGACATAAATGGTTTAGAAAAAATAAAACTGACCTTGCAAATATTAAACGAGAGCGAAGAATATGCCGTACTTCACCTTCAAATACTTCCATTGATTGAAAGCAGCCCGACAGCTTTTAAGATATATATGGAAAAACAGCGAACCTTTTTAGCATCAAAATATGCTGAACTTATTGAAGAAGGTATAAACGATGGCTCAATCAAAGCAAAGTATCCGAAATTAACAGCGGAATTGTTTTTGTTGATTTGTAATGTTTGGATGATGCCGACAATATACCCACAGGCAAACGAAGAAGAAGCGTGGCAAAGATTTAATATGGCAAAGGATATTGTTGATTTTTTGGGGTTGCCGGTTCTCGATAAAGCCCTAACTTCTCATGTTGTAATAAATGACCAAGGTATCGTTGTTGAAATCAAAAAATGAGACAAGCAGAAGAGAATTACAAAAAAGTAATTCTTTTAGCTAAATACATACATACAATATGTATAAAATAAAATATTTATTTTTAGGAGGATTTTTGCAATGAAAAGAAACGGCATTGGACTGGATGATCTTTTAGCAGAGTTTAACGAGAATATTATCGGCAAACCAAGTTCTGCTACTCTTGGTATCGTTACTATTACTCGTAGGGATTTAGAAGAATTAAAGACATCCAACAAAAAGGCAAACATCAAAATGACTGGCATACTGACATTTTCGGAAGATGTTACACCTGATTTGGCGAAAGAAACCATAGAAAGTGTTAAAGTACGAGGAACAATAAAAGCCTCTCCTAATGTGCAAGAAGTTTTGAATACACTCATTAACGAAACATAGTGGAAGTCTAACACTTCTGGCCAAGTTGGCTCGAAATGTGTCAAGCAGGAAACTCTAATCAATGTAAAACAACTAAATATGACAGTTATCAAAGAGCCAGACGCTAGACGCAGAGCCGATAACCAACGAGAATGAAACTCGTGGTTGTCGGCTCCTTTTCATAGGGAGGATTGCCATTTTGCAGATGCTTTCAAAAGCCACAAAATTGAAAAAGGAGTATAGCACCACAATCCACCTGTGATTTAACAGCTTTTTGCTGCGTTCAAACACAACAACATAGGTATGCCCATGCCCGATTGAAGTTAACTCAGTCGGGCATTTTTGCGTTCATAGACCCTCGTTGTCGCTCCCCACCGCCCCCATTCAGACCAAGAAATCTGAATGGAGGAACGGTTATGGAGATAAACATAAAAATAAACAGACATGCAGTGTCGGTTGATGTGAGCATTGAGGTTTACACCTATCTCGACCATGCTGCCCACAAGGACGAAAACCTAATCAAAATGAAGCAAGGATTTCTTGGAACCTTGCTTTTTTTGCGTTTACTCATAATTATATACCTTTAATTTTTTATGTAAAATTCTTGAATTATGAATGCTTCTTGTAAGAGCTTTATTTTGAATAGAATTTATACTAATTTTTGCTAGAATTAAATGGGTATATATGTAAATACAAAGATGGTAGAATTAGATAAACTATATTAATTCATAATGATGGAATTACGTATACTAGGAGGTTAAAAGATGCAAGGTTCAATAGAAGTACGAACTAAAAATATTCAGAAAGTAAAGAAAAGGAGAAATGCTCAAGGGAAAATAATGTTTTTATACATATTACCATTTTTACTATTATCTTTTGCATTTTCATATTTCCCCTTATATGGATGGATATATGCGTTCTATGATTACAAGCCTCCGCTGAAATTATCCCAGTGTCAATTTGTGGGATTCAAGTGGTTTGAAATGTTATTTGCTAATTCAACACAGATTAAACAAATAATGAAGGTAATGATAAATACTTTTGCTATAAGTGGATTAACGCTTGCAACCTCATTTTTACCTCTTATTTTTGCGATTTTTTTAAGTGAAATAAAAAGTAAAAGGTTTAAGAGATTTGTACAGACTTTTACCACAATTCCGAACTTTATCAGCTGGGTCATGGTGTTTTCTGTAGCATTCAGCTTATTTACCAATACCGGAATGGTTAATACATGGTTACTGAAGTTTGGATTAATTACAACACGAATTAAATTCCTGGATGGTGATTCACATACTTGGTTAACCATGCTTTTATGGAATACATGGAAAAGTCTTGGATGGGGCTCCATTATGTATCTTGCCGCCATTGCAGGTGTGGACCAAGAGTTATATGAAGCAGCGAGAGTAGATGGTGCAAACCGTTTTAAATTAATGAGACATATTACTTTACCGGCTTTGTTGCCTACCTATTTTGTAATATTGATGCTTTCGATAGCGAACTTTTTAAATAATGGTATTGATCAATATTACGTATTCCAGAATGCCTTTAACAGAGAACATATTCAGGTGCTTGATTTATATGTATACAATGTTGGTATGACTGGAGGAAGCCCTTCTTTGGCAACTGCAATTGGCATGTTAAAGAGTATAGTAAGTGTTACATTACTATTTGCAGTTAATTTCATATCTAAGAAGACACGAGGAGAATCTATTATCTAGAAAAGGAAATGTGGTGAACCTGATGGAAAAGAAATTAAAGAAAAAATTAGACGTATCAGATTTGACTTTTAACATATTAAATTATACATTTTTTGCTGTATTTACAATTATTTGTATCTATCCGTTTTATTACTTATTTATTAATACAATCAGTTCCAATGATTTAAGTGCCAACGCAATGATTAATTTTATCCCGAAGGGAATACATTTTGACAATTATATTAATGTTATAAAAATCAAAGGACTTGGTACGGCAATGTGGATTTCTTTCTCTAGGACAATACTTGGTACCATCTGTACTATGTTGGCTTCTGCCTTTTTAGGATTTATGTTTACCCAACAAAAGATGTGGGGAAGAAGAATTTGGTATCGATTTATTGTAATCACAATGTATTTTAATGCCGGATTAATTCCTCTATTTTTAACCATGAAAAACTTACATCTTACCAATACCTTCTGGGTTTACATCATTCCGGTCATTGTACAGCCGTTTAATATTATACTAGTAAAAACTTATGTAGAATCCATACCGGCTTCCTTACAGGAAGCTGCTGAAATTGATGGTGCAGGAATTATAACAGTTTTTAGAAGAATAATTCTACCAACATGTAAACCGATTTTAGCTACCATCGCTATTTTTTCTGCCGTGGGACAGTGGAATTCTTTCAACGACACTTTAATTTATAATACAGATCAAAAATTATGGTCACTGCAATATTTATTGTATTGTTATATTAATCAAGCCAATTCCCTTAAGGCTCTGATTAATAATACTGCCGGTAGTGGGACTAATTTTATGACATTGGCAACGCAGCAGACACCAACCTCAATACGTATGACAGTAACAATAATCGCATTAATACCAATCCTATGCGTTTATCCAATATTCCAGAGATACTTTGTAAAGGGTATTATGATTGGTTCTGTTAAGGGTTAAATCATCTTTGGTTTAAGGGCAAAACGAAATAAATTAACTATTTATTTTGCTAATTATATAAAAATATTAAAATGGAGGGAAAAGAAATGAGAAAAAAATTACTAAGTGTGCTATTATGTATAACTTTAGTAGCATTCATGTTTGCTGGTTGCAGCAAAAAATCTGAAAATGCAGCAGACACAGAAGCATCAGCCGTTACAGAAGCAACAAGTGATACCGCAGCAAATGATATAGCAAGTGATACAACAGTTGATAGCAATGAAAAAACTGGAGTAGAAAAGTATCCGGAATCAATTACCGTTGACGTATTTGACGGTCTGGCTAACTATCAGGGTATTCAATTTGGATGGTTCGCTAAAATTGTTAAAGATAAGTTCAACATGGAGCTTAATATAATTGCTCCTAACGTATCAGGTGGTGGACAGACTTTATATCAGACACGTGCTGCTGCCGGAGAACTTGGAGATCTGATCATTTATGGAGCAGATGAAGGCAGATTAAAGGATATGGTTACTGCAGGATTAGTAATAAACATGACTGATTTGATTGCAGGCAAAGAAAATTTGAAAAAATATCAGGCAGGTATTGATTCCTTAAATTCATTAGTAGAGGAAGAGGGTATTTATGGTATTCCATCAAGTGTATCGGAACAGCCGGCGACGAATCCTTCTGAAGGTCTTGATCCAACATTTGGACCGTATCTTCGTTGGGATGCATATAAAGCAGTCGGCTATCCAAAGATGAGTACATTAGAAGATTTACTTCCGGTATTAAAAGATATGCAGGAAGCAGTTCCGACCAGTGATACTGGTAAGCAAACTTATGGAATTTCCTTATTCAAAGACTGGGATGGTAATATGATGTGCTTAGCAAAACAACCCGCTTGCTTCTATGGATACGATGAATTGGGATTTGTTTTTGTAAAAGCTGATGGTTCTGATTACCAGAGCATCATTGATAGTAATTCCATGTATGTAAGAAATTTGAAATTTTACTATGAAGCAAATCAGATGGGTCTCTTAGATCCGGAATCTACTACTCAGACCAGTGATACTTGTCAAGCAAAATATAAGGACGGACAGATTTTATACTGTCCATGGCCATGGTATAGTCAGCCATTTTATAACACTCCTGAAAACGAAGCAGCTGGAAAAGGATTTATGATTTCTGCTATTGACGATATGAAAGACTTCTCTTATGGATGTACGCCGAACGGAAACCGACAGATGATTGCAATTGGAAGTAAAGCAGAAGATAAAGAAAGACTTGCAGATTTTATCGAATGGTTATATTCACCTGAAGGAATCCAATGTTCTGCTGCACAGACAACCGCATCCAGCGGTCCTGAAGGTTTAACTTGGGAATTAAAGGATGGAATACCAGCACTAACAGAATTTGGTAAAGATGCATTCTATAACGGTGGAGATACTGTTGTACCTGAAGAATGGGGCGGTGGAACATGGAAAGACGGTGTTTCTGCATTAAACTTTGTAACGGTTATACCTAGTGATACAAATCCGGATACTAGATATCCATATAACTATACTTTATGGGATTCTGAAATTGAAGCAAACTCAACAACCCTTGATATTGATTGGCAGACAAAGATGGGCGCTAAAACTACGATTGAATTCTTAAAGAACAACGATATGTTAATGGTAGCTCCAGGTTCTTCCTTCATTGCACCAGCGGAAGATTCTGAAATCTCTACACTCCGTGGTCAATGCAGAGCGATTATCATTGAAAACTCTTGGAAGATGGTATTTGCGGCAAATGTTGACGAATTCAACAGCTTATTAAAAGAAATGCAAGATACGGTAATAGGCCTTGGTTATGATAAGGTATTAGCAGTAGATATGCAGAATGCAAAGGATCAGAACACATCAAGAGTAGAAGCTGCAGCAGCAAAATAAATAATGTAATAAAGTATAAACGAAAATACTTCCTAACATCATATTATAGTAAATTAACCAATATGTTAGGAAGTATTAAATCGGTTAGGCGTTATGATTTTTGCGAAATTCAACAGGACTTTCTCCGACGTACTTCTTGAATTTTTTATGGAAGTAGTCTACATTATGGTAACCTACTTTCTCCGCAATCTCATACACTTTTAAATTTTTCTGAAGCAAAAGTTTTTTAGAGTGATTGATTCTGACATGATCAATATAAGAATTAAAGTTTTCCCCCATCTTGTCGTTAAATATTTTTCCTAGGTAAGAGCTGTTGTATCCGAAAAGTGGTGCAAGATTCTCCAATTTTATATTATCTTGATAATTATGGTTGATGTATTTGACAATATCATCCCATACACAGTTATTTGAGGCATTACCAATCGCATTCATAATCATTTCAAACTGTTCAGAAAAGAACAAGATGATTTCATATAAATAATATCGACTCTCGATATAATCAATTACCCAGTAGTTGGTTGGAAATGGTATATCAAAAGTACTGTAACTATGATGAATTGTTTGTTTAATCTGTAAGTAGATATCTGTTAAAAATAATTTAATACTGGATAAATCCGTTTTGGTATGGTACAGATTTTTCTCCAAGGTATATAAAGAATCGGTAAGTAATTTATGGTTATAGCTTTGAATATAGTTACAAAGAGTTTCACAGTAGTTGTTTGTCTCCTGGGAGGTTATGATATAAATGTTATCTTCGAAGTTTGGAAGCTGTTCATATCCTATGGTGTGCTGGTTCTGCCCACAGAAGAAGCGGCGGTTTAAGAGGCTTAAGGCATCTTCATAGGAATTGTGGATATCATCCGGTTTATGTACCAAGCGTCCGTAGGAAATAAAAAGAGAATCCAATGGAGAGCCTTTCTGTGGTCTCGCTTCATAATGCCGTAAGAAATCCTGTAGTCGTGCTAGAGCAAAATCACCCTTCAACAAGATTATATCGTTTTGATGTATTTTAATATGTTCAAATGAATTACATCCTTGGTTCGTTACTTTTAATAATTCAGCGAAACTATACGTCAGATTACCAGACTCCTGATTGTAATTTTTATAAATAACCACCTGGTAGACGGAGGCGGTCAAATTGATCTCAGCAAGATGAATGGTAGACAGGTTACTGGTGTTTAATAAAATATCTCGCATTATTGTAAATTTGGCTTTTTCCCGGTATTGAATCATGGTATCTGATTGCTGTTGCTCCATTTGCAGTGACGTTTTTACTGTATTAATTGCCTGATATAATTCGCTCTCATCAATTGGTTTCGTTAGATAGAAGTCAACACCGTAACGTATCGCAGTCTGAGCATATTTAAAATCAGAAAAGCCACTTAATATGATAAAGTGACCTTTAAAATTTTGTTCTCTTGCTAGTTGGACAATCTCAGTTCCCTGTAGATTTGGCATACGGATATCCAACAGAACTAGGTCAGGTTCTAATTCCAGTATACTATTTAGAGCTTCGTCTCCATCACTGGCTTCTCCGCAAATGGTGAATCCTAGCTTATTCCAATCCACGATAAATTTTAATCCTTCCCGTATCATTGCTTCATCATCTGCTATAAGAACATTCATCACGGCTCATTCCTCCATTGTATTATGTAGGGGAATGATCAAGGTAACAAAGGTTCCTTCCTTCGGTCGACTTTTAATCTCCATTCCGTATGCTTCCCCATAGAATAATTTGATGCGTTGATTAATATTATAAAGACCAATACTCATATTAGATTTCCGCTTGGAAATCTGAATATTTGTATTTAACGCTGTAAGCTCTTCTTCGGTCATACCCAGACCATTATCGAAAATCTGAATAATCAGTAATTCGTCTGCCTGTGTTTGCACATCAATAATTATATGCCCAACATATTTTGCACGTTCAAGCCCATGTAATATTGCATTTTCTACCACCGGTTGCAAAAGTAGTGGTAGAATTTGGCATTCTTCTAGATTCATATCACTTGGAACATTTAATGTATAATTAACCCTGTCATTGAACCGGAGTTTCTGAATAGCCAGATAAGTAGAGATATAATCTAGTTCTTTTTTTAAGGAGGTAGATGAAGTCCCATTGTTTTCTAACACATAATGCATGGATTTACCTAATAATTGTATTGCATTTGCAACACTTGGATTACCTTCCGTTAATGCCTTCATTCGGATGGTTTCCAACGTATTATAAAGAAAATGAGGATTGATTTGGCTAGCAAGAATCTTAAATTCCATTTTCTGCTGTTGGTTTTTTAAGACCTGTTCTTGAATTTTAGCTTCATACATTTGGGAGTAAATCTGCTTGATGCTATATATCATGAGTTTTAAGTCAGAAAATACTTCGGAAAGTTCGTCACTCCCTTTAAAATTATCAATAATATTATAATCTCCCTTGCTCGCCTTATGCATTTCCCCACGCAGGGTAATGATGCGACCGCTGAACCGATTCGTAAAAATGGTAAAAATGATGTATGGCAGAATAGAACCTAGAAGGAGGATTACGGTAATAATCAAAATAATATTGGTAGAATCCGGCAAAGCATCAAAATCCATGGTAGTAATGTATATTTTATCCTTAGAGGTATAAGGAATCAGCGTGGAAATATGTGCTATGGCTTTTTTCCCTTCATAAGTTAATTGACCAAAATACTGATACTGTTGTTTATCATAATTGATAGGAAACGGTAATCGTAAACTAGCGAGATCCTGTTTGGTACTAAAGAATATTGGATCTTGATTTACGGTTACTGTATTATAAAGGGAATTATATTGGATTCTGTTTTTTAAGTAGATATTACTGACTCTGATAACCAAAACAGCATATTCACCGGTAGAAATAATACGAATGCGCCGCAATAAGCAAAGTTCCTGAGAGGTATGGCTCCAGCTATCCACGGTCTCTAGACTTTTCCAGATGATATCTGCATGGTCGTAAACCTGGCTATACCATTCAGATGTTAGCACATCATTGGTAACGGGCTTGATAGAAGCATAACTGTAAATTGTGGGATTCGTAGTATAGAGGTCTATGGACGAAATAAAAGTATTTCGAGTAATATAGCCACTTAACTTATTATAATAAGTACTACAGCTTTTGAAAGATTCCTGTTCACTGGTATAGCGGGTTGCTAAGAAAGCCTGTAGATTCTTGTCCATAGATATCTCGTCAGAAATATTGTATACAGTGGTAGTTACATCAAACATAATCGATTTCACACGGGTATTATCTGCTTCCACCAGATTCTGGTAGTGATCAAGAAGAAGTCTTTTGGCATTGAATATTAAGGTAATTCCAATGATCAGGATTGGAAGCAGAAGGGAAGTGAAATATATAAAGTTTAACTGCTTTTTAACATTCGTATTACGGAATATTCTTCGCAGAACTGGTAAAATCCTCATAATTAGCTTCCCCTTTGCTTAATATCATTGAAATTATTCCAATAATTATATTATAGTAAATATATGGAAAATTGTCAAAGCACATTATTTTAAAGGCTTTCTTATGAAAATATAAGAATAGTAAAAATTTGCTTGCAAAATCATTATCAAGATGTTAAAATAATGCAAATAATAAAAAGCGTTGAAAAGGAATAGTATATATTTTTGAATTACAGAGAGAAGATGGATGGTGAAAATCTTTATGAAGAAAATATAGAAGGCACCTTTGAGCTGCGGATTGAACGATGATTAATCTAATAGATTCCGCCGGAGTATCCACCGTTATCTAGGAAAACGGCATAAGGACAAAGTCCCGTGCTGAACAAAGTGCAGGTCAACTGAATTTAGGTGGTACCACGGATTTGATTTTTGAGTTCGCCCTAAGCAAAACTTAGGGCGGGCTTTTTTTATTATTTTATAAATAAATAGGAGGTATTAAATATGAATGAAAAATTTGCAAAGAGATTAACAATGCAGGAATTAGTGGCATATTGCAATCAGTACGGTTTTATTTTCCAAGGAAGTGAAATCTATGGAGGTTTGGCAAACACCTGGGATTATGGACCATTGGGAACTAGATTGAAAAACAACATTAAGGATGTTTGGAGATATTTTTTCATTCAGCAACGTGAGAACAGTTACGAGCTGGATGCTGATATTTTGATGAATTCTTCCGTGTGGGAAGCCAGCGGACATCTTACTAACTTTACGGATCCACTTATAGACTGTAAAGAATGTAAAACCCGCCACAGAGCTGACAACCTTATAAACGATTTCAACAATTCTATTAATGCAGACGGTTTGACACAAGACGAAATGTTAGAATATATCCGTGCCCATAATGTGCCATGCCCAAAATGTGGTCAGTCTAATTATACAGATATCCGTCAGTTTAATCTTATGTTTGCAACCCAGAGAGGTGTAACAGCGGGCAGTGCAAACACTATTTATTTGAGACCTGAAAATGCCCAGGGTGAATACGTGAACTATTTGAATGTAATGCGTACCATGCGTGCTAAACTTCCTTTTAGTATTGGACAAATTGGTAAGGCATTTAGAAATGAAATTACACCTGGAAATTTCACATTCAGAACAATTGAATTTGAACAAATGGAATACCAAACCTTCTGTAAGAATGGAGATGACGAAGAACTATACGAATATTTTAAGAAATACGGAATTGAGTTCTTTAAATCACTAGGATTGCCGGATGAAAAATTAAGATATCGAGATCATGAAAAGTTGGCTCATTATGCAAAATCAGCCTGTGACATTGAGTATTTTTTCCCATTTGGATGGGGAGAAATAAATGGTACCCATAACAGAACTGATTTTGATTTATCAAGACATCAGCAATATTCAGGTAAATCAATGGAATATTTTGATGAAGTAAGCAGAGAAAAATATATTCCATATATTGTTGAATCCACATATGGACTTGACCGGATATTCTTAGCAATTATGTTTGAAGCTCTCACCACAGAAGAACTGGAGGGAGGAGACACCCGACTAGTATTAAAAATAAACCCTTCCCTTGCTCCAGTTAAAGTCAATGTTCTTCCACTTGTAAAAAAACATCATGCCGAAAAAGCTAAGGAAATATATAGTTTACTGAAGAAACAGTTCATGGTAACCTACGATGACTCTGGTAATATCGGAAAACGATACAGAAGAGGTGATGCCATCGGAACACCATTTACGCTAACAATCGATGACAATACACTAGAGAATAATACAGTCACGCTTCGTGACAGAGATACAATGGGACAGATAAATCTTGATGTCAATATCTTGTCTGCATATATCTCAGAAAAAATAGGAGAAAAATATTAAACAACGAACAATTATTGGAGAATTAATTGCTGTTTAATAATCTATTGAAAAAATTAACTAACTGTTTGCTTCCTTTTTTATAACTTAATTATTTTGATGACGTTCAATGAAATCTGCCACTACCCTTGAAAATTCATTGGGACGTTCTTTCTGTGGCCAATGTTTACAGCCCTCCATAAGGTGTAATTGGCAATCCTGCATAATTTTACTGGCGGTAATTGCATCCTTAACTGGTACTGCCTTATCTTTGCTTCCATGAATCAGCAGGGTAGGAATTGATATTTCACCAATTCTTTTAAACAAGTCGGTTTTTAAGCCATTTTTTGTGATTTCACTTCTTTGAAATGAAATAAACGGTTTACCTGCATCGGGTTCTAGCATACATTTCTGAACTTCATCAATCAATGCATCTGATATTTTTGATTTATCACCGATAAGGCTGTTTTCCAGTGACCATCGCACGAAAGAGCGATATTTTCCAGACCATTGATATAGATTGTCATTTAACTTCGAGCGGGAGTACCAATAGGTCAGCCGATGGTATGGCAGTTTTGAGAATAGACCCCATGCATCAACCAAGATTAATAACCGTATAAGCTTTGGATATTTGAGAGCCATATTCAGACTGATCCCGCCACCCAAGGACAGTCCTGCCAGTATTACCGGCCCGCAGTGAAAGGCTTCCATGACACCTTTTACGATTTCTGTATAAAATTCAAGCGTATATTCATCATTAATCCGGTCACTGCCCCCATATCCCGGTAAATCTGGGGCAATCACCTGATATTTTTCTGACAACTCTTGCATAACTTCCACCCAGGACATCATGGCTGAATCCACCCCAGCACCATGCAATAATATAATCGTATCTACACCTTTTCCTGAATAAAAACACTTTATATTAATACCGTTTACTTTAATATTTTTATGAATAATCTCCATTTTAAATTACCCTCCTCAGATTTTTTATTATTCTAGGATAAGATGAAAGCATTGCTGTAGCATTTCTTCTGGTGTTTTTTCGCTGTTTGTTTTACACCACAGGATAAACACGCCGGTGGCAGAAGATTGCAGTAATAAGCTTAAATCATTGATATCGTATTTGCGAAGTTCACCAGTGTCCATCCCAAGTTTTAGAATTTTTTTAACGGCATCATCTACAATACGCAGCCGCTCTTTAGATTTTTCGATAAAATCAGGACCCATATCCAGTGTCAGGTAAAAAATAGATATATTAGCAAATTCACTCGGTAGTTTAAAATAGTTATACCATTGTAAAAAAACAATTTTAAGTTTTTCGCTCACTGTAATATCCATTTTGTCTAGTGCTTCAAAACTTTCTTTCGTAATTTGAATTAGGTAGTCATAATAGGCTAATAGCAGCTTGTTTTTGGAGCCAAACCGTTTAGACAAAATAGCTGGCGAAAGCTGCGCTTGTGAAGCAATGTTTTGTAATGTGAGTGCATTTAGTCCTTGTTTCGCTAATACAATCGTTATGCTTTCAAAGATTCTTGTATCTGTATATGCTTTAGGACGCATTTATATTCCCCCTATATAATAGTAAGTGGTTATTCACTTACTATTATATGGATTATTTTTAATAAGTCAATACTTATATAATATTCAACTATAGCTAAGAAATTGTACACTATTTGCGTGTTGACATATAAGTTATTATATGATATATATATGAAGTAAGCTTCACGTGAAGCTTACTTCATATAAGGAGAAAAATTATGAGGAATAAAGTTAAAGAACTAAGAATAATTGCTGGAATGACACAACAGCAATTAGCAGATTTAGTTCATGTATCATCAAGGACAATTATTTCATTGGAAAAGGAACAGTATAATCCTTCTTTGCTTTTTGCATATAGAATTGCAGAAGTATTCAAGATTACGATAGAAGAATTGTATTGTTTAAAAGAGAACAAGGAAATGGAGGATTTGCAATATGAAGAATTACAAAAATAAAACATATACTGAAAGAGTAAAATTACGTATTAGGTTACTTTGGATAATATTTATTTTGATGCTTGTATATATGGTCGTTATAGGTGAAATGGGTAAGGGAGATTCACGTTTAATGACAGATTTAGCAGAAACAACAAGCAGACTATTATTCTTTGGTGGTTTAGGATTTGTAATTATTAAAATTGTACAAAATAAAAAGTTATTAAAAAATAAATTATTACTAAATGAAATATTAAAAGAAGAAACAGATGAAAGAATGCAATTTCTTCATGATAAAAGTGGTGGAATAGTTGTTGATATACTGATATTAGTTTTACTGTTTATCACTTGTACAGCAGCACTATGTAATATAGTTGCTTTTCATATATCTTTTGGTATACTAATTGTAACGATTGCATTGAAAGTTGGAAGTTATGTTATTTATAATAAAAATTATTGAGTGAATAGAGGTAGCTAATTCCAATTTAGCAAAACAGGAAAGAGGTGTAAAATTGTGAAATGGTTTTTAATAAGCATAATATGTATTGTAGTAATATTATTGGTAATTTTTATAATGCTTGTATTTGTAATGATGATTCGTCTCATTAATATGAAAAAATCTAAAATCACAACAAAAAATGGAATTGATGAGAATAGCTATGTAAAATTGGGCGGAATTCAGCAGCATATAAAGATTGTTGGAGAAGATGAAGGCAATCCAATCATACTTATATTACATGGCGGGCCAGGTATGGCGATTCCCTATATGGAATACTACTGCTACAAATATCTGGAATCTGATTACACAATAGTTCATTGGGATCAGAGAGGAAGCGGAAGAACTTATTATGCTAATGTATCAATGAGGATTGAAAATGAGTTATCGGTAGATATTTTATTGAATGACTTAGATGAATTAATAGGTTATTTAGCGAAACGTTTTGATAAGAAAAAGATTATTATTATGGGACAGTCCTGGGGAACTGTCTTAGGCAGTATCTATTCTTTACGACACCCAGAAAAATTAGAGGCATATATTGCGGTCGGACAAGTTGTTGATTTTTATAAAGGTGATTGTATGGCTATATCTGCAGCCATTGAGGCAGCTACAAAAGCTGGAAAAACAGAAGATATTAATGAACTGAATCAATTGCTAACGGGCCTGAAGAGAGTGGAAGATATAAAGAAGTTAGATAATGAGGCATCAGCACAGCTACATACTTTAATTTTTAAATACTTAAGCTGCGACGGAGTTATGTCCATGTGGGGACAGATTTGGACGGGAATAACTTCACCGAATATGACTTTGAGAGATTTGAGATGGTTTATGAATATTTCAACAATCGAAAAGAGCATAAAATTTGAATCACCATTATTAGAATTTTTGTTTTGTAAATTAGACTTATATGCCTATGGAACACAATATAAAGTACCGGTTTACTTTATTTCAGGAGACCATGATTGGACAACACCATATCCCTTAGTTGAGGAATATTATAATACGATTACGGCGGACAAGAAGAAATTGATATTGATCGAGAATACGGGTCATGCACCATATGTCGATAATCCGATCGCTTTTTGCGAGGGAGTAAAAACTGTTTTAAATTACAACGCAAATTGATATTTATAAAATGGCTTGACATTTTCTTTTAGCAGGTTTATTATGATTCTATCGACCGTCGGTCGATAGAAATGAGGTATGGTATGAAAACAATCAAGGAAGGTGAAGTACGAAAACGTGAGATTCTGGTTGCAGCACGTGAATTATTCGTCAAGAAAGGTTATGAACAAACTTCTGTTAACGATATCCTAAAGATTGTGGATATCGCTAAAGGCACCTTTTACTATTATTTTGCTTCCAAGGAAAATGTACTGGAGGCTATCATTCTTGATATTGTTGAAGATGGTGCAAGGAGAGCAGAGAAGATTCTGAAGGATAAATCCATTCCTTTGGTGAATCGTATTATGATGGCGATAATGGCACAGGCTCCGGAGTTTGAAGGATCGGATGAGATAAAGGAAGAACTTCATAAAGTTGAGAATACAAAGCTGGAACAGTTATATTTAAAGGTAATGCTTAAGCGTATGACCCTGGTTTTGCAAGAACCTGTTTTAGAAGGCATTGACCAGGATATTTTCCATATGGAGTATTCGACGGAATGCATAGAAACCATTTTACTGTTGGGACATATGATGTTTGATTGCGATGTTTTCGAATGGAAAATGGAAGATCATCCTAGGAAAATACAGGCCTTTTTATGTAATGCAGAGAGAATGCTGGGGACAAAAGAAGGGCAACTTAAAGAATTTATGCGGATGTTTGGACAGATGTAATAGATAGGATAACTATTTCAATAAATTTTTTATGCCCATGAACCGACCGTCGGTCGATAAGGGAATAACAGAACGAATTCTTTACAATTAAAGTATGAATATTATATAGAGCGTTTAAGGGGGTAACAATGAATCAACGTGATGAATTACATAACACGGAAACACAAAGTAGAAATAAGGCAATGAAGAAGTTTATAATACTGGTGTCAGGCCAGCTGATATCAAGTATCGGCAGCGGATTAACGGACTTTGGTCTTGCCCTCTATGTATTAACACTGACAGGATCCGTTACGGCTACATCCATTGTCAGCATTTGTGCATTCCTGCCATCCATTCTTCTGGCACCTGTAGGAGGTGTCTTGGCGGATCATTATGACAGAAGGGTGATGATGATTCTCGGGGAATTATTTTCCGGAATTGGGTTGATTATATGCCTTGTTTCCATTATGAGTGCAACTCCTTCACTTGTGATAATCTGTGTTGGTGTTGGTGTTAGTTCATTATTTACGGCTTTGATGGAACCGGCATTTAAGGCAACCATAACGGATTTATTATCGGAAGAAGATTTTGCTAAGGCGGGCGGAATGGTTCAAATCGCAAACAATGCCAAACTATTAATTTCCCCTGTAATTGCGGGGTTATTGTTACAGATTACGACTGTCAGTACCTTGATAATGATTGATATTCTTACTTTTTTAACAACGGTATTTATTATTATGTTAGTAAAGAAAGGTTTGGTTACGAAGCGCAGAGAAGATACCGGTCTCAGCTTTTGCAGGGAAATGAAAGAAGGTATTGCTGCAATACGTGGCAAAAGCGGCATTGTGGAAATGATTGTGATTATGACCCTCGTAGTATTCTGCCTTGGTTTCGTTCAGATTTTAAGTAAGCCGCTTTTACTTTCTTTCGCAAGTGAAACAGAACTCGGTATTCTTACGACAGTCAGTGCATTGGGCATGATGGTCGGAAGTATCGTAATCAGCTGTATGAAGAACGTAAAATCTTATGTAAGAGTGCTTTCTTTCGGATTATTTGGCTGCGGAGTCTTTTTTGCACTGATGGGGATTAAGGAAAATCTGTTTTTGATTGCAACATTCGGATTCTTGATGTTTGTATTTATGCCGGCTGTCCAGATTGGGGCGGAAGTCCTGATACGTAAGAATCTTGCGAATGAAGTACAGGGGCGCGCTTTTGGATTAATAAGTTTTATTACTCAGATGGGTTATATTTTTGCTTATATATTGTCCGGAATCCTTTCTGATTATGTTTTTGAGCCGTTTATGTGGAGTAACAGTTTATTAGCAATAAAAATCGGAAAAGTAATCGGTACGGGTGCGGGAAGAGGTATTGCACTACTGATATTAATTGCAGGCATGACACTGGCAATTGTCGGAATCGTTGTTTTTAGACTGAAAAGTGTAAAAACTTTGGAAAGGAGAAAAGTTAAAAATGAAACTATTGCTGAAGCTTGTCCGGAAGGACTATAAGAGAAACCGTGTTGTCACAACTGCCCTAGCGGTATTTTTGATCCTTTCGGCTATTTTGATGGCCGGCGGCTTAAGAGTGGCAGGTACAATAGTATCTTCGCTGAATGGATTAAATAGACTTGCTAAACCACCCGAATACATACAGATGCATATGGGCAGGTATGATGAGGAAGCTTACCGGAACTTTGTAGAAAAGCATGATTATATTGAAAATTCACTGATAGTCAAAATGCTCAATATTAGAAACGCAAATATTATTTATCAGGGTGAAACACAGGAAAAGTGTCTGATGGATAACGGATTCGTTATACAGAATGAAGGATTTGATTTCCTACTTAATATGGATAATGAAATTGCTGTTGTTCAGGATGGGGAAATCGGAGTTCCTGTTTATTATACGGAGGAACTGGGCATCCGGGTCGGAGATGTCATTACATTGCATGAAGGTAATTACAGTAAGGAGTTTACTGTATCAACAATCATTCGTGACTCAACGATGAACTCAGCACTCTCATATTCAAAACGATTCTTAATCAGTCAGTCGGATCTTGAGGAAATAAGTCTTCACATGGGTGAACGGGAATACATTTTTGAATTCCTGTTAGAAGACGGTACATCTACGGCGGTTTTGGAGAAGGATTATATGGATGCGGGCATGCCTTCAAATGGTGTTGCTGTAGCGGCCAGACTTCTGATTATGCTGAACGCTTTTTCTTATGGCCTGGTAGCATTCATAATCATTGCCATCAGTATTCTTTTAATAATAATGGCCGTCCTGTGTTTATCTTATATTATTCGGGCAACCATGGCTGAAGAGAATTATACCATCGGGGAGATGAAAGCAATCGGATTTCCAGGAAAAACAATTGAAAAGTTATATCAGATAAAATATACAATACTTGTACTGGTAGCGGCAGTATTGGGTTTTCTGGCAGCCATACCCTTCGGAGATTACTTTTCATCCTCGGTTATTATGTACTGCGGATATGGTACCAGTGAGTGGACGAAATGGGTATTTCCTCTTGTCGGTGTAATTCTGCTCAGTCTGATTGTAATGTTCGGATGCCGCAAAATCATTCGCAGAAATCTGAAAAGTACGGTTGTGGAGCTGATGCGTGGAGAAGAGAAGATTAAGAAAGAAGGTCACTTTTTGTTACCTTCCGCAGGACTTACACATCGTAATCTTACGATTGCATTTGGTGAATTGAAATGTAAATGGAAGGAATATTCGGTTATATTTTTCGTATTTGTATTTTCATCATTTTTAATTTTGCTTCCGATGAATATGAAGAATACGATTGAAAATCCGTCTTTTATTACTTATATGGGTATAGGGGAATGTGACATACGTATCCATATTCAGTACAACGAGAATCTAACAGAACAAAAAGAAGCCGCTATTTCCTGTCTGGAGAATGATTCTGAAATTGCGAGGTATGCAATATACAAGAATGGTTACGTACAGTCTCAGAATGCGGAGGGGGAATGGAAATACATTCGTGTGCAAGATGGTGATGAATCTGTTTTTCCATTGGAATATCTTAAAGGAAGTGTCCCGGATGATAGTAAAGAAATGGCTCTTTCTTATCTGAATGCTTTGGAATTAGGAAAAGGAGTTGGTGATTCCCTGACGGTAACCTATCAGGGGAAAAAACTTCTGTTTACCGTCTGCGGTATTTATCAGGATATTACTTACGGTGGGAATACTTCCAAAGCAGCCATTGATTTTGAAGAAGAGGATGTGGAAGGTTATAGTATTTATCTGGATGTTCGCGACGGTGTCACAATTGATGAAAAGGCGGATGAATTAAGAAGCATTCTGACAAACAGTAAAATAACCCCAGTCAGTGAGTTCGTTTCCCAAACCCTTAGCGGTATTGCAGATAATATGAGCCTGGTGGAAGGTACAGCCATCGTAATTTCATCGCTATTAATCATACTGATTACTGTGATGTTTTTGCAACTTATGACAGCTAGGGAACATAGTGCAATTGCAATCAAGAAATCAATTGGTTTTTCAAACAAGGACATAAGAATACAGTTTAGTATAAGGATTCTTATGATTCAATTCATGGCAATTGTAGTCGGAACGATCCTCGCGAACTTCCTGGGAGAGGCTATTTTCGGACTGATGCTTTCTTCCGTGGGCGCATCAAAAATAACAATGTTAGTTGAACCGATTACTGCCTATCTACTTTGCCCGGCAGCGCAACTGCTTGTAGTCTTCATCACAGTGATTGTAGGAACCAAAGTTGTCAGAAACTATCATATCAGAGATCAAATAATGGAATAAGGAGTCGAGCCATGATAAAAGTTGAACAGGTCAGTAAGTCATTTAAAGATACGCAGATTTTGCATGACATATCTTTTGAAATTAATAAGGGAGATTTTGTTGCAGTTATGGGACCTTCCGGTTCCGGTAAGTCAACGCTTCTCTACAGTATCAGCGGAATGGATAGCATTAGCGACGGCAGGGTATTGTTTGAAGGAATAAATATATCTGAAATGCAAGAGGAGGAATTATCCAGATTCCGGCTGAACAAAATGGGATTTGTATTTCAGAATGCGCAGATGTTAAAGAATCTTTCTATTTTTGATAATATTACTTTGCCCGGTCTTGTAGCAAAAAAAGAATCGGCGGAGGACATAAGAAAACGTGCATCCGAATTAATGAAGCGGATGGAAATTGAAGGAATTAAAGAGCGTGATATCCGGGAAGTTTCCGGCGGACAGTTACAACGGGCTTCCATTTGCCGCGCCATGATCAATAATCCCGAAATTCTATTTTTGGATGAACCGACAGGAGCTCTGAATTCCGGCGCCACGGATCAGGTATTCGCAATCCTTACAGATTTGAATCGCGAGGGTATGACCATAATGACCGTTACCCATGACCCGCGTGTCGCTGCCAAAGCAAGGAAAGTACTCTATATCAGGGACGGACAGATTGCTGCCTGTAAGGAATTCCAGAAGAATGTTGACCGCGAAAGAGAACTGAATGAATGGTTAAGAGGATTACAATCAAAGGTTTAATTATTATAATGATTATTTGAAATTTATAATCAGAGGTTACAATAAACCTCTGATTTCTTTTTGTGATGACATAAAAATAAACCACCTGCTATGCGGGTGGTCCCCAGTTTGCTTTAGCTTTAAGTAAAAAACCTCCTATGTTATAATAATTGTAGGTTTAGCCAACCACAAAAAATACATAGGAGGTATCCAAAATGGATATGAATAGTTTAGCCCATACTAAATGGGAATGCAAGTATCATTTAGTATTTGCACCAAAATACAGGAGACAGATAGTATACGGAAAAATTAAAGCTGATATTGCTCAAATACTAAGTACGTTATGTAAACGAAAAGGAATAGAAATAATTGAAGCAGAATGTTGTGTGGATCATATTCACATGTTGGTTAGAATACCACCAAAATATAGTGTATCAGAGATAATGGGATATCTAAAAGGAAAAAGTTCACTTATGATATTTGAAAGACATGCTAATCTGAAATACAAATATGGAAACCGACATTTTTGGTGTAGAGGATATTATGTTGACACTGTAGGAAAAAACACAAAGAAGATACAAGAATATATTGCAAATCAATTGAAAGAAGATCATGAAACGGATTAAATGACATTGAATGAATATATAGACCCGTTCACGGGTGAGCCAGTACAAAAAAGCAAGAAGTAAGCCCTAAAAGGGATGCTGGGGAATAAAGCTATCATGAAAGGCTCAAGGAGTTTGCCGGAGTAAGGAGGCAATAAAAAAGCCCTTTAGGGCTAGCCTGAGAAGGAAGTGCGGTTGGCAAAACCATCAGGCGCCTCCAGGCGCAAGCAGGAAAAAGACCCTTATAGGGTCAGAGCAAGCCACCGGCTAAGCCGGTGGTCTTGACTGTATATTTAATTATGATCATAAGTTAACCTTCAGTTATGTTACCTTTGATTTTTTAATGTTATAGTTATTAATTTAATAATAGTAAAAATTATGATAATTAAATATAGATATCACATACAAAATATGGTAATATATTATATTGATTACTCAGGTCTTTGCAAAAGCAGTTGCAGTGGCAATGTCTGACAAGCACAGAAGATTAATTCGTTTGTTATTAATTACGAACTAAGAAACATAAAAAGGAGAAATGATTATGCAAACTAAAATAATCATTTTAAGAGGTAATTCGGGCAGTGGAAAAACGACTATTTCAAAGAAACTACAAAAAAAGTTGGGACATGGTACACTGCTTATTCCACAAGATGTAGTAAGGCGAGAAATGTTATATGTGAAAGACGGTGCAGATACAAAGGCAGTAGAATTGCTAATACAACTTATTATGTTTGGAAAGGAAAACTGCACTTGTGTTATATTGGAAGGTATTTTAAATTCAGATTGGTATCGAAGGTTATTTGAAACAATAAAATATGAATTTAATAATGAAATATATGCATATTATTTTGACATTCCATTTGAAGATACTTTACTTAGGCATAAGGCAAAATCAAATGCTAATGAGTTTGGAGAAGCTGAGATGAAAAGATGGTGGAAGGAAAAAGATTATATTAATATAATTTCAGAACAAATGATAAGTAAAGATATGACGGAAGATGAAATTGTCGACATGATATTACAACAAATTGAGGTATGAATAAATCCAAAATTGAATTTAGCAGAGCAAAATTTACGTTTTGTTAATAACATACGTCCGAAAACAACATTAATGAATATGGAGGAGAATATGTCTATGAATAATCAAACATCAAGTTACTTTTTAGAAAGAAAACCCACAAGGGAACTTTTTGGTAACAAAGCCCCTAGTCCTATAACTTTGAATTTCCCAGTTTCTATGTGGTCATACATGGAATTTATGGGTCAGAATACCAATACCAAGCAAACATATACACTGATATCAACTTTATGTGGCGATGCATATAATGCAGGATTAGCACTAACAGAAGATAGTGGTATCTTAACAGCTATGGAAGCATTTGGTTATAAATGTGATGTATGTTCTACAAGACTTAG
Organism: uncultured Lachnospiraceae bacterium; assembly: GCA_963517115.1. Lineage (GTDB taxonomy): Bacteria > Bacillota > Clostridia > Lachnospirales > Lachnospiraceae > Anaerocolumna. The sequence goes on along the minus strand of CAUQEW010000003.1, from coordinate 100,077 downwards.
CGATGAAAATTATATACCGGAAACGGAATTAAGAGAGCGTATCATAAATGAAATTACAGTAAGTAAAAGACCGGTTATTGCTGTAAATATTGAAGATTGCTGCTTTGGAGGGATTATTATCGGATATAAAGATAAAGGAGACTGCTTATTGAACTGTGGATATTTCCCGTTTGATTTTTCGGATAATCCGCAACCCGTGATAACAGAATGTAGAGATTGGTATAAAAAAACGTATAAAGTTATATTCGTTGGTGAGCAATCAAATAGTTCAATTGACTTGAAACAGGTATACATTAATGGCTTACAAAGAGCAAATGAATATCTAGGAAATGCAGAAAAACTTAGAACAGAGAAGTTTTATTCTGATTGGAAAAACCGTTTAATAGAAAATGAGCCGTTTATCAGTAATGATTATTCATTAATCGACCCAATGTGGTGTGATTATGCTGAGAAAAGATTTTATGCCGGGCAGTTTATGTTACAGTTAAAAACATTTTTCCCGGAACACGAAAACAGGCTAAATGAATTATGGAATATATTTGGTAGGAATATTAATAGCTTAATGTATGAATATATTGCTAAAGTCGACTTGGCTCCAGGTACTGATTGCGAAAATATTAATATTGAGAAATTAAATGATGAAACAATAAGAAACGAGATGTGTGAAATTGTAAATAAGTGCGAGAAAGAAGAACGAAAAGCAGCGGGTATTATAAGCGAAATCAATATGGATATATATAACTGATTTACAAAGAGTTAAACTAAGGATTAAAAACTGTCTAAATATAAATTCTGAGAAACCGCTTAAACCATCAAAAGTACAGATATAAGGAGAGAAAGTAGTGGCAAAAAAGCTAATTTTTATTTGTGGACCTAATGGAGTAGGAAAATCTTCAACAGGTAGAGAACTTATTACTTTCATTGAAAATTCAGCATTTGTAGATAGTGATTTATGTGCATTAAGAAATCCGTTTATAAATACTGAAGGGATAGATATTGGAAGGCAATTTATGCAATTTATGCTGACTAAATACTTGGAGAGTCAATTGTATGAAAATATTATATGGGCATATGGATTTCATGGTCATATAAAAGCATTATAGTGGAAATCTTTGAACAATTTGACTGCAAAGACATATTAAATAAAATGCAATATATAATACTATTATGAATTGAAAGTGACAGTATTAGGAGTGTGATGCATGATTGAAAACTAACTTTGAATGTCTCTGGGAAGAATTCAATATACCTCTAAAAAGTTTCATTAAAAGAAGAGTTAATAATGAACAGGATGTTGAAGATATCTTACAAAACGTATTTTTGAAGATATATAATAACATTAATAATCTATTGGATACGAAAAAGTTACATTCATGGGTATATGCAATAGCAAAGAATTCTATAATTGACTTCTATAGAACCGAAAGACATGATTTATATATTACGTGTTTACCAGAAGATATATTAGGTGAAGTAGAAGATGACCAAACACTAAATAAAGAAATATCACAGTGTTTAGATATAATGATACAATTCCTCCCTGAAAAATACAAACAGGCAATTATATTAACCGAATTTCAGAATCTCACCCAAAAGGAATTAGCAAACAAAGTGGGGTTAACGGTATCAGGCGCAAAATCGAGAGTTCAACGGGCTCAATTATTATTAAAAGAAATGTTATTAAATTGTTGTACGTTAGAAATTGATCATAGAGGAAATATTATCGATTATAAACAAAATAGTACAGATTGTAAATATTGCTAATGTAATTTACGTTTAACTGCGTCCTTTTTCTTTTTCATACGTCTTATATATTGAAAGAATAAATTTTCGGAGGGTATATATGACAATCAATAAAGAAGAAGATACTAGAGATTTTATAAGAAAGAATTATGCAGAAGTTGCTTTAAAAAGTTCGACTGGTGGGTGCTGCAGCGGTGGCTGTTGTTGTAGCTGTAATCCTCTTGATATCAATGAAACATCACTCAAAATCGGATACACGGAAGACGAAATTTTGAATGTACCTACTGAATCTAATATGGGTTTAGGATGTGGAAATCCGATTGCTATTGCATCCATACAAAAAGGGGAAACAGTTCTTGATCTTGGAAGTGGCGGTGGATTCGATTGCTTCCTAGCAAGTCGTCAAACAGGAGACCCCGGGTATGTTATTGGTGTTGATATGACATCTGAAATGATCAAATCAGCTAGAAATAATGCAGAAAATGGCGGATATACAAATGTGGAATTCAGACTAGGTGAAATTGAACATTTACCTGTAGCTGATGCATCGGTTGATATTATTATTTCAAATTGTGTGATTAATCTTTCCTTAGATAAAAATCAAGTTTTCAAAGAAGCATACAGAGTACTAAAAGTTGGCGGAAGGCTATCAATATCTGATGTAGTAGCGACTGCTCCATTACCTGAAGAAATTAAAAATAATTTAGCTTTAATTTCTGGTTGTATCGGTGGTGCGGTATATATTGATGATATCAAAACAATGTTATCCAACGTAGGATTTCAAAATATTCGTTTGACACCAAAAGATAATTCTAGAGAAATTATTAATTCCTGGATGCCTAATAGTAACATTGAAAACTTTGTCTCTTCAATAAATATTCAAGCAACCAAATAATTGAAATAAAATACGATAAACACAAAAGATTATTTATGTTAGGAGAGATAAAATGGGGACGGATAATGGAACGGGATGGGAACATAGCAAAAGGATGCACTTTGACGAGATTGTCATGAATTACGATAAGGTACGGTGGGGATACCCCGGTAAGCTGTTTGCGGATGTTATCCGATATTCAGGACCGGAAAAAGGTAAAAAAGCCCTTGAGATAGGCGCGGGGACGGGGAAGGCGACGGCCCCTTTCCTTGACACGGGGTATGTTGTAACCGCCGTGGAGATGGGTGCGAATATGGCGGAATTTTTATTGAAAAAATTTAAAGGGTATACGAATTTCAACGTAATTACCGCAACTTTCGAGGATGCCTCATTGGAAGAGGTCAGCTATGATTTAATATATGCCGCCTCCGCTTTCCATTGGGTGGACGCGGAAATAGGGTGCCCCAAAGTTTTTCGCCTTTTAAAAAACGGCGGGGCGTTCGCCCTGTTCCGAAACAACCCCGTTCCAGCAGACGGCGAAGAACTCTACGAGGAGATTCAAACGGTATATGAAAAATACTATAATAGTTATTATATATCGAAAGAAAGACCGGTCAGAAAATCCAAGGAAGAATTTTGGAACCCCTCCGAAATTTATAGGGGATTCCGATTCGAGGGCCTAGAGCGGTACGGTTTTAGTGAAGTAACGATGAAGCTATACGATGCGTCACAGACATACAGCGCGGACGAATATATAGCTCTTCTCGATACTTACGCCGACCACAGAGGCTTGCCGGATGACAACAGTGCAGCCCTGTATGCGGGTATAAAGGAAGCAATATTAAGGCATGGTGGGCATTACACGGTTGATTATGTTTTTCAATTGTATATGGGGAGGAAGCTGTAATTTTTTACTCGTACCGAATAAGTATCTACAAAGATAAGGCACTAAAATATGTAGTACATATAGATTATATAATGAACAATGAAACAACTATTGAAGGAAGTGAGTTACTATTAAGTACAATATAAAACTTCCTTTGATTACAATTTAAAGCTTACTTTGATTTATTTGACATTTTTGGTAAAAACTGTTACCCTGATGTGCATATGAGTTAAGGCTAATCTTAGGAGGAGAAAAACGTGAAAAATTCAACATGGAAATTAAAAATTATTATGGGGATCATTATATTGAGTTCTTTGTTTCCAAGAGGTAATATTGCTTATGCCGAGTCAAACAGTAATTATGAATACAAAATAAAAAATAAAGAAATTACTATTAATAAATATGTAGGTAGTTCTACGTATATTAATGTTCCGAGTTCAATTGACAATATACCAGTAACTTCTATTGGGGAAGAAGCATTTGCTTATACTGATATAAAAACTGTTCGTATCCCAAATAGTATTGAAAACATCTCTAAAGGTGTATTTACCAATTGTGATAAACTTACAGGTGTAATTATTGGTAATGGAGTAACAAAAATACCCGAGAACACTTTTAACGAATGTGTAAATTTAAAATATGTAATTCTCGGCAAAAATGTAATAGAAATAAATAATGCTTTTTTTTCACTATGGGATTCATATGATAAACTACAATATATATCCATATTAAATAAAGACTGCTCTTTTGATGAATGGATGGACAACGCTAGGTTTACAATATGTACTAAACCAGATTCCATTATTGCTGAGGAGGAGCAAAGAATTGTAGATGAATATAATGCTAAATACGAGGAAAAAAAAGAATCCTATGATAAATATTATTCAGATGATTATAAAAACTATGATGAATATTTTAACATTGAATATGGTTATGAATATGAAGAAGAAAATGATGATGGAATCACAGTTGAAACTGAGGATTATGTAGATGTAGCTTTTGTTGATGGAGATAAAACATTATTTACAGCATCAATGGTAAAGACGGGAACTATTTTAATGGAGTTATATCATTTAGAGAATACATCTAAACAGACATTTGTAGGATGGTATACTTCTGCATCATTTAAAGAAAAAGTTGATAAAATCGGTGATATGGATATTACCGTGTATGCAAAATTTGAAAATAAACCTGTAGCACCAGCAATAAAGGTTACTAAAAAGTCAGATACTGAATATAAAATCACATGGGAAAAGAAGGAAGGCTACTATTATCAAGTTGAAACGAAATATGCAAACTACCTAGATAGTAAATATAAAGTATTACAAAAATATAAAAAAGATATAAATTCATATACTGCAAAAGTAAGTGGAAAATATGATAAATATTTTAGGATAAAATGCTATAAAGTTATTGACGGAATAAAAGTGTATAGTGATTATTCCCAAGCATCATTTTCATCAAAACCATCTTATCCTTCAGTTTACATAGCGGAATATTCCTTATCGATGAATTATTTAGGTGGTATTGATAATTATATACAATATTATAATAATTCAAGCAAGAATATAAAATATATTGTATTTACCGCCAATGCATATAATCGAGTCAATGACAGAATAACTAATGACATAGGCAGGAATTCATCTTTTAGAATGCGAGATGTTGGGCCTTTAGCTAAGAATGAATCAGGTGGGGGTACATGGAAAGCAGTTTGGTATAATTCTACTACATCATATTCAAAAATTATTAAAATAGAAATTGAGTATATGGATGGTACTAAAAAAACAATTAATGTAAATGTTAAAAGTAATTAATGATAAATAATAAGGCTACCTTGTAGTGATATTTTGGGATGGTACAGTTTATCAAAATCATAGAATATATAATATACAATAAATAAGTCATCTTTATTGACAAAACTGAGATGAAATATATCAAGAGTTATGATTAAGGCTAATTAGGTGAAATACTAATCCTAGTTGGTCTTTTTTTCTTTTTGGACATTAAATATATATTGATATGTTAAAATATTACACTATAGATAGGAAAATATGGTATAATACATTTGTTTATGAATCACTCTTTAACGAAAGGTATCGAAGTGCCGGATTATATTTAAAAGGCAAGAAGCAAAAAAAATCAAAAGAACAAATCAGAAGTTGTAGTGTAGATTATTTATATTAGGAGGTATTAGCGTTATGGATAATGAATTGAAAATCAAAATGTACTCATTTACGGTGGATTGCAAAGACCCGCATGAATTAGCAAAATTTTATGCGGCGTTGCTCAAGTGGGAAATAATGTTTATCGATGAAGAATGGGCATGTGTATACGCTCCAGGAACCAATCAGGGAACATATCCTGGCATAATGTTTCAACGGAATCCTGAGTATAAACCACCTGTGTGGCCGGAAGAGCCTGAAGCTCAACAGCAAATGGCACATATAGACTTCGCCGTTAATGATTTAGAAAAAGCAGTTCAATATGCAATCCATTGTGGAGCAACAATCGCAGATGAGCAATTTTCTAATAATTGGAGAGTTATGCTTGACCCCGCCGGACACCCTTTTTGCTTATGTCAAATGAAATCAATTATCGAGAGTGCCCATTTTGCGTTGTTATAGAAAATCACGAAATTGAGAGGAAATTCACGATATTCCTGTAAATACAGGTTTGACAATGAATGATTTTCAGTCTTGGTATCAAATATTATCGGATCAAGAAACAATGCAATATTACCCAAGAGCATTTGATATGGATAAAACAAGAAGTTGGATTGGCTGGAATCTTGATAACTATAGCAGATATGGCTTCGGATTATGGGCAATTATATTAAAAGAAACAAATCAATTCATTGAAGATTGCGGAATTACCATGCAGAATATTCACGGTGATGGCAATTTGTTTCCTGAAGCAGCAAAAGCCTGTTTGAGGTATGCTTTTGAAAACATGGATTTTGATGAGATATTTTCTTATCAAAAGTGGACAAATATTCCATCAAGAAAAGTAGCTGAAAAGGTGGGTATGACATTGCGTGAGGAATATGCGGACGAGAAAAATAAAAAGACAAGCGTGTATTCCATTACTAGAACGGAATTTTATGCGACGACATAAAAGATACAACTTCTAATTATCAATCATTTGCAACTTCTCTAAATTTAAAATGCCAGATAACAATAAGTACATGAATGAACTCAGGAGGTTATTATGAAAAGATCAATGATGCAAGCATATGTTACAAGAAGTGATGAGGCGGTGGCTCTTTATCAAGAGGCTTTTGACGCTGTTCTCATCAGCAGTTATCCAAATGAAGATGGAACTTTTTTTCATTCAGAGCTTGATATTCAAGGGGAAATTTTAGCTGTGGCAGAACGAAATTCAGAATATTCCATTATTGGTGAAGAAACGGTTACTGGCAACGTAATGCAGTTTTGTTTGCAATATGGAGATGGCAACGAAGAAAAGGTGCGGAAAGCATATGAAGTGTTAAAAACTGATGCTAAAATTTTGATGCCACTTGCGCCATGTGAATTTAGTTTACTAATGACAGATTTAATTGATAAATATGGTATTAGATGGTGCTTATTTGTATAGTGAGACCTTTTTGGATAATAGGAATAAAATGAGCATAACTGGAAGTAAAACCAGCTTCCCATTATGTTTAAAATGGATTATTTGGTTATATATAATTATTGATTAATAGAATAAAAAATCGACAGGAGATACTGTAGAGACTATTTATATTCTCTTAATTCAATTCATTAGTGATTGATATCAGAGGAGGTTATTTTTATGATTGATTTTATAGAACTTGAAAGTATTTTGAAAAAAGTAAATGAGTTTAATTGGTCGGATACATTATATTTGCCAGAAGAAGATGTATGGGACTTAACTACTAAGGGGCTAATTTTAGACCCTGATGATGTGGAAGATGATGGAGATGATGTTCCCATGATAGCAAAAGAGAATGGTTTGATTGATGCATTGTCAATACAAACAATACAAAGTATAGTGAAGAATACTTATGAGCAAAAGATCAATTGCACTATTGAAGAGCTATTAGAAGCATACTTATACTATTTTGATAGCGATGCTTTTATTGATTTTGAAAAGAAAGTACTATAAATAAATGGGGTGGGTTATCTCCAGAAAAGGGCAGGGAAACATTGCTCTGGATGATAATTGAAGCTGGAGAAGCAGCAGATATTATTAAAAAGGATGGAGACAAGAAGATCGTAAATGATGAAGAAATACGAAATCATTTTATCGAAGAAATTTGTGATGTTTTTATGTATTTGAATGATGTAATGCTTTGTTATTCTATTACACCTGAGGAACTAGAAAAGATATATATAGATAAGCATCAAAAGAATATGAACCGATGGTAATTACTAATTTGATTACATCGCAATCGCCAACAACAATGAATTGCCCATTATATTTATAATGAAATACATATTTCCCATTAATTTAAATACTATGAAGAAGGAGCGTCTGAATATTGTATACTTCAATATATTCCAAAGAAATTCCTGTTTTGTTAGATCAACTGGCTAATACTTCTGATATGCGGAGATTATCTGACATCGGTATGCATTGCGGTTGTGAATACGCTAAATTTCCACATTATCAGATGGAAATAACTCCCTACACCCGGTTTACACATAGTGTAGGTGTTTCAAAGATTGTTTGGAATTTCACCCACGACATTCGACAGGCTATAGCGGGATTGTTTCATGATATAGCAACACCTGCCTTTGCACATACAATTGATTTTCTGCAAGGTGACCACTTAACGCAAGAATCAACGGAAGACAAAACCCTATTATTCATTGAAAACTCAAGAGAAATAACCACTCTCTTGAAAAAACATCATATAAGTATTGAAGACGTTAGTGACTATCACAAATATCCAATTGCCGATAACGATACACCCATGCTTTCGGCTGATCGCCTGGAATATACAATCGGTAATGGATTCTGCGTATATAATATGGAACTTGAAACTCTGAATAGCATCTATAAGGATTTGACAGTCGCACAAAATGAACACGGAACCGAAGAACTCTGTTTCAATTCCATCGATGCTGCTAAAATATTTACAGAAATATCCTTGCGAAACTCTCGCTTTTTCGTGTCAGATGAAGACCGCTTTTCAATGCAATACTTAGCGGATATCATACGATTCGCTATAGAAAATGGCGTCTTGGTAAAAGATGATTTATATCTAACGGAAAGCGAAGTTATTAAGAAACTGAATTATGATAAAAAACTATCTAAAATGTGGAAAATCTATACGGAAATCTTCGCCGTTGCAACTTCGGCGGAAAAACCGAAAAACCAATATAGTGTTAATATTTCAGCAAAAAAACGGTTTATAGATCCGTTGGTGCTTGTAGAAAATAATGCCAGGAGGCTCACAGATATAGACATCGGTATTCATGACCAGATACAAACATTTTTGAATATTGATTTCAATAAATGGATATTCGCAGTATAACTGGATGTCTGATCACCAATTGCGTTTTGAAGGGAAATTAAATAATTCCTGAAATATTTTTATTTGAACAATTGAAGATTGCAACCTATATGGAGCTAGACAAATTCCATTTTGTCTAGCTGAAACTTCTCATTATATTTTTTTTACTAATAGAATACAAGAGAAAGAAAAGACAAATCAAAATTTGCAGGAAGGAAAAACAATGACACGAGCAGTAATTTTTGACATGTTTGAAACGTTAATTACGCACTATCATAGTCCACTATATTTTGGAGCACAGATGGCGAAGGATGCTGGAATTCCAGAAGATATATTTCAATCACTTTGGCGTCCGACTGAACATGAACGCTCTATAGGGAAGTTAACATTGGAGGCAGCATTGGAAATAATACTTAGAGAGAATCATTGTTACTCCGAAATACTTTTAAAGAGAATTGTAGAAAAACGTATAGCTGCAAAGGAAGAATGCTTTAGACATTTACATTCTGAAATTACTCCAATGCTTTCAACATTGAAAAAAAAGGGTTTTTTAGTTGGATTAATAAGTAACTGTTTTTCTGAGGAAGCTGATGTAATCCGAAGAAGTGAATTATTTCCATATTTTGATGCTGTTTATCTTTCATATGAACAGGGGATTCAAAAGCCCGAAGAGGTGATTTTCCAAAGATGTATGGATGGCCTATCTGTGAAGGCCGAGAAATGTATATATGTTGGAGATGGAGGTAGTAATGAGTTGGAAACTGCTAGAAAACTTGGGATGAGAGCGGTTCAAGCAGCTTGGTATTTACAAGAAGGAACAACACAACCTTCAAAGCGTAAGTATGACTTCTTCCAAATGGAAAAACCGCTTGATGTGCTGAATTATATTGAAGCAATTTTGAAGGAAGAACTGTAAATCAATTCAAAAAAGAATTATTGGCGATAAATACTAATTGTTATAGGAAGACGAAATCAGTGTTTTCATTAGATTATTTATAATTTGAGGGGTGATAATTTGATATATATAGCAGATTCTAATTGGTGTCCGACTAAAAGAAACCCATTTACAACAGATGGCATATATGATGAAAATTGGTCATCGTTTATATACGATTCAGGCATAACCTATTTTACTAATGTCTATCCTGAATCAAAACTGCATGTGATTAGATTCTCGCCTGATGCTGACAAAAATTATATACGCTTATTTGACTTTTTAAATTACGAATTAGCTTATCAAAGAAATGTGATATTAAAAGTATGCATAGGTATGAATGCGGAAAGTATAATTGAGTTCTTTAACAAAACATCACACCAGATTGAATACCGCAGTTCTGACGAAAAATATATGGTACACAGTACAACTCTGTCCGCCTGGGAGTCCATTAAGCAAGATGGAGCATTATTATCCCCCAATTCATTAAAGAAATATAACAGATTGGTAAATGAAATTGGTTTAAAACCAATGAATGAGCCGAAAGATTACTCTGATTATATTATGTTGGATGTACTTGACGGCTGCGGTGAACTTGTTGTAAATTCGCATAACATTGGAGGTGTTTGTATTGATCCAAATATCAATTATATCCCTGGTGTAAGGTTATATATCGATGTGAAGAAAATGTTTGCAGCTAGAATAGTAACTCGTGATGGATTACACCCTGTTAAGGTAAAGGACAGGCTCCCATTACGAGATTATCTACTTGCTGCTATTACTGCAAATGATTTTGGATCTAGTATACAATGGACTCCATCTTTGTTTACACAAAAGGCAAATGAACTCTTTTATTCTAAATACATAAGATGAGCAGTTTTCTGATAATTGGAGAGTTTTGTTATGCTTGACCCTGCCGGACACCCTTTTTGCTTATGTCAAATGAAATCAATTATCGAGAGTGCCCATTTTGCGTTGTTATAGAAAATCACAAAATTGATTATTATATAATTGGATGTTCCTAAATGAATTTCGGATGATGAATAAGGAATATGGATTCGATACTTTAGGATTCAACAAAATGTATAGTTTTACCTCGAAAATTAATCTTCCATCTGAAAATGTTTTGAAAAAAGTTAGTATGATAAAAGTTATTGATTTTAGCATCCGAACATTATTGAGAACAATCCTCTGAGGAATCATGTTCTTTATTCTATTGATTCAATCAACTGGCCTAATTGTTAATCAAAGTAATTTTTTTTTCGCAAACTTATCCAATGGTAAAATTCCCATTATCTCTATGATATACAGTAAAGATAATCCGATTGTTTATACCACAGAAGATAAAAAGAAATTTGCAATAAAAATCCCGATATATTCCAATCCAAACATTTAATTTTAAGTGAGCCGGGAAACTTGGTGTGATTTGATTTCCCATTTGTTTGTTACAGAAATCGGAATATTGATATAATAACTTATATAACAGGAGGTAACGTCAAATGGCAGATATATTACAGGCACGGATTAATGAAATAGCGAGCACACATAAAAACGAGCATGATAAATATGAATATTCAAGAAAGGAGTTTTTACCGAGAGGAACAGCAAATCAATGCAAGGTATCTGTTTATGAGATACCTCCAATGAAATCCGCGTATCCGTATCATTATCATACTCAAAACGAGGAAGTTTTTTATATTATTAACGGCAGTGGAATATTGAAGACGCCGAATGGTGAAAGGACTGTGTCAGCGGGAGATTTGTTGTACTTTCCAGCAAGTGAAAAGGGTGCGCATAAACTGACGAACAACTCATTGAATGAGACACTTGTATATTTGGACTTTGACACTTGCAACTCAATTGACGTTGCTTTCTATCCTGATTCTGGGAAAATTGGCGTATGGGGAATGAACATTAACAAACTTTATAAAGTAGGTGAAAACGTAGATTATTATGATGGCGAATAGAACGCACCTAGTCTTTTTATTGAGGTCGCATATAAATATTACTTCTCAATCGGTGGCGAATGTGAACGAAACAGAAATTTTTATACTAAGGTGGAGGCTGAAATAATGAGTGATTTTGGATTCAAAGAAATGCAAGCTATACAATTAGAATTACAAGAAAAATATATAAACAAATGGGGTGGCCTATCTCCAGAAAAGGGCAGGGATACCATTGCTCTGGATGATGATTGAAGCAGGAGAAGCAGCAGATATTATTAAAAAAGATGGAGATAAGAAAATCGTAAATGATGAAGAAGTACGAAATCATTTTATCGAAGAAATTTGTGATGTTTTCATGTATTTAAATGATGTAATGCTTTGTTATTCCATCACACATGAGAAATTAAAAGAGGTATATGTGGAAAAGCATCAAAAGAATATGAACCGCTGGTAATTACTAATTTGAATACTTCGTATTCACCACCATTAATGAACTTCCTATTATATTTATTATAAGCAGCGGATGTCAAGTATTCAACCAACCTTTGAAGCGATGATAAGGCGATGACAATGATGCCAAGATAAAAGAGCATAAATAGACAACAGGGTGTGCGATTTATATAAAATATATATTAATATACAGTTTTATTCACGAAATCCAGTTGATATGTTTCCACATACAAGGCATACGGAGAGTGTTTGCCTGCTTGAATGCATGTAAGGTCTTGTAGTGGTTTCAGGCGCATGCATGCTCCGCCGATTGACGACAACGCAGGGATCTGGATAAAACGATAAAAGAAGAGTCTTGATGTGAAAAACAGTTCTCCGATGGGTTATTCTGAAAACTGGCATACATAAAACAGATTTACCTTTCAAACCTGAACACGAAATCTAGTAATTGTGTTTTTCCAGCATAATAGTATAATGATGTTGGTTAGTTTTGTTTTCTGCGTCAATGTTTGGAGGATAAGGGTGCGGTGCGGATTTATATTTAGCACGGTATCCATGTAGGGCTAAGCAGTATGATGATCTCGGACGGTCAATTACCGTCTCTACGAGTTATTACGTAAAATGAGTATATTGGTATATTGAAGAGATAATAGAACTTTCGGTGTTGCATACACGATTAAAAAGATAACAGCGAGGAGGATTAAAAGTGGATAATATTGAACAACTTACGGCAAAAGCAGAAGAAGGCGATGTCAATGCACAATTTGAGATTGCTTATCATTATACCCGAGAAGCGCTTGTTGGCAAACGGGGCGGTTATAAAAAAGCATTTGAGTGGTATATGAAAGCGGCGCAACAGGGACATATGCAAGCCCAATATGAGGTTGGGTTTATATATGGCAATGGTTATGGGGTGCCAATCAGCAGAAAACTTTCAATCGAGTGGTATGAAAAAGCTGTGCAACAGGGCAGTGCGGATGCTCAATATGACCTTGGGTGTTACTACCGTGATGGCCATGGCGTTAAAAAAAATATAGAAACGGCCATACATTTATTTACGGCAGCGGCAAATCAGGGACAAAAGTATGCTCAGTATGATTTGGGATTCTTGTATGATAAAGGAATAGGTGTTCCGCAGGATATAGAAAAAGCGATAGAACTATGGCGGCAAGCAGCCGCACAAGGAGTTGGGAGTGCAAAAGTGGCCTTGGAAATAATGAACGAACAATAGACTAAGCAAGCGTTGTTTTAATCACTATTATTCCTTTAATTTAAAGTTATTTTTACCCACTCATGGTATCATTATTGTATCAATTACGAGGCGGTGCATGCATGAAGCAACGATTCTATTCGCCCTTTTATCCGTCAGGAAAGCGTGCCGTCGGTCAAAAGAAATTGAAATGTTGTGGTATATTAAAGTTTTGCAAAACCTTGTTCGATTAAGATAAAATATAAATACGGTATAGCCAAATGGAGCGTATCAGCTTGGGCTAAAAAATACAGCGAAGAGTGCCAATATACCAAACCAGTTTCCTACTACAAAAAACAAAAATATCGTCCGTGTTTCCACGAGTATAAAGATAATAGTGATGATACGCTTGAAGACCAAGTTGGAAAAAGCGGATTATTGCACTCTATTTTAGAAAAATATCCTTCCGCCAAGGAAACACTAGATCTTCACGACATCATTATTGTCTACTCAAGGCATTGTGAAGTTTGTGTCGAAATCTGTCGAAGATAGCAATATTCATGGACCTGCCAAGTCAATGTAATGACAACTGCTGGGTGAAACAACACGAAAATAAAGTGATAAATTGTTGAATTATGTCTAAGAAAGGAGTTGAAAGTATGGATAATAAAATCATGAAACCGCTAGTAGGTGAAATAAGAAATATCCTTGATACAGCGAGGAGAAATGTTGCAAGAGAAGTTAATAACGAATTAATCATTTCCTATTGGAAGATAGGGGAGATTATAATTCGTTACGAGCAAAATGATAGTATTCGAGCTGAATATGGGGAGCAGACATTAAAATAACTTTCTAAGACATTGACTGCTGAATTTGGGAAGGGATTTTCCAGGTCTTTGCAGAATATGAGAGCATTTTATATGAATTATGAAAAATGCCAGACGCTGTCTGGCAAATTGAGTTGGTCTCATTATTGCGAATTATTAAGTATTGCAGAAAAAGACAAGCGTGGTTTTTATGAAAGAGAAGCAGTTAGTTCAAATTGGTCTGTACGAGAATTAAAAAAAGTCTAGTGGATTATAAACCTTTGAAGTCATATGTTATCATAGAATAATATACATAGGTAATGAACAAACTGTGACGTTAAAGGAAATTCCCATTCTGTTTATTAAGCGGCCATTATCAAGACAATGTGAAATGCAAATTGTTTATATAATCGATCCAAACGATAAACAGAGAATTTTAATAATAAGTTGGAGGAATTAACAAATGAATGATTGGTTTACAATAGATCAGATAGACAAAGAAACATATATTATTAGTGAGTACCGTCATTGGGAGGAAACACATTGTTATTTACTTAACGGCTCTGAGCGTAGCATTTTGATTGATACAGGACTTGGTATTTGCAATATTTACGACGAGGTAATCAAGTTGACTGACAGGCCGGTTACAGCTGTGGCAACACATGTTCACTGGGATCATATTGGGGGTCATAAATATTTTCCTGATTTTTATGCTCAAAATGATGAACTGAATTGGTTAAACGGAGAATTTCCACTTACTATGGAACAAATCAGGGAAATGGTCATCGATCGCTGTGACTTACCGAAAGGTTATAATGTTGATACCTATGATTTCTTTCAGGGTACACCTACAAGAGTGTTGAAAGATAATGATGTTATTGATCTTGGTGATCGTTCCGTTTATGTTCTGCATACGCCCGGTCACTCACCCGGACATATGAGCTTTTTTGAAAAAGAACGCGGGTATCTGTTTACCGGTGATCTGGTTTATAAAGATACATTATTTGCCTATTACCCATCTACTGATCCAGAAGCCTATCTTACGTCTCTGAAAAAAGTTGCAGAACTCCCAGTAAAGAGAGTATTCCCTGCCCATCACACGTTGGACATTCACCCCGAAATACTTGTTAGAATGAGGGATGCATTTGAACAACTGAAGACAGAGGGCAAACTACATCATGGAAGCGGAACATTTGAATATGGTGATTGGGCTGTATGGCTTTAATCAAGCAAGTTATATGTAGTCATTATCAAGACAATGCGAAGTACAAATTATTAATATAACATTTAGACATGCAGAAATTTAAAGAGAGATACAATATGAAAACAGTATATTTGATAGGCGGTACAATGGAAGTTGGAAAAACCACAGTCTGCCAATTAATGAAAGTTAAATTGCCTAACAGTGTTTTTCTGGATGGAGACTGGTGTTGGGATATGCACTCGTTTCAAATTACAGAAGAGACAAAAGTGATGGTGATAGACAACATCTGCTATTTGCTTAACAACTTTATTGGATGTTCCGCTTACGAAAATATTATTTTTGGTTGGGTTATGCATGAGCAGATTATTATTGACGAAATTCTTTCGAGAATAGAAACTTCGGATTGCGTGGTAAAAAACATCTCTTGATTTGCGAATCAGATGCTTTGATTTGCAGACTACAAGCCGATGTTGATAAGGGTATCCGACAAAGTGATGTAATTGCAAGAAGCGTGGCACGCATGCCACTTTATAGAGAACTCAATACTATCAAAATCGATGTGTCTCAGATAACTGCAGCTCAGGCAGCAGAATTAATAAGCAGACTATAAATTCAAATTAGTAAGTAACAGGAATGAAAGCTGGAATCTGCAAAATGACATAATTTATGTAGGCAGGATAAATACATGTAAATAAACTGAATGAATATAATGTAATTTTGAATAAAGTGTCTGTACTATTAAAGAGCTAAAAAAGTACTGGAGGCTAATAAGAAAGAGGTGAATTGATGATGGAAAATTTATTTATGGAATCATTGAGGTTGGCAGGTCTATTAAGACCCAAATACCCTCAAAGCCTTGGGAGCAAAATTAGTAACATGGAAGATGTTTTTAAAAAATTGAATAAACCAATTCCTAAACTCTTTAGGGCAATTTATAATAATGTATCTGGAACGGAAAGAGATATTGAAGAACAAGAATTGATGGACTTTTGTCCTGGATATAGGCTTATACATTTCTCAGAGCTTATTGAGGAAAGCGAAAATCTAAAAAATATTTTAATTGATGAAAAATTATATGATAATGAGGTTGTAATACCGATTTTAGGAAACTACTCAAGCGATTACATATGTTACTACAAGAATAATGATGGGGAAGAAATGATTTGTTCTTTAAGAAATGATAGTGGAGAACTTATTGTTAAGCATAGTTCCCCGGAAAAATTTCTTGAAACTGTTTGTGAATTTTATAAACAGGGAGTATATTTCTTGGATTCAGACGGATATTTTGATTACGATTTGGAAAAAGAACGTTCGGTAGGTTCACTAATCAATCATGGAATCACATATTGGAATGAATAGGCATTGATATGATAGCGGTCTTAATGGAGATATATTCTCTGTTGAGACCTGAAAGTTAAAGAAAATCGCGCCCGCAAAAAGCGGAGGGATATGCAACGCACAATGATATCCCAGACACAATGTGGTGAAGAAGCCAAGCATTTGTAATGCTACGATGAAATTAAGGCTCATTGGAAGGCAAAAGGAGAAAGATTGGTTGAAGTTAGACCAGGAGTCTATAGAGAACCAGGACCCAAATGAATAATAGTAAGAAAGGGTGGAGATTAAAATGATAGACCAGAAATTTACTGATTTAACGTTAAAAAATGGGATCATATATACTGTTATTGTGGATTTAGATAGGAATACTGCAATTTCAAGTGGCTGGAGGCATAAACTACCCTATGATGGGTTGTTAAAATCTATATTCGAAGATGAAGATACTGTTAGAAGAGTGAATGATTCTTTATAGGGGCAAATTTTGCCTCAATCAATGATGCAATAGACATGAATAAAGAACTATATCCGACGATAAGGAAAGGTAGGTAAATTATGCACAAGAAAGACTTTGTTGAAAAACTGCATAATCTAGTGGCGAAAGAAAATTTGGAAATCTATAAAGATTTATTTAACAATACTGATGTCAGCGGTGCTACTGACCCATATTGGAAAGAATCCCTTCAACTGTACAAAAATCTTACAGATGAGGATAAGCTGATTTTCTTTAAAGTAATAAAGCAAATAGGAATAGATACTGTATCAAATATATTAGCTTTGTTAGATGGTGTGACTTCATTGGAAGGACAAGATGATGAATTAAATCTTACATTTAAGAAAACTAATGAGAAGTTAAATGGAGATTTGCAGGATTTGTTTTTAGAATTTGATGAAAATAATAGATAAAGCCAATTAACTTAAATAATGAAAGGGTAGGTGTAACAGCCTGCCCTTTTGTTTAATTTTCGAAAGTATTATAATGGTTCAGTGGGGAATCAATTTAAGGATTGATGACCCCAATAAACATACTATACCGCCAAGGGGATACCAGCTTCAGCTTCAAGCGACATCTTTTTTGTATCCACAAGGCATGTCGAAACTGTGATTCTGATGACACGTTGTGGTCAAAACGATAAATAAACCACTACAACCACAAGATGTTGCGGTTTTGAAATAAAAAATGGGCAAAAATAGGGCTGAAAAAGTGCATTTCTTAGCCCTGCTTTTGAGGGTATTTTTTAGATGACATAGGTGAAAACGGATTTTCAGAGTGTAAGGAAACAAAAAAATTGCATGCGTTTTTTGAATAAAAATTTATATTATCCTCTATATAAGCCATCTGAAAATGATTTTGCCAGGTGGTTTATTTTAGTATTGACATTCTCAATAATGAGACTATAATATTTAATGATAATAATATTATACGAGGAGAATGAACATGGATATTGCAAAACTACTATTAAATCCTGCAAGGCTTCGCATTGTTCAATACATTTTATCGCATGGTCAGGCTTCCGCAAGTGATGTCTGCACAGCTATGCAGGATATCCCTAAGGCAACAGTATACCGCCACACCAAGCTTTTGGAGGATCATGGAATATTAACGATTGTTAGGGAAAACCGTGTACGAGGTGCTATGGAAAAAGTCTACATGGTAGATAAAAAAGCCATAACTCCGGATGCGCATTCCACATCTCATTTGGCAATAGGATATTTTATTGAACTTATGCAAGAAGTACAGAATTATTTAGCGCAAGAGGATGCAGACGTGGCAAGAGATATGATTTTCTTCAACACCTGTATTCTCAATACTACCGACGGCGAATACAGAGAAATGCTTGAGAAAATATCGATCATTCTCAAGGAATACATGGATCTGCCGTCAAGTACAGAACGAAAGGTAAGAAAACTGTCTATGATTTCTACATTTAATCAAAAAGATGAGGAGAATTAAAATGAACTTTCATGAATTTGGAGATAAACATAATCCACATATTATGCTGATTCACGGCGGTGGTAATGCTTGGTGGAATTATTTGCGACAAGCAACAGTACTTTCTGATCAATATCACGTTATTTTACCAACGATGGATGGTCATGGGGAAGAATATGCAACTCCATATGAGTCTACCGAAGCTACCACGGATAAGTTAATAGAATACATAAATAAAAACTGTAAGGGAACACTATTTGCGCTTTGCGGTGTTTCCCTTGGTGGTCAGATCGTAATCGAGATGTTGTCAAGAAATCCTAATTTAACACAAAAAGCAATTATTGATGGAAGTGTTTGCTACCCTGTTCCATGGGTCAAAAATTATTGTATCTGGTCTACAAGACTTTTGGGACGATTTCTGTATAGCGAAAAAGCATCACAAAGACTGCTAGTACAGATGGAAAAAATGATACCTAAGAAAATGCACTTTCCTCAGGAAATCAAGGACTATTACATGCAGGACATGCCTCGACTTCCCCTACAAACAATATATACCATATATCAAACCTATATGAATTATCACATCAAAGAAAGTCTAAAGAAAACATCGGCAGAAGTGATGTACTGGTATGGGGAAAAAGAAATGAAGTGTGTTAAAAAATCTGCTCAGATTTTCAAGGAGTATGTCCCAAACTGTACCATTTATGAGGCTAAACGCTATAACCATGGTTATCTTGCAATTTATCTGCCGGATGAATGGCTTACGCTTGCATGTGCTTTTTTTAATGACGGGGAGGTAGCTAAATGAGCTTTCATCAATTACCCAATAATTATACACGATCAACTATGTTTGAAGAAAAAATGGGCTAAATTTACTTATGGATTTCCAGAACGTAAATTAATAGACTAATCATCAAAGTACTGTTATACCAAGGGATAACCAGCTCCCAATGCCATCATTATCACATCAGCAGGTCATTATTTGCGAAAATTAGATCCAGAAAAATTTGAATCAAAAGCAACCAGAAGTAATACAAATTCATTAGGATAGAATCGATGATGGTGTAAACGAAAAAGCAGCTTTCGCTCACCAGTAACTGCCCTTTCGTTTACATCATTTTCGATTTGTCCTAATTGAATAAAGTAAGCGTTCGGATAGCCAGTTACTATGGAGATTCAATCTTTGTTCTTTTCATAAAGAATAACACTTTTGGAGTGTAGTTCTAGATAAATTAGTGCTGTTTCATATGTCTTTGCACGACAAATAGACCTCAGTAGCTGAGATTAAAAAATGTATGAAGATGTGTGGATTAATCTCGTATAAATGTATGCTGTTTAGTTGCACCCATATGACCGCCGCATGTTTTGCAAACGTAGATATCTATCTTCCAAAGATACTTCAACATTTCTGGTACAGACATATCTTTTATTTCAGAAATATATTTTTTACACCCAAGAAGATTTCTGCACAATGTCAGTTTCTTTTGTTTTGTACGTTAAGATAAAATCCCATAGTAGCGTATTCTGACAAAGCGTTTCGGTGGCACATGCATCAAGAAGCGACGAATAAACTCTATTCCAGTCAGCGTCAATTCCTTCCAGTGTCCTTGATTCTTATAATCCTTTACAGAAAAGGTGACTGTTGTATCTGTCACTTGGATAAGCCTATAATTACTGATTGCAATTCGGTGAGTGTATTTTCCAAGATACTGTATAACGGACCCAGCACCATTAAATGTTTCTTTGCTGCAAGGAATCCATTCCTTGTCATAGCAGGAATTAATGAGTTCCTTGAATGTGTAGTAATTTCTGTACCTAGATGCTGAACCATGGAATTCCAATTTTTTATTTTCACATAAGGCTTTCAGTTCATCCATATATTTTCCACGAAACTTTTTGGAAAGAACACGAATAGGTAGGAAAAATTTAGAGCCATTGTCCCTCCAGCCATTTTTAGAATCTAAACCACCGCCAAGTACAATGACATGAATATATGGATGATAATTCATCTCAGACCCCCATGTATGAAGGATGCACATATATCCAATTTTGGCACCAAGGTGTTTGGGGTCAGACGTAAGTTCATCAAATGTATCAGAAACAGAATGATAAAGTGCATCATACAGAAGTTTCTGATTGTTGTAAATGACTGGATTAAGTTCTTCTGGTACTGTAAATACAACGTGGAAATATGGTGCATCAAGAACATCTTCGCGTCTTAAATCCATCCACTTTTCTTTTGGAAGCGATTGGCACATGGGACAGCATCGGTTTCTACATGAATTATAATGAAGTTTGATACTTCCACAATCGTCACAAACACTGACATTGGTACCATAAGCACCTGTTTTACAGTTGATGATGTTGGTTGCGAGAAGGGTGCGCATAAACTGACGAACAACTCATTGAATGAGACGCTTGTATATTTGGACTTTGACACTTGCAACTCAATTGACGTTGCTTTCTATCCTTATTCTGGGAAAATTGGCGTATGGGGAATGAACATTAACAAACTTTATAAAGTAGGTGAAAACGTAGATTATTATGATGGCGAATAGAACGCACCTAGTCTTTTTATTGAGGTCATAGGGTGGCCTATCTCCAGAAAAGGGCAGGGATACATTGCTCTGGATGATGATTGAAGCAGGAGAAGCAGCAGATATTATTAAAAAAGATGGAGATAAGAAAATCGTAAATGATGAAGAAGTACGAAATCATTTTATCGAAGAAATTTGTGATGTTTTCATGTATTTAAATGATGTAATGCTTTGTTATTCCATCACACATGAGAAATTAAAAGAGGTATATGTGGAAAAGCATCAAAAGAATATGAACCGCTGGTAATTACTAATTTGAATACTTCGTATTCACCACCATTAATGAACTTCCTATTATATTTATTATTAGCAGCGGATGTCAAGTATTCAACCAACCTTTGAAGCGATGAAATACAAAACCGTTATGCATTCAGCATCAACCTCATTAGTGGAGAATGCAGCGGTATCTTCCGCAGACAAAAAATCTACCTTGGTAAGCTTTATGAGAAATAAAGTGCTGCTGTAGTCAGCATATCGAAGATATATCAAAATGCAACTTAAAGGGCATTCGGGAGGATGTAATTAAATGGGCATTTGTATCGATGTGGAATAAGCTGATTAGCAATTATACAGATATCCTCATTCCCCTGCTGGAGCCCTTAAAGAGTCTTCGCATAGATGAACAACAGGAGCAGGATATTAGCGAATGCAACGACAGAATTATGGAATTAACAGAGCAGAGTCATATCCTTAATAGAGTCGTATCGAAAGGGTATGTCGACTCTGCTGTTTTTATAGAAAGGCAAAACACCTTAACGTTAGAGCTTGCTACCGCTAAGAAAAAAGAAGGCAGCTTCTTGACAGCAATGGGTTTGACCGAGAAATTGCTCAGACGGAGCTACTGATTGAGCTGATCCAGAGCAATCCCAATATTTTAGAAGATTATGATGAGAATTTATTTTTACAGGCGGTTGATAAAATTATCATTCATGAAAACCTACAATCACATTTAAACTAAAAAACACCTTAGTATCATTAAGAGTATAGTCAGTATTTAGAATTTTACATAAGAACTATTGACAGACTTAAAAAATAGGTATATTGTAAAGTGGTATACGATATACCATATGGAGGTGTTATATGTCAACTGTTGATTTGATGCTGCTTGGAGCGTTAATGGAAAAGCCAATGAATGCGTATGAAATGAAAAAAAATATGGAAGCTCGCAACATAAGCGCATGGGTGAAAATCAGTTCTCCTTCGATTTATAAAAATCTTGTTGTATTGAATAGAAAGGGGTACCTTGACAATGAAGTTGTAAAAGAAGGAGAAATGCCTGAGAAAACAATCTATTCGATAAATGAAAAAGGTCGAAATTATTTTCTGAGTATAATGGATAAGTACTCTAAAGAACCAGAAAAGATTTATATCGATTTTGTTGCTTTTGTTGCAAATCTTCACAATGTGGAGCCGGAAATCGGATTGGAGATGATACAAAACCTTAGGAGCAACCTTTCTAAAGAGAGAGAATTCATTCAGTACAATATTGAAGCAAAGAAAGAATTTGTCCCCTTTTACGCATTCTCTATACTGGAACTGTACGACAAAATGTATTCGCTGTTTTTTGAATGGACTGAAGAAATTGTCCATGAATTTGCTGAAAAAACGGCCTCTGATATTTAGCCTGTTATAAAGAATTATGTTCTATTAGGAGCATAATTTTTTTAACCCCAAGTGGTGTAAAGTATACTAATATAAAACAAACTAATTAAAATGGAGGTATTATCTTGAAAACAAAAAACTTAAGCAAAACCGAAATCATGTTAATTCTTACAGGGCTAATGGCAAGCCTCTTGCTTTCGGCTTTGGACTCAACCATTGTCGGAACAGCGATGAAAAAAATAGTAAACGACCTACAAGGGATGGAATACTATGCATGGCCATTTACAATTTATATGCTTTGTTCAACCGTCATTACCCCGGTTTCTGGCGGAATCGCTGATATCTTTGGACGGAAGCCGGTATTTATAACCGGTATTTTGACATTTCTGGCCGGCTCGGCATTATGTGGAATGTCGCAAAGCATGATGCAGCTCATCATTTTCCGTGGCATACAGGGAATCGGTGGAGGTATTCTTATCACCAGCGTTTTTATAGTTGTAGCAGATTTGTTTCCACCTGAAAAGAGAGGAAAGTATATGGGAATTGTCACATCCATATACGGACTGGCAAGTATAATCGGCCCTCTCCTTGGCGGATTAATCATCGATCATCTTAGCTGGCGTTGGATTTTCTACATAAATGTTCCCATTGGAATCTTGGCTTTAGCGATTATAATTTTTGTAATGCCGAATTTCAAAACAGAGGGACAAAAGAAATCGGTTGATTATTCTGGAACAGTTACCATTATACTTGCTCTGGTTCCTATGCTGCTTGCCTTCAGCTGGGGCGGAAAAAATTACTCCTGGCTGTCAGTACAGATCATAGGCATGTTTATCTTCTCACTTGTTATGATAGCACTTTTTGTCTTTTTTGAATCGAAAGCTCAAAATCCAATTATACCGATGTCATTTTTTAAAAACAGAAGTATAAATGTAACGCTGATTGTGGCATTCCTTTCACAAGGAATCATGTATGCGGCGATTATGTATATTCCATATTATGCACAAGGAATCATTGGGACAACTGCAACGACTTCCGGCACAATCACGATGCCAATGATGCTTGGACTTTTAATTGCAAGCTCATTAACAGGGATATTAACATCGAAGACTGGAAAGAATAAAGTTTTTGTTTTTGTTGCTTTTATTTTCATGATTATCGGAACCGGATTACTTTCGACAATGAGTGCCGATACCTCATATTTTAATATCATTCTCTATATGATTATTTTGGGTCTGGGTATTGGAATCAATATGCCAATCGCCAACACGAATATTCAGAATTCCGTACCGACAAGGCAAATCGGTGCCGCTACGTCTACAGTTCAGTTTTTTCGTAATATAGGCGGTACCATTGGTTCGGCAATATATGGGACAATAATGATAGCAGCAATGAATACTGGGTTTTCAAAGCTGGATTTAAGTAATATTCCAGATAATGTTCAGGACTCGCTTAAGAATCCTCAGATAATAACAAATTCCGAATCTGTCAAGCAGATCATGCAGCAGGTTCCAGCACAATACTCAAGCTTTTTGGAAACAGCACTGGAACAGGCAAAAAAAGTACTTTCGAATTCCATACACGAAATTTTCTTGTTTTGCATGGTTGTGGCTATTGTTGGCTTTGTCCTCACAATCTTTTTCAAGGATGCGCCATTCCGTACAAAAGAGATTGCTAAAATTGATGAAAAAACGATTTGAGAAAGAGAGGTATAGCGATTGTGTATTCTTTATTATAAAAAATTCAATTTAAGCATCCCAAGCAGAGAATAAATAACATTATGTCAAGGGAAAACTTACCGAAAGGTAAGGGTGCAAAGATTAGGGTCTAAGATATAAACGCATTATGACAGCCTAGTTGCCTATAAAATTGTGTAAAATACCTGCTTTTTACGGCAGGAATTTTCATAAATTGATAAAAAAGGAAAGTGCTACCCGCCCAACAAAAAAAACGTGAGTTTGGCGGGAGTTTATCCATGCTTTAATTTATTAACCCTCCAAACCCGTAAAGTTTGAAGGGTTGTTTTATGTGATGGTCAATACAGACTACGCTATTGCGGATTCGCTGCAGCGACATTAAGTCGTTTACATAAAATTTTTTTTGCTAGTGATTTCTTAAAAAATTCTGTACTTTTCATTGGAGAGGTATGCCTATCAACGCGAACTGTCGGAACTTGTAGAATACGAACTGAAACGTAAGAGCGTACAAACGGACATATATGTCTGTAGGTATGCTCTTTTTTTGTTATACAAAATTACTGTAAGGTGCCGATCGCCGCCCCTTGTCCTTCGTTCTCAACTCAATTTTGAAAATTAGGAGGACAAGCATATGTCAGAAAAGTCGGTCATAAGGCATAAGCCAGTAATGGTATACTTATGAATCCGAGGAGACAGGGAATGAAAGAAGATATTTTAAAAAACAATAGACCAGTCTGGTCTATTGTGATATAATAACAAATATAGACCATGACGGTCGAACGTTTTAAAATTATAAATTTGTGGAGGAAATCAAGTGTTAGAAAAATTTTTAAATTTAGATTCTGAAAAGCAGAAACGAATTCTAAATTCGGCAATGAAAGAATTCGCGAAAAAAGGTTATAAAAATGCATCTACCAATGAGATTGTTAAAGAAGCGGATATCGGGAAAGGGATGCTTTTTCACTATTTTAACAGTAAAAAGGATTTATTCTTATTTTTGTATGACTATACAACAGATACCGTTATGAATGAGTTTTACGCGAAAATAAATTTTAAAGAAAAAGATGTCTTAAAAAGATTGTACCAGGCTTTATCTGTTGAATTTACGTTGACCAATGAATATCCCGACATGTTTGACTTTATTAAAAGTGCGAATTATGAAGATTTCGATGAAGTAAAAAGTGATTTGGAATCCAGAAATAAGCAATACATTACAAATAGCTACGGCAAGTTACTGGAAGATGTTGACGTTTCTATGTTTAAAGAGAATATTAATATCAATAGAGCCATCCAAGCTGTTATGTGGACTCTGGAAGGAATTGGTGCAAGGGAACGGGAAAAATTGAAACGGTTATCTGTAACCACACTTGATTACAATGGGCTGTTAGCAGAGATGGATGCTTTTTTAGAGTTATTTAAAAAAGGTTTCTATAAGGAATAGCAGACGGAAAGGAGTTATTTATGATGACAAATATGGTTAAAAGTTTTAAAGAATTGACTCCCGATACAAGTCAGTTTGCAGGTGGAAAAGGCGGAATGCTTGCAAAAATGTATCAGGCGGGATACCCTGTACCGGAGGGATTTATTGTTCTGCCGTCAGCTTTTGAGGGTGAAAAGCTGAATTCTAAAGCATGGGATGAGATACATGCTTTAGTGGATGGTATCCGCGAAAGAAATAAAGATGCATTGTTTGCGATAAGATCCTCTGCACTGAGTGAAGATTCTGCACAGGCATCCTTTGCAGGTGAATTTGAAACGGTTCTCAATGTTAAAATGGATAATGAGATTCAGAAAGCTATTTATACGGTTTTTAAATCAAGAGAATCAGAGAGGGTCAAAGCATATAGTTCTGTTCAAGGAATGGAACAATCTCACCAGATTGCCATAGTTATTATGCTGATGGTGCAGTCCGAAATTTCGGGAGTATTGTTCACTGCCGATCCTATTACAGGTAGCCACAAAAGCATGACAGGCAATTATGTCTACGGATTAGGAGAAAAACTTGTTTCCGGGGAAGCCAATGCAAGTTCCTTCAAGTTGATGAGGCCTAAAGGAAAATATGAGGGGCCGCAAGACTTTAAAAAATATGCTTCCAGCCTGTATAAATATGCTTCAAGACTGGTGAAGGAATTGGGAGACCAGCAGGATATCGAGTGGGCAGTTGCAAACGGGAAGCTATATCTTCTTCAAGCCCGGCCAATAACAACCGTAAGGACAAGTAATCTGGATACCTATGAATTGAATGAATCCCTGGACGGTGATTTTCTCTGGAGCAATACCAATGTTGGGGAGGCAATGTCTGGTGTTATGTCTCCTCTCAGTTGGTCCTTAATAAGGGATATTGATGAGGAGCAAAGTACAGTTCCCGGTTCATTATTGTTCTCCGGTAATATTTGCGGAAGATTGTATTCAAATATCAGCATGCTGTTATCTATCTATCCGGCATTTGGAAAAGATCCCAGGCCTACGCTGAAGAAGTTGGGGGACATATTCGGACAGTTCCCTGAAGGAATCGATATTCCTGTTTACCCATTTGCACCGTTGGCTTTGGTAAAAGGTATGATTCCGAAAGTAAATAATACCTTGAAAAAGATAAAGGAAGGTAGAAAGATAGCTGAACAGTATTTAAAGGAAACACCTGATTGGTGCGAAAACATAAAAATACGTATCAAAAATATTAAGACAAAGAGTGAGCTGCTCTCATTATGGAAAAATGAGCTTTGGCTTTACAACCTTAAGGCTTTTTGGGTAGGAAATGCGCAAGCGCGGAAATTTGAAAGCATTTTTAACTTAAATCAGGAATTAATCAAGCTTCTTGGAGCTGAAGATGCCAACGCGCTGCTGTCTCACCTGAGAGGCAGCTCTGAATTGGCAAGCCTCGGACCGGTAATCGGAATCTCGAACATTATCAAAGGTAAAATGAGCCGTGAAGAATATTTAAAAAAGCAGGGGCACCGCGGACCAAACGAGTTTGAACTGTCAATACCAGATACCGGTGAGGTTGCAAGCTGGCTAGAAAATCAAATTGAAAGTTTTAAATCGATCGATGTAGATATTGAAGGACTTCTTAAGAAGCAAGAGGCACAATACACACAAGCATGGAAGAAATTCAAAGAGCGTTTTCCAAACAAAGTTAAGAATATGGAGAAAAAATTGACTGAAGCGGCGGAAGGCAGCCGTTCAAGAGAGACATACCGTTCTGAATGGACGAGAGTATTCAGGGTTAATCGTACTTTTGCACTTAAAGCTGGTGAATTGACAGGAATTGGAGACGATGTTTTTTTCCTGTATATCGATGATGTATTGAATCTGCTTGCCGGAAATGATACGGCAGTGAAGAATATTGACGCCAGAAAAGTCAATTACAATAAATTCAAAGAGCTTCCCCCGCTGCCATCAATTATCCGGGGAAAATTCGAGCCTTACAAATGGTTGGCTGATCCAAACAGAAGAGTTGATTATTATGATCCTTCCATCCCTTTAGATACCTCCGACTCTGAAACACTCAAAGGCTTTGCCGGAGCAGCGGGAAGAATTGAAGGGAGCGTACGTATTCTGATAAATCCGGAAGATGCACATATGCTTAAGCCGGGCGAAATTCTTGTTGCTTCAACTACTAATATAGGCTGGACGCCTTTATTCCCAAAAGCTGCAGCAATTATAACAGATATAGGGGCGCCATTATCGCATGCTGCTATAGTCGCCAGGGAGTTGGGCATTCCTGCTGTTGTCGGATGCGGCAACGCTACCGCGAGACTAAAGACGGGAGACAGAGTTATTGTTGACGGTGGGCAGGGTGTAGTGCAGATAATGCACGAAAGGAGTTCTGACCTTGGAGAAGAGGGAAATTATGATTGATTCGAGGCGTGAAAGCAGTTGAATTACCAATGTCGCATTTAAGCGTGACACAAATGGAGACCCCAAACACGGAACAGTAAATAATTGTATGTATGGAATGATAAACAGAAATTATACTATTAGATTTTTAGTGGCGATAAATTTGAGAATTTTAATATGAGGGGAAATGATTAGAATGGAGTATTTATATACAATGACAGCAAGATGGTTAAGAAATGAAATCCGTAACAGACGTATTGGTATTGAAGAACTTGTTCGGTTATATCTTGATCGTATCAATAATTATGACGGTATCAATGGTCTAAATGCAATTGCAGAACTCGACTCAACGGTAATACAGAAGGCAAGAGACATGGATGATATTAAAAATGTACAAGACTTGCCGCTATATGGCCTTCCGATTTTAATTAAAGACAATATAGATGTAGCCGGACTTCATACAACAGCGGGAAGCCTTGCTCTTAAAGATAATATTGCTGTTAAGGATGCTTCGTAGTATAGTTCGCAAATTCGGTCATGTTTGTCTTACCAAGTATAAGTGCTCCATTTCTTCTTAGATTTGCAATAATTGGTGCATCTGCCAAATGGCTATAGTTCCAAAGGTGGTCAGGTGAAAAATGCCTATGATCGCACAAAAAGCCCTAGTGGCTCAAGTTCCGGATCGGCGGTTGCAATGTCTGCGGGATTTTGTGCAGCAGCTGTTGGAACAGACACTTCGTTTTCAGTTATTGGTTGTGCAACCGAAAATGGGGTTGTAGGACTAAAACCGCCAAATGGAACATTGTCAGCTAAAGGAATTATACCGATTGCACATAATCTTGACAGCGCAGGTGCTTTAACACGGGATTTTTATGATGCTTACATAATTTATTCAGGAATGTGTGACAAGCCGTTGAATAATATAACATACAAAAACCCAAAAAATTTGCGAATTGCTATAAATACATTCAATCATGATGAGGTATCGAAAGCACAAATCGAAAGATATGAAACACTTTTTAAAAATCTCAGAAAAGCAGGAGTAGCAATCACAGAAATTTCACAAGGATATTCGCCATATCAAAGAGATATCATGCGTTTTGAGTTCAAGAATAATCTTGAAGATTATCTCTTAAATTCATCCGCTAAAATAAAGAAACTTAAAGATATTGTCCAATTATACGAATCTGATTCGGAACGAATGATGAAGTATGGTATCACATATTTGAACGAAGCTTTGAATGAATCATCGGGAAGACTTGATGATATACCATATCTATTGGCATTAGAAGAACGAAAAAAACAACACACATTAGTAACTGAACAATTGCGAGAATATGATGCGTGTATAATGACAGGACCAACTAATATAATGCATTTTGTTGGACTACCTTCGGTTGCGCTGAAACTTGGTATGGCAGATGATAACACACCACGAGGTATTATTCTATATGGAGCAGATGAAATGAGGCTTTATTCTGCGGCATTAACAATTGAAGAATATTGCTCAGAAGTTACCTATCCAATATTATGAGCGTTACTATTAGGTAGACAATTTTGTCAAACTCCACATTATGACTTGTATTTTTAAGTTCAATTAATATATTGATAAAATAATGTTTATTTTTTAAGTGAAAAATTATTAGAAGTGAATAATATTGAAGAAATAGTACATATTGATAAATTAACGTCCATAGACAGGATACTGTCGAGGGACACAAAAGTGGTAATATATGAAATAGAAGAGTAGCTAATATTCCCAGTATCCTCTTAAAACATTTGTAATATTGTAAAATTGTGGTACAATCTTAGTATGTTATTTCACATTTGTTTCCAAACACGAACTAATCATTATTTAAGACTGTCATGTCAGAAAATTGATATTATGCAATATGGGGGGATATAAGTGACCATCAATCCAATAAAAGAATTTAAGATAATCTCACAACGTATTATATATGGATTAAATTTCATGTATTCTGAATTTGTACCGATTGAATCAGAAAAAGCAAATGAGCAAAGTCAACTAAAACTTCATAAATTAATGGGGCAGATGATTGACAAGCTGTATGATGCCCCGGAGTTTCTAAACCTTGCCGACAACGAAGACGAGGCCTATGAGTGGTACACAACAAATAATATTAATCCTGAGTTGGATAAGGTATACAAGTTAATATTCAAGAACTTGTTCGATTTCTATAAATTTCTGTACATTTCTTTTTTGCAAGGCAAAACAAAGGAGAATTGCTTGTCAATTGACATCAAAATTTTGAGCAAGAACCAAGCAAGCTATAAACCCCTGTATAAAACATTTTTAAATGAGATTGGGATTGACATTGAAAAGGGTAAAGTAGAAATAATGTTTACTGCCGAATATGATATTATACAAAGCCTCAGGCTCCTTGCCGAAAGAATCCCTGTAAATATAAACCCATGGACTCCCTACGCCATTATAAACTTTGCTTGTTGTTCATTTACTGGCGATTTTAGTTACCTGCTCACAAGAGTAGATAACGTAGCAGGCTTAAATGGTTTGCTCCTTGAAATTCAAAGCAAATGCTTGGAAAACGGTTATGAGCAAAACATAAAATGCAGCTTCGGCGCATCGGGATTTGATTTTAGCATTACATTCCGTAATAGAGTCGGTGGTTTTGTAATTGGATATAATCCACGAAAATACTGGCAATTTTATTTCGGCTCATTGAACAGTATAGGCGTAAAAGCTATGCTTGAGGACTTTGAAAACCTTGATAATGACTTGCAAAAACATTTTATAAACGTATGCAAAACCTGCAACGGTTGCCTCGGCTGCACCAAGGGCGGTAAGAATAAAATTTTCGCCGTCAAAGTAAAGTACGATGGAAAAGAATATAACTTTTGCAATGATAATTATGCTCGTCATAACTGGGAAACAATAAACCGTGATTTAGCATCGGTATTATTCAAGTATCATGCTGCGCAGGAAATTTACGGTACTGATTGGAAAAAGAAATGATTCAAAAGGGATACACGAAAGTCTATATTCACCGCCCATGGCGAATATATTTTTACGTATCAAGGTAAAGAATATCGTAAATGTCAAACTATGTGCACTAATTTTAAAATACGAAATCTAAAAGAAGATGATATAGAATCGCTGACTGATATTATCAATCAAGAAATCTTATTCAGCAAGTCGAAACGTTCTAAATAAGCATAATGCGAAGGTGCGACAAGATGTGACTTCTTCTCGCTTTACAATAAAGATTTAGTGCGGATTGCATAGCAATCCGATGTCCTAGTGATAAGGATATTCCCATCCGAAACTGCGTCACGAGTAATTGTGAGGTGGGTTGCATGAGGAAACGCCTAATCTATGACTTAGTATCCATAGGAATAGTGGGCAAGGGAAAGGGCTGTACGGTGTATGATTAAGTATCGTTATATGCAACATCAGTTGGGATATGATTGCTGATGTAATGCAGATTGGAAAACGTTTCTCTTCGTGAACGCACGTTATCACCCATATATCTGCCGGTATAGTGAGTAGACCTAACCAGACCATATCTAAAAGAAGTTAAACTTGAATCTTTTCCATGAAAAGGAGTATGTAGAATGTATGCATTGGTTGTATTGACTTCGTTTTCCTATTTTCCTGTGTTTTTAACCATCTATTTTTTTTACTTCGGCATCATCACTTTAGCGATAAAAAAGGATCCACGCAGACTTCCTTATTACGGGAAATTAACAGACGAAGAAAAAAAACAAATTGATGTTCCTCGCTTAATTCGTATTGATTCCATACTCGTCTTATGTGCGTCCTCGTTATCTGTTTGTATTTTTATTATCAATACATTCACTACTATCCGTGGGCTAATACCTATAACCATTGCATTATCGGGATTGTCTATACTGTTTTGCATTATTCTTGTTTCAAAAATTCCACTTATAATGTCTAAAAAAAATAGGAGGTCTTTACAATGAAAAAGCTATTAGCAAAATTTATGTCCTTATTTTTAGCAATGTTTTAATAATCCAAGGTGCCTCTACCGTTGCTATGGCTCAATCACCTAACTATGACGAGCGCGCAGTTCTCTGCACAGGGAGCAAGCATTCAAGAAACGAAAATTGACCCACGTACCACAGAATATTTAATTAACAGTAACAAAGGCACAGTTACTATGCAAGAAACGATAATTGACTCATATACCAAAGAATATTTAATTAACGACAGCACTACTGGCGAATTATCTTTATTGCGTCTAGAAACAAAAGCATCTGGAGAAGGAAAAATATTAGGCTGGTATATCTCCGATGACGAAAATATCTCTTCTCAAAGCGACAGTAGCTGCGATTTTACAATGGAAAAAACAAATGGCACCATAACTTATCAAGAAAGTGGCAAAAAAGCAATTATAGTCGCAACTATAATTTCTCAAACTGAAGCAATGCCTATCACACCTACAGCACTAACGTTCCCAACAGCTTGGAGATGTGATACAAGCAGCCAGATAGTTACAATGAGAAACTAAAGGGAGAATAATAAATGATAAAAGCAGTATTTTTTGATTTGTTTTTTACTTTGATTTATCCGCAATATTTCACAGGAAAAAATGAATTTGATGTAGTTGGAATTTCGGCAGAAGAGTGGGAACATTATGCGGAAAATAATGATTTATATAAGGAACGTGCATTAGGTGAAATTAAAGATGAAAGGGAAATTATTGATAAAATTATCTATTCCATGCCTTATAAAGTAAGTGAAAAACAAATGATAGAAATACTGAATTTACGACAAGCTAGAATGCAAAAAGCTTTATTCGAAGTAGATGAAAAAATATTACATACGATTCGAGAAATTCATGAAAAAGACATTAAAACATGCCTTATTAGTAATGCAGACTTTATCGACTGTAAATATTGGAGCCAATCACCCTTGGCGTCTTTTTTTGATGAAGCATTTTTTTCCTGCGATGTAGGTATGATGAAGCCGGATTTAAAAATATATGAGTATGCATTGAGCAAATTGAATGTAAAAGCAGATGAAAGTTTATTTGTAGGAGACGGCGGTTCAGATGAATTAGCTGGGGCCAGAAGGGCAGGAATGAAAACGGTATTTACAGAATATCTGGATAAAAAAGAGGATAAGATGAGAGAAATACTGTTACAGGAGGCTGATTATTATATCAAGCAATTTGATGAACTTACCAAGAAAGTAATTCCACTTTGTTACAAATAGTGAAGTGAAAACTATTTTCAAACAAAATTGGAGGCAATATAAGAAGTCATAATTTGAAAATTGTTAGTATTTTATGAGGTGCATATGTATTGGGATGAAGTTATTAAAATGAAGACAAATGAAAATATTAAATATGATGGCTGGTTAGATAGATATCTTCTAGGAAAGGTTAGTGAAATAACCAATTTAATTGAATTGGGGTGTGGTTGGGGAGATGATACGTCATTTTTGCATACTTTTAATTGCAATCTTATTAGTTGTGATATCTCGTCAGAATCCATGAAATTTATCCATAAATATTTTCCTGATATTGAAACAAGACAGTTTGACTTACGAGAAAAATTCCCGTTTCAAAATGAAACTGCAGATTATATTGTTGCTGATTTATGCCTCCATTATTTTGATAATATAGAATTAAATAGGATTCTATTAGAAATCATCCGTGTAACAAAAACTAACGGCATGTTATATGTAAGGGTTAATTCTATTAATGATACAAATTACGGTGTTGGACAAGGCAAGCAAATCTCAGAAGGAATATATATGACAGAAACGGGGATAAAACGATTTTTCGATAAGAGTAAAGTCCTTAATACTTTTAAGATATTTAAAATCATTGACATGGAAGAAGTGATACTGATGAAATATGGCGAAGCAAAAATAGCATGGGAACTTGTTTTGCAAAAAATGTAAAATATACCTAAAGATATTGCTTAATTAATCTATCTGAGTAGAAATGTTGATTATAAAAGACCACATAAATAATACTTGTAGACAGATTTATGTCCGTATCGCAACAATTAGACACTTTTATGTCCGCTTTTTATCTGAAGGCAGCTTAAAATAATATTTTATGTTGATTGCAATAGCTAGTTAATTGACATATATACAACTTTTGTGTCCCCCTTTTAATTAATAGAGTAGGAAAGATAGTGAATTACGTCATTTAGACAAATTTGTGTCCGATATATAGACACTTTTATGTCCCTCGACACTTGTCGAGTGAAGTAAATGTTAGTAAATAACTTAACATAAAGAAAATCTGAAAAGCCTTGATTTTAAAGGTTTTTTTTATTACGCTTATTTTCACTTACAAAGATTTACTTCAAAAAAGTTTGAAGTAAATCTTTGTAAAAACTGTTTTTTGAAGTAATTCTTAGTAAATCATGTGTATTTTGAACTAAATTTTATTCATTCATGTAATCCATAATATGTTTGATAAAAGTAATATAAATAAATCAATGGCAAAAAATAATGATAAATTTCTAGATTCTTTCATCATAATTAATTAATCAAAAAATGTATTGTATTTTGGTATAATTCCGATAGAAGAAAACATTAAAGAAATATGCTGATTTGTATAAAAGTGGAATGGCTGAAATGAAAGCATATTTGGAGGAATACAATGATATGATTTTAAAATGGATGCACATATGCATTTTGATTTATATGATAATCGTGATGGTATTGTGCAATACATTGAAGAACAGGAGTCGTATACAATAGCAGCCACTAATTTACCTGATATATATAAAAGGTATTTGGATAAATATACAGATAAAAAATATGTGAAGATTGCAGTTGGAATGCATCCAGAATTATCCGTAGAATATAAAAGACAATTACCTATTTTTAAACAGATGGTAAATACTACTAGATTTATAGGAGAAGTTGGGTTGGATTATTCTAATGCTGATGGGAATGATCAAATCAATCAAATAGATATTTTTAAAAAATATTGGGATATATGATTATATAGCGGAGATTTATAAACAAGACGTAGAAGTTGTAAATAACGTATTAAAGCGAACTTCATGGAATTATTAAGATATTAGCTCTTTTATAAAAATTCACGAACTGACTTAAAATTTATTACATTTCCATTGCTTACTTTGATACAGCAACATTTGAGGATGAACCAAGCCAATTTATTTCAAATCAAGACGAAGTTGTTATAAATACACTATAAAAGGCTGTTGATTAGAAAACAACAGCCTTTTATGTTTATATAATTAGAAGGAACCACCACACATGCAAAGGATTAAGATAATAGGAAGAATACCACCTAATCCGTTATCACTACCACAATCGTTATTTCCAAAGCCACCTCCTAATAACCCGTTACTACCGCCTCCACAACAGCTAAGCAAAAGAATGATAGGGAGAATAGAACCAATGCCATCACTTCCGCAGTTTTTTTTATTATCACCACAGCATGAAGTAGCTGTTAAATCACTCATATATTAACCTCCAATAAATACTTATACTTAATAGTATGCAAACAGCCTTGTTATATTTACAGTTATCAATTTATAATTTTTAATTAATTATAAAAACACCTAAAGTAACTATAAAAGTAGTAATAACGAACATTTATTTCAAAATAAAACGAAGATTTACTTCAACGGTGTCGAGTGAAGTAAATCTTCGTTAATATTGTATTTTGAATTAAATCTTAGTTAATCATGTAATTTTTGAAGTAAATTTTAGTTAATCATGTAAAGTCGTAGAAATGAAGAGAAAGTTGTAAAAACCCCAAAAAATATAAAGTTATCTTATGCCAATGGAAATGAATGGTAAAATATCTGGATTTATGTTACAATATATGGTAAGTTTGAAATAAATACTTCGTTATAGTTAATAATTGAGAATTATTGAAGTGAAGATAAGAAGCAGTAAATTGAACTACAGATTATAGCAATAATGGGAAGTTGAAGTATCGTTAAATATGAAGTTGCAGGAACAAAAAAAATCGGAATTTATCAACTTGTAGTTTTGACTATGATTCATGTAAATTTAAGGTGAGACAAAATTGCCTGAGATGATAAGCTCATTAAGGGAATCCTTTTGCGTTATAATATGCTAAAAGTTTAAAGAACATAATCAAAGTATAGATGACGTGTTGATTTTTACGATGAGTTATTTATAGTTATTATTAATAAAAGGAGATTATTTATGGCAAGTTCAACTGAACGAATTGGCGTGAATCATTGTGGGGAAATAGCTGAACGTAACAACTGGATGTTTCGAGAACAACCAGTTAATGATGTCGGCATTGATGCGCATATGGAGTTTATTGAATCATCTGGTAAACCAAAACAACTTCTTGCATTGCAAATAAAATCTGGTGCAAGTTGGTTCAATGAGGAAAAAGATGGATATATAATTTTTCGGAATATTAACGAGAGACAATACAATTATTGGAATACGAATTCTTTGCCTTGTATTGTGGTTTTATATAATCCTAATGATAATACGTGTATTTGGCAAAAATTAACGGCTGAAACAATTGAAAGAACAAATGGTGGAGAAGGAAAAGGCTTCTTTGTTAAAGTTCCTTTAAAGCAAGTTTTCTTGAATAGTTCGTCAAATGAACAACTTCTTTCTTTTACAAATTTGCCAGAACATATTATAAATTACAATTTTTTGCTATCTCAAAAAGAATTTATGCAAATCATTCAAGATGGTGGCGAAGTCAAATTGCATTCAACAGAATGGGTAAACAAGAGCAGTGGTAGAGGACAGACGGAATTGATTGTGGATGACGGGAATAGTATCAAAAAGTATATGTATCCATATTGGTTTCCTTTTACACCGTATACAATGGTTTTTCAACGACTTTTCCCTTGGGCAGATTTTTCGGTTGACGAAGACTATTATGAAGAATATGATGAATCTTCTTGGCGAGAATATCACTGTTATTATGATAAAGAGGATGATGCATGGTTAATGGTGGGAGATACATTTGAAGAATATCGTAGAAAACTAAACCCAATGCGTAGTGTTGACCATTCAGGAGAAGTCGCTGAATACATGTTGGTACTTAGCTTAAATGAGTTGGGTAGGGCATTTTTAATAGTGAATAAATTTGTGTCAAAAAATCAAGCATATGCGGATGCAAGGCCAAAAGAAGATTGATAGATTAGGAGAAGATATATGAAAAAAATCAAACTTAATGAGGGTTTAGAAAAAGAAACCTCAATCGATGGATATAAACTTAATCCTATTGAAAAATATGTGATTAATCTTAAAGAAGAAATGGAATTTCAAATGGCGATGATGATGTCATTTCAAATAATGGTTCCCCCTCCTGCACTTAAGAATTACCATGCGTGGTTATTTGAAAATGGTTTCAATGTAGATTTACCAAATCCTACAAATGAAGCTGTAGCTCTCTATTATGGTGTAAAACCACTTTGGAAAACTGATTATTCACAAGGTATTGTTGTAATGGATGAGAATGATAGTGATTATTTCATTGTTATGGAATGTAGTAGCAAGAATAAGGGGTATAAGCATGCAAAAGTCATACTTACTATGGGGGGCTGTATGTGAAATAGTTATGCACATGGTAAAGTTGTAATCTTTGCATACGAGCATTCAGCAGGAGTTTTTATGTTTTTGTTGTAAACATTTAAATAAATAAAAAATTCATATAGCTATGATGATACTCAATAGTATTAAAAAGCGACAAAT
This sequence comes from uncultured Lachnospiraceae bacterium, assembly GCA_963517115.1. Lineage (GTDB taxonomy): Bacteria > Bacillota > Clostridia > Lachnospirales > Lachnospiraceae > Anaerocolumna. Next base: position 61,868 of record CAUQEW010000003.1, on the reverse strand, counting down.
GAAATAAAACAATGTTGTTATGCTATTTATAGAGAATGGAGGAAATTTGTGAAACTTTTAAATAAGAAAGTACTGATTGGAATGATAATTGTTTTATTCTGCTCAATGTTGCTTTTTGCAATTTTAGTGTATAAGAAAATAGTAATTATTAACCATCCATCAAATGAAAGATATCCTATAACTGGGGTAGATATATCTCATTATCAAGGTAATATAAATTGGAATGATTTTGTAAGCCAAAATATAGAATTTGCATTTATTAAAGCCACAGAAGGTAGTGGGACTGTAGATGAGTATTTTAAGCGAAACTGGAGTAATGCGCAAGAAACAAGCATTATTATTGGAGCATATCATTTTTTTAGTTTTGATAGTAGTGTTGAAACACAAGCGGAGAATTATATTTCAACTGTCGGTTCTTTGAATGGAAAATTACCTCCCGTTATAGATTTTGAGTTTTACAGTAATTATGAGAACAATCCGCCAGATGTAAATATTACTAGAGCAGCGTTACAAAACTTATTAGATATATTGGAAAATTATTATGGTGCAAAACCGATGATATATGCCACATCCAAATCGTATAATTTATATATTAAGGATAAATTTGACGATTATTCACTTTGGATAAGAAATGTTTATTATTCTCCCAATATAGGAATGAAAAATAAATGGAAATTCTGGCAATACACAGATAGGGCAGTTCTTAAGGGATATAATAGTGATGAAGAATATATTGATATGAATGTTTTTAATGGTACGGAAGAAGATTTTAGAGATATGATATTAAAATGAAAGAATAATCTTTAGCTTGTGTTAAGTCGAATTCTTTCAAAATCGCGACGTAAACGAACTTCCCATTATATTTATTAAGTTAAGGAAAAAAATAGATAAATAAGAACTTCAAGAATACAAAGCAATACTTAAAGAGTTTACAGGATTAACGAACATTTACTTCAAATATATAACTATAATTAATTATAAAAACACATAATGTAACTATAAAAGTAGTAATAACGAACATTTACTTCAAAATTAAACGAAGATTTATTTCAACGGACACTCAGACATTCACTTGGATAATGCTTTTGAGACACTAGTTGTAACTATGCGCAAAACACAAGTTTATCGAATAGTTGAGTCTATTTTGAATAGTTAGATATTGCTAATTGCTTTTTTAGGTGTATCATAATGTCGTGCTTATGTAGGACTCTGACGTCGTAAAGGTTTTTTGTTAATGATCAGGTTATACCTCTCTTGAATGGTGTTAAAAAGAAGGATAAAGTTAATTGTGAATTAATATAAATACAGGTGCAGAAATATGAAATTAGAAATACCATTTGAATTGTAACTAAGGGGGGGTTATCATCCTTTGTTAATTTCTGTATTTATTGGTTGAAAAAGTATATTTTCTAAATCATTATAATTATTGGTTTTGATTCTTTTTAATGGTAATCCAATTTTTGTAAATAGGTTATTTTTAAAATCATCGTTATTTTTAGCCTTTTCTTTTTCATGACTATTGTCGTCCAGTTCTAATGCAAATAAAGGTTTTAAATCTTTATTGCATATTAAAAAGTCAATATGTTTCTGACTAATTTTAGAAAACCATTTCATATAGTTTTCTTTGTCAGTAATATTAACAATATCTTTTAATCCTACTTTCGGACATATAAGACAATCATGTTTATCCATAATTGGTTTTAGTATTTTATAAAAGGTATATTCAGTATTGGTAAGTAAATATTTAGATTTGTAAGGTAGTATAATATTAATTTTGTTTGAATTATTTGGATTTTTCACTGATATTAACTTAGTTAATATTATTAGTAGTATTGAAACGACAAATAATATTATAATTATTGGTTTAGCATGTAATAATATTAATTCCATTTAAATATCCCCCTATTGATTATAGATTAATTACCTTACGCTCTTCTACTGTAATTATAAACCCATACCATTTATGATTTTATTAATTAAATCCATTTGATTTTCGGGTTATATGTAATAAGACCATTTGTAAATGAAATACAAAATTATTCCTGTTGCTACTTATACTATGATTAAAAGAAACAATGCAATATTAGGCTGGTCTTGTTGTCTCTACTTAGTATATTTATTATTTAATATGCTCTTCTATCCAGTTTTTGAAACTGACGACCTGTCCTTATTGATAATTTTAAGTTTAGCAATAGTTATGCTGCATATTTCTTTTTTGTAATTGTAACATATTAACAAATGGATATCAAGTGTTGTCAAGTAGTTGTTTGTGCCAAGGTTGAGCATTTATAATTTTCCTACGGCATTCATCTCGTTTATTAGTTCTTTTTCTTCAGCACATATTTTTTCTCCTAGCTTCTGAACTAGATTCCTTGCGCCTCCATGACTGATTGCTTGACCAGTCATTTGACTTACAACGTCTGCTATTCCACGATAGGATTCCTTTATGTATTTTTGAGGTATTACGTTCCAACCAATACATAGATTAATTTGATACTATGTTATAAAAAAGAAAGTCCAGAATTCCTCATTCTGCAAGGAATTCCGAACTTTCCTGTTCTTATTACGTCGATATAAGATTTACCAGATAAACAGCTCCTTGCCTGTCAGCTTCATCAGCGCCTCCAAGAAAAAATAATCCCCGTAAATAATGGAAAATTCATGCGATTTATCATGATAAGCTGCCGTGCATTTGGTCAATAGATTATCTTCCTCCTCATTCCAGTTGAGACTGCTTTGCGCCAGTGCCTGCAGCATTTTCAGCGCGGCATCCAAATAAATCTTTCTCTGCCTGCCTTCCTTTTGTTTTGCCAGCTCTATCAGCCCGCAGGAAGCGATGGCAGCCGCGGTGGAATCCTCCAGGCCTACCTCCTCCGGCTGTCTGAAATCCACCGGAATCAGTCCATTTTCCGGTATATTGGCAATGAAATAATTCGCAATTCTTTCCGCCGTCTCCAGATATGAGTCATTTCCAGTATGCATGTAGCTGAGTGTGAAACCATACAATGCCCAGCTCTGTCCTCTGGTCCAGGAAGAACCTTCGCTATAACCTTGTCCGCTGTAGCTTTTTACCATCTCACCGCTTACCGGATCAAATTCCACAATATGATTCGCAGAACCATCACCTCTAATGAAATACTCCTTTGTCGTATCCGCATGATTCACAGCTATCTGCGCAAATCTGGGATCTGCCGTCTCCTCACTCGCCCAGTACAGAAGTGGCAGATTCATCATACAGTCAATTATTGCCCATCCACTGCGGTCAGCATCACTGCCCGGCCTATTATTCCAGGCACGTATGAATTTTCCAGCACTGTTATAGCGTCCGGCCAAATTTCCCGCTGCTAAAAGCCCCTTGCTTTTTGATTCCAGGTTTCCCGTCACACGATAATTTGCCACGGCAGTAGGAAGCCACTTAAAACCGTTGTCATGGTCCAGCTTTTCATAATCCATCAGATTGATGTCCAGCTTCTTCTCATTATCTTCTGCAATACACTTATAGGACTCTTTTCCAGTGAGTGCATACATCTGCCACATTATCCCGCCCCAGAAGCCGTTTGTCCACCAGCCGATCTCCTTTTCGCTCGATTTGTCGTCATGCACTCCATTGACAGTTGTATAGGGAATCTTCTCTGCTGACCTTTCACTTACCTTTTCTAGCTTATTTGCCAATTTTTCCAATGTTACCTGCGCCCATGACATTTGTTTCTCATCCAACTTGATATCTCTCCTTTTGCGTTTAGTTAAATCACAACTCACGATGTGAAATCTTCTCCATAACCGTACGTGCGTTTTCTAACATACGACTCTATATAATAATTTTTACAGTCTCTTTCTACTCTTAATTCACTTACATCTCGGTTTTACCAATGAATCGTAACTCAGTATCATTTGCAATTGTTCCCAGTTATAGCTCTTCTTCTAGCGTCAGCAGTTCATCCATTTATACAGCAGCATCGTTGTTTTCCAACCGCTAAATCATCCGCCCTTTTCCGGGCTAACTTAACCCTTTACAGAACCTATCATGACACCCTTTACAAAATATTTCTGTACAAAAGGATAAATGATTAATACAGGAATCATACTTACCACAATAAGCGAATATTTGATTACGCCCACCATATCCGCCAGTCTCGCCTGCATCTCGGGATCCTGCACCGTGGAGGGATCGATTTGGCTGGACATCAGAATCTCACGTAGATACAGCGTCAAAGGATACAGCTGCTTATTATGCAGATAAATCATGGCATTGAAGTAGGCATTCCAGTGAGCCACGCCATAGAACAGCACGAGAACTGCGATAATCGCCTTGGATAGCGGTATTACTACCTTGAGAAAGTACATGATATCCGAACAGCCGTCCATCTGGGAGGCCTCTAGCAATTCAATGGGAATTGTATTTATAATGAAGGTCCTTGCAACAATCAGATTAAATACACTGATTCCCCCCGGCAGAAGCAATGCCCAAGGGGTATTGAGAATACCCAAATTCTGTACTACCATATAGCTAGGAATCAATCCTCCGCTGAAAAACATGGTGAAGGTAAATAGCAGCATAATTCCGTTACGCCCTGGCAGATCTTGCCTAGACAGACAATACGCCGCCGTCATGGTCATTACTATGTTAATTATGGTTCCCGCTATCGTATAGAACAAAGAATTGCGGAAACCAAGCCACACCGTGCTTGTATTAAATACCGTCTTGTATCCCTCAAGACTGAACTCTACTGGGAACAGTACCACCTTACCAGACTGTACCGCAGTTCCTGACGAGAAGGATGCGCTGATCACAAAGATGCAAGGATATAGCACCAATATTAAGAAAGTGCTCAGGATAACGGTGATTATAACATAAAAAATCTTATCATTTAAACTATAGTTTCTAAATTTATGCATAGTCCACCCTCCTTAGAAAATCCCGTTGCCGTTCAGCTTCTTGCTTCCCCAGTTGGCTATAATCAGCAGAATAAAATTAATGATGGAATTGAACATACCTATTGCGGTGGACAGAGAGAAATCCGTAATTCCGCTTGCCAGGCCTACCTTATATACGTAAGTTGACACAATCTCGCTGTAGTTCAGATTCAGGTCATTCTGCATCAATAGTACTTTCTCATAGCCCACGTTCATGATATTTCCAACAGCCAACACCAACATAATACTGGCTGTAGGCAGAATGGCAGGAAAATCAATATAACGCAGCCTCTGGAAACGGCTAGCACCGTCAATCATTGCAGCCTCATGGAGAGCCTGATCCACTCCAGAGAGAGCCGCTATATAAATAATCGCACTGTAACCAGTCGACTGCCAGACACCAGACCATACATAAATATGCTTAAACTTACTGCCGTCTGACAAAATATTCGGCGCAGACCCTCCGGTAAACAGGGTATATAGGCTGCCATAAAGACCATTCCGATAATCTAGCAACTGAAAAACCAGACCTACCATTACTACCGTGGAAATAAAATAGGGAACATATGTAACTGTCTGAATTGCCTTCTTATATTTGTGACCTAGCATGGCATTCAGCAATAAAGCAAATATTATAGGTATCGGAAAGGATACAATCAAAGAATATAGTGATAATGTCAACGTATTCTTCAAAACAATTGGAAATTTAAATGAATGAAAGAACTTCGCAAAGTTATCAAGTCCTACCCAAGGACTTCCCCATATTCCCAGACCGGCATTATATTTCTTAAAAGCAAGTACCAGCCCATTCATGGGTGCATAGGCAAAAATAATCAGCCACAGTAACGGAAGTATAAGTAACAGATATAACTGCCATCTGGAAAGAATCCGTTTGTTCATCCTCCTATTACCTTTATTGCGATATAAAACCGGATTTTTTAGCATAATCATCCTCCTTATTAATGATATAATCTCCCGGAAATTCGAAGGATTATCTATTTAAAAGCATGACGGGCAAATGTTTCTCCAACAAGCTCTTTTGCCCGTCCAAGCTATCTTTACGGCTAACACCGTCAGCTCTCCTCAAAATACGTCAGTTTCTGTCGTAAGCTGCTTGCGAAGTCTCCAACCACTGCTGAAGACGCATGTTATCTAGCTCCTTTATATAAGTATCCCAGTCTTCTTCAACATCTTTGGCACCAGTAACAAACTCAGCTAGACTCTGCTTAACAAAATCCGGAATAGTGGTCATCTGATCTTGAACTTGTTCAGCTTCCTCGATTGTATACTTCAGAGCAGGAAGCACTTTCTCCGGATGTTTGGTATAATAAAGCTCATAGCATTTCGCATTCAACTGTGTTGGGTCTTCCGGATTAAAAGCATGTCCAGTTGAGAAGTCATACCAGGTATTGCCCATTTCCAAGCTGGCATATCTGGGACCATGGTTTCTCCATGTCTGATTCTGATTATCTGCCCATACGGTAGAGGTAACAAGCAGAGAAAGACTGTCATATAAACCGGATTCGATATAAGCGTTTGAATGCTCTTTAAGAATCTCGGGATCACGCGTCCAGTCCACATTCTCTTCACCGAAGCGCTCAATAATGGAAGTGTCATAATCAAAGAACTGATCTGCAAATTTCAAAGCCATATCTCGCTTATCCGTGCTGGCAAGGATCATCAGTTCCTGTCCGGGAGTATAATCAGCATAAGGGGTATACTGTACGCCCTTCGGTCCTTTTAAGGGCTCAATCATATTCATTTCGAGGAAATTCTTGTTATTTACCACATCAGGCCAGTTACTCAGGGATCCTGCTGTTGTCAGACCCACAATCGGTGTCTCCTGATTCAAGATCGCTTTAAACTGTGTACCATCATCTGTAAAGATATTAGCAGAAAGAAGGCCTTCATTATAGAGATCGTTCATATAACTAAGTCCGTCACGCCATTCTTCAGTAGTGAAAGGTGCGATAACGGTAGCTCCATCATCAGAGAGAGAGAGTCCTCCATTGATTCCGCCGCCGTTCCAAAATACAAAAGAATTCATCAATGCAGCACTAGTATTCTCACCATATCCGCCGCCGGAGAAACCGTATACACCGATCTCATCCTGTACACCATTGCCATTGGGATCGTTGTCTCGGAAAGCAATCAGAACGTCCTTGAGCTCATCTGTAGTGGTCGGAGCCTCAAGACCCAGCTTATCCAACCATGCTCTGTTAATGAAAATACGATTCGGTGTCATATTCCAAGTCTCCTGCTCAAAGGAAGAAAGACTGTACATGTTGCCGTCCGCCATGGTTTGTGCCCTATTCATAATGGTTTTGTCTTCTTCAGGAATGTCATTATAGTTGGGCATCACGGATGCATCTGCTAGGTAATCGTTCAGCGGAAGGAAAAATCCGTTGGAACCGTATTGAAGGATCATCTCATTTGTTAGATGTCCGTCCACAACAAGCACATCCGGAAGTTCTTCATTGGAGGTTGCCAACAGCGCAACCTTGGTACGTGTCTCAGCAGCATCAGACGGAAGCATATAGAACTCAAGCTCAAAGCCCAACTGCTCCTCTAGGTAATTGGTAAAATAGTTATCCTTGTAATCGGTAACCATGCTGCTCTGGGTAAGACCCACCACCAGCTTTTCACCTGAAGAAGTTGCCGGTGTAACATCCGTAGATTCTGATGCAGTTTCTGCACTTGTTCCTGTGTTCATGCTTTTGTTTGAACTGTCACTACATCCTGTCAGTGTAGTTACCACAAGTGCAGCAACTAGTCCAAACGCTAAAAATTTGTTTGTCTTTTTCATATCTCATTCCTCCTATATTTTTCCCATGACTCACAATTGGCATAGTCATGATTATTTATGTAAACTCCTTAAAGCCTACTCCCGCTGATCTGCGCTGCGAGAATCATCTGAGGGGCGGAACTCTGGAGCCTTACAATCTGCATTATCTCTTTTTCCGGAAAGTGAGTATATATCAAAAAAATGCAACTTCAATCAACTGCATGATCTATACCGATATGACCGCCTGACCACACCTTCTTGCTTGACCAGTCCTCATCCGCCCCGCTCCAAAAGGAATCTAGAGGGAGTAGCCCCAGTGGAAGAAATACGGTGCTGCATAGATACAGGCTTCCGATGTTAATATATCCTTCCGCAAGTTCCGGTTGATATCCGTAAACACCGGGCAAAATCCATCCCTGCCCGTCAAACATATCCGGCGAACTCATTACCCTTTTTATCATAGCTGTCAGTGCACAACGGACGGAAGCGGGCGACAGTCCCCTTTCCAGACGATGCTGTAAGGCTGCTTGTGAAAGCATCTGAAAAGCTCCAAAGCGGTAGCAGATAGAACGGCCTATCACAGGATAAGACCCCTCCGGCCCGATCAAACGCTCCAGCACGGAAGCATATCGGGATGCACGGGAAATTACAGTTGAACGCATTGCAGCTATTTCCTCATTCTCTTTGGAAAACAATTCCACCAAATCTACATACATAGGTTGAATTACGAAACTGTTATAATAATCCCAGTGGAACATCTCTCCGTCACCGTATATTCCGTCGCCCTTATACCAACCCCGAAAAGCTCTCATTGCATAAAGTACCCGTATGATATCATACGGCTCTCCCAACGTAAACAATCCAGCTTCCACCATAGCAGCAAAAAATATCCAGTTGGAATTATATGCAGCAATATTCCGGGAGCTTCTTAAGGCTTCCGCAAGGTTATGATGCACCTCAGGAGGAAGAGCTTCCACAAGGACTTTAGGGGCGCGCACAAGAGCATACGCCAGAAATGCAGTATCCACAAGAGGCTGACCACCAGTACTGAAATTCATAAAATCAGGAGACTGTGGATCCACTGCCATTGCAATACAGTGAACCGCTTTTTCTCTGTAGGTTTTCTGTAACCTTCTTTCTTCCAGACCCAATCCGCTGCTATCCGCCTCCAGCCAAGGCGCTAACCCCATTATACTACGCCCGAAAGCCTCAAGAGGCGCAAAATCGGCGCGCTCCTCATGAAAAGAGAGAGGTATTCTCTTTTTCAGTTCTCCTTTTTCCAATGCGTCCAACACCGGACCCACAATAGTTAAAAGAGCATTCAACCATTCTTTTCTGCAATCTGTCATCATCTTATCTCCTCGTATCAATCCAAAACCTTCGTACGAGATTCTCCTTTCCTTATGTTCTGGCTTCACATTACCGGGTTGGAAAAGCTCCACCAAAAACTAACCTGTATCACTTCCACATATAAATCATTACATAATTCTTAACCCGACAGCTACTAATTTAACTAATATAAAAGAAAAACATCATTCTTTTTCACCCAAATATTGAACAATTTTATGTACTTGTTTATCTTCTATATACAGATTAATCATTTATTTCTTAATATTATATTACATCATTGACATATTGCCAGTAATAGCCTATAATACTCAAAAACTAACCTTTTCTACTATTAATTTAATTCAGAAAGGAAATACTTCCATGATAAAAGCAATTAAAGGCGGATGTGAGACCAAGCATCCCAGTACCTTTCGAATGTCACGTAACAAAGGCTTACCTAATTATGTCATATTGATAGTCAGAACCTATGGAGAGTTTCAAATCGGAACTGAATTTTTCTCCGTAACCCCTCCCCAAGTCATCATTATAGCCCCGGATACTACATATCATTACGGAAATCCACACGGAGATTATGTAGATGACTGGCTACATTTCGAAATAGAGCATTCTCCTTTAATACAGCAGCTCCTTTCTATGAGTAATAAGCCATTTATCATTGGCAATCATTATTTATTTTCATTTTGTATCCGACAGATTCTCTGGGAATTATCCTATGGTCAGTCTCCTTTTGCACAGAATAATATGGATGCCCTGTTTACCCTGTTGTTCAATCATCTGATTGCCGCATATGATGCGAAAGATAGTCTCAGTACAATGAACCCCTTCCGAAGCCACCTTCAGCTTATGCGTCTGGAAATGGAAAACTCCGTTTATGAAAAACACAGTATCCGGGAACATGCTCAGAAATTAAATGTCAGTGAGTCATATTTCCAATATCTTTATAAGAGTCTTTTCGGAATCTCCTTTCGACAGGATCTAATTCGGATGAGAGTTGAATATGCCAAATATATTATGACTACCAGCAATTTAACTCTTGAACAGGTTGCGGAAATATGCGGTTACACAAATGAAATTCATTTTTACCGACAGTTTAAAAAGCTGATGGGTACCAGCCCTGCAAAATTTCGCAAAAGTGCCGAGCCAAATACGTGATATACGCAATTCAACCCGGCTTCTTCTCCAACATAGTCTTTTCCAACAAAGGCACTAACTACGACAAGCTCCAACATTTTGCTGGAGCTTGTCTAAAATATTCTATAATATTATTATTCATGGTTATTTGAGTACTTGTTCCGATACTGAATAGGTGTCATTCCGTTCTCTTTTTTAAAACAATAGCTAAAATGACTTTGGGAACAAAACGACAAATAGTTAGAAATTTCATCAACTTTATACTCTGAATATTTTAGCATATTTTCTGCTTGTCTTACTTTTTCCCTTCTAATATAATACTGCAGAGTCACCCCTTCACTCCTGCTAAACAGTGCTGAAAGATAATCCTTATTAATCGCCAAATGTTCACTGATATCACTTACATGGATATTCCCAGATCATGGCACAAAAATGTATGAAATAACTTCACTTGAGCTTTAATTATACTCTAACTAAATAGTTTGGATAATCGCAACAGGGTTAATCGTCCACGAACATACGGACATAACTGAAGGGTTAATCCCTTTAAATCAGCTGGTAAATTTAGTTCTTCCATTGTGGTAACACATCCTGCCTTTAGCAGTCTTTCTTTTATTTGCTGCATACTGGGTAATTTCTTTATTTCATCGGCAATGATTGGGAGTTTCTGCTCTAACCCTTCCAAATCGATCTGTTCCAACGGATTAGGTGTATTTTCTTCTATTATACTGTCATACATTCCTTTCATTCCAAATGTCCTCATGAGTAGTTTTGTTTCTAGCATACGGTTATCCTTTATGTGATACCATCCATTCTCGATTGTCTGACGAATTTGCTCATAATACTCCAGACACAAAACTAATCCAACCGAAACTTTTTCTCCATGCAGGGCATCCACCCATGGATTTATGATTTCCATTTCCCACAAATGAGAAACATGGTGTTCCGCACCAGAAGCAGGTCTGGAGTTTCCAACCATCTGCATGGCCAGCCCAGATAAGATCAAGGCATACATCAGTTTTTCCATGCCGCTCTTACTACCTTCCTTTATCTGTTCTAGAACCTGCTCAACTTGGTAAACTGCTTCCTTTTCCAAATCATAGACTTCCTGGCAGAAATATTCGCCAGTCACCAGATGGGAAACTTTCCAGTCCAGCAATGCAGTGTGTTTTCCCAATAAGTCTGATATTCCAGAGGCCGTGAGCCGGTATGGTGCCTTACTAAAAATATTCGTATCTGCAAGGACACAGATCGGTGCTGCCGCTGTCAACGTTTTCTTCATTCCATGCCAAGTCATTGCTGCAACAGTTGATACAAATCCATCTACACTTGCTGCGGTCGGAACCGAGATAAAGGGAATATTATGCTGGTATGCTACATATCGGGTTAAATCATGAATGGTTCCCGCTCCCACTGCAATCAGAATATCTGTATCCGGTAGAAATAATTCTTCCACCAGGTCTACGTAATTGTTGTTGGCATGAATATCCCCATCGGTTATCTCAATTACATCATACTGTTTAAAATATTGTTCCATAGGCTCATAGGCTGCCTGTTTTGTGTTATTGTCACAGATAATTACTGGTTTTTTATAGGCATTCAGCACATCATTTAAATAGTGAACTGCATTGGATTCTATATAAATATTCTGTACCTGAATTGCATGTTCCCTTCCACAGCTACAGGTCTTATAAAACCGTTCTAACTCTACTCTCATATTTTTTATTCCTCCCCCAATTGTAACAACTCTTCGAATTTTATGATTCTGCCCTGATATCCTTTTGGTTGTCCAAATCCATAAGCAGCAAAAATGAATGGTATCCCCACATATTGGGTAGCTTCATAATCACCCTGCGTATCTCCTACATAAATCGGACGATTCAGATTATTTCTTTCGATAACCAATTTGATATTCTTCCCTTTACTTAAATCCGTATTACCATAACATTCAAAATCCGTGATATACTCTCCTAGACCGGTTTTCTCTAAAAATAATTCGATATACCCTGCCTGACAGTTGCTGACGATAAACACTTTATACTGACGCGAAAGTGAAATAATCGTTTCTTTTACCTTTGGATACAATAAATTCTCCTCACACACCAACAATACATCATGCTCATACTCACAACATTTATCAATTAAGGAATATCTTTTCTCCTTCTCCATATTTGGAAATACAATGTCAGCTATATTATATAAAGGCTTACCAAAAAGTGTCTTTAATCTATCTCCGGTAAAAGCAGTATCCAAGATCAAAGAATCCTCCATCGCTTTGTTCCATGCCTTAGCCACTACATCCGTAGAATCCCATAACGTTCCGTCAACATCTAAAATAATACTGTCGTACATCTTAATCTCCTATCCGTGCAATTTTGCACCTTTTCATTTCTTAATAATGATTGTATAATATAGTAATCTGCTTATTTAATCAATATGTGGCGGTAATTTTGATAAACAATCAAATATGAGCATACAATTTGACAAAAGGAAACATGATAGAACCTTTATTATATAAAATCACGTTCATAGAAACGAGGCTACAATGGAGCATACACCTAGACAGAAGGAAATATTTGAAATTTTAAAAGAAAAGAATTATGTTACCGTAGATTACCTTTCTAAAGAGGTTCATAGCAGTACTTCCAGCATCCGTAGAGATTTGACCTTTTTGGAAAATGAGGGAATAGTGAGAAGAAGCCATGGCGGAGTTACCTTACTGACCACTCAGCCCCAACTTGCACCATTTGCTTTCCGTCTTCATGAAGGCAGAAAGGAAAAAGTTGCACTGGCCAAAGCTGCTTCCAAGCTTATAAGACCAGACACCTCCATCTATATAGACAGCTCAACCAGTGCACTGCATCTTTATCGCTATCTGACACCTGAAATGAATATTACTGTGTTTACCAACAATGTTCAATTAGTTCAAATTCTTGCATCTAATAATATTACTACCTACTGTATCGGAGGCCTGATATCAACTCAAAACAAAGTAGTTACCATTGGCTCCTATGCGCTTGATATGATTCGCAACATCTATGTAGATACCATGTTTTTTGCATCCTCCGCTCTTGCTACTGATGGAGTCATTACTGATATTGATGAAACGGAAACAGCCATACGTAGAGAATTATTCTCACATGCAAAAACTAAAGTATTTTTGTGCCAAAGTAATCGTTTTGGGGAACGTTCCCGTTTTTTTGTTGCAGGGGTATCCCAATTGGATTATATTGTATCAGACTTGGTATTTCCGCCTGAGTTCCGAGAAGAATTTAAAACTGTTACCTATATTACTGCGCAATAGAATTTAGATGTGCCCCGAAGTATGATACTTCCATGTTGGTTCTTGAAGTTTACTACAAAAAAACTGCACTATTTGAATAATATCGAAAGGCTATGGGATATGGATAATTCCTATCTCCATCATTCTTCCTCTAACTTCAGATAGTGCAGTTCGAACAAAAAAGCAAAAAACTTTTATACACTTAGTTTATTAATTTTATTCAATATATTTAATAAATCCTTTTTTTCATCAAAATTAGTAAAAATTCTTTTAGGGATAATATAAGCTGATATTCCACTTATAAATACATATATATAATTATCCATCTCTACAACGTTATCAATTGTATTAGTTTTTGTTTCACCGAATTTAGTTGTGTCAATAATTCCTTCTTCTGTTATTGATAGATTGTGATGCGTAAATATTGATTTGTTATTATTTTCATCAAATAATTTAGATAGCCTTTTTTTATAAGACTTATTGAATTGTTTAGGATATAAGATGATCCATAATATAAATGTTAATATAAATACACAATACCAATAGAATAAAGATATATCACTAACCTTTGATATAAATACTGGAAGAATGAGGAAAATAATAGGTAATATAAATCTGTTAATAAATACGGTGCGTTTAATTGCCTTAGAATTATTTGCATAGTAAATGTTAAAGTCGCTATAATCTTGTTTAGTTATTTCAAATTGTAAATTCATAAAGTCCCCTCTTTTCATGATCTGCAATGATTAAGTATTATGCTCTTCTATCCAGTCATTGAAACTGACAATCTGTCCTTATTGATAACTTTAGGTTCTTCGGAGTATTTATAAAGCGCCCTATAATTTACATTATAACCTAACTTTAAATATATTTCCATATGAAACTAAACAATCAAAATATGGCTATTTGAAACTCTATTACATATACATCAAAACTTATAGTAAATTAAGTAAATAACGTAAACAAAAATATCAGAGGCATATATCCTCCTCTGATCACATGAAAGTTTATAACTGCAATATAATAATTATCATTTATATATCATGGCCAATAAAATAAAAAAGCGCATAAACTCCAATTGGTTCATACGCTTTATCATCATTATATTCTTCTAATTCTTCTATTTTATTTAATATATAACCGTTGACAACAATTAACTCATCTAAAATAAGGGGGGGACTTCAATATGCATTAACATTTAAAACTTTCTTACTAAGCTTGTTAATCGTTCAACTTCGTCTGGATCAATATGTGAAAAGAACAAAGTTTCTGCTTTATCTAAAGCAGCAATCACATCCATATCCTCTTTTGTTAATTCAAAATCAAATACATCAATATTTTGTATCATTCTCTCTTTACTAACCGTCTTAGGAATCACTGATACTCCTCGTTGTATAAGATATCTCAAAGCAACTTGAGCATTAGATTTGTTGTATTTATCGCCAATTGCTTTTAATGTTGCATCACTAAATAAGTTGTTTCTTCCTTCAGCAAAAGGGGCCCAAGCTTGAATTTGTACACCATATTTCTTCATAATTTCGTGAGCCTTTACCTGTTGGTTAAATGGATGCGTTTCAACCTGATTAACTGCAGGAACAATTTCATTGTACTTAATGAGGTCGATTAATCTATCTGGATAAAAGTTACTTACACCGATAGCTTTAAGTTTACCTTCTTTATACAGTTCTTCCATTGCTCGATAAGTTCCATAATAATCATTAAATGGCTGATGAATTAATAATAAATCTAAATAATCCAATTGAAGTCTTTCTAAAGATTCTTCGATAGATTTTTTTGCATTTTCATATCCGTAGTTGGAAATCCAAATTTTAGTAGTAATAAATAATTCTTCTCTTGGAACACCACATTTTTTTATAGCTTTTCCTACTGCTACTTCATTACCGTAGCCCTGAGCAGTGTCGATTAATCGATAACCGACTTCTATTGCATCTAATACACATCTTTCACATTCTTCATGATCTGCAATTTGGAATACTCCATAACCCAATATTGGCATTTTGACACCATTGTTTAATTCTACATAATTCATACTAATTCCTCCTATTTTAATTATTACCTACACTTTGTTATCTAATTAAGTGGTAATTACCTAGCTAAACTCATGACGGCGAGGCAATGAGAACCACAGGTTGTCAAGCCACTCCAGCTGTTCTTTTGTAAATTTATTCATCTGGGCAGAACTTAGACTTGCATCCAATTGTTCAGAGCGACTTGCACCAATTAGAACTGAGGTGATACCACGTTGTTGCATAACCCAACGCACTGCTGTAGTAGTTGGATCCAGGTTATTCTCCTGACACCATGAAATATATCTCTCAACAGCATCGAAGTTTGCTTCTTGCCAATAACGTTGCTGATAAAATGTCCCGGAATTGTTTCCAAGGCCAAAACGAGTTCCTTCTTCAGGTACTGCATCTTTCTTGTAACGTCCGGTTAACAGGCCACCAGCAAGAGGATTATAACTGATAATGCCAATTCCCTCTTCAATAGCCATTGGAATTAGATCCTCCTCAATCATTCTAAACAACAGATTGTAGCGTGGCTCTACACTAACAATACGGGCATAATTTTTTCTGTCTGCAATTCCGTTTGCTTTCGCCACTTGCCAAGCACGCCAGTTTGATATGAAGGCTATTCAATTTATGCTATGTAGACTAAAAAAGATGTTATAAAAATCAGATTGCTACACCTAATGGGATCATCGATAATCGTTTATCTTAGCGGATAAAATTTGTAAATTTTCTTTCTTCTTTTTCTGGTAAACCAAATTTATCTTTTCCCAATTGTATACTCTTAATAAGGAAAGCCATATTTCTGCCTAAAGTACGCATTATCTGACATCCTTCTTCATCAGCATATATATCTTCTGGTGTAAAACCATGAACACTATTCCAATATTGACTAGACGCTATTGGCATATTTGATATCGTGAAATATTTATTTATTTCATCAAATGTTGCGGAACATCCCCCTCTTCTTGCCGAAACAACTGCAGCACCAACCTTCATTGTTTTATCCCATGGAACGCTATAAAATAATCGATCAATGAATGAGATAAGAGTTCCGTTAGCCGAAGCATAATATACTGGCGAACCAATAACGATGCCATCACACTCTTCAAATTTAGGCGCAACTTCATTAACAAAATCATTAAATACGCATTTACCACTCTTTTTACATTCACGACATCCAATACATCCACGAAGATTTTTATTTCCAACATGAACTATTTCCGTATCGATACCAGCTTCATTTAAAGTTTTTTCTACTTCTGTTAACGCTGTATAGGTGCAACCTTTCGCATTTGGACTGCCATTAATTAATAGTACTTTCATTTTATTTTCCCCCTTGCATTATATGTTATACTAAATTATAATAGTATTGTAACACCCTGTAGTAACTACAGGTCAATAGTAATTATGAAAATGGAGAATAATTTTATGTATACAATGAAAAACATCTGTAATGAGCTTCATATTCCTTATGAAACTCTTCGATATTATTGTAATGAAGGCTTAGTACCTAATGTGAAAAGAGATCAGAACAACTACCGGATCTTTGATGATAGA
Source organism: uncultured Lachnospiraceae bacterium (assembly GCA_963517115.1). Classification (GTDB taxonomy): domain Bacteria; phylum Bacillota; class Clostridia; order Lachnospirales; family Lachnospiraceae; genus Anaerocolumna. The sequence goes on along the minus strand of CAUQEW010000003.1, from coordinate 44,815 downwards.
GATTTAAATTGGCTAGTTAGCTTACAATGTTTGAGAAAATGTGGTCTGAGTATAAAAGAAATAAAAGAATATTTAAATATGTGTCTAGAAGGACTTGCATCTATTGAACTAAGAAAAAATATTTTAGCAGTAAAAAAAGAGAACCTATTAAAGGAAATTGAAAGTATTGAAGAAAGTATTGCCTTTATTGATCACAAACAAGACTTCTATGATGGTGTTTTAGCAGGAAAAATTAAGTATACCAGTAACCTAATTAGTGTTGATTGATGTTAATTTTCCGTCTAGAAGAAACAGATGAAGATTACATATCCCAGGTTTCGGGTGGCGAACATACAGTTTAACGTTGCGTTTTTAATTTTCTCTTCATATAATATCTAATTATTATGTATATTATTGGGACTATAATTATTAGTAATAAAAACAAGAACATGTAAACTAATGTATCACCTAAATATCCATCAATCATTTTTCCAGTATATCCAAAGAAAATTAATACAGAAATGATATATCCTACTATTTTAAACACTTCTTTCTTTATAATATTGGAAAATATAGCAAAACATATTAATATTAATAACGAAACACTTATGTTAATCTTCGAATGAAGACTTGGATTATTTGTACCATAAATGAGACCTGCCTTACTATTATATGAGAAAAGCCATTCACTATCAGGAATATCTTTTAAATGCGCCTCATAACATCCATTTTCAATCTTTTCTAAAGGAATATTAGAGTTGAATAAATACTTATCATTTGATGGTAACTCAATTTTTAATGTTACATTTGGTGTCCCATTCCAAAATTTTGCTGGTGAAAGATAATACATAAAACCATATACTGTATTTTTAACTTTCTTACCACTATAAAAACCTCCATAAGACTTATATTCTACATTTAAAGTAGCATACTCATTACTATTAATTGAGACAGGAATCTCCACTCCCCAAATTTTCGATAAATAATTTCCCTCATTATCATAATAATATGATGAAAGTATGTCTCCATTCTCGGGATTATATAATGCATCGGTACTTGACGGTATCCAGTTAGATGGTAAAGGTATTTCTTTAAAAATACATGATTCTGTAATGTCAAAATCATTCATAATAATATTAAAGTCAGTAGAATTCTGGGGAACAATAAAAAAAACATTCAAATTCTTTACTGAATCATCCATATTTTTAAGTTTATAATCAATCGATACCTTTGCTACAGATTGTCGAGAATCTCTTTCAATATTACTAAACAAAATTGTTTCTTCTACTAATGATATATTTGAATTTTCATTAAAGAATATAGCACTCATCTCAGAAGGACCTTCGCTCGTTGGCCCTCCATTTGCATAAGCATAATTTTCTATGGAAATAGAACCAGATAAAAGTATTAAAAGAACTAAATATATTCTTATTTTTTTCATTAGTTTGCTCCTTTATATTACACGAAATACTAAATATATTATTTCAGCTAACTATTTTATTCGCGAACTCCATTTCTTACCTGAATACATCCATCCTGTCCTCTGTTATATATTTCAACTCTTCTCTATTCCATTGTCCAAATACTTCTTCCCCTATTTTTAAAATGGATCTTTTATCCGGATCCAAACCAATAAGTTTGTTGATATAGGCATCTAAAGTCACAAGATCCTCGCTTCCCAAGATTATCCCCAGGTTTTCAATTACATCATATTCTGTCCATATCATTTTATATCTGTTCTTTCCCTCTTCTCTAGTTACAGGGAGATGGTATATTCCTTCACACATTCCTACCACTCTGAATAATGCCTTATATATAGTATCAATATCTACAATACTCTTTGAAAGTCCCATTTCAGAGTCACTTCCATGATAATATTCCCTGTTTGGTATAGGTATCAATCCAAACAAATTCTTCATTGACAACGAAGCAAAGGTAGAAATCGTTGGTACATTATACTTTATCTTAGCATAGCTGATTAATGGCAGGTTTCTCAGATCGAACAACTTCTCTGGAATCATTCCATAAAGCTCCTTGTGATTAACTTCCTTATATTTGCTTTCTACGATTTTCTTTATTTTCTCGGCTTTAACTAACCTGCCGGACCAATATTCTTCGGTTATGTTTATATATTCTGCATCATATTTTTTAAGTAATTCACCCATACCGCTAGTTTCGAGAAACTTTTGATCCTGTTCTTTAATCCATTTCCAATTTTCCAACCCGTTTGTACCATTAATTTTTATTGTGCCATCAGTTCTTCCATACATATAGCTTTCAACGATATATTTTTTGCCATCAATTACAGCTAGTAGTGGTTCCAATGACTCAACATCTGTATAAAATCCATAATCACCCGAGGTCCAATTTGGTTTAATAATTACACCTTCACTACCTATATTAAAATTATTCAGAAAACCTAACATATCATTTTGATTTTTTATAATCGTATCAATTACTTTTCTCATAAACTTATCCTCCACTAAAATTGTTTAAAAACAATGTACAAAATTGAGCCTCCCTCTTATTACCGTAATGAAGGAAATGCTACAAGCCCTCTTTTAAGTTATAATTAAATTATATCATCAAATATTTTGATTACAAGGCATTTTGTTCTCAAATATTACCACTATTTTCCCGAAAGGAGTATATGATGTACGCAGATGCCATACCACCTGATCATATGCTATGAAACCACAAAACATGGCACAGAAACATTTGAAACCTGATATTATTTATTATGCATTAACAATTTAACAACTTCTGGATTACATGCTTCTTTGAACATTTCTTTCTTTATCTCTATGGAATTGCTGAGATATTTATGGATAAGAACTTTCTTTTCACCTTTTAGGTTATAGATAGTAATTAAGATGCCATTTTTCGAGATATAGCTTAGATAGAACATACCATATTGTCTGTTTGTATAGTAATGATTGCTCTTTAGCATGTGGCTTCCTCCTTATTGAAGTTTTAATTCTATCATTCATTATTCTTTGTGAATTTTTTTACATTGATTATATCAGTATTTGTGTGCTGAAACATATCGATGGCGAAAATGTCCGTTATTTAGGCGAAATTAACTAATGATACTTTATTTGGTATCGGAATTTTTTGATAAAGCTTATTCCCTTTTTCGTCAATTCTTGGAGTTTTATACTGTTCGTTTGTTATAAGCCTTTTTTGAATAGATAAAAGTAGAAAAAATCACCTCAATAAAAAATGAACCATCCGCTTCCTCGAGGGCACTAAAAAACTATCCTTTATCATAATTTCTTTATTTATAGGCATAAAAATACGATTCAAAATTATAAATTTAATTTTGAATCGTATTTTTTGTATTCCCTCATAATGTTAGTTACTCAATCCCCTAAATATCCTCGTCTTCAATGAATTCGAGTATCTTGTCACTCATTTGCTGTCTCAGATAATTACGGCTGGTTGGCTGACTGTCCAAATAATCTGTGCGAATCTGCTCCCTTATCCGGTTAATTTCTTCCTTCAAGTCATTTGCAGATAGTCTAGCAGCCCCTTGTCCCATTATTATTAGCTGTTCCAAAGCATCCGATGTTGCAACTGTAACATGATGCTTTCGTGCTATTTCATGAGTTAACTTCTCTATATAAACATCTGCTGTTTCTGCTTCTTTTGTATATACCACATGGATGTTATGATAATCCAGTAACTCACCTACCCCATCCTTAACTTTATAGGCATCAAAAACCAGTATCAAGATACACTGTTTGAACCCCTGATAATTGCAAAGAATATCCATTAGTTTATTTCTAGCCGCATCCATATTCTCTTTTGCCAGATTACTTAGCTCATCCCAGGAAAATATAATATTATAACCATCTACCAGTAAATATTCTTTAACCGGTTCCTTTTCCTGTCTGTCTATCTGCTGTTTCATCTGCACTTTTTCTATTGTGTGAGTCTTTTTCTCATATCCAAGACCGCTTTGGGAAGGACTTTGCTTTTGCCTGATTGGCCCAAACGTACGGATAAATATAGCTTCCAGCTCTTTATCTTCCTGCAGTGAGCCACTGAAAGATGTATGGGAATTCACTGTGAACTGTTTTTCTTTTATTACTTCCGACTTTTCTTTTATTACTTCGGGTTTTTCTTTTATTACTTCGGTTTTTTCTATTTCTTTTGGTTGCCAAACACTTTCCACATGCATGTAATTATGTACTTTGTCCCATTCAACCACAAACCCAGCCCCATGAGCACAAAATACAGAACTAGTTGGATTGTCCAGATATCGCTCGCTGTCATAACCGATCGCCTGTATCACCTCATCTGCATTATGACATGGTTCATATCCCTTCAGTGTGCAGAAAAGCCTCCCCTTACCCTTGGTATAAGAAGTCAATTCTATCTGGTATCCCCGCATTGTTGCAACCGGTACGCTTCCGGTTAGAACAGACATCTCTCCATCAATTTCCGGAGGGCTAAAATTCCCACACATACGTCCCATATCTGACATAGCTCTTCCTACTGATTCCGAGGGAATTTCCATCTTAAAATTATAATACGGCTCCAGAAGAACACTTTTGGCACTCTTTAATCCCTGCCGAACTGCCCTGTAGGTTGCCTGCCTGAAATCTCCACCTTCTGTATGTTTCAGGTGCGCACGTCCGGTTATAAGGGTAATCTTCATATCTGTAATTGGTGCACCAGTCAAGACTCCCACATATTCTTTTTCTTCCAAATGGCTCAAAATCAGTCGCTGCCAGTTGCGATCCAATACATCCTCGCTACAGGAAGAATTAAATGTAAGTCCACTTCCCGATTCGTCAGGCTCCAACAACAGATGGACTTCCGCATAATGACTTAATGGTTCAAAATGTCCCACACCCTCCACCGGTTCCATAATAGTTTCTTTATATACGATATTACCAGAACCAAATTCTACATTTATACCAAAACGTTCCAAGATAATGCTCTTTAAGATTTCTACCTGTACTTCTCCCATCAGCTGTACGTGAATCTCTTTCAGCTGTTCCGACCACACAATATGCAGTTGTGGATCCTCTTCCTCCAGCAGGCGCAATTTTGAAAGCATAACATGTGCATCGCATTCTGGTGGTAACAATATCTGAAAGTTAAGTACTGGTTCTAAAAAAGGAATATCTGACACAGCTTCTATTCCCAGACCTTCACCAGGATATGTCTTATTCAGTCCAGTGACCGCGCATATGGTGCCTGCTTCCACTTCATTTACAGTCTCATACCTGGTTCCTGAATAAATACGTATCTGGTCAACTTTTTCTTCCCAGATAGCAGTCTCATCATCTGCTTGCTTGAAAAGGTTCTCTGGTTGAATCTTCTGCGTTTCTAACAGTATTTTCACTGCAGACGCGCTGTCTTCCTTTCGCAGTTGATTCTGGTCTACGGCTTTCTCCTTACGGTTTGTAAGCTGCATTTTCACTTTTAAGTTGCCCCCTGTAATCTTCATATAGGTCAGACGATTACCTTGGTCATCTCTTGCTATCTTATAAATCTTTGCACCAAACTTTTCTGGATAAGGGGAGGACTTGGTAAATTGCTCCAATCCATTAAGAAAAGCCTCCACGCCATCCAGTTTCAGGGCAGAACCAAAATAGCACGGAAATACCTTTCTCTTAGCAATCAATGCCACTGCATCTTCCGTGCTTGCAACTCCACTTTCCATATATTTTTCCAGCAATGTCTCATCGCACATTGCAAGATTCTCCATCCATACTTTCGGATCCAAATCAGCATCAAAATCTAAGCATCCATCATTCAGACGCTTTTTTAGTTCTTCCAAAAGTACCTTGCGGTCAGTTCCATCCAAATCCATCTTATTCACAAAAAGAATGGTAGGTATTTTATATCGTGCCAGTAGCCTCCATAAAGTTTCTGTATGTCCTTGTACGCCGCTACTACCACTTATAACCAGAATAGCATAATCAAGAACCTGCAAAGTTCGTTCCATTTCTGCTGAAAAATCCACATGTCCTGGTGTATCTAAAAGTGTCACTTCCATGTCTTTTAATGTAAATACCGCCTGTTTAGAAAAAATGGTAATACCCCTGGCGCGCTCCAGCTCATACGTATCCAAGAACGCATCTTTATGATCCACTCTGCCTAATTTTCTGATACTTCCAGTAAGATATAGCATACTTTCCGCCAGAGTTGTTTTCCCTGCATCCACATGGGCCAAAATTCCAATTACCAATTTTCTCATTACACAATCTCCTGTATCATTTTACAATTTGTTAATTTCAATGTACTATCCGCTTAAAAATCTTGTCGAATATCCACGATTAATCATAAAATATATATTGCAAGAACGCAAGGACATTCTTCAAAGTATTATAAATTTTGTTTTAACATCATATCTACAACCTAATCTATCACCATAATCTTTACTTCCATTTGTACTGGTATGATTCCATTGTCAGCAATAAATGTCACTATATAAGGTTCCTCGCGGATATCATCAACAGTAGGTATCCAGCTAAAAGTACAAACCCTACCCGGAGCAAATGATGAAGTATCAAAAGTAGCACCCTTCGGCAGTATGTCAATTTTCAGGGTCATAGGAAGAGTGATAACCTGGACTGTGAAGTCTTTCACTTCAATGGATTCATTATAAATTTTGCCATCGGTTTCACGGCTGGCAATTTCAACAGCAGGTTGTCTGGCAATAACATCAAAAGAAAGCTTTTCACCTGCTTTGACACACTGCAATGGAACCTGTGCGAAAAATGGACAAAATACGGTCTGAGGCAGAGGATAATCCTTGGTCATACAGTCAAAAGTATAACCATTTTCAGGAATAGCAACCGTTTCATATGGATATAGGCTATCTTTCGGAGTTCCCGGTGCTGGTGAGTTGATTTCAATGAACTTTAATAAGAATGACCGTCCACTGACACCTTACGGGTTTTGTTATAAGAAGGAAGATAACGCTTTGCAGGATAAGTCTGATATGTTTTCTTGCTTGGGAGCACCCAATTTATATTATCTAGACGCACTTTGGGTGATGCATCCTTAGGTGCAATGATATTTTCTACAGTAGATTTTCCTGTTACCGGGAAACGTCCACGGTCACCAACTTTAATGAAGATCGGCGAACTGCTGATATTTTCTAAGGTAGAATTCTCGAAGATGATATTACTCATATCCGCTCCATCCACAGCTTCTAAAGCAAAACCTCTGGATCGGCTAAAATGTACACGACGCACCGTAACACAATCGAAGCCGCAAGTAGATTCCGTACCAAGTTTGACACGGGCAGTCGGACCGCAGCGATCCGTTGCAATTAGTTTATCCGTGGTATATTTGCCTTCGTAGACAGAACCCATGTCATATCCGCAAACCATGCAGTCTTCAATCAGTACATTCTTAAGGGGCATAAAAATACCACCACCATAAGAAGCTTTCATAACGATAGCATCATCGGTTAACGAGTTAAAAGTAGAATGAAGAATCGTTACATTCTGACAGCAGTCTACATCAAATGCATCCCTGTTCGTATCAACTAAGATATGGTCAACGAATAAATTCTTCACACAGGTCGCGATAATTGCAAAATGGCCACCGGCAACGATGGAAAAATCACACAGTGCAACATTTTCACATCGTTTTAGTGCAATCGCCTTGTTACCGAACCATTCTCCCTGGTGGCCTGCCTCGGAACGTAAAATCGGATCAAGTGGGTCACCACCCATTAGGACGTTATCTAATTCTCCTTTGTGATTTAACGAACTACCATCTAGCAGTCCTGGTCCATAAATCATTACATCATGAATATCCACACCATAAATCAGACTGTTGGAAAGATAAGTATGACCATGATCCTGCAGTCCAACATAAAGATTCACTTCAGGTTCTTCATAATTACCGCCTTCACCGATTTGTAGTTCATAAGAATTCTTTATATCTGTTTTGGAAGCATGGAGTATACTACCTTCACACATACAGATATTGACACCACTCATAAGATGAATCGTATAAATTCTAAAATCACCCTTTGGAATGATGACGGTGCCTCCTCCCTCAGATGCTTTCTGAATTGCGTTATTAATTGCCTTTGTATTCTCCATGGGAGATTTGTCCACGCCTGCACCAAAATCCCGAATATCAAATTTTCGGTCTTCCTTCAGCAAATTTTTTCCTATAAAAGGGCATCCCGTAGCTTCCGTTACTTGAAACATAATATCCTCCTGCTTTTGTCGTATATAATTATTTAAGATAAACACCTAACATCTTACATTTTTGCGTTTGAATCCTAGCCGTCCCCTATCCGCTTCACTTTTGATGCTCTCATAAGCGTTGGGTACACGGCAGGCTCTCTTGCCCAAAGAAACCGACACTTCACCAATCCGTTCTGCCACACGCATAGCTTCTTCGTGCAGAGGTATAAATGATACGCCAACTGCAATAACAAAACCATTCATTGCGTATCTCGTCCTGTTTGGTTGGGAATGTATGAGTTTTTCAACTGTTTCAAGCATAGAAAGAATCTTGCTGCTACTAAACTCGGCATCTTTCCTCGAACCGATCAGCCATTCGTAACAGCTCCATCCAGCTGACATAACCAACTCGTTACCACTTGCAATGAATTTATCCGCAACCTCCTCGGCAAAATCGGTTTCAGCAAGGGTTACAGCGACAATAAAGTCTGATATCATATGGAAATAAGCCTTTTCAATCCAACAGTCAAAATCTGCGGGAGTCATCTTTTGGGGGTCTGCAATCATTCCGGCTAGATACATCGCGTCATAGTTTCCAGTTGCGTACAGTTCCTCAGCAAGTGGTTGATTTTTCTTTATTTTTTTAGCAATTGGCTTCAAGGCACCGGAAGCAACCCCAAAAAGCGGTTCCCTTGCGCCTTGACTTTCATAGTATTTCTTTGTTCTTTCAGTACCAAGCGACTCAATCTCGCTCATAACTTCTAATAAATCCATAATAGATCCTCCTCGTTGTTTACTTGTTTTTTATCTAGCATTTCCTTATATTATACCATTAAAACTCCACACCTTATCTTTCTTCCGTGAAAGATATTTGTACTTTATTGTTATTAGTATTACTGTCTGATATCATGCTTAGTATATATTTCTTCAAGAATTCAGACTCATTTGTTTCTACCCATAATTGATATCCTTCCGATTCCATGATATCTTTTTTTATAGATTTTATAGTACCGCCAAAATAGTTGATATTTAACAGGCTTATGGTTTCTGCCATTAAATCTTTTTCACGATCAGAATAATTGCCCGCCGATGTTAGTTCATCATATGCCTTATTGAATGAAATATCGGCGAAATAATCTTTGGAATATTCTTCAAAGTTTTTCATATTCACGTCATTAATATCACTCTCTTTCGCCCAGCCTTCAACATCTACACGTGCCGTACTATAATCAAATTCTTGGGATGAATTGAACTTAAGTACTCCATATTGCACAGGATATACACTGAGTGCGCTTGTTGCAATATCGTAGATTTGTTTATTCCCTTCACCGCCTGACTTAATATCCTGTATATGAATATGACCGCTTAAAACTAGATTTATCCCACATTCTTGAAATATCTTTAGTGCTTCATCGTTGTTATCAAGTGTAAATCCAGAGTATAATACCTGGCTGTGATTGAATAAATTATGATGCATTACTGTCACTATCTGTGCATTTTTATCCTTTGCCAATTGACTACATTGTTTAATCCATTCATAAGTATCTGCATTAATCTCACCATTGGTAGTAGGCGCTCCTAGGAGTTCATTGAAATCATAGATACTAGTATCCAACATTAATAGCCACAAATTGTCAGATGGTGTTGCAAGATAGCTCAGGGAAGATTTGTCCCGAGAAACAGCCTCCCCGTAACCAAAACTATTATAGATTTTCTCAAATTCATCAGCATCTATCGAATCTGTTATATACTGATCTGCTTCTTTAAACCCTCTTGCCCAGGGGTTTAATATATCATGATTTCCTGGTATAACATAAATACGTGTTCCCGTCTGTTGTTCAATTATATCTAATCTCTCAGCTAATTTTACATGACTTTCTTTCTCACCGTTATTCGTTAAGTCACCGCTTATGATGAGAATATCCGGCTTATTTTGTGAGATATCATTTGTAAATGCCATCATAATTTCTTCTATATAATTAATCTGCTTGCCATCACTAGTATCTAAGTAGTTTTGAAATGCCTCACCGTTATCATATAAATCTTTCGTAAGGTAATGAATATCAGTTGCTACAAACATCGTAATATCTTTATCTGAGTTTATAGATTGGGTTTTGTTTGTGCTGCACCCAATTAAAGATGCTGCAGTAATCATAATTAAAATAAATAAATATTTTTTCTTAAGCATATAAATTAATCCCCCATTTCTTAGTAAACAAGACAATATGGTTAATATCTCCTCCTTGTCTATCAATATGTTAAAATGAGCTTCAATTGCCCATCCAGATAAGATTCCTGTTTCGCTTCCTTTATAACATCGCCAATTCTGGATTCACCAACTAAAAATGGTGAATTCGAGATGTGTTGCTTGCTATTTTGCTTAACCGTATCCTGATTATAATTTGCATAACAGTATACACAACCATGCCCACATGTGTTATAGGCACCAATGTCATTGCCAAGTAGACAGTCACAGCTTTCTCTAGAAGACTTCTTATCCTTAGGCACTTGTAGGCTACTATCAATTGCACGTTCCATGACTTCTTTTGTTATACAGCCTGAACAATCTACCCCATAGTTCATTAAATCCGTCCCCTCACAGCAGGTGCGGATAGTTATTCCGTATTTTTTACCTATTCCCACAAATTCTTTTCCAATTACTACTCTCTCTTCTTTCATAACTTCTTTGACACCGGTAAAATTACGCTTTGTTTTTTCATATAAATCTATAAAACTGATGATACAATTGTCAGTATAACCGCATAAATTTGCTGCCATCTCTTCAAAGCTTTTTAAATGAAATTCTAATGAGTATTTCTCTGTTATAAAGATGGGATCATAACGCCATCCGATTGATTTAATTCCTATTATAGTGGAAAGCCGCTTAAAGTCTTCCATGACTTTATTCTTCTCCGGAACATTTGGTTCAATTTCTTTTCCATAAGGTGTTATTGTTACAAACCAGAATTGGCGGAATGTATCCAACTCATGCAACCTGTCAAGCATTGGTGCTGGATTCTTGGTACAAAAAGAAAGACAATCCACTACATCTGGGGTCAATTTGTATCTTATAACTTGCTCCGGATAATATGGATTTCTGGTAAGTACATAACCTTCTTTTATTCTATTGAAAAACCATTTACTAAAATAAGCAGGGATATCAGTCCTGCACCCAGTATTAATTATCATACAATTATTATCCTTTCTTCGATATTTTTCTTCATTATACCATTTCTTACTTCAAATGTTAAAGAAAACTGTATTGAATCACTAAAACATATTTTTGACGCTATGATCGAATTGGGTAATGATTACAAGCTTCCAGGCAATAGTAAAAGGGATTATTGAGTTTGAGCTCTTTAATCCCTTTTTACTTTTTGCTATGCTTTTAAAAATAACTTAATTATACTCAACATTTCATATTTCATCAGATATAATCACAATAACTTATCTATTATTTTAACTCATAACTAACAAATGCGAATTTACTACTATCTGGTGACCAGGAATTTACATTGAATGTTCCTTGTCCACCAAATAATTTTACTACCACCCTATTCTCGCTTCCATCATAATTCATTATATTAAGCTCCACGTTTTTATTAGCTGGATGATCACCTGGATTAACATCGCCCTTCCTGTAAGATATATAGGCTACTTTTTTGTTATCTGGCGAAACGTGAGGAAACCAATTATTCCGTTCATCCACTGTTATTCTCTGTTGATTAGCTCCATCCTTATCCATACGCCAAATTTGCATTAATCCTGATTTTACAGAGTTAAACCATATATGTTTTCCATCTGCTGAATACTCAGGCCCGTCACTCAATCCTTCCGTATATGTCAGTCTGGTCTCTTCTCCACCTTCAACTGGGATAGTATAGATATCCCCATTATTTTCATGGCGCATTGCGCAATAAGCCAAGATTTTACCATCCGGTGACCAGCCATGAAGGAAACTCGGTGAAAACGGAGTAATCTTTCTAGGTATTCCACCAGATAAGGGCAGAATATAAATATAAGAATTATAACCACTTACGTCAATATTGGTTCCAGGTGCCATACTGCTGACAGCAATCTCCTTACCCTCTGGTGACAGAACATGGTCATTATTACAAGCCATTATATCACCGGTATTAATTTTATTATGTTCTCCGGTGGCTAGGTCATACTGCCAAATAAGCCCGTCAGAATTGTAGATAATATATTTTCCATTCTTAGTCCAGTTTGGAGCTTCCAAATGTTTATCTAACTTAAAGATAGTCGAGCGTTCATTCGTTATCACATCATAGATCTCTAAAGATGAATATAAATTCATAGCTTTCCTCCTACATTTAATACTTGATAGGATTTTATCATGTCTTCCATAAAATCTCCATCACTAGCATCCTGATCAACTAAAACTGTAATGTCCGAGTTTAGTAGTGGTATACATTCCATGATTTCCGCTACATTCAGTGCGCCATCGCCTAGGCAAGCAAAGATGTCACCATCTCTGCTCATTGCAAAGTCCTTCTTCAAGTCTTTGAAATGTACTGATCGAACAAATTCCTTCACTTCAAGCAGATACTTAACTGGGTCAATTCCACCATACAGTACCCATCCGACATCAATTTGTGCTCCAACATTGTCTTTCTTACATAAATCCAGAACAGCAGATAATACAGGTACGCTTTTTCCATTATACTCCACCATTGTCTTTATCTCAGTTCCATTGTTATGTATCCAAAGCTCGATTCCATGCTTTTTCAGATTACAAGACAAGATACTGCATTCTTTAGCAAAGGTTTCATACTCTAACGCAATAGTCTGCTGATTGCAGTTTATAATATAAACGTTGATATTGTTCCTCTTAGCTGTATCAACCATTTTGTCCATCACTTGATTTATATTATTTGCAAATACATGTACGGAAGAGAGTTTTAACCCATACTTCTCCATTATCTGAATATATTCTGGTAATTCATCGGGCTTCCATATATTTTCTGCCAATCTTTCCATAAACTCATTTCCGGCTATTCTTGCATTCTCCACCATTTTCAATGGATCATCAAATAATATGCAGGGCTCAATCTGCTTATAACCAGCTTCCGATAATGCTTTGAAAAAAACATCCGGATTTTTCTTACATTCAGCTAAACACCCAAAAATCTGTACTCCAAATTCCATAATAACCTCCATACTGCCGCTAGGCATCTTTTATAATATTTTTTTCTTCCTACCGTATTTCGTTTATATTGTATCAATAATGCTGTAATCAACCTGCTCCCACTGTCTTGTACTAGCAGATTTCAGTCCTGCTACAATTACAGCCAGAGTATTATGTCCGTCAGTACCTGTGATAAGTGGTACACGGTTCATCAGAATAGAATCTACAAATTCATTTATAATACCAGACCGAATCTGATTGGAATTCGATGCAATTCCACCAACCTCGTATCTAACCTTGCTACCATCTTTCATTTCCAAAACCATATCTTCAGGGAAATCACCATAAATCTTCATTACCCCCTTCTCACAGTAAATGACTGTACTGTTATCTTCTGAACCATAGTTACACCAGCTGACATTCATATAGCCGGTTAACCCATTTTTCATATGGAACATACTAATTGCTGTATCCTCAATGTCAATAAATTCACCATTATCATACCTTTTATCTACGGTCATTGCGGTAGTAAATATCTCATCCACTTCGGAATCGATCAAGTAGCGGATGATGTCTAATTTGTGGGATCCAAGATCACCAAATACACCAAAGTGCGCTTGCGCTTTGTTAAAGAACCATGTACTCTTACTATGATTCACTCCCCAATTTTCTGGACCTGAATGCTTAAAATTACTTTGAAAGAATAGAACTCTGCCAAGTTGCCCGGATTCTAAAACTGCCTTTGCTGTTTTGTGCGCTGGAAGAAGTCTCTGGTTGTGTCCGATCATGAGAATTTTACCTGCTTTTTCTGCTGCTAGAATCATTTCACTGGATTCTTTTAAGGAAAGTGCCATTGGCTTCTCACATAGTACATGCTTCCCAGCCCTAAGTGATGCTATGGTAAGTTCTGAATGCATATGATTAGGTGTACAAATACTGACTGCATCGATATTGGAATCCGCTAACATTTCCTCGGTATTGTGATATAGCTTTCCTCCATACTGCTTAACTAGGTCACCTGCCCTATCTAGATTATAGTCAAAGAAGCCATAGATTTCAACATTTTCATTCTCTGCATATTCTGGCGCATGTCTCTTTTGTGTAATCATACCACATCCAATAATCCCTACTCTTAACTTCATAATGCTCTCCTCCATTTTTATGTGTTATCGTTAACATATTATTATAGAGATTATATAAATCCCTTATTTTTTTAGTATTACTTATTCCATTCAAGAACAGTTTTCCTGTCAATGAATCTTGTATTAATCATTACTGTCTGTTCTGGTGCTTTCTCATTCTCCATACGTGATAGTAACAGCCTAATAGCCCAGTCTCCTATCTCCTGATATGGTAAACCAACAGAGTTAATCGCCGGTGCCAACATGGTAGCCAAAGTATTATCATAACCAACAATAGAAATATCATTTGGTACTCTAATGTTCTTCTCATATAAACATTGCATAACTCCACATGCAAATATATCAGAAGTCGTAAAAATTGCCGTAGGAGGATTTACTTCTTCCATAAGCGCTTTCGTTGCCTCATATCCATAAAGTATTAAATAGTCTGGTTTTAACTGAATGAACTCGGGTAATACCGGTATGCCATAATCGCAAATAGCCTTACAATAACCATTATACCGGTTGATCTCCACTTCATGCTCCGGATATCTTCCTATGAAACCAATCCTTCGATGCCCTTTCTCCAAAATATGTGTTACTGCACCATAAACACCTTCCATATCATTTATCAATATACGATCTACATAAGGCATTTTTATTGCTCTCTCAATCATTACAATTGGTATATTGTTATCAACTAACTTTGTAATCAACTCTCGATTGATCATAGCGTTTGATGTAATGATAAGGCCCTCTACTCTCTGCGCTATAAGCTCGTCAATCTGCTTCGCCTCTTCTTCTTGATTGTAATGGGAAGCTAGTGTCATTACATGATAACCGTGGCTTAATGCTGCTTTGTCAACAGCTACACTGATTTGCTCATATAACATATTCTGGTTAAAGAGAGTCAAATGGCCTAAAAGCTTACTATGGCTATATTTTAATGCCTGTGCCATCTTATTTGGTATATATCCCATATCCTTGATGATCTGCTCAATTTCTTTTCTCTTGTCCTCAGCAACATAACCGTTATTGTGTATGACACGTCCCACTGTTGCTATAGAAACGTTTGCTGCTTTCGCTATATCGATCATTTTTACATTTGCCATAATTCGCTCCAATATTAATGTGTTATCGTTAACACAATTGTAAATCAATACATTATATTTGTCAATTACTTTATCTTTTTATGTATCCTAATCTTCTTTCTACCAACAAGACTGCGTTAGTCAACTTAACATTTTCCACCTACACCATGGTTCTATCATAACACCTGTGTTTTTTCTTTTTCCAGAAATATAAGCAGCCTTTTTCCAAAGACTGCCTACTCTCTACCTGCGATATGAACTTCTAAATTTTATCTCCTCAGTTTTATAATAAGCTGTTTTCGCACCTTAATTAATTAAAACCAACTATTTGATGTGGTACATACGGTTCTTCCAGGAACGAAATTTCCTCAGGTGTTAACTTGATAGAGATTGACGGCACCGCATCTTCAAGATGAGAAATTTTTGTAGCACCGATAACAGGAATAGTCACAGGTTCTTTTTGTAGCAGCCATGCAAGCGCAATGTGAATACGGGAAACACCTCGCTTTTCTGCAATTGAAACAAGCCTTTCCACGACTAGTCGATCGGCGCCTGCGGTGGCATCATATTTACTCTTTGCAATTTGATCTGTTTCAAAACGCTTCGTTGTTTCCGACCAATCACGCGTCAATCTTCCCGATGCGAGCGGGCTATAGGGGGTAATGGCGATCTTTTCCTCCTTACAGAGCGGTAACATCTCCCTTTCCTCCTCACGATATATAAGGTTCAGGTGATCTTGCATCGATACAAACCGAGTCCATCCGTTTTTCTCAGCCACATGAAGTGCCTTCTGAAACTGCCATGCGTACATGGCAGAAGCACCGATGTATCTTGTCTTGCCGGCTTTCACAACATCATGTAATGCCTCCATAGTTTCTTCGATAGGTGTATTGTAATCCCACCGATGGATAATATAGAGGTCCACATAATCTGTACCAAGGCGTTTAAGGCTTTTATCGATCTCACTCATGATCGCTTTTCGTGAAAGGCCGGACCCATTCGGCCCTTCGTGCATTTTACCGTGTATCTTTGTTGCAATGACAACTTCGTCACGGTTTGCATAATCCTTTAATGCTCGACCTAGAATTTCTTCACTTTTTCCGATTGAATATACATTTGCAGTATCAAAAAAATTAATACCTAATTCTAGAGCTTTTTTGATGATAGGACGGCTATTCTCCTCATCGAGTGTCCATTTATGGACCCATCCTTCCGGATCTCCGAAACTCATACAACCAAGACAAAGTCTTGATACATCCAAACCGGTGTTTCCAAGCTTTACATATTCCATATAAATAATCCTCTCTTTCTATAATTTTTTTAACCACTCCTGGTACCTTAAAATAACTTTCAAATAACCTTGAAATTCTTCCATCTGCCGCTCTTAAATCGGACAATGTATATAATGGAACGTACAGTCCAGTCAATCCCCATGGCGAGCCATATGCCAATAACCCCCAAGTGAAAGACAACGCCCAGAATGTAAGCGAAGGATATACGGAAGATGAACACAGAGCCAATAGATATAAACATGGTAAAACGCACATCTCCTGCTGCACGTAGTCCACTAGGAAGTGTGAACGAAATTGGCCATAAAAGGATTGCTAAACAGTTATGAAGCACAACTAGGATGCTGATAGCGTATATAAATTCAGAATCCAAGGAAGGAGCAAAATCTGGGCTAAACTGATAATTAATGTACCGATATATGTAATCTTTAGCAGTTTCTTTGTGTAGTAGGTAGCCTGAGAATAATCGCCTGCACCAATACATTGACCGACGACAGTAACTATGGCGAGATTCATGGCACTTGGAAAACTAACTGATATCCCGACCAAACCGTTCGTAACTCCGTTTGCAGCAATCTGGGCTGTATTGTAAACATAAAATACCTCAGCTTTCCTATTATTACAACTGGGTGTCCCACTTGCTACAGAATGGATCAACCGGGCTGATGCCTATGAATTCGGAGCGATATCAGACAATTTTCTCATCCGTTCTTTCCAAGCAATCGGTGAAGGAAAAGATAGTATGCTAGGATTGATAAAACAATGCAGAATGCACAACTAAGAAATACAGCCGTAAAGCCAACAAGCTGGGAAACAACACCCCATGCAAAGGAACCGATGCCAAATCCTATGTCCAAAGTCGCATAGTAGGTCGCATTTGCTGCTCCCCGTCTTTCTGGAGGGCTCAGCTTAATAACAATTGTATTCATTATCGGTTGTACTGTCCCATATCCGACACCGTAAAATACCGCTGCAAGAAGGACAACTGGAAGCGAATATGCAAAGGCAAGGGTTATAAATAACATAAGCGTAATTACAATAGCGGGAATATATACTTTGGAAAAGCCAAAACGATCAGCAACCTTGCCTGTTACAATCCTAGCCAGTATCATCGATACGGCATAAAATGTAAAAAACAAGCCAATGTTGTCAATATCACGTGCCTTTGCGAAGATAGGCATAAATGAAAAAACTGCTGATATTGCAAATACAGTAAAAAGCATGACGATGCAAGGCCTAATAGAAGACTTCTCAATAAAGCCTTTTCCCGATGGTTTCTGTACAATACTGTCTATTTCACTTGCAACAGCTATATCCTCCTGATATTTATCATTACTGTATCTCGTTTTACTTTCATAATTGATAAAACTTGCAAAAACAATGCTGGATAACGAAATGCCAAATGCAATAATATAAGTCACCTGATAGTCGAACCTGTCACACAAATACAGCCCCAAAGTCGGGCCAATAGCCATCGCAATGGCTGCTGAGATCCCAAAATAGCCTACGCCTTCCGATATCCTCGGAATCGGTACGATATCAGATAAAATCGTTCCTAGGGCAGTTGAATATGCACTAAGACCAATACCCTGGAAAAACCGTATTACAAATAGCATAAATATATTTGTTGAGGTTACAAGCAAAATCGTCGAGACCGAAAACAGAAACAAACCCAAAATCAGGACTATCCTTCTACCTTTATTGTCCAACATTTTCCCGAAAATAGGTCTAAAAATAAACGCCGATATGGTAAGAATCGTCGTAAGTAGCCCTGCTAGGAAATTATTACCGCCTATGGACAAGGTAAACAAAGGCAGCAGCGTTATCAAAATGATGCTCGAAATATTGATGATTAGGCTAACAATCAATGTATTGACATAGTGCATACTCCATAATTTAGGTTTTATATAATGCATATTCATCACAAAATCCTGTTTATCATTTGAATTCATATTTTACCTCGTATATTTTATTGTAGTTTAATCGAAAACTCAAAAGGTAATTATCCATTCTTGTTGATTTAATATTAATTCAGATGACCCGAAAATTCTTCCATTACCACTCTAATACCGAAACTATATTCAAGTTTTTTTCTTTACCCTATTCCATAAGAAAATCTCTGAAAAACGTACTCTATATAACTAGAGTATGGTTCGGGTGGTATAAGCCCAATTTGGATTTTAAATGAATATCGATGTTTACTTTAAATTATTTACAGCCTGATTACCTATTTCGGTATAAGATATCGGAATAAGTAAATCAGGCTGTCATCCCACATCATAATTATTGAAAACCAATCACTGGATGAGGCACATATGGCTCTTCCAGGAAAGCAATTTCTTCCTGTGTTAACTTAATTGAAAGAGCAGCTACCGCATCATCAAGATGAGTCATTTTTGTAGACCCAATGATAGGAGAAGTAATGGGCTCTTTTTGCAGTACCCAAGCAAGTGCTATCTGCGCCCTTGGTACTCCTCGGGTTTCTGCTACTTCCGCTACTCTCTCAACAACTTTTCGGTCTGACTCAGATGAAGTTGGGAAAAACTTTTTACCAATTTCATCAATATCGGAACGATGGGTCGTTACCTCCCAATCACGTGTTAATCGTCCTTTTGCAAGGGGACTCCACGGAATAACACCGATTTTTTCTTCCTCAATTTCATCCCTATTGGCATAATCCTTTAAAGCCCTTCCAACAATTTCTTCGCTCGTTCCATCTGAATAAACGTTCGCCGTATCAAAAAAATTGATACCTAACTCAAGCGCTTTTTTAATAATAGGACGACTACTTTCCTCGTTTAGTGACCATGGTGCAATTCCCCGCTCTGGCACACCAAAACTCATACAGCCAAGGCAAAGCCTCGATACGTCCAAGCCGGTATTTCCAAGTTTCACATATTCCATTTGATTGATCCTCACTTTCTATTAGATACTTCATGATTTATTTTTACATTTTCTTGATAGCTGCATGTATTATTTTCCATACAATTCAACAGCCTGTTTCATTTTACCAATAATGTCCACACCAAATGGACAATTTTTCATACACAAACCGCATTCAATGCACTCATTTGCATGATGTTCTAACAAATCATAATGATTTCTTAATGTTTCAGGAACACTTTCCTGAATTAATGCCAAATCCAGATATTTATTTACTGATGCAACATCAATATTATTCGAACAGGGCGCACAATGTCCACAATACATACAATGCCCGCTAAACGAACTTCTTGGCGCATTTGCAAGCACTTCACTATAATCTTTATCTTTATTGCTTGCAGTGACATAAGCAGTTGCTGCAAATATTTGCTTACTATTAGATACCCCAACCATTACGGAAGCTACTGCCGGTCTGGTTAAACAGTAATGTAAACAATGTACCGGTGTCAACGCTTTTTTAAATGGCGATTCTTTGTCACTCAGTAATACTCCTGCACCATATCCTTTCATTACAGTTAAAGCAACACCCTCATTTTCACAAGTTCGGTATAGTTTATCCCGTTTCGGATCAATACCTTCATATGTCCTATGCTCAAATGTACTTTCATCAAATAGTATGTTTACATCCTCACTGGCCGGTAACATATCATAAGCAGCGTTAATACTAAATAAAATGACATCAATGATTCCAGTTTCAACAGCTTTAAAGGCAATATCCGTATTATGTGTTGATATTCCTAATGACTTAATAATACCTTTTTCTTTTAATTCTTTTGCATATTTAATAATTTCTCCGTTAAAAATGTTATCAAAATCTTTTTGATCATCAACATAATGAATCATTCCTACATCAACATAGTCTAACTGCATTCTGGCTAAAAAGTCTTCATATGCATAAACAACTTCATTAAGATTCCTGGTACGTCGATATTGTCCCCTATCCCAAGTGGAACCTAGATGTCCTTCAATAACAAAGCTATTTCTAGTATATTTACTTAATGCTTTGCCCACATTGCTTCTTACTTTCGGATTTGAATTATATATATCAATAAAGTTAATACCTTCTTTGATTGCACAATCAATAATTACTTCACAATCCTCATAACTTTTATTTTCAAATCCCTCACCACCAATACCAATTGCACTTACTTTAATTCCTGTTCTTCCTAATATTCGATATTCCATATTGTTTACCCCCTAATATAAGAAAACTAATGGTGTTTTTGAATCTCCTAAGGACCTAAGTGCTGAAGAATAGAATTTATATAAAAATGAAAAAATCAATCCAACGTAATTAAACTCTAGCTTAGTCATATAAAGATTCTTCTTGTAAATATGATACATCTTGGAGTCCACTCCAAGTCAAGCTTTTTTTATATTAAAAAAAAATCTCCATACTCTCTATTTTAAGAGTACGGAGATTCTAATCCTGTTTCAAATCGTTATTCTACTTATCCCAAGACAAAACGCCTGTCACTTCTGCCTTTTCATATCTATCTATTTTATAATTCAATCTATCTAACGATTTTTGTATATCTTCCATTTTTTCCTCAAGCTTCTTTCGCTCTATTACTAAAAGTTCTTTTCTGGCTATTATGGTCGAATCTCCTTGCTGTGTAAGTGCACAATATTCAATCAGTGTTTCTATTGGCACTCCAGCCGAACGCATGCATTTTGCTAATTCAATCCATCTACAGGATTTTTCTGTATAATCCCTCATTCCACTTTTCGTTCGGTTTACAGGTGGTATCAGTCCGACACGCTCATAATAACGTAATGTATCTTGAGAAAGGTTATATTTTTCACTTACTTCGGCAATAGTCATTTTTACTTTCCTCCAATCTTCTACTTTTAATTTATCTATTCTTAACCTATTTTCACTTCACCAACAAGAATTTTTCTATAATCTTCATAATTTTTCTTTAGCAATTCTGGTGTATCCAAGCCATATGGACATTGGGTTTTACACTTTCCACATTCAAAGCATCCTTCAATTTTCTTCATCATTTCCTGAGATTTTGGTGTCAGATGATTCTCAGAGGGGGACCGTCTGATTAAAAGGGACATCCTTGCACAGGTATTGATTTGAATTCCGGCCGGACACGGCATGCAATATCCGCAGCCTCTGCAGAAAGCCCCGATCAATTCCTTTTTCTCTTGTTCAATATAAACCTTTCTGTCGTTAGTCATCTGTGGTGGGTTATCCATATAACTTAGAAATTCATCCAATTCCGCTTCCCGTTGAATACCCCAGATTGGAAGTACATTATCGTACTGTGTCATAAATGCGTACGCAGCAGCAGAATCTGTAATCAATCCTCCTGATAGTGCCTTCATGGCAATAAATCCCATGTTCGCTTTTTTACATTTTTCTACTAGTTCAATCTCCTTATCTGACGATAAATAATTGAATGGATACTGAAGAGTTTCATACAGACCTGAATCGATACACTCATGTGCTAAGCCTAATTTATGATTCGTTAAACCAATGTGTTTAATCTTTCCTTGTTTTTTAGCCTCTAACATGCATTCGTACATTCCTGAACCATCACCGGGTTTATAACAGACACTTGGCCAATGGAACTGATAAATGTCAATGTAATCAGTCCTTAGTATCGATAAAGAAGTCTCTAAATCGTTCCAAAATTTTTCAGGAGTATCGGCATGCGTCTTAGTCGCAATGAATATCTTCTCTCGAATTCCCTCAAATGCCTGTCCTATCTTTTCTTCACTGTCCGAGTACACACGTGAGGTATCATAGAAAGTAATACCTCCTTCGTATGCTTTCCTTAATATTTTAACTGCGATTTCCATATTTACTCTTTGAATCGGAAGTGCTCCAAATGCATTACGGTCAGATACAATCCCTGTACTTCCTAAAGTGATTTGTGACATTGTAAATCCTCCTCTTATAACCAAGTCTTTTATTACTAATAATAATTCTTTATGCTACTTGTAATTTAGTATAGCACTTGGAGTTAACTCCATGTCAAGCATTTTTTTATGGAGTACAATTATGCTGTACTCCATAAGTAAAATGTTATAGTAATTGATTAGGGTGTCATAAGTCTTCCATAACTGAAATTATATATATGCACCACTACTCATCACACAGCTTAATTGGGCTTATGAACCTAACTGTTATTGTAATTTTAAATATCGAATAATACTATTATATAGACATCTGATAACCGGATTTTCCAGATGTTTACGTAAATCGCAACCGCAGGTCATCAGTGTACCTTTTCCAACCTTTTGCTCAAAAATAAGTCCTAAGCTTTCATTTCTATCAAAATTATCAATGACTCTGACAATTGGCTCTACTTCTATGCCCTTAATACGATATACCTTTGAATGTATCATTACAGACTGCCACTGCCATTCTGCATAGAATTTCCAGGAGCTGTTTCCTTTCCACTCTGAATACAGGCTTTGGCAAACATTGGATAACACCAGAAGTCAGTTGGAAAGAAACCTTCTATTTCTCCATTCTGGTCCCCTCCTGTAAGAAGTATTTTTCCTCCAGTTGTTAACCATTCTTTATCTTGCTCTGATAAATTATCAGTTATTACTATATCCCCCAGCTCTTCGATATCTTCCTTCGGATATATCCATATTGGGTATATATTTCGGATATTTCCAAATTCAACTTTTAATTCAGCTTTTGCCGGTACCGCACTCTGTTCTGTTTCTAAAATCAATTCCCCAAGGTTATGAAGATGTCCGTTTACACAATTGATATTATGACCTTTCCACTCCGCTATCGTTTCATGATTTACGGTAAGCGATACCTTTAGACTGCTGTTAATCGGAACACAACCATAATTATAAAGTAGTACTTGTAGCGATATCGGTTCACCGACTGTATACACATAAGATGAGATTTTAACCAATATAACAGCCGGAGCACAAAATCGTCTCCAATCTTCACTGGATATTAGATTCTTACTTTGAAGAAAACTATTCAATATTCCAACAAATGCCGTTCCTTGCCCTGTGAAATCCTGCAGTCCTAATAATTGAAAACCAGACATACCTTCTGTGCGCAGATTGCTCTCTATTTCTTCTTTGTATAACTGAACAGCCAGCCTTCCGGAGGCTTGATAGAATTCCTCTGCCTTTGATAAAAGCCCTTTCTCTTTCATCTGCTCTCTGTATATACGAAGTGCGTTTGATTGTAACACACCACGATACATATTTTCCTCGTTTAAATTGGGACATACCTGAAATTGTCCTATTTCATGTGCAACTAATGGAATATCTGACAAAGCCACCTCATTCTCATAGGAATTCTGAGTCGATGCTATCGCTTTTGTTTGTATATGTCCTAACGGTAAATCATTATGTGAAAAAGATGTGCGTATATTTGAATTTGGTGAAGTACGCATCGTTATCCATACATCATCTTCCGGCGAGCAAATGGGATTCTCAAGAAAATTGTTGGCTCCCTGTGTATATAAAAGGTCTGGTCTTATCTCTTTTAAATATCGTAGCAACTTCGTATACGCCCTGATATTTCCGTTCAACTCATTGCCTATCGCGAAAATCAGAAAGGATGGATGATTCCCATACTGCTTAATTATTTTAACAGCCTGATCATAATAATATCGATTTAATATATCATCATATTCATAATCTTCTCTTAAATAAAAAGGTACTGCAAATCCTGGCATCTCAATCTGAAGATAGATTCCAACCGAATCCGCAGCCTGAAAAGCAGCTTCTGGCGGACACCAGGAATGAAAACGACAATGATTCATGCCGTACTCTTTGTATAAATTAAATATCGAAGTCCACTCATTAGCTGTCATTGGCGGATATCCGGTCAGTGGATAAATACAGCAATCCACAGAGCCGCGCAAAAACACTGCCATATTGGAGACAAAGATTTTCTTATCCTTGACATGACTATCACAGAACCCAATGATTTCTTCATGGTCATCTACTTCCAGCTCAGTATCATAATCAACTGCTATCATCTTAAAATGATACAAAACCGTTTCAAACTCATTCCATGCTTTCAGTTTCGATTCGGGATATATTGTTAGGCGGATACGATTTATCCCTACAGACAGTTCTCTTTCTTCCTCAGCCTTCATAATATATGAAGCGTTGTCTAACTGCATATTGAAATGTATCCTTTTTTGTATAACACTCTCCACATCCAAAATAATACTGATCTCATTTTCCTCATTACTTTTCCATATATTCACACTACATATATAAACATCCGGAATCAGTATCAATTTAATTTGACCAATAATTCCATTCCAATTCGTTTGAGTATGATCAGTATACTGATGCCCATTCATAAGTATACTGGGGAAATCTTCATAACTCTCTAGATCATTATCAACCTCAATGATAAGAACATGTAAACCAGAAGTTAACCTAGATATTCTGTGTCTTTGAGGTACAATCGTTTCGTGAGACTCGCTAACCCTTTTGCCATCAATATAGACTTTCGTATATTTGGTTCTTTCAAGGTAAAGTTCCAAATCTGTACTAGCCATATCATCAGTAATCTCAATTTCTTTACGATAATACACTTTCCCGCAAACAGGATACTTTCTGGCAAGATGTTCTGATCCAGAATAAACAGGTGTATCATCTCCTATTTGTGCCATTTCCGTAGTAGCTGGTAATGAGATTATATCCTTAAATTCTTCTTCGGTAGGAAAGTTTCTTCTAACACTAATGGCTACCTTCCAATCTCCGGCTAAATTGATTTCCTTCATATTTTTAAACTCACTTTCACGTAATATGTTATAACAATTTATCTATCCCATTGGTTTTAACCGATAATCCTCCACCTATAAATTTCAAACACTCATGATTAATATCTAACTTAAGTGTATTCTCAAAGGCCTTCTTTGCTTCCTCATTATTCCCTAATCCCATATTACCAAGTCCAATTAAGTAATGACAGAACGCTTGATTTCTTATATTTAGATTATCTTCAAATATCAGAAAATCAGGTAATGAAACTGCAAAATACTCTATTCTCATTTCATCATTCATATGCTGTTGTCCATATGTCAGTAGGCTGTTAAACTTTCTAACAGCGGCTTCCTTTTGACCTAATTTTAAAAGAGCAAGTCCCTGATACAATATCATATCCGCAGGCTGATCATTATAATACATAACTCCTGTCGGTTCACCATTTCCTGCTATTGCTTTCTCGAAACATTCGTTGGCTTTCTCAGACTCTTTTAACTTCTCATAGGCACAGCCCAGGTAGTAATAAATGTCATTTTCTTTCGCACCTTCCAGTTTACCTTCTCCCAGATTGTCAGGGTATATAAGTGCCTTACTCAACCAGTCTATGGCTTTATTATATTCACCGGCTTTCAGATATTCTTTGGCCATTTCCAGTAATGAAGTCTTATACTGTGCTGTAATCTTTCCTTCTCCACCTTCCCAAGGATGGAAATGTCTCCGTTTTATGAGGTTATAGGCTTCTTCATATCTGCCAAGCATGTTATGAAAGGTAATATATTCGATATATAAATCATCTCGCTCCTCAAAAAGTTCTCTATTTTTCACGTAATTATTCAGTCGTTCTTCACAGTTTACACCAAGTTTCTTATATAATTGGTCAAGTTCCAAGAATATTCTAGAATCTGACCTGTCTAGCTTGAATGCGGTTTCCATGCACTCTTTTGCTTTCTGTTGAAGATGAAACTTATTGTAATAGGACAAAGCCATGTTACGATATACCGTTGGGAATGTATTATCTAGTCGTGCAGATTGTTCCCACATCCTAGTTGCTCGTTCATATTGCAATTTATCATACAAAAGGTTACCAAGATAATAATAAGCCTTTGCTGCATTACTATAATAAGTAATTGCATACTCTAAAACAAGTATATCTTCTAACTTATTAGGGAAACAGTAGTCGGACGGATACTTTTCTGCTGACTCAATAAGTTCCATAGCAATTGCTGGATTGGCGGATAAACTGGTATAATAAGCCTCATAATATCGAAGCATAGGTTGTTTCTGTGTGCATCGTCTTAAGACCACGATTGCCTCTTCATAAGCTCCGAATTCGGCATAATCTCTGGCAATCTGTAGATAAGTCTCCACTTGATTACGTATCAGTAGTTGTAATTGCCCGATGGTACTTTCCTTCTCTTTTTCCTTCTCTTTTTCCCTCTCTTTTTCCTTCACATTTTCCTTCACATTTTCCTTCACGTTTTCATCTTCATCAAGGAATACCCTCTCAAATGCGGATAGATAATCAAACAGGTCAACCTGAAGATTTTCATTGATACACTTACTGCACTCTTTGTTTCTTCCTAATTGTCTAAGAACATACGCTTTCAGTCCTCGTGCTTTTATATTATGTGAATTCTTGATTAGAGATTTATTTATAAATTCATAAGCGTCTGCATATTCTTTCCTTCTGCAAGCGATTGCTGCTAGAAAATAATAAGACATCTCCTGCTGTTCATTGGACCATGTGGCCTTAAAGAATGCTTCATAAGCCTCTGCTTCCTTTCCTTGATACAAAAGGCAAAGTCCAAGGTTATAATAAACCTCGCTGTCATAAGGATTCGGATTCTTCCAGGTCAATCTTATAATTGCTATACGGAAATATTTCTCTGCAGTTTTGAAATCACCTCGTCGTAGAAATAGGCATCCGTAAGCATTATTGATTCTTATATCCCCACTGTCTCTCCTTAACCCCTCCTGATAATAGGTATCCGGCGCATAAGTAGCATGACGGTATTGTTCAATATGCTGACCGGTTAAAAACAGTTCTTCATTTGTTGCTATATCCTCAGGATCTTTCGCCGCTTCAGCAGGTTTTGGCATTGGCATTTCTTTCGCCTTTATTGGAGAAAATGACACTAAAACCTTATCACCTGCATATACTTGTACCTGCAATTCGGTATCATTTTCACAGGTTACGTCTAGCTGCTCTTCAAAAATATCTACTGGAGAAAGAATTGTTTCCTTCCTATAAATAATCTTTCCATTTTTAGAAATTACAATTCTGCCATCCGTATGCATCGCTGTTGTATATACACATACATACACTTTCCCTTCCAGTAGTTCCATATTAACTGCTGCATCAATCGTTGCATTTTTAACATTCCCTACTGCTTTATATGGCATAAAATATTGTTTAAATGTCTTCTCTTCAAACGGCTTCAGCCATGTGAAATCCGGTTGGTTATCCGTATACACTCCTGTCATAAGTTCAATATAGGGACCGTCTTCATCGGTAAGATTTCTATCCCAGGCTTTTCCAAAATCACCGTTTCCCCAGGTCCACTGCTTCTTGCCCGGTGAGATATGATGATCTGCCAAATGCAGTATTCCTGCTCTCAACTTGTGGTCATAACCACCTACGAAATCATAGTCGGACTTTTCTGCCATATAGGAGGTCGGAACCGGTATATTCTTATATCTTGAGATATCAACGCCTTCACCGTAATCATGCTTGTAATAAGTGCCTTTTGCCATTGGGAAACTAGACATATCTCTTTTTCCATGATCCATAACCGCATGTACATCCGGCGGGAAGATAGATTGTGTATATTCATTCGCAGCAATGGCAGGATTAGCCCACCAAAGAAATGTCTGTGGTAAAGGGGTCCTATTATAGAGCTGCCCACGAATTTCAATATAAGCCTTGTCTGGATATAACGTAAATGCAGCAATTCCTTTTGTTCCATACATCTGGTCTATATCATTAACTAATACTGTTTTACTGCCATCTTCATTTTCTCTTAGTATATAGTCTACCGGCATAAAAGTGGTAGGTCTGTGATGCTGTGGCCAATTAAATTCAATTCCACCCGAGATCCAGGGCCCAGTAAGACCAACAAGTGCCGGCTTTATTACCTGATTATAATAAACAAAATCATAATTATTTGTTTTATCAAAGGCACGTTGAATTCTACCACCCAATTCTGGTAGTATCATAACACTTATATACTCGTTTTCTAAAAAAACTGCTTTATATTCTTTATCCCTTTTCTCATTACTGATTTTATCAATCGTGGGATACGGATATATCTTGCCACTACTTCCCTGATATACCCTTTTTTCCAGGAATATTGGATTTTTATCCGCTTTACCTATTTCATATGTTGGTATTATAACAATTTCTTCACGAACGTCTACTCCCTGCATTATGCTATCCTCCATAAAAATATCATTCTGTTTAAAATTTCATTCTGTTTAAAATATCATTATGTTTAAATTATAAGATTAGTTTAATAGATAACACTCGTCTTTGCATTCATATATCTTGCTAATATGTTTATAAATATTGCTCTTGCAAATAGTTAGAATTTGTTGATATAATCAATGTATAACTGCTTTTAATTTGAATTTATTGCCCTATATTGAGTAATATCTTTTCTAAAAACTAACATGTATATTTTACATGCAGATAGGAGTATCTATGTTATCTACAGAGGTTGGTGTATCTCCAGATTCCGACTATTATATTCATACAGTAAGTGCGCAGGCAAAAGCTGCATTTTTCTATCCTGTCTGCACAGGATATTTTCGTTATGATTCTAGTTATCATATACAGCGGAGTGCCTATGACAGTTTTCTTCTAATATATATATTCAAAGGCAGTTGTATCGTACAGATCGGCGAAATATCCTATACTGCATCACAGGGACAGGTTGTTTTACTAGATTGTTACAAACCTCATGGCTATTCCAGTATTTCCACCGAATGGGAAGCCTTATGGCTTCATTTTGACGGCCCATTAGCCAGAGAATACTATCAACTAATTACTGCAAAATTAGGTAACATAATATCTTTATGTAATCCAAATCCGTTTGTAGGGTCACTCAGACAAATATATAATACCTTTCGTAATAATTATCCGATAAAAGAATTTCTTATATCCAAACACATTGTTGATGCTTTAACTGAACTTTTTGAGTATACGCAAGATTTTGCTGTTCCGATTACATCTGATCATATAATAGATAACACTATCCTATATATCAACGAACATTTATGCAGCAATTTAACACTTACAGAACTTGCGGGGTATGTTTCACTAAGTCCATTCTACTTTACCAGAATGTTTAAAAAGAAAACCGGCTTCACACCGTACGAATACATCATTACTGCCCGAATTAATAATGCGAAATTCTTGCTTAAGAATACAGATCATTCCATAAAAGAAATTGCTTTTTGCACTGGTTTTTCCTGTGAGAGCAGTTTTTGCACTACTTTTAAAAAATGTGAAAATAAAACGCCCAGCAATTATCGGCATGACTAAGGTAATCAATTTGTTGATATTTTACATATAAAGACTTATAATTAATATAATTATCGTCTTTATAAGGGGGATTCGTTATGCAGACAACATCGAAACGAAATCAATGGTTTTTTGGTCTAGGTACTATAGGTAGAGACATGCTTTATTCCATGGTTAGTATGTATTTGATTTACTATTTGACGGATATTCTTGAACTATCTACATCTTCACTTTGGTGGATCACAGGTATTCTATTATTTGCACGTATTTATGATGCTTTTGATGATCCAATCATGGGATTTCTGGTTGACAATACACATTCAAAGTTTGGTAAGTTCAAACCTTGGATTGCTATCGGTGCACTAATCTCAGGAGTACTTACGATACTTATTTTTACTGATTTTGGTTTACACGGTGCCGCATACGTAGCCCTTTTTGCAATTGTTTATTTATTATGGGGCATCAGTTTTACCGTCAATGATATTGCATATTGGTCGCTGCTTCCATCTTTATCCTCCGATCAAAAAGAACGTGAGAAAATCGGTGCCATTGCCCGTATTTGTGCTAATATAGGGCTGTTCACCGTAGTTTCTCTAATCGTGCCTATTACAACAGCTTTAGGCGATGCTTTACATAGTTCGCAAAAAGGATTTTTTGCATTCTCGATTATCGTGGTCGTTATCATGTGGATCGGACAATGTATTACTCTCTTTGGTGTAAAAGAATCGAAACAAGTAATACATAGAGAAGAACATACTACTTTAAAAGATATGGTAAATGCAATTTTTAAAAATGATCAATTGATGTACATAACCTTATCAATGGCATTATTTATGATAGGTTACGTAACAACCACAAGCTTTGGAATATACTTCTTTAAGTATGCTTATGGTGATGAGGGAATGTACTCCATTTTTGCCGTAATTCTTGGAATTTCTCAAATATCAGCCTTGGTTTTCTTTCCTGTCTTTAGCAAACGATATGAACGTAGTAAATTGTATACAGCCGCAATGATTCTTGTTGTAGTTGGATATGTAATTTTCTTTTTCTCACCTACGAATACTATGATATTTATTGGTATCTCAGGTATATTGATATTCACAGGTCAAGCCTTTATTCAATTATTGATGCTCGTATTCTTAGCTGATACCGTGGAATATGGCCAATGGAAATTTGGAAAACGCAATGACAGTATCACGTTCTCAGTACAACCCTTTATTTATAAGATGGGTGGTGCTGTTGCAAGTGGAATTGTTAGCGCAGTTGTCATAGTCTCTGGAATTAAGGATGCTAAATCAGCAGTTGATGTAACAGCAAGTGGTCTTCTACTGATGAAAATGGCTATGTTAGTCTTTCCTCTTATCTGTATACTGATTGGATATATTATTTATCGATTTAAATATAAGATTGACAAAAAAATGTATGATGATATCATTAGAGATCTTGTGAATAGAGGCGATATGACAAAACGCTAGACCAATATACTTAATTTGTATTTTGGTCTAGCGTCTCCATCTATATTCTTATTATCAAATCGCATTTGTATAATTAGAGGTATCCTCAGTTTTTATCATTCTTCGTATTCCAATATGAAATACAGCCTGCACCAAAAAATAGATCATATTTAGTAATACAAAGATAAGTATAAGCACCAGCCCATTCGTATGAAAAGGCATATAGTCACCCGTTTGTATGGAGAGTGATTTCTGAACGGACTTTGCAATTTGTATACTTGGCAACAAGGTCAATAAAAATGAGACCCAAAGGAATGGATAATAAACATTAATCAGCATTTTTTTGATTGGTTTTGCCTGATAGCCTATTAAATGAAGAATTATAATATCCCTTGTACTGTCTTGAAAATTTAACAACAATGCTAGAAAAATCAGGATACATCCAACAAGGCATCCAATTGTTTGGTTGATAACCGCACTCGTACCATTCGATACGGCATTACGTTTAAGAGTCGATATTCTCTGCTCAAAGGTTACCACATCTCCCTCCGACGGTTTACTCATACTTAATATACCATTATAGATATCCTCCGACAAGCCTAATAACTCCTGAAGCTCGGTTTTGGCGAGATATACACCGTTTGATTTTGCATTAAATGCAATTCCTGATATAGTCATAATAAATTCATTTTCATCTATATTTAAAACTATCTTATCGCCAACCTGAAATCCGTATAACTCGTGTAAAGACGAATTAATATATACATTTCCTTCCTTCGGAGTAGGTAGAACTTCTCCCTTCGAATTACTAAGCTCTAGTAAAGCGTTATTATTTTCTATTCCTATCATATGCTGTGATATCCTCTGACCACTATTCTTTCTTTCAATGGTTCCTGTGGCCTCCAAATAATACATGATTCCACTATCAGAACTTTTCAACTGTTGATATGTATTAAAGTGCGTGTCAAACAGATAATGGTGTCCTTGTGTTTGAGAGATAAAGATCGTTTGACTACTTGCATTAAGTGAATGTCCTATAATAAACATAACTGAAAATCCCATAACCGCAATAACAATCATTAGTACTGCAATGGGTTTTTGTAATGCGATACGAATTGGTAATTTATTCTTTACAGGCAATAGATTAACAAATTTGTTTGTTATCTTTCGTATTACTTTATCCTTTTGTTGATTGCTTGCTTCAAAGAGTAGTAAACCACATTCTTTTCCTCTTACCCCACGATAGGACAATAAAGTAACAATACAAAATAGTATATTTGGCAGAAATAGTCCAACGAAAATGCTTACTATACTTAGTTCCTTAACAATACCTGTCATGGAATAGGATTGTTTATTTGCGTTAATTAGTACACTTGAAGCGAAATATCCTGCTCCTAATCCGATCAAAGCACCACATAATGATATAACTGTTGTAAAGAATATAAAACAGCTGCAAAGTGTATTATCCTTAAAGCCCAGTGATTTTAAGCAACCAAGTTGTTTTTTATCTATTTTAATGAAATGATAAAAAAACATGCCAAAGACAAAGCTGGTCAACCCTATTAAGGATATAAAAAAACTCCGTGCGAGAATAATATTTGAAGTTAATGCTTTTTTGTACAGAATCTGATTCTCCTTCAGGGTAGGTAAAGCATTTAATATTTTAATATTTCCATCAATGGAATAATGTACAAAGAAGTACATAAATGAAGTGAATACTGTCATAACCAGTATCAAAACAACAAATACTTTATTTTTTAAAATTCCTTTTGTAAGTTGTTTATATAATAATCTCATTTCTTTCATCCCCAAACCATATCATCAGGTAATATAGGTGTATGATTCAATCGGTCTTGAAAAATAAGACCATCCTTTATTGTGATAATCCTTTCTGCTGTTTCAGCAATTTGATGATTGTGAGTTACAAACAAAACAGAAATCCCGAAAGTGGATTTTACATCGTGAAGTAACGACACTACTCTTTTACTGTTTGCTTCATCAAGAGCACCCGTAGCTTCATCACAGAATAAGATACTTGGTTTTTTTATAATAGCTCTAGCAATAGCAACTCTTTGTTGCTGACCACCCGATAATTGAGAAGGAAATTTATCGAGTATACTTTCAATCTCTAAAATGCGAGTCAATCTGTCGAATGGTAAAGGGGTACCATTCGAATTTATTCCAATTTGAATATTTTCACGCGCTGTAAGATTATTTAGCAACATATAGCTTTGAAATATATTTCCTACATGATTACGTTTCCAGTCGGCAAGTTTACGTTCAGACATACCGGTAATATCCTCTCCGTTAAACAAAACATGACCTGAGGATGGTCGCAGTAACCCAGACATCACATTAAGCAGAGTAGTTTTACCAGAACCGCTGGGACCAAGTATTGCGACAAAGATATCTTCCTCTATTTCTAAATTAATTCCAGACAATACACTTTCTTTGTTCATAAATGTTTTGGTTATTTTCTCTGCTATTAAAATAGGTTTCATAAATACTCCTTTCGCTATGCAATCTAACTGTGCATGTTTTCTTTTCTTTTTTTAAGATGTTCATTAATAAACACTACATCCTGATTGATTTTCATAATGTCAATAACACTACTAATTGCATAAACAATTATTCCCATAAGAATGATAACCCACAAAGGTGTACTGCTGTACCACCCAAACAAATAACCAAAGATAACTAAAATGGTAAGAACATAGCTTACTTCAACAAAAATTTCGATTATTATATATTTATTTTCGAATTTTTGTAAGATAATAACACCTATATGAATTATTAAGTTTGCCATAAAAGACTGATATACCCCACTTACAAATAAGAACTTTCCTCCATAAATGGATGCAACTATGGCAAGTGTGATTAATGTTAATCCTGTAGTTGCAAAACAATTTTTTATTAGATTTTTCATAATGACACTACCTCTCTTGTAATTTATCCTTAATAGCTGCAACATACTTTCTTGTAACATTGATATGTTCTCCATTTGATAATGTTGCTTCCATCCGACTGTTCAAAAGCGGGCAAATGCTTTCTAAAACGTTGATATTTATTATACAAGATTTACTTATCTGAACAAAATCATATGTTGTGAGTTCTTCCATTAGTTGATATAGTCTAAATTCAGTTCGGTATACCGATTTTTCACAATATACAAACGTCCTTTTATCAACACTCTCAATGTAATAAATATCAGACGTTTTTACCCAATACTCACGACCTTCCAGATTACATTTTACTGTCTGGTCAACAGATTTAACAAGTGAAACAATCCGCTGTACTGTTTGGTTCATCTTTGCATATTTGATTATGACTTCAAGGTCTTTTAGAGTTAAATTTTCTTCCAACTTAACAATCATGCTGTACTTCCTCCAGTTTATAAGTTCTGATATGCGATTACAATAGGTGTACTACTGACATGCATATATACTTAACCATCATGCAAAAAAGAAGCGTGAAAGTCAAATACTCCCACGCCTAAGCTTCTTTCCTTCTAAGTTTATTCCATATTCGCATAACAATAGACAAAATTAAATAAAGTATTAGCACATCAATGATTACTGCTAATAAATTAACGCTCATAGAATAGAACGGCGTTTTTCTTAATGGGCTATTGTATATGGACACAAAAGGTATCGGATATCCATAAGATGTTTCAAAACCATCCGTAAAACGATATGGCATTAGATATGTAACAAAAAGTGTTAACCAAGCTGCAAAATTTAATCTCTTTAAATTGAGTTTTTTCATGTTAACTCCCCCTCTACGTGCTTTAGCACGCATACAATCAAGATGTTGAAAAATGTTTTTTATTTTTCAACATCTTCTCCCCTACACATACTCTTTTAAAATCGTATCAATAACTTCTTTCCCTAGAATAATATTATGTCCTGAAACACAAGTGTCAAAATCAATATCCTTATATTTTAAAAGAGTGTTGATATATACCTCTTTTTCAGTCTCGATAGATGGAATAATTTCGTCCATCGAATCGCCTATGTTATCACTAACGTTAATTACTTTCTCTTCTTCATCAAGTACACTGATACAATCTTTTGTGTGCCCGGGGGTATGAAATATTCTTATTTTGTCATCGGGAAAATATAACATATCTTCAAAAACCAAGTTAGGAAGGCACATTTGTACATCGCCTTTGATGAATTGCTTTTTCTTGTCCAGCATCTCATCCCACTTCTCCACAATCTTATCTCTGCATAACTTATGAGATATAATTGTACAAAAACTAAAGGAGTGATTTCCCCAGATGTGATCCCAATGATAATGTGTGTTTATTATAATAATTGGTTTTTGATTATTTTCTAAATATTCCAGCACCGGGGCGATACTCAATGATCCCAATCCCGTATCAATAATGTAATTGTATTTGGTTCCCATAATTAAGTGAATATTTAAGTCCCATTCTGCAATGTTATATTTAAATATTACGTTTCTGTTTTTTATTTTTTCTATATTCATAAATGAACTCCTTAATTTTATCGCGTATGTATTAATAAGTAGATTATACCATACTTTTCCATATAAATATAATGTTTTTACCGTTTTTATTGATTGCGTTAGACTTTTTCAGTTCTTTATAAATCATGTGTTTTAGTGATATAAAGAATAGCCCAACATAATGCTGAGCTATTCTTTGTCTTAAAATATTCTTATTTGTTTTACAAGATTTCTAATAATCTATCGATACCAGGTTTGGTAACTTTATTATAAAAGAAATCATAACGGAAGAATACAAATCCATCAACTAAACCGGTATCCCGACCATATTCTATTTGATTTCTTAGAACATCGTCATCATTCTTCCAATCAGCTTCTAAAGTGGAACCAGCTCTATAATTTGCGATTCCTATGTACATTTTTACAGTTGAACTTGTTCGATAGGACAACCATTTTTTCAATATCTTATCATAAGGATTTAAACTATTTGAAAATGTCCAATAAATTTGTGGGCATATATAATCTATATATCCATCTGAAGATAACCAGGTTTTAATATCAATATAATAACCTGCATCCGTAAATAAAGAATCTATAAAGCCTCCCGGACTGATACCAAATTGCACGTTTGAATCAATCTTTTTAATTGATTTATATATATTCTTTACTAGGGTGTTTACATTATTTCTACGCCAATCGGCTATACCTAAAGATTTTTTACCATCACTTTTGCAATCCGCTACATAGGTTTTATATTCTGTTGAATCGAATACACTTGCATATTTGCTGCCTAATACCGGATAGAAATAATCATCAAAATGGATTCCATCTACATCATATTTTGTAACTATTTCTTTGATACCATTAGTAATTAAGGTTTGTACTTCTTTCGATGCAGGATTATAATATAAATTTCCTCCAAAGGATAATACATTTCTATCATTTGTTTTATCGTCATCTTCGTGCCAAACTCTAGCAGGATTATCTTCTGATAATTTAGAATAATCCGTATTGGCCGTAGTTACACGATATGGATTAAGCCATGCATGGAATTCAAGTCCTCTCTCATGTGCTGCTTCTACCATATATTCCATGGGATCAAATCCAGGATCAACTCCCTGCGTTCCTGAAATATATCTTGACCACGGGAAATAAGAAGATTCATACATCGCATCACCAAAAGGTCTTACTTGTACAACGACTGCATTCATATTCATATCAACTACGTTATCAAACATAGTATCTATTAAAGCTGTAAAGCTCTTTTCTGTATATCCATTCTTTCCATGTGTAAGGAATTCTAAGTATGATATCCATACCGCTTTTAATTCTAACTCTACATATTGAACTGCAATTGCTCGATTACCCGCTAGGTCTTCTACCATAACACTATAGTTGCCAGCCGCTGAAACCGTAAAATTCTTTACATCTGTTACTTCTTTTCCTGTTGTATCCCATTTCTCGTTATTAATATCAGATACTTCACCTTTTAAATATTTTACACTAGAAATACCTGATTCATCATCCTTAGCATGATATGTTATCGTAGCTTTTTGATTCATTACTGTATAATCATCTAATGCAATTTCAGGTACATTTGTGTCAATATTACTGATTTTAATAATTTCTAATGTATTATTACCAGCATTATCTGTAACTAAAACAGAATAATTTCCATTAGTCTTTACCTTGAATTTTCCTTTACCTTCATCATTCACTTTGATTAATGTTGGTGATTGATTACTTTCTGTAACTTCAAAATCCTCAATTTCTTTTGTACCTGTTAAAAAAGAAACCTGTTTAACACCGGATACTTCATCCGTAACTGTTATGTTCACAGTCACTGAATCATTGGTAGGTTTCGTTGTAGCCGGTACAGCTGTAAGCACTGGAGAAGAAGTATCAATATTTTTAACAGACACCTCTTTTATTACCTGATTACCTGCTAAATCTTCCACTAATAATGTATAAGTATTATTACTTTTTACCGTAAGTTTTCCGGTATACTTATATTGATTATTATTGTATTTATCTTCGACAGCATCGGTCTCAGAAAAGCTGACCTCCTTACCTGCATCTTTAAAATCCTCTTCCGTTTTGCTACCTCCGAGATATTTGACTTTGGCAACCCCTAGTCCTACCTCTTCAATTGTTAAAGTTAATTTAATATTTTTGTTCGTAAAATCACTTGTACTTTTCTTAATTGTAAGTGTAGGTTCCGTTGTATCAATATTTGTTATAGTAATTTTCTTTATACTTTCATTGCCAGCTTTATCTTTCGCATAAAATGTGTAAATACCATTCTTTGTAATGGATACACTTGCTTTATTTTTTGAATCAAGTGATAATGTTTTACCTGCTTCTTTAAAATAATTGGTATCCTTACTACCTGAAACCCATTTTACCAATTTGATTCCACTTTTATCGGTTGCAGTTATAATAGTTTTTACTTTGCCGGCTGTTGGATCAGTTGTATCCGTACTTAATGTAATCTTTGGTTTTGTCTGATCCGTTGCTGCTTTCGCATCACTGCTACTAAATATAATTACACCAATAATTAATAGAATGAAAAATTTTAATAACCTTTGTATATTTTTTCTATTCATAATATGTACTAAGCCTTTCTAGTTATTATCTTCCGGTTGGATATGAATCAAATACGTCACATAATACATCATAGATTGCACATGCAACTTCATCTTGGAAGGAATCATCTGCCATTAATGACAAATCAGCTTTATTAGACATGAATCCTAATTCAATTAAGACAGCAGGTACTGTATTATATTTATTAACGATATAAGCCGCTTCTCCAACATTTCTCTTCGTCGTGCCAACAGCATTCGGTATATAATTTAAAAACAGTGATGCCAAGGTTTTACTTGTTAAACCAGAACTTGTCATAGCATTATTGTCTTTTGAATAATAAACATCGGTACCACGTACTGTCGTTTTTGAATTTGCATTCATATGTAGACTAACAAATATATCTGCTCCTACTTTCTCAGCAAACGCTGCACGATCATATAAATCCACTTTTGTATCATCATATCGAGAATAATAAACTTTTATGTTAGAATCACTCGAATTAAAATATTCCTTTGTTTTATTATACATAATTTCGAAGGTAACATCTTTTTCATTGATTCTAACTCCATTTAAATCCCGATATGCTCCTGGATCTGTTCCACCATGACCTGCATCCAAAACAACAATATTCTGATATATATCTTGTGGATCACCAAGTGTAACTCCGATATATCCATCTTTTTCATAAAGTTTATAGCCTTGTATTTTTGTTGTACTAATGATGATTTCAGTTTCATTGTAATCGTTATAAGATACTGATACATCACTCACAACATCATTATTTGAAGTCAACGGGTTATTTTGGTAATAACTACGATTATCACCTGGTAAAATGATAGCAATTTCTTCATTATAATAACGATCCTCGTTCTGTATATCAGAAAAACTTACACCGGTTGGTAACTTAATCATAAGGTCAGAGTCTGAATTATCTACGATATTTCCCTCAGATAGAGTAATCATATAGGTGTTGCCGGCTTGTGTGATGTAATAGTTGGATGTTGAAGACTTTTCAAGTATAATATTAATCATATTAGTAGCAATATTTGTACTTTGTACTGACTTTAATGAATTCAAAGAGGACGTTGCAATATAGTTCTCTCCTATTCCATTAATAGTATTCGGTATTTGCATAGTAAGATAATTACCATTTTCGCTTAACGCAACATTTAATTCATTCATACCGGTTATTAGTACATAGTCATTCCCTGCTTTTGTACCTGCAGTTACATTACTTACGTAATTTGCATAAAGGGTGATATATAAGGTACATCTATCTTCAGACAATGTTAATTCATACTTAATATTTGGATATAATAAATGAAAGCTGAAATCACTAGTTAAATTAATTGGATCATGGGTTGTAGTTATTACATCGGAAAATACACCTCCAAAATAATAACTCGTATTATCAGTAACAGCTTTATTCATATGTACCATCAATACATCATTTTGTAAGGATGCTGTTGTTTTACTAAATGGTGTAGAAGCATGTATGGAATAAGTCTCTTTATTCGTCTCTGACATAGTATCCTTTGCTATAGAATAGATATTAGCAGTAGAATCCAAGTCGTTTGATATTTCAGTAGTATTATTGATACTGTTTATCTTGATGAATTCATCTAGATATTGATTTTGAATACCCCAGTTAAGAGCAATCATATCTTCTGTAGGAAGAGGATCTCCACCTAATTCCGGACCATCTTGATCATCATCTTCCTCATCCTCAGGATCTCTTGAGGTAATAACTGAAGTTTTTGACACTGTATTCCAAGAATAGTCATAGCCTAAGTAAGAAGTCACAAAACTTCCAGGCACCATAACATAGGAGGTACCCGTATCTACGTTCTTCACCACAATCGGTGAGGTATCCATAGTACGTGCTTTACCATTTACATAAGCGATTGTTTTACCAATCGTTAACTCCACTACTTTATCGCCCTTAGTTAAGGTTAACTTCTTCGTGCTCTTATTAAAATCATAAACTGCACCAATAGAGGATGAACTAAATACTGCTTTTGCTCTTAACATTGCGGTAGAACTTACTATAATACTTGGCATACTTCCTAGACTGATTTTTTTTCCATCGACTGTAACTTGACCTTCGGTACCAGTGTATGCTACTTCTTTATTGTTATAAAATAAGCTCTTAGGTTTTGTAATAGTTGAAGTTGAGGACGTAGCATTCCATGCATATTTATAGCCAAAAGTCTCAGCCACAAATCTAGCAGGTACCATTATCTTAGTAACTGCCTGCGCCTTAAATTTAACCTTTATTGGAGCTAATGTTAATGTAACCGACTTACCATTAACAGTTGCTTTCTTACTGCCTATCGTAAAAACTATGGTTGTAGCTCCTTTCGATAAGGTTAACTTTCCTTTTGATTTATCATACTTATAGTTAATCTTCATTGCGGATTTAACAAAGACATCTTGATAGGAAGCCAATGAGGTACCCTCAATTATGATTCCTGGTGTTTTTCCCATATCAATTGCTGTTCCATTATAATTATATTTAACTTGCTGGCCAGAATATGAAACATTCTCTTTCGTACCATAATAGTATAAATCCATTTTTGATGCAGCCAAAGCATTTGTGCAAGGTAAACCTACCATTATCAATGTAAATAAAAGCATAAATATCAGATTTCTTCTTTTTCTTAACATATTTAAATCATCCTTTTGTTTTTTATCATCATATAGTTACTACAGGAAATCGAAAACATGAATTCGAATAACGATAAATTCGGTCATCCGCTTCACAGTCTATTTGACTTATGTGATTAGTTTTTTTCTAAAAGATAAAACAATAATTATCTTTTATACTCTTTCTTGTTCATAAGGTATAATCTTTTGTAATTTTCTTAGTCACAGGGTTTCATCATTACAATTTTGTCATTATTCAATTCAATATTTTCTTTGTTGTCCTTTTTATAATCACATCTCACCTCCCATATTTTTGAAAATTTGTTAATACTCATTTTGTCATTAGTAGATAATTTTACCTAACATGTTTTACAATTCTTACAATAATGTTAAAAAGTGTTAAAATTGTGTCATCTTTTGAATAAATATGATTTCTATAGTCAGTTTACGGCATATATGGTATAATTGTGTAATAGTGTATTGAAAGGATGTAAACTCATGGCTGAACATAATTATCATGACCAAATGAATATCGAAAATGCTCTTCGATTAAGAGAAATTATTTCGGAACTACCACGCTTTTGTAGTGACTTTTTTCGTGGAATTGAACCCACTACTTCTTCCTTAACCAGAATTGCATATGCGTACGATTTAAGAGTATTCTTCCAGTTCATATGTAATACAAATTCCAGTTTAAAAAATACTCCCCTCCGTGAATTAAAAGTGGAACTCTTAGATCAAATTAAAGCTCTTGATATCGAAGAATACTTAGAATATCTTACTTATTATAAAAATGGAGGTTTAGAACATCTGAATCAGG
This sequence comes from uncultured Lachnospiraceae bacterium, assembly GCA_963517115.1. Taxonomy (GTDB): domain Bacteria; phylum Bacillota; class Clostridia; order Lachnospirales; family Lachnospiraceae; genus Anaerocolumna. The sequence continues at coordinate 2,853 of CAUQEW010000003.1, read as the reverse complement.
AAAATGGTAAAAAGAGAAAATTAATATCTCTGCGAAGTTTCTATAATTATTACTTTAAAAAAGAAATGATAGTAACCAATCCTGCTGCTTTAATTAATATTCCTAAACTGCATGAAAAAGAGATTATACGTCTAGAAATCGATGAAGTTGCCAAAATGCTTGACGAAGTTGAAAGTGGTGATAACATGACCAAGTACCAACAAAAGTACCATGACAAAACTAAGGTACGGGACTTGGCTTTGATTACGCTTCTCTTAGGCACCGGCATTCGTGTCTCTGAATGTGTAGGCCTTGATTTAAAGGATGTTGACTTTAATAATGACGGAATTAAAATCAGACGTAAAGGTGGATATGAATCCATTATATATTTTGGAGAAGAAGTAAGAAATTCCTTAGAAGAATATCTTATAGAAAGAGATAGGATTATACCATTTACCGGCAGTGAAGAAGCTCTGTTTCTATCCATGCAAAAAAAACGCATCAGTGTTAAGGCAATTGAAAATCTTGTTAAAAAATATGCCGGATTAGTTACCAGACTAAAGAAAATTACTCCTCATAAATTAAGAAGTACCTATGGCACCAGCTTATACCGTGAAACCGGAGATATCTACTTAGTAGCTGATGTGTTAGGGCATAAAGATGTTAATACGACAAAGAAACATTACGCGGCAATTGAAGATTCTAGGCGTAGAAGTGCTGCGAATAAGGTGCAATTGAGAGAGAAAGAGAAACCCGGAAGCAACAATTAGTAATATAATGGCTCTGTAGATTATAGTGTTGTTATTTATAAAAATAATAAGCACCAGAGATAAGGTGCTTATTATCATACTGTTAAACAGTATTAGATTTTCTTTGAATAACATTTTTTGTGTATAGATAACCGATGAAGGTTATTGTGATAATTGGAATATACGTAAGCAGTACATTTTTATACGTTAAATCTCTAATCATCGAATATTCACCCCATTCTAACCAAATACGCAATCCAAGTCCTATCATATTGGTAAAACCGATTCCTAAAAGTATAACGATTGATTTTCTTCTTGTTGTAGCACACAAAGCAAATCCAAGTATGAAGTAACAATAAATTATAACAGCGTTTAATATTGATAATTCATATCTTAATGGAAATAAGGATATTGCTTCAAAAATTAAGAAAAATATGACAATAGCAAGTACTATACGTCTATTATTCTTTGACATCAATTCTATTTTTGCAAGTATTTCTTTCATTAATATCTCCCTCTTTTTTAATCTTTGTATTTTATTATACTACACAAAAATTGGTTGTCTATGCCTATATTGTGAAATATGTGTATCAGTCAATTTAGTAGCATGACAGGGATTAAATCATTTACTTTTCAGCTTAATTGGGATAAACGTCTCCATTTGTGCCCAACCCTGAGCCTTAATAATTTCGGCAGGAGTAATAATATGTCCCATTGCATAATGATTTGGGCGGACATCTAATTCCAAAGCTTCTGAGTTTTTAATATATTTCACAGCTTCGTTATACAGTTTTCCATTGGTTTCCTCATCGCCATCTTTGTAGGCATAGGTTAAATAATAACCACCTTCAAAATCAATTACTTCATTCCCGCCATCATCCATACCTTCACTTAGCGCCCATATCCATACCATTCCCTGCTTTTCTTCATCAAAATATAAGAAATCACGTGGTAAAAAACTATCTCGATCAGAAGGTTTGATGTTCGAAAAGTACTGATCGAATTTTCCTAACACACCTGCAGGAGAAAAATCGAAATTTTTATCTACACCTGATGATGCTGCCTTAAACGGCGGTAATGATATTACTCTAAATTCCATATTGCGACCTCCTCGTTATATGAATAATCTTCCTGTTATGCTCATAATAAGAAATTATGGCTATTCCTAACTGTTCATTAATAAGTCAACACCTCATAACCCGTTTCGGTTACGAACACTGTCTTTTCCCATTGTGCAGAAGGCTTCCCATCAGCAGTGCGAACAGTCCAATTATCGCATTTATCTGTTACTATATTGGATTTTCCCATATTTATCATAGGCTCTACAGTAAAAACAAGTCCCGGAACTAAGAGCATTCCTGTTCCTTGCTTTGTCACATAACCGACCCAAGGATCTTCGTGAAATTGCAGGCCAATACCGTGGCCTCCGATTTCTCGAACAACAGAATATCCATTTTCCCTTGCATGGTCATGAACCGCTTGCCCAATATCTCCAAGAAATCCCCACGGTCTTACTTGTTCAATGCCCAGATCCACACACTCTTTCGCAACATCAACCAGTTTTTGTTTCTCAGCTGATACAGCACCCAGACAAAACATGCGTGAAGAATCTGAAAAAAAGCCGTTGTAAATTGTAGACACATCAATATTTACAATATCGCCGTTTCGCAGGAATACACGATCAGAGGGGATACCATGACATACGACATCATTAATTGAGATACACATGCTCTTAGGGTATCCGTCATAATTAAGTGTTGCTGGAACGCCTCCTAGTTCCTTGGTCTTTTCAAAGATGAGCCGGTCAAGCTCTTCCGTGGTGATTCCATCAACCACATAATTTGCAATGAAATCCAGTAAAGCGATGTTTCGTTTGCTGCTTTCCCGAATACCTTCAATCTGTTGTTTTGTTTTAAGCAATTTTCGATGAGGTACTTCATATCCCTTTAAGCGGTAGTTTTCAATTCGTTCCTCAATAGAACCATGACATTTCTTATATTTTCGACCGCTGCCACACCAGCAAAGATCATTTCTTCCAAACTTGTCAGACATTTTATCTCCTCGCATTTACAAATTCGGAGGGAGCAATACGCCCTATGGACTAAGTGAGCCAAGAGAAATACCG
>CAUQEW010000002.1:0-289356 GCA_963517115.1 uncultured Lachnospiraceae bacterium | reverse complement strand
TGGAAGTGTAGTAATACATGTAGCTGATTGTTACTAATAGGTCGAGGGCTTGACCTAAAAAGGTCTTTGTTCATAATGAGTAAAATACACTCATAAGAAGTAAAAAACACTTCTCTGAGTAAAATACACTCATAAGTAAAGTGTATAAACGGATGAAATCAATGTGTTAGTCTATGTCAAGAGAATTCTTTATTTCAGAAATGATTTAAGAATTCTATTTATAATAAAATTTAGATGAACCTAGAAACTCTATTTATTTAGATTTTTAGGTTTTTTTGTTGTAAAAGTTAATATTAAGTTTGAATTATTTCTAAAACTATAATATAATATCAGTATTAAGTAATAATTAAGGATTCAAACATGCTATCTAGGATGATAAGCAAAACGGAGGAATAAAATGGATACAGGAATATTATTGGAAAGTGGTACAAATGAACTTGAAGTATTAGAGTTTAAAGTTGGAAATAATTATTATGGTATTAATGTTGCTAAAATCAAAGAAATCTTACCTTATCAAAGGCCAACACCAGTTCCAAATGCTCACCCATGTATTGAGGGAATCTTTATGCCAAGAGATATAATTATTTCAGTAGTTAATTTGGCAAAATGTTTGAATCTACCGGAATCTAGCAATCAAGCTTTAGATATGAATATTATTACCAATTTCAATAAATTAAATGTAGCTTTTCATGTTCACGGAGTAGTAGGAATACATAGAATTTCTTGGAAAGATATCATTAAGCCTGATGAAACTATTAACGCAGTTGGTAAAGGTGTAGCTACTGGCATAATTAAAATTGAAGATAAGCTAATTATTGTATTAGACTTTGAAAATATTATTTCTAATATTAATCCAGAAACCGGATTGAAAACATCAGATATCAATAATATTGGTACAAGAGGCAGAAATGAAGCACCAATTTTAATTGCTGAAGATTCTCCATTGTTGAACAATTTAATTATGGATTGCTTAAAAAGGGCTGGTTACGTAAACATTATATCAACTAAAAATGGGTTAGAAGGATGGAATAAGCTTCAAGAATTTAAAAATTCTAAAACCATAGAGACAAGTATAAAATGTGTAATAACAGATATAGAGATGCCACAGATGGATGGACATCATTTTACGAAACTAATTAAAAGTGATGATGAACTCAAAAACCTTCCTGTAATTATATTTTCATCTTTGGTGAATGATGAGATGAGGAGAAAAGGAGAATTATTAGGTGCCGATGCTCAACTATCAAAACCTGAAATTGGTAATTTAGTAGAGGCTATAGATAAACTTATATTGAATTAGAGTAAGAATTTTACCCTTGTTAATTGGTAATAAATATGGTAAAATTTCATATAAATTTTTAAGGTGGTGTATTAATGACTAAATGTAAATTATGTAATATAGATATTCCCGATGGAATGGAATATTGTCAAGATTGTCTAGAGGATAATAACGCTAAATCAGATGAATCTTACCTAGATGATTTATTAAAGACGGTCATAAATACATCAAATGGTAATACAAGCAATAGTAATATTAGTAATAATAAAGTTTTCAAAAAAAATAATTTAGAGAATATTAAGACTATTGACAATGAGATAATACCCAATGATAATGAATTAACAAATATTAAGAAACAGGAAGAGATTCTATTGAAAAATGAAAATGATTTGGGACAAGAAGATTATTACGATAATACAGAAGATATTTTATCTTTAATACAAGATTATACTGAAAATGATGATATACTGAATGATGAACTGTTAAATAACGATGATAATAATGAGCCAGAACAAGATATTAATTCAGAGATGGATGATGCTGACGAAGATCTATTGGCATTATTAGGTATGATATCTGGTCAAGATGAGCCCGATACAAAGAAAGATGAAAATTTGTTATCGTTAGATGAAAATGAAGAATTGTGGAAAACTGAAGCAACAGATGAAGGTTTGTTATCTTTAGATGAAAGCGAAGAATTATGGAAAAATGAAGCATTGGATGAAAATTTGTTATCTTTAGATGAAAATGAATATTTATGGGAATCTGAAGTTGCAAATGATATTCAGACTAAAAATGATGATATATTAGCCATTGATGATTTACTTGATAATGAGTCTAGTGAAATAAATAATATACCATTACCATATAATGAGAACGAAAAACAGGACAGGCCAAGAGATGTAGGAAAGGTATTTTCGGATGTTGTAAGTGCACTAGATTCATTAGATGATCGAAATATACTAGACTTGATTCCAGAATTAGAGAAAGAAAGTAATAAAAATAAAAACAAGATCAAAAACAAGAAAACTTTTTGGCAGAGATTATTTGGGGAAAAAGCTTCAATTGAGGAAGATACAGAAGATTTATCTCAAACAGATAAGAAAAAGGAAAGTCAAAAGAAAGAAGTTATAAAGAAAAAAGACAAAGATATAGCTACTCAGAAGAAAGAAAGTCAAAAGAAAGTAAGTAAAAAGAAAGTAAATCAGAAAAAGATTAAAGCAACAAAGATAAAAAGTGATAAAGATGAAATACAAGCCAATAATGTGGATGTTGAGAATAATACAAATAAGAGTAAAAAAGCAAGTAAAAAAGCAATCGAAAAAGCAAGCAAAAAAGAAATCAAAAAAGCAAACAAAGCTGCAAAAAAGAAAACTAATTCTGTTGCTCAGATAATTGAAGAAATAGAGGATATTGAAGAAACATCAGGTAAACTTAGTAGAGTAAGAATTACTTTCGTTATGAGTATTTTTGCCATTATATTAATTTTTGTTATAATTGGTTCTAATTCATATTCTTATTCATTAGGTATAAAAAATGCTACTGAATATTTTGCGGGACAAAGATATACTCAGGCCTATAATGAGGTATATGGACTTGATATTAAAGAAAAAGATGTCGAGATTTATGATAAGATAATGACAGTAATGTTTGTTAATAAACAGTTAAACTCTTACAACAACTACTATGAATTAGAGCAATATCCTCAAGCTTTAGATTCTCTTTTAAAAGGGTTAACACGATATGATAAATATATTAAACTAGCTAAAGAACTTGGGATAAAGAGTGATTTGGACTCTATTAAAGTACAGATTATCAGTGAGTTAAAGACAAAATTTAATATTAGTGAAGAAGAAGCTATCGTATTAAACGAAAAAGAAGATCAAACAAAATATAGTACCAATGTATTTAATGCCGTTACAATTAAAATGGAATAGTAGTTTAGGGGAATACTCCTAACAAAGTAACATAAAGAATAACGAGGTTCTTCGCTATTCTTTATGTTTTATTCAAGTCAATAGAACGTTTACAATGTACATTGTATTGTTCATAAACCAAGGAATGAATGTAAACAGTAATTTGGCAGCTAGTTAGATTACTCTCAGAAAGGTTTGGTGCAAATCATGATAGCAATTATTGATTATGATGCAGGAAATTTAAAAAGCGTTGAGAAAGCTTTAATTTATTTGGGTCAAGAAGCAATTATTACTAGAAATAGGGAAGAGATTCTTGGTGCTGATAAGGTTATTTTGCCAGGTGTAGGTTCCTTTGGTGATGCAATGGGAAAACTTCGTAGTTATGGGTTAGAGGAGACAATTAAAGAAGTAGTAGAATTAAAAAAGCCGTTTTTAGGAATATGTTTAGGGCTTCAGTTGTTCTTTGAAAGAAGTGATGAAACTGATGGGATTAAGGGATTAGGTATATTAGAAGGAGAAATACTTCGAATACCAAATTGCGAAGGTCTTAAAATACCTCACATGGGATGGAATTCCATCGAAATAAAGCCTGATGCTAAATTATTCAAAGGCATTACTAATAATCAATATGTATATTTTGTACATTCCTATTATTTAAAAGCAAAAAATGAGAATGAGGTAGCTGCTTCAACAAATTATAGTACTTTAATCCATGCTTCTGTGGAAAAAGATAATATATTCGGATGCCAATTCCACCCTGAAAAGAGTGGTGATGTTGGTTTAAAAATACTCAAAAACTTTGCAGAGCTATAGGAGGATAAAGTTATGTTTACCAAAAGAATAATACCATGTCTTGATGTGCATAATGGTCGTGTTGTAAAGGGTATTAATTTTGTGAATTTGCGAGATGCAGGAAATCCAGTTGAGGTAGGTGCAGCTTATGATAAAGCTGGAGCAGATGAACTTGTATTTTTAGACATTACCGCATCATCGGATGCAAGAACAATAAAAATTGATATGGTTAGAAAAGTAGCAGAGACGGTATTTATTCCATTTACAGTTGGTGGTGGAATTCGTACAGTAGAAGATTTTAAACTTATTCTAAGGGAAGGGGCAGATAAGATTGCGGTAAATACTGCGGCAATCCTAAATCCTACCTTAATATCAGAAGCAGCTGATAAGTTTGGAAGTCAGTGCGTGGTACTTGCCATTGATGCAAAACGTAGGGCTGATGGTTCTGGTTGGAATATATATAAAAACGGTGGTAGAGTTGACATGGGAATTGATGCTGTGGAATGGGCAATGAAGGCGAATCAATTAGGTGCTGGAGAAATACTGTTGACTAGTATGGACTGTGATGGCACTAAGAATGGGTATGACTTGGAATTGACTCGTACTATATCTGATAACGTATCTATTCCTGTAATAGCGTCAGGTGGTGCCGGTAATATGGAACATTTTTATGATGCATTTACAATAGGAAAAGCTGACGCAGTATTGGCCGCATCTTTATTCCATTATAAAGAAATGGAAATTATGGACCTAAAGAGTTATTTAAAAGATAAAGGTGTTAGTGTAAGAATGTAGAGGTAAAATTATATGAGTGCTATAACAAATGATTGGTTAAAGGCAGTTGATAGTGAATTTCATGAGAAGTATTATATAGATCTATATAAATTCGTGAAAGAGGAATATAGTAATTATGTGGTATATCCAAAATCCGAGGATATTTTTAATGCATTTCACTTTACTCCTTTGGAAGAGTTAAAAGTTGTAATTATTGGACAGGATCCATACCATAATGAAGGGCAAGCCCATGGCTTATGTTTTTCAGTAAAACCTGAGGTGGACATTCCACCTTCCTTAGTAAATATTTATAAAGAATTGAATGATGACCTTAGTTGTACCATTCCCAATAACGGATATCTAGAAAAGTGGGCGAAACAAGGTGTATTAATGTTAAATACTGTACTTACGGTGAGAGCCCATCAGGCAAATTCTCATCAGGGAAGAGGCTGGGAAAAGTTTACTGACGCTGTCATTCAAGCAGTGAATGAGCAAGATAGACCTATTGTTTTTATTCTATGGGGGAAACCAGCTCAGTCAAAGAAAGTCATGCTGAACAATCCAAGACATCTGATTCTGGAAGCTCCTCATCCTAGTCCATTATCTTCATACCGAGGTTTCTTTGGAAGTAAACCATTTAGCAAAACCAATAATTTTTTGAAGGAAAATGGCTTGGAGCAGATTGATTGGCAGATAGAAAATACTTAATTTTAAAATAGAATATTTAAAAGAAGATCCCTCAAATATTATGAAGTGAACCCCATGGTTAGGCAAAATCTATGAAGTGAACCCCCTTGGTTGGACATAAAAATCTAACCAAGGGGGTATTTTTGAATTTAAGCTTTATTTAAATTCTTTACTGCAGTAGCCAACATAAGTTTAATTCGGTTCAACTGATTTACTTCACTTGCACCAGGATCGTAATCAACGGCAACGATATTGGAATCCGGATGCTGATTACGAAGCTCCTTGATTACACCTTTACCGACAATATGATTAGGTAGACAGCCAAATGGCTGAGTACAAACAATATTCTTTACTCCAGAGTGTATTAATTCAACCATTTCTCCAGTTAAAAACCAACCTTCACCGGTCTGGTTACCAACCGATACGATTGGAGAGGCATATTCAGCCAATTTCTGAATCGGTACTGGTGGATCAAAACGTTCACTTTTCTCTAATGCAGTTTTGGCTTCTTTTCTGCAATATTCTAAAATCTGAATCAGTATATTACTAATGCGTGCAGATGATTTCTTAAAGCCAAGATATTCTGCTTTAAAGTTAGCATTATAGAAAGAGTACATGAAGAAATCAATTAAATCTGGAACTACAGCTTCCGCACCCTCCGATTCCAACAATTCTACAAGGTAATTATTAGCAGCAGGTAGGAATTTAACTAATATTTCACCAACTACACCAACCCGTGGCTTTATAATATCTTTCAGAGGAAGTGTGTCAAAGTCATTGACAATATTTCTTATATTGCGTTTGAATTCTCCCCATTTCCCATTAGTAACAGAAACTTTACATACTTCATTCCACTTCTCATAAAGAGCATTTGCAGAACCAGTTTCAAGCTCATAAGGTCGCGTACGATATAAAACACGCATAAATAAGTCGCCATATACTAAAGCCTGCACAACACTAATTAATAGTTTTGGAGTGTATTTCATTCCAGGATTTTTCTCAAGTCCTGAAGTACTTAAGGATATTACAGGTATTTGCGACATATTGGCTTTTTCTAATGCTCTTCGAATAAAATTAATATAGTTGGTAGCACGACAACCGCCACCGGTTTGTGTAATCATAACCGCTACCTTATTCAGATCATATTCACCTGATAAAAGTGCATCCATAATCTGGCCAACTACCATTAAGGAAGGGAAACAAGCATCATTATTCACATATTTTAAACCAACGTCAACAGCGGAATGATTGTCATTGCCAAGTATATGAACATTGTAACCATGTGCTCGTAAAGCTGGTTGAAGTATATCAAAATGAATCGGTGACATCTGTGGGCATAAAAGAGTATAATTCTTACGCATATCTTCTGTAAATATGACTCTTTGATAAGCATTTGAAACTACTTTTGCCTTAACAATGTGTTTATGTTCCCTATCTTTTATAGCAGAGAGAAGAGAACGAATTCGGATTCTTGCGGCACCTAAATTATTTACTTCATCAATTTTTAGTACAGTATAGATTTTCCCTGATTTAGATAGGATATCATTCACCATATCAGTGGTAACAGCATCCAAACCACAACCAAAAGAATTCAGCTGGATTAATTCCAAATTCGGCATTGTTTTTACATAAGATGCAGCGGCATACAATCTAGAATGATACATCCATTGATCAACTACAACAACAGGTCGATCTACCTTACCTAAATGAGAGATACTGTCTTCTGTTAATACAGCTACACCATACGAATTAATTAATTCTGGTATACCATGATTGATTTCTTGGTCCACATGATAAGGGCGACCGGCAAGTACGATACCTTTACGTCCTGTTTCCTGCAAATAAGCTATTGTTTCCTCACCTTTTTTACGAATGTCATTTCTCTCGGCTTCCATTTCCAGCCAAGCTTTATGTACCGCTGCTTTTACTTCCGTATCAGAGGTATCAGTCAATCCTTTCATAATTGCAATTAACCGCTTTAGAATGATTTCTTCGCTTTCAAAGGAAAGGAATGGATTTTGAAAATTAATATGGCTATTATATAATTCTTCTACATTATTCTTAATGTTTTCACTATAGGAAGCTACAATAGGGCAGTTATAGTGATTATTTGCACCCTCTACTTCCTTTCGTTCATATGGAATACTAGGATAAAAGATAAAATCAATTCCTTGCTTAATCAGCCACATAACATGACCGTGAACTAATTTAGCAGGATAACATTCTGATTCACTAGGAATAGATTCTATTCCTAATTCATATATTTTGTGTGAGGATTCCGGAGATAATATTACTTTATAACCAAGTTCGGTAAAAAATGTAAACCAAAATGGATAATTTTCATATTGATTTAGAACCCTAGGAATTCCAACCTTTCCACGATATGCTTTGTCATCTTCTAACGGTTGGTAAGAAAAGAGTCTTTTTAATTTGTATTCAAATAAATTAGGAATATTGTCTTTATTTTTTTCCTTCCCCAATCCACGTTCACAGCGGTTACCGGATATGAATTGACGCCCACCAGTAAATCGATTTATAGTAAGCTGGCAATTATTCGTGCAACCCTTACATCTTGCCATGGAAGCTTCAATTTTTAAAGAATTAATCTTTTCAATCGTTAGCATGGTGGTTTCTTCACCATTATAATGTTCTCTAGCAATAAGAGCAGCGCCAAAGGCTCCCATAATTCCTGCAATGTCAGGACGGACTACTTCGCATTTGGAGAGCAGTTCAAAACTACGTAGTACAGCTTCATTATAGAATGTTCCGCCTTGCACCACTATATTCTCACCTAAATCCTTTGGATCTGTTATTTTAATAACTTTATAGATTGCATTTTTAATAACTGAATATGCTAAACCGGCAGAAATATCAGAAACGGAAGCACCTTCTTTTTGAGCCTGTTTTACTTTAGAATTCATAAATACAGTACATCTTGAGCCAAGATCAATAGGATTTTTTGCAAATAATGCAACCTTAGCAAAGTCTGCAACTTCATAGTTTAAGGATTTAGCAAAGGTTTCTATAAAGGAACCACAACCTGAGGAGCAGGCTTCATTTAACTGAACACTGTCTACAGAATTATTCTTGATTTTAATGCATTTCATATCCTGACCACCAATATCTAGGATACAATCTACTTTTGGTTCAAAGAAGGCTGCAGCATAGTAATGGGCAACGGTTTCAACTTCCCCTTCATCTAGCATTAAGGCTGCTTTTATTAAGGCCTCACCGTAACCAGTGGAACAAGAACGGACGATACGTGCACTGTCCGGTAATATTTCGTAGATTTCCTTTATGGATTTCATAGCGGTTTTTAAGGGACTTCCATTATTACTACTATAAAATGAATAAAGGAGAGAACCATTCTCCCCTACAACTGCTACTTTAGTTGTGGTAGATCCAGCGTCAATTCCAAGGTAACAATCTCCTTCATAGGTACTGAGATCACCCTTTACAACGCTGTGTTGAGAATGTCTGGTTTTAAATAGTTCATATTCTGTTTCATCACGGAATAGAGGAGTCATTCGATTAACTTCAAATTCCATCTTAATACCGGATGTTAACTTTAAGCTTAATTTTTGAAATGAGGTAATGATATCAAAATTACTACTCATAGCAGCTCCAACGGCAGCAAAAAGATGAGAGTGGGAAGGCGCAATGATATGTTCCTCAGTTAAATTCAGTGTTCTAATAAAGGCAGCCTTTAATTCAGTTAAGAAATGTAATGGACCACCTAAAAAGGCTACATTACCACGGATTGGTTTACCACAAGCAAGGCCACTAATCGTTTGATTTACTACAGCTTGGAATATAGAAGCAGCAAGATCTGGCTTCGTAGCACCCTCATTAATTAAAGGCTGGATGTCGGATTTCGCAAATACACCACAACGTGCAGCAATTGGGTAGATTGCTTTATAATCTTTAGCATAATCATTTAGACCAGCTGCGTCGGTTTTTAATAAACTTGCCATTTGATCAATAAAGGAACCGGTACCGCCTGCACAGATACCATTCATTCTTTGGTCAATGCCATTTGTAAAATAAATAATCTTTGCATCCTCACCACCTAACTCGATAGCAACATCTGTTTGAGGAGCAAAATCCTGTAAAGAGGTTGATACAGCAACTACCTCTTGTACAAAAGGGATACCAAGATGTTTCGATATCGTAAGTCCACCGGAGCCGGTAATCATGGGTGCTAGATCTATATCACCTAACTCTTCTTGAGCATTATTTACCAATTTGGCTAAGGTCTCTTGTATATTCGCATAATGACGTTCGTATTCTGAGTAAAGTATTTCTTTATGTTCATTCAATATTACAATTTTTACGGTTGTAGAGCCAATATCTATTCCTAAAGTATTAGTTTTTTTATCTATCATAAATTTCCGCCCAAAAAAAGGCTTACCTCCTTGTATTTATTATACGATGGTAATCGCAAGTTAAAAATATATAATTCAACATTATTATAAAATGCTTCAATAACTAAAAGTATTCATTTAATAATCATATGTGAGTGATTTATATTAATTTTAAATCTACAATCATGTAGTATTATACGACACAAATTATGTAAGTTCAACAAAAGAATTTTGGGTAGAGTTTAAATTTCTGTAAAGTTTATTAAATTCATACTAACTCAAGGGGTTAAATTAAAGGGAAAACGCTTTTAATAGGAAAGAAATGTAACCATGATATGATAATTAGAATATAATAGTGTATATATATTTAGAAATAAAAGTTGAAATTAACCAAAAAGTGGCTTGATTCAAACTTTGGGAAAGTTGGTAGTATGAATTATATAGGATACGATTGCAAAACTTATATTATTAAGCAGGGAGATACTCTATATAGTGTTAGCAGAAGATTTAATGTCCCAATTACGCTCCTTTTTAGGGCAAATCCTTATGCTGATGTTTATCATCTTCAGATTGGGGATGAATTGTGTATTCCTGTAATAAGACCTTTGTTATCGAATGAAACGATGCCTTACGTTTTAGAGGAAAATGATACACTCCAAAGTATTATGGATAAATTCGGAGTTGACTTAGATGAATTACTGCAATTTAATAATCTGAATAATATGGTGCTACAACCTGGTATGACTATTCAGATTCCTATATTTGAAGGCTAGGTGAATATGAAAAATGTCTGATAATATTTACAAAAGAGTGGCTAAATAATGCCACTCTTTTGTAAATATGCTGCCATTTAGTATTTATTTCAAAGCCTCAGAAGTAAGAGCAGGTTACATGAGTCGTGGTATTCTGAATAATGAAAATATTTTTTGTATAAAATACTAAACATAATCCTATATAATGATATTAATGGTAACATCTTCCAAAAATAATAGTACATGCTAATTATAAAAACAATGTAGAATGTTATCCAATGTTCCATAATATGTTTTCTATTTGACAAAGATAGATTGACAACATATAATTAAGTGGATACTAATAAATAACAGAAATTCGACAAGTTATAATGTGAAAGGATGTGGACCGAATGGAAGCGGGGCCCAGTAGTATGTATCGACGGTATAAAAACAGTATAAGGCACTGCAACAGGCAGTTCAGATAGAATTTCTTCTTCTACTGTCTGTTAAAGCGGTAGAAAGAGTGAAGCATGATTGAAATATTAAAGACATTTGATGATGGAATTCATCAAATTAGTGAAATTGAGCAGGGATGTTGGGTTGTAATGACAAGTCCTTCTGCAACCGAACTATTACAGATATCGGAAACCTGCCACATTGATATCGACCATTTGAGAGCACCTCTAGATGAAGAGGAAAGATCTAGAATTGAAGTCGAGGAAGACTATACCTTGATTTTAGTTGATATTCCTACAATGGAAGAAAGAAATAACAAGGACAGATATGTTACCATACCTATGGCTATTGTAATTGCGAAAGAGGTAATTGTTACAATTTGTTTGGAAGAAACAAAGGTTTTGAAGAGTTTTATGGATGGTCGTGTAAGAGACTTTTACACTTATAAGAAAACACGATTTATTCTGCAAATACTATATAAGAACGCAACTGTGTTTCTTCAATACCTTAGAATCATCGACAGAAAAAGTGAAGAGGTAGAACATAAACTACACATTTCAACAAGAAATAGCGAATTAATAGAGCTTCTTGAGTTGGAGAAAAGCTTAGTGTATTTTACAACCTCCTTACGTTCAAACGAAGTTGTGTTAGAGAAAATGTTAAAAATTGATAATGTTAAGCAATATCCGGAAGATACTGAATTACTTGAAGATGTTATCATCGAGAATAAACAGGCAATAGAGATGGCTAATATTTATAGTGGAATTTTAAGCGGGACTATGGATGCGTTTGCATCTGTTATCTCCAATAATTTGAACATAGTCATGAAGTTTTTAGCTACAGTCACAATTGTTATGGCAATTCCAACAATGATAGCAAGTTTTTTTGGTATGAACGTCGGGGGAATACCAGGAAGTACCTGGCCATATGGTTTCGTTACCGTAGTTGGTGTTACAATCTTAATTTCTGCAATTGTTGCGTTAATATTTAGAAAAAAGGATTTGTTTTAAATGGCTTTTAAACATAAAGTAATTTATAGAAAGAAGTGGTACAAGAAATGAACCTAATTAACAAACTTAATCGTAAATTCGGCAAGTATGCTATTCATAATTTAATGTTGTATATCATCATATTATATGCAGCAGGTTTTTTCATTCAAATGATTAATATAAATTTTTACGATCAATTTTTAAAGTTAGATATTGATAAGGTATTGCATGGCCAGATCTGGAGAATCTTCACTTTTATAATTCAGCCTACCGGAAGTAGTAATCTATTGTTCTTAGGACTTGAGTTATATATTTACTATATGATTGGTTCTTCTTTAGAGAATTCTTGGGGTGCGTTCCGCTTTAACCTATATTACCTATCAGGAATTATATTCAATATATTGGCAATAATTCTATTATATTTATTTACAGGAAACAGCTATGTTTTAGGTTTAACTTATATTAACCGTTCCATGTTTTTTGCATTTGCAGCTTTATATCCCAATGTACAATTTCTAATGTTTTTTATTATACCTGTTAAAGTAAAATACCTTGGATATATATATGGCGCCTTTATTCTTTATGAAGTATATAGTAGTTTTGTGAGTGGACAATATTATGTGGGAGTTGCGATTGCAGTTGCATTAGGCAATTTCTTAATCTACTTTTTCTCCACTAGAAATTATAAAAGAGTTTCTCCTTCTGAATTGAAACGTAAATCAAACTACAAACGACAAGTGAAAACAGCATCAAATTCAGGAAATGTAGTGGATTTTCATGGTAGAAAAACAGTCACCAGACATAAATGCGCTATATGCGGTAGAACCGAGTTAGACGATGAAAATCTGGAATTTCGTTTTTGCTCAAAATGTGAAGGGAATTATGAATATTGTATGGATCATCTGTTCACCCATGAACATGTAACTTCAGGAGGCAAGCAGTAATTATAAATAGGTAGGAGAAATGCTAGCGTGCTTTATTTACTGAGGAAAGACTATAAGGAATTATTCAGTAGTAAAAAAAGAATAGGTGTCATTGTGATAGTGCTTGTTATATTAATAATAAGCACTTATTATGATTTAACAAAACAAGTGAGCGACAAGCCTACTACTAGGATACAATTTGGAATTGTTGATAAGGACTCTTCTACATACTCCAAGCTATTATTGGAATATTTTCATGAAAGTGAAAGTTTTTCCTCTTACATTAATATTGTTGAAGGTAAGAATGAGGAGATAGAAAAGTCTTTTAATGAGGGGAAATTGGATCTGTATTTAGTGATTCCTGAGGATTTCGCTAAAAATATGATCTATCTGAATCATTTACCAGTAAAAGTAGTTATAAATGGTACTGATACCACGAAGGCGGTTCTATTAAAGAATATATTTGAAAGTTATGAGAAATACATAAGTGCAGTGGAAACTAATTGTGTAACCTTATATGATGTCATGACTTTGTCCAAAATGGATAGCAATTTAATTGAGGAAAAAAACATAGAAATATCCTATGACTTAATTTTTACTGCTTTAGGAAAAGAAAAGTTTTTTCATTACCAGGAGCTGGGTGACTTTCCTCAAACCACTAAACTTAATTATTATATCTGTGTTATGATTTCGATTGTGTTAATGTATTCTGGATTATATGTAGGGTTTCAGATGATGAAAGAAAAAAAGCAAGGAACTTTGAGACGATTGTATACAGTTGGAATGCCAACTGCAAACATTTTGCTAGAGAAAATAATATTTTCATCAGTAATCATTTTTCTTATAATATACTCGGCATATTTTATCCCTACACTATATAAAGGAGAAACAATAGATATAAAAGTTGGAGTAATTTACCTATGTACAGTAGTATTTAGTGTATCTTTTGCTGTCTTACTAAGTGGGGTATTCAGTAAAATACAAAACTATATGATAGTTGGTAATTTCCTTAGTTTTATATTTATCATTATTGGTGGAGGCATTATTCCAATCATGTATTTACCAGCTGAGTTAGTTAAGGTATCTAAGTATACACCCAATTATTGGTTTATTAAGTTGATCTTGTCTACTCAAAGAGGGATCAAAGATGAGCTATTTCTTAAAATTATTTTTGTATTACTAGCAAGTGCATTTCTTTTCTTTATCCTAAGTAACTTTGTATATGGTAGAGAGGAGGTACGCCTTGAAGATTAATTTATATTTATTTCGGATGAAGCTTATCTTTCATGATAAAATGACTTGTATTATATTAACTTTTTCCCTATTGCTTTTTTTATTTATTATAAATTCTCTTTCTTTTGGAGCACAAGAGAGAAGTAATCTTCCAATTGGACTCTTAAATTTAGATCATAGTGAAAGCGCTGAGCAATTAGTAGAGAGTATGAAGAAAGTCTCAACTTTGTACATCTATGAAGGGGATATGGGTAGCCTGAATAAACTCTTAATTGAGGAACAAATTGGTGCATTTTTTGTTATTGAGGAAGGTTATGAGAAATCAATACAGTCAGGACAAACAAGCGAATTAATTACAATGTATTATACGAAGAATAATGAGAATGCTAAGATAATCTCAGATATTTTTGCCGGTGAAATGTTATATAAAATAAATCTTTATAAAGGATATAATGTTTATAAATCGATACAAAAGGATACTCAAAGTTTCTCTGAACAGGAATACATGGAATATGCGCAGGCTCAAACAGAGTCTACTGAATTTGATTTTGCATTTAACATCTCTTTGGTCAATGTGGTGAGAAACCAAGAAATTGGAGATAATCTAAGTAATTCAGTGATTTACCAACAAATCATCTGGGGAATTCTTGGAATGCTGCTGTCATTTGTAGCTATGTTTATGGCTATGGGTATTGTATTGGATAAGGAGATGGGTTTGGACAAAAGAATCGGAATTTCTTTTCTTAAAACAAGTGTGATAGATGTTAGTTATCTTAGCACTATGATTACTGTATTGAGTTTCTTTTCTCTGTTGCTTTGTTTAGTTATTGGCGGAAAAATTCAGCATTTTACCTTTCTTAAAGGGTGTTCTTTATATCTTTTAATGTTATTATTTTCCTTAGTAATAGGATTATGGTTTATTATGCTTGGAAAAGTTATTCGTCAAGCTGGAAAGTATCAAATTATCGGGGCTGTTTCCATACTTATTTTTGGATTCTTAGGTTTTTGTAATATAATAGAGGGGTTTGTTTCTAATAATTTATTAAATATTTCGAAAATAACACCAAATAACTGGTTTATTCAAGGATTTACTGATATAATATTATTTGAAAGCTTACAAGATATACCATTTTTCGCCCATGTGAAATTGGCAATTACAGCAGTATGCCTAATCTTACTAAATGGATTAATTGGGCAGAGACAGAATAGATAATGGTTGGAGGATTTAATGTAATGAACAAAAATATGAAACAAATTTGCAGAGAGATAAGTCAAGGGAATAATCTAGAGATTAATCTCCCGCAATTTTTTAATCGATTAGTGACTTTATACGAGAAATATGCAGAAATTAGATTCACCTTGCATTATTATACTTTTTATGAAGGATATCTGGATATGAATCCAAACCAAACCACAGAAGTTGAGCAACAACTTCTAACGGAAGTGAACCAAATAATTCAGAATTCTATTTTATCCAATTTTTCCGGAGAAAACATGGAAAAGAATATTGAAAGGTTAGATGAAGTTAGAAATCATATTATAAAACAAATGCGAATATTGACGGCAAATACAGATATTTTGCAAAACTATGAGTATATATTGAATCGTATTGAATATCGATTTAGAGACGATTTAACGGAGATTAATAACGATGAAGTTGCTGCTGAAATAGTACAATATATTTTTAACTCAAAGGATAATGTAATAATTAATGATAGAATTAAAGAGGTAATAGGGCAGCTTCCAATACGTATCACAAAATCAAAGTATTTTGAATTGATTAGTGAAAGTATTTCAATTTATAAAGGGGCTGATTGTTCGTCCTTAGATTCTTATGTATATATGCTTAAAAATGGTGCAATGATTTATAAACCTGAAGGTATGGATACAACTTATTCGGATTTACTAGCTTTAAGAAAAGAATTGGAAACCTTAGATTATAAAAATATGGAAAAAGAAGAGTATCTTACGTTTTCATTGAAAATAGAAAAAGCAGCAAGCATGATAAATGCTTCGGTTGATTTTTATTATGGATTACAGGAAATAGTAAATCATCTTTATATTATGATCTTAGCAGCTCCATATGCATATATGGAGGGTGGTTATCGACTTGAAAGCATTGAGGGAGAAATGAAATATCTTCTATTACCATCCGAGCAGGAAAAGGATCTATCAAAATCTATTATTACCGAGATTAATGATCATTTTCTTTCAAACGATAAAATGTCAATTGCTAATAAAATCGACGAGAAATTAAGTTATACGGAAGGTATGCAAGAATCTTTATCAGAAGAATTTGAAGCCTTAGAGCCTATTCTATTCGATATTAAGTCAAGTCATATTAATATGGTTGAAAGTTTGATGTTAGGTCGAGTATTCCATTGTTTGAATACAGCACAGAATTTAATGGGAAGTAGCTTGTTTATCGATTTAAATCAGGAACTTAATAACAATAAGGCAGACGAGATTTATATAGCCAAGGTACAGGAAGATCTAATTAATCAACTTTCTGAATTATTTGTTAATAGTTCAAAAAATGTACACAGAGCAGTTATTGCCAATACGATTAATAAGATGCCGGTTTTCTTTCAATCAACGAATGAGGTAATGGATTATGTGAAGAATTCCTTAGAACAATGCCATGATTTAGAAGAAAAAAATGCCTGTGTAGATATTATAAAAAACTTTTTAAATAATTAGTATTGTATTTTTGTGTAAATATGTGGAATAATAAAATAAGTATATAGGAAATATTGGAAGAATAGGTGCATTATGGTTAAATGGGCAGACAAGCTGTATGTCAGCAATGATTTACAAAAGAAGAAAAAGTTAAAGTTTATG
Source organism: uncultured Lachnospiraceae bacterium (assembly GCA_963517115.1). Lineage (GTDB taxonomy): Bacteria > Bacillota > Clostridia > Lachnospirales > Lachnospiraceae > Anaerocolumna. The sequence goes on along the minus strand of CAUQEW010000002.1, from coordinate 272,368 downwards.
AAAGCCATTGAAAACAGCCAATTAACTTTTGAGGTTTACTGTATTACTTTTGCTTCTAATCCGAATAATTTATTTGATATTATCAATGCAAATGAATTATTATTTCCATATTATGCTCAGAAAGAAATATACGTTTTGGGGTTAGCTGCATCTAAGGAAAAGGCAACTCTACTTGTGAAAGATATGCTAGAGGAAGTATACCGAGAGTCTGGTGGATTTCGTGTTAGAGAATATTTTATAAATAATAATAAACAGGCTTGATTAAAAATCATTTAAATTACCAACAGGAATCAGGAGGAGGATACCGAGAAAATATGCTTCATATTATTTTGTTCATATTAAAGTTAATCGGAATCATTCTTGCTTCGGTTTTGGGAATATTGATTTTTCTCATACTTGTTGTGTTACTGGTTCCGATTCGATACCAAGCAGATGCTTCGAATAAAGATAAAATACATGTAGAAGCTAGAGTAACTTGGCTGTTTCATCTATTATATTTCCGAATTACTTATATAGAGAATCGATTTGTAATGAAGCTTCATATAGCAGGGAAAGTTTTTTATGATAGCGATAAACCCAAAGAAGCGGTAAAAAAACGTGTAAAGCGGGTTGTGAAACGAGCTGAAAAGAAAGTTGAAACGAAGGTCGAAGAGAAAGTAGAAGAGCAAGCAGAAATACAAATCGAAAAGCGTGATGGGAAACAATCGAAAGAGCAAGAAATAATAGAAAAGAAGAATGCAGAAAAACAATCGGAAGAGCAAGAAGTAATAGAAAAGAAGAATGCAGAAAAACAATCGGAAGAGCAAGAAGTAATAGAAACGCATGAAGAAAAGCAAGCGAAAAAGCAAGCAGACATAGAAAAGCAAGCAGTAAAGCAAGCTGAGAAACAAGTGGAAAAACAAGTAGCAGAATTGAATATCAAACAGGTAAACAAAAAACAAAATAGTAAAAAGATTAAAAGTATATTCCTGAAAATTAAAAGTATATTTCTAAAAATTAAAAGTATATTTCTAAAAATTAAACAAATTCCTCAGAAAATAAAAGGATTATTCTCAAACATTAAGGGTACAATTATTAGTATAAAAAATAAAATTTTGGGAATAGGTGCCTTATATAAAAAAATCAAGGCTTTTTTAAAAAATGAGATTAATAAAGCTGGATTAGAACATATAATTAGTAGTTTACGTAAAATATTTAAACACATACGTCCTACTAAACTGAGGATTATTATGGAGTTTGGCACAGGTGATCCATGTTCTACTGGACAAGCATTAGGTGCTTTCGCTATTTTTTATGGTTATTATGGAGAGGCAATTCAGATAATGCCAAACTTTGAAATAGCAATCATGGAAGGAACCATATTCTTGAAAGGGAGAATAAGATTATTTACTTTACTAATAATATGTATTAAACTAATATTAGACAAGAAATTTAGGCAATTCATAAAAAACTTAAGAACTTTTAAGGAGGAGATATAATGGCTGAAAGTAATTTTAATGCAACGGTAGAATCATTATTTAAGGGTATGGATAGTTTTTTAACCACCAAGACAGTAGTAGGTGATGCGGTAAAATTTGATGATGGAACTATCATTTTACCTTTGGTAGATGTTAGTTTTGGTGTAGGTGCGGGTGCATTTGCAAAGGATGCTGTTAAGAATAATGCCGGAGGTGGTATGGGTGGTAAGATTACACCTAGCGCTGTATTAGTCATTCAAGATGGTACAACTCGTTTGGTTAATGTTAAAAATCAAGATAGTATAACGAAAATTTTGGACATGGTACCTGATATTATTAATAAATTCACAAAAGGAAAAGTGAAAGAAGATGTTTCTGATAAAGTAAATGAAGCTCTGAAATCTCAGACTTATAATGAAGATTAGGAGAATAAGGTAATTGCATATAAAAGTTTAAAATTTTTCTTGCATTATTATATATATTCTGCTAAAATAGATTTGTTTGTAAGTCGTGCGACTTAAATTATACCTAGGGAGGTGCTTCAAATGGCTAAATGTGCAATGTGTGAAAAAAGTGCTCACTTTGGAAATGCTGTGAGTCATTCTCATAGAAGATCTAATAAAATGTGGAAAGCTAATGTAAAATCCGTTAAAGTTGTTGTAAACGGTGCAGCAAGAAAAATGTACGTTTGTACTTCATGTCTTAGATCAGGCAAAGTAGAACGCGCATAATATTAGTGTATTTACAGAATGGAAAAAGGTGTCAGTAATGGCACCCTTTTTTATGTCGTCTATTCAAAGAAACATTTTTAACAAGTAAAAAGATTATAACCAAGTATTAGGAATAAAATTATAATACATACTGCCAGTATTCCATTGGTAATAAAAAGCATGATTGTCATGCCAATAGCTATCCAGAATAGTATAAAACCCAACATTCTCTTCATAAAGCTCCAGTCAGCCCGCTATAGCAGGCATACAAATCAGACGTGTGTAATTGGCCTATATGCACACTACTCCCGTCAGATTGATTCTACAGTACCATATATATGCTTAAATTTAAGTCTTTATATCATAAATGCGAAAAATAAAGGAATAATATAATAGATAGCAGATTTAAAAATTAGTATTCCATTTTATATAAAAAAAGGTTATAATACAAATGTATGGAAATAACGACGGCTAATGAGCGAACGTTTAGATTAATAAATATAAGAATTGGAGGGTTCCTATGAAAGGGCACATGAATACACAAATTGGAGAAGTATTAATAGATAATGATGTAATGGCAAAATATGCTGGTTCATCTGCTATTGAGTGCTTTGGAGTTGTCGGGATGGCATCTATTAGTGTAAAGGATGGACTTGCTAAACTCCTTAAACTTGAAAGTCTAAGTCATGGCGTTAATATTACGGTTGAAGACAATAAAATCATTATTGATTTGCATATTATTGTATCATATGGAGTAAGTATCTCGGCTGTTGCTGAAAATCTTATTAGCAATGTAAAATATAAGGTTGAGGAATTTACCGGTATGGAAGTTGTGAAAATAAATATATTTGTCGAAGGCGTTAGAGTCATAGACTAAAAGATGTTACAATTAAGGAGGAACAAACCTGTGGTTATAAAGACAATAGATGCTGTAACTCTTCAAAAGATGTTTCTAGCGGGAGCAAAAAGCATTGAAGGTAAAAAAGAATATATTAATGAATTGAATGTATTCCCAGTACCGGATGGTGACACTGGTACAAATATGACATTGACAATTATGTCAGCTGTTAAGGAAGTTAGTCAAATGGAAAATCCAACAATTGAAGGTCTTGCAAAAGCAATATCAAGTGGATCTCTTCGTGGCGCTAGAGGTAACTCAGGGGTTATATTATCTCAGTTATTCAGAGGATTTACGAAGGAAATTAAGGATTATAATGAAATTAATGTTACGATTATGGCAAATGCATTCCAAAAGGCAGTTGAAACAGCATATAAGGCAGTAATGAAACCGAAAGAAGGAACCATTTTAACAGTTGCAAGAGGTGGTGCTGAAAAAGCGGCACAGTTGGTGTCAGAAACAGAAGACTTAGTTTTTTTTGGTAAAGAAGTAATAAAACATATGGAAGAGGTATTAGCATACACACCGGAGCTTCTTCCCGTTTTAAAAGAAGCTGGGGTTGTAGATTCCGGTGGACAGGGATTACTTGAAATTATGAAGGGTGCATATGACGCATTTATTGGAAAAGAAGTAGATTATGTAATAACTCCTCAAGCTAAACACACGAATGATGATCATGTTAATTATGAAAATTTAATGTCAGTAGATATTAAATTTGGCTATTGTACTGAATTTATCATCGTGTTGGAAAAGGATAATAATATGGATGCCGAAGGGGATCTAAAAGTATTCTTAGAATCTATCGGTGATTCCCTTGTAGTTGTTTCAGATGATGACATTGTTAAGGTTCATGTACATACGAATGATCCTGGCCTTGCCATTCAACGTGCATTGACTTATGGCGCTCTTTCGAGAATTAAAATCGATAACATGAGAGAAGAGCACAATGAAAAATTAATAAAGGATGCATCAAAAATTGCTGAAAATCAGGCAAAAGAGAAAATCAATCCTGAACAGGCAAAACAGATAAAGGTTGCACCAAGAAAACAGGTAGGTTTTATTTCTGTTTCAATTGGTGAAGGAATTAATGAAATTTTTAAAGGATTAGGCGTAGATTATATTATTGCAGGTGGACAGACAATGAATCCTAGTACTGAGGATATGTTGAATGCGATTGAACAGGTAAATGCAGATACTATATTCATATTCCCAAATAATAGTAATATTATTTTGGCTGCGCAGCAAGCAAAAGATTTGACGGATGATAAGAATATTGTAGTTATACCTTCAAAAACCGTTCCGCAGGGTATTACTGCGATAATAAACTATGTTCATGATAAAACTGTTGAAGAAAATGAAGTTAGAATGACAGAAGAAATGCAGAAAGTAAAGAGCGGACAGGTGACTTATGCAGTAAGAGATACTAATATTGATGGAAAAGAAATTAAACAAGGCAATATTATGGGACTGAATGATAAGACAATTCTTGCTGTGGGTTCTAATATTACAGATACAACCTTTGATTTAATTAAAGAATTAGTAAATGATGAATCAGAACTTATTAGCTTGTATTACGGTGCTGAAATCACATCGGAAACGGCGGATGAACTTGCTGATTTAGTTATGAATGAATATCCGGACGTAGATGTAGAAGTTCATTTTGGTGGGCAGCCAATCTATTATTACGTACTTTCGGTAGAATAAACGAAACAGTTGATTTATAGATGGATTATAACCTGGTTTATAAACAATAAAATTTGTGCTAACTACAATTTATTGTTATTAATAATATAAAAGAGATTCTTCGGGCTGAAAGGCTCTCTGAGATAACGTAATAGTTTATTCTCAGAGCAAAATGTCAAGTAAATGACAATGCGAAGAATCTTTTCTTGTTTAAAGAGAAGTGTTACTTGAATTAGGAACAAATAGCTAATGTGTAATCATGGTATCCGTAATTTTATGAAACAGTGGTGGTGGTGAAATGGAAGAAAGACCTTCAATTAATTTAGCTGATCGAATTACAGTAATAAAGGGGATTGGTGAAAAAACGGAAAAAGATTTAAATAAGATGGGAATATATACCGTAGAAGATATAATTCAGCATTATCCGAGAGGATATGATGTATTTAAAGCACCTGTAATGATAGAAAGTGTAACAGAGGGAAATACCATAGCTATTGAAGCTACAGTTGCATTAACTGCTCAAACGAAGCAAGTCAGGAATCTTAAGATTATTAGCTGCCGTGTGAAGGATTCTACTGGAATGATTACTTTAAGCTGGTTTAATATGCCGTTTCTGAGGAATAAACTTCGAATGGGATATCATTTTATATTTCGTGGTAAAGTAGTTCGAAAGAATGGGATTCTAGTAATTGAACAACCTAATATCTATACTCGTGAGGAATATAGGATTAAGATGAATGTGTTGCAACCAATTTATGTTCTGACAACTGGTATTACTAACCATACTATTTCGAAAACAGTTAAGATAGCCCTGGATGAACTAGACATGTCGAAAGATTATTTACCAAAAAGAATTATTAAAGAGTATGACTTAATTAATTATAGAAGTGCAGTGAAGGAAATTCATTTTCCAAAGTCTAATGAAACTATGATAGAAGCTAGAAATAGACTGGCTTTTGATGAGTTCTTTCAGTTTACTTTAGCCTTGCAGGCATTAAAAGGGAACAAGACGGTATGGGCTAATAATTATGACATTTTATCAAAGGAAGAGTGCAATTGTTTTGTACATGGATTGCCTTATGAATTAACCAAGGCTCAAATAAGGGTATGGCAGGAAATTAAAGCCGACCTTACTGGAACACATACAATGAATCGCCTAGTGCAAGGCGATGTAGGATCCGGAAAAACAATATTAGCAGCACTTGCTTTATTTATGATTGCATTAAATGGTTATCAAGGATGTTTAATGGTACCAACAGAAGTTTTAGCAAAACAACATTATGAATCCTTGACACAGATGTTTGAAGGATATGGAATCAGAGTTATATTATTGGTTGGTTCCATGACAGCGTCAGAAAAAAAGAAAGCTTATGAAAAAATTAAGAATCATGAGATAGACATAATTATCGGAACTCATGCTCTAATTCAAGAGAAGGTGGAGTATCACCAGCTTGCACTTGCAATAACAGATGAGCAGCATCGTTTTGGAGTAAGACAACGTGAATCCTTATCAAGCAAAGGGATTCATCCTCATGTGCTTGTTATGAGTGCTACACCAATACCAAGAACTCTGGCAATTATTTTATATGGTGATTTGGATATTTCAGTAGTAGATGAATTACCGGCAAATAGATTACCAATTAAAAATTGTGTGGTCAATACTAGTTACAGGCCTACAGCTTATCATTTTATATCAAAACAAGCAGTAGAGGGAAGACAAGCCTATGTCATCTGCCCAATGGTTGATGAAAGTGAAACGATAGAAGCAGAAAATGTCATTGAATATACTGAAAAGCTAAAGGAAGCATTACCAGCCTCAATTATAGTAGAATTTCTTCATGGTAAGATGAAGGCTAAAGAAAAAAACGAAATTATGGAGCGTTTTTTAGATGGTACGATACAGGTACTGGTTTCTACAACTGTAGTAGAAGTAGGGGTCAATGTACCTAATGCTACTGTAATGATGATTGAGAATGCAGAACGATTTGGTTTAGCACAATTACATCAGCTTAGAGGTCGTGTGGGTAGAGGAAAGCACCAGTCCTATTGTATTCTGGTAAGTGGTTCTGAGGGTAAGGAAACGAAGGAAAGATTAAAAATCCTAAATCATTCCAACGATGGTTTCTATATTGCTGGCGAGGATTTAAAGCTTAGAGGACCAGGAGACATGTTTGGAATCAGACAAAGCGGAATAATGGAATTTAAAATTGGAGATATCTATGCTGACTCCTCGATTCTTATGAAAGCGAATGAAGCAGCGAAAAAAATAACAAGTCAGGAACTTGAACTAATACTAAATGAAAATCCTGGTTTGGCAAATAAAATAACCCATTATGATATGGGGACATTATAAAAAAATTTATACGCTTTGCCCTTAATTTGGAATACCAAGGGCATTAGCGTGTGTCCCGAATTTTTTAGATATGACATTAATGCATTTTCAGTGATCAGTTACAAAAATTTCTTTCTATTTATAGGGAAATATAGTATAATAATCCAGTTAGAAAATATTTTTTTATGATAAAACAGAAAAGATCACCTACATGTCATAAGATAGGGGAGGTAGTGCCATAATGGTCCAAGGTTATTCTAAAAACAAACTTTTTCAAATTGGAAATGATAATTATAAAACATTAGTAAATTATTGTAATATATTATTAGATGAGGGCTATTGGGAAAAACCAGAGATAGTTCTAAATCGTCCGATCGACGAAATGATGGATCTATATTTGCAAGCTATTTTAGTTCAACTTGCATTTTCCTGTGATTGTTTGAATCAGGAAGAACGAAAATTCATTATAGAAATACCTCAGAAGAATGTAATTGGAATGTCTTTATCAGATGAAGTAAGTGAAGATATTTTCTACCAAGCACAAAAAATTCTAAAGGCACCACCTATTATATTACAATTGTGTAGTCTTCGTGATATTGAACGCTCTACGAGCATTGCAGGCATGTTCTTTGATGCATTGCTCAATATTTTGTTGGCGATGGCTTACCTTAATGATTCAAAGAATGTTAAATTAACGAAGTTTATTCTGGGATATTTCAATCAAGTGGGTGTATTTTTAAATACGAATAATAAGATTAATTATATCATTGACGAAAGATATGTTTTTCGAAAAATCAGTTGTGAGGAATTAGATCTAAGTAACGCCTTACAATTAACCGCAGAGGGTGACTTTGAACGATATAAAGACAACTTTATGTTTAATAAAGATAAAGGCAAGATAAAAGTTACTGAATTAGAGGTAATAAGTAATACAGTTTTAGAGGCTGATGAAAATAGTGCAAAAGAAGAAAAACAATCCATCATCGAAACAATACGACAAAAGAATCTCGAGGTCCTTCTTGAGGAGCTAAATGCTCTCATAGGATTAGATTCGGTAAAAACTGAGATTAATTCTCTTATTAATTTGATTAAAGTTAGAAAACTGCGTGAAGAATATAATATGCCTACTATTGATATGTCATACCATATGGTTTATACAGGCAATCCGGGTACGGGTAAGACGACAGTAGCAAGATTGGTTGCTAAAATATACAAGGAATTAGGAATTTTATCAGAAGGTAATCTGGTCGAGACAGATCGATCAGGCTTAGTTGCAGGTTATGTTGGACAAACTGCACTAAAAGTGAAAGAGGTAGCAGAAAGAGCCATTGGAGGCGTTCTTTTTATTGATGAAGCCTATGCATTATCCAGTGGAATTGGAACCAATGATTTTGGCGGAGAAGCCATTGATACATTGGTGAAAATAATGGAAGACCATAGAGATAATCTGGTTGTCATTGTTGCCGGATATCGAGATGAAATGCAACAATTTTTAAAATCCAATACTGGACTAGTTTCAAGGTTTAATAAATTTATTAATTTTATTGATTATACGAATGAAGAATTGATTCTAATATTGAATTCTATGGCCCAAAAGGCAGGTTTTGAAATAGATGATAAGGCTCTTAATGCTGTCAAAGATAAGTTGTCCAGCATGGAAGAAGAAATAAGAGCACAGTTTGGCAACGCAAGAGGAATACGTAATGTATTTGAGAAATTAATTATGAATCAAGCCAATCGTATTATTACTTATCATGAACCTACGAGAGAACAATTATCTGAGATAATATTGGAAGATATTATTCATATATTATAAAGTTAAGGATTGAGGATGGATTAGTATTGTAAATGACAAAGTCTAAGATAGGAAGGAATGCGGAAAATGGAAACAATTACATTTAGCAGCACGGATATGATTAGACGTTTCAAGCAAGCAAATTTATCTGTAGTGATACCTGTTTATCAAGAGGGTGCACATATTCTTAACTCTATTCATGCCATTGATGATATCTTAAATCAAAATAATATCAAACATGAATTTGTATTAGTAGATGATGGGTCTAGGGATAATACCTGGCAACAATTAGAGATACTTGCTTCCCAACAACAGAACATTAATGCGATCCGCTTCAGTAGGAATTTTGGAAAAGAGGCTGCACTTTGTGCAGGTCTGGAATATGCTACTGGAGATATGGTAGTGGTTATGGATTCTGATTTACAACATCCGCCTGAGCTGATACCAGAAATGGTAAGAATATGGAAAGAAGAAGGTTATGATGTTGTTGAAGGGATTAAAAATACCCGGGGAAAAGAGAAATTTCTCTATAAAATTTGTGCGAAAGCATTTTATACATTTATTTATAAAACATCATCCATTGATTTGAATAATGCTTCAGACTATAAATTACTTGATAAGAAAGTAATTGAAGCATGGAAACAAATGCCAGAAAAGACAACTTTCTTTCGTGGTATGTCAGCCTGGGTCGGGTTTTCTAGAAAACAAATAGGCTTTGATGTGCAAGAAAGAGTAAACGGAAAGAGTAAGTGGTCTATCCTGCGATTAATAAGATTAGCCGCGAATGCTATCACATCCTATACAACCATGCCGTTACATTTTATTACCATGTTAGGATTGTTATTATTTATTGTATCTTTTGGGCTTGGAATTCAAACCTTATACATGAAGTTATCCGGGAAAGCTTTGGATGGGTTCACGACAGTCATTCTGTTGCAGCTACTTATTGGCAGCAGTATTATGGTTAGTTTAGGTATTATAGGGATTTATTTAACCAAAATCTATCACGAAGTGAAAGCAAGACCACGATATCTGATATCAAAGTGTATTAAGAAAGGGGAAGAGTAATGCTTGGACTTATTTACATATTCGTTTGCTTATTTACCGGCTATGCAATATGTACCATTGCTTTTCCTAAATTGAATCAATTAACTATGACATCATATGATGGAGAAATTATTAATATTAATCCATGTTTTATTATAATTCCAGCTTGGTATTTATTGGGAACTTTAACTGTAACTTGGACAACTTATTTTGTGGCATACCTTTTTGGGAAAAGTGAAACTCCTTTGTTATATGCCAATATGATTGTAATGCCCTTGTTGTTTCTATTATCGTTACTATGTTATGTGAAAAATAGAAATATATTAATCATGTTGCATCAGCCAATACAATGGAATGAAATTATATTTCTACTTCTTGTAACAACCTTGGCTTCTGTCCTTATGTGGCTTACTTTTTTTATAAAGGGAAATCAACTATATGTAGGTGTTTCGGTATTTAGCGACTTTGCTCCGCATTTAGGGATGATTCGTTCCTTTTCTGAGGGAAATAATTTCCCAACCCAGTATTCCCACTTTGCAGGAGAAGATATCAGATATCATTTTATGTTTCAATTTTTAGTGGGTAATTTGGAGTTCCTTGGAATGCGGCTTGATTATGCATTTAATGTACCAAGCATTATTAGTTTTATTACTACATTCCTGTTACTATATGTATTAGCAATTAAGATAACCGGAAGAAAAGTAGTGGGCTATCTGGCTTGCTTGTTTTTCTCATTCCGAAGTTCAGAAAGTTTATTTAACTTTCTGTCAGAGATTCCCAAAGGAACTAATGTAGTAAAAGCGCTGGTAGAGAATACCGATTTTATTGGTTATACACCCAATGAGAACTGGGGTTTGTGGAATCTAAACGTGTATTGTAACCAACGACATTTGGCTTTTTCATTATCGGTTATTATTTTATTAATCATTATGTTTCTTCCCCATTTATTTAGTATGTTCCATTCTGTAAGGAAGTCGGATAAGAAACTTTATACCATACTATTTGCGAAGGAAGGCTGGGCAGTTTTAGACTTAAGATTAGCTATAGCAGGCGGTATATTACTTGGTTCCATCGCCTTTTGGAATGGTGCGGCATTAATCGCAGCAATTACTATTCTCTTTATTGTGGCAATATTTGCCGAACACAGATTAGAGTATTTAATTATGGCTGTAATAGCAGTCGTTATGTCTGTAATACAAGCTGATTTCTTTATTGAAGGGGCAGCAGTTACCACACAATATTATTTTGGGTTTATTTCTGAAAATACAACCTTTTTTGGTGTAGCAAATTATCTTAAAAAATTATTGGGAGTTTTACCGGTTGTGCTATTTGCAGCTTTTCTAATGGAAAAGAGTACAAAGAGATACCTTATGGTAGCATTTTGTGCACCATTGCTAATAGCATTTACGTTATCCTTAACGGTTGATGTTACTGTAAATCACAAGTATATTATGATAGCTGTTATGTTTCTTGGTATCTTTGCAGCAGACTTCCTGGCTCAATTATATAATAGACATGATATTCTGGTAAGAATGGGATGTTTATTCATAATTCTTCTTCTGATAGGAACTGGATTATATGATTTTACTACTATATTGCGTAAGAATACAAGTAATTCAGCAATTGTCTTAGACTTGGATGATAATTTAACACAATGGATTATTAATAATTCCAATTCTAAGGATATATTTTTAACCTCCAATTATGCATTAAACCGTGTTGTTTTCGCTGGAGCTATGTTATATCAGGGATGGACTTACTACGCATGGTCTGCGGGCTATAACACTGCTGCAAGAGATGTACAGGTTAAGCTTATGTATGAGGCAGATAATCCCGAGAAACTTAAAAGCTTGACTGAAAAGAATAATATACGATTTATTATAGTTGATTGTGATAATCGTAATAGTAAAGATTATGTATTAAACGAAGAGAATATTAGGAATACATTTACCTGTGTTTACCAGGATGGCGATGATGAATGGACTACTTCAGTGTATGATACTGAGGTTCCGGTGATAGAGTAAAGACCTCATTAATAGATAGAATGAGGGTATAGAGATAATAAGAGTATAGATAAGAATGAATGAAAGATAGAAGGAGAGTTTATTATGAATTATAAGTATGTGGTAGTAGGTGCGGGTCTAGCAGGTCTTACAATAGCTGAGAGAATAGCTAATGTGCTAGAAGAAAAGGTATTAATTATTGAAAAGAGGAATCACATTGGCGGTAATGTGTATGATTCCTATAACGAAGAAGGAATACTGATTCATAATTACGGACCACATATATTCCATACCAATGACAGAGAGGTTTATCAGTATTTAAGCAGGTTCACTCCCTGGAATGATTTTTGGCATAGAGTATTAACTTATGTGGATGGTAATTTGATTCCAATGCCTATTACGGTAGAAACTATTAATAAACTTTATAATTTAAATCTATCATGTGATGAAATAGAAGAATTTTTAAAAAAGAAGGCAGTAAATATTGACGAAATTAAGACCAGTAAAGACGTGGCACTCAGTAAAGTAGGAGTGGATATTTATCAGAAAATATTTGAAACCTATACGAAAAAGCAATGGGGAATTGACCCAGGAGAAATAGATACCTCAGTTATCTCAAGAATTCCCATCCGTTTGAATCGGGATACTAGATATTTTAATGACAAATACCAAGGTATGCCAAAGTATGGTTATACTAAGATGTGTGAAAAAATGATTTCAAATAATAATATTAAAATTCTTCTTAATACCGATTATAAAGAAATAATAGAAGAGATACAATATGAAAAACTAATCTATACAGGGCCAACAGATTATTACTATAATTATAAACACGACAAAATGGCGTATCGTAGTATTGATTTTGTATTTGAATCTTATAATAAAGAAGAATATCAAACAGCGCCAGTGGTTAATTATCCAAATGATTATGACTTTACAAGAATCACAGAATTTAAAAAATTATCGGGTCAAGAACATAAAATGACTACGATATTGAAAGAATATCCATGCAGTGAGGGAGAACCATATTATCCATTTCCGACCAAAGAATGTAAAGATCAATTCGCTTTATATCAGTCTGAAATGGAGAAAGAGAAAAATGTTATTTTTTTAGGCAGATTGGCAGAGTATAAATATTATAATATGGATGCTGTTGTAAGACGTGCCCTTGATGTGTTTGAAGGAGAACTCAATGGATAAATTATATATTGTAATTCCTGCGTACAATGAAGAAGAAACAATCGGTACTGTAATTAACGATTGGTACCCGATTGTTGAGAAAATTGGAAACGGTAGTAAATTGGTTATTATTGATGATGGAAGTAAAGATTCTACTTATTCGCTTATGAAGCAATCGGCTAAATCGAGACCTTCATTTGAACCGGTTACTAAACCAAATGGCGGACACGGAGCAACTGTTTTATATGGGTACAACTACGCAATTGAGCAAGGTGCTGATTATATATTCCAAACCGATTCAGATGGACAAACTTTACCAACAGAGTTCTTTCGTTTCTGGGAACAGCGTAAGAATTATGCCATGGTAATCGGTCATAGAAAAGGCCGTCAGGATGGTTTTTCAAGAAAATTCGTTACTAAAACTTTAAAATATGTTTTATGGATCTGTTTTCATGTATCCATAATGGATGCGAATACTCCTTTTCGATTAATGCAGGCAAATGTATTAAAAGAGAATATAAAATTGATTCCTAAGGATTACAATTTATCGAATGTTATTGTATCCGTAATTTATGCAAAGAAAAAGTTATCAGTTAAATATATGCCAATTACCTTTCGGCCAAGACAGGGTGGAGTAAATTCTATTAATATGAAGAAAATAGTTAAAATTGGTAAGCAGGCATGGAAGGACTTTTCTGCTATCAATAAATATATCGGTTGAATTTTTATAAAAGGGTATATTAGACCTGCGAATAAACCGCAGGTAGGCGGGAGCTAATAATGATAAAAATAAAATATATGATTCAATTCCCAATTCTTATTATTTTAATAATATTGGCTAACCTTGGGTTAAAGGATGATTTTATTCCCTTTATGCAATGGTGGCTGGTATTGCTACTTTTAGGTTTGATATTTCTTCCATTAACTCAGAAGATTTTCTCATCCTACCATGATAATGGATACTTGTTTTCAAAAACAATAGGTATTGCTATAAGTGGATATCTTATGTGGTTGGCTTCATCCATTCGAATTATGAAATTCTCCTCATTATCTTGCGTGATAATAGTTAATCTTTGCTTAAGCGTTAATCTATTAATTTTTTTTAAAAGCAAAAAAGAAGAGAAGAAGTCAATAATTGCACCAGAAAAAATTAGCTCTATACTGACAGAGGAAATATTGTTTTTAGCTGTTTTTTTGATATGGACTTATATCAGAGGTTTTAAACCAGAGGCATATGGGACTGAAAAGTTCATGGACTACGGGTTTATGACCTCTATGATGCGTGCAGAGTATATGCCACCCCAGGATTTGTGGTTTGCGGGCAGATCCATCAATTATTATTATGTAGGTCAATACATGGCGACATTTATGACAAAATTATCGTCTGTGTCAGTAAATGTAGGATATAACCTGATGCTTATGACATTGGCTGCTTTTACTTTCGTATTACCGTATTCTCTAGTACTTAACGTAACGAGAAATTATCTTGATAATCCAAACAAAAAACATAAAAAAGCACCTACTATTGCTGGATTATTGTCAGGCGCTGGGGTATGCTTGGCAGGTAATATACATTTCACTCTTTATTATTGGATTATTCCTATTATACGTACAATTCTCGGTAATGAGGGTGAGTATTCTAGTTTTTGGTTTCCTGATTCTACGAGATTTATTGGATATAATCCGGAAACAACGGATAAAACAATACACGAATTCCCAAGCTATTCCTTTGTATTAGGAGATTTACATGCTCATGTAATAAATATTATGTTTGTTATAACAGTGCTGGGAATATTGTATGCCTGGTTATTGCACCGAAGAAAACAGATGGAGGATTTTTTAGATCACACGAGCAGTGATGAAACTAAACTTTACAGAGAAATCTATAATCCTTATATTATTATGATAGGATTCTTTATTGGCCTATTTCATACCACTAATTTTTGGGATTTTCCAATATACTATGTGGTTTCGGGTGCGATAATATTATTCTCTAATGGAGTAGTATATCAGTTTAAAAGGAAAACAATTTGGATTACGGCAATTCAGGGATTGGTTATAATAGCGGTTGCTAAGTTAATTGCATTACCATTTACATTAAACTTTGATCAAATTTCTACAGAAATTTGTCTCACAGTAGCTCGCACGCCAATCTATCAATTAATTATATTATGGGGATTACCAAGCCTCCTTGTGATTGGCTTATTAGCGGAATTAATATCAAAATTCAAACTAAAAAAAGACGATATCGTAATTTCAGAAGAGGTAACAAAGAAGAAAAAAATACTATTTAAAATTGGTCAAAGTTTTCTAGCCAATTTACATGTTTCGGACTTATTTATCTTAACAATTGGATTGTGTGCAATAGGTCTGATTTTGATTCCAGAGATCATCTATGTTAAGGATATTTATTCGGGAGATTACAAAAGAGCAAATACAATGTTTAAACTGACTTACCAAGCTTTTATACTTTTTGGTATCAGTAGTGGTTATATTTTTGTTAAGCTTTTAAAAGATAATCGATGGAAAAGAAAATTTGCAATTATTACATTACTGTTTTTCCTGAGTAGTTTATGGTATTCCAGAGTAGCAATATTAGCTTGGTATGGCAATATATTTAATACACAGAATTACAAAGGATTAGATGCAGCAGCTTTTTTAGAAATTGTAATGCCGGATGATTATTTAGCTACAAATTGGTTAAATGACAATATTGTAGGATCACCGGTAGTTCTAGAAGCAAATGGTGATAGTTATTCAGATTATGAACGTGTGTCGGTTGTTACAGGATTACCAACGGTACTTGGCTGGTATGTTCATGAATGGCTGTGGAGAGGGAATAATGATATTGTGGATGAACGTGCGGCAGATGTACAAACTATCTATACATCTATGGATGAAGAGCAGGTAATAACACTTTTAGATGAATATAATGTTGAATATATTTATGTAGGTAAACTAGAGATGGATAAATATGCTACAGTAAATCATTCTTTGTTAAAAGGCTTGGGAGAGGTTGTATATTCAAGTCCAGCAACCGATGATAAGGATTATGAAACCTATATAGTGCATATAGAACCGAAAGGTTAATTATATAATACAAATGGTTCGAGTGTCATAAGCCCTACAAAACTGAATGAATATAGATGCATGGTTAGGGTGTCAAAAGCCCTTCATAACTGAAATTATGAATAGTGGTGCATATATATTCGTTTTGTCGTAGACCGGCTGACAAGGCTGTTTATGTCCGACTAGAGACTCAGTGAAAAACAGAGCTACTGCGATGTTTTTCATATCTTTGAGGATCTATAAAGGACATGCCGCAGGAAGGCAAGGTAGACTAAACGAATATATATGCACCTCTATTCATTTCACAACCTAAATTGGGCTTATGACATCGAACCTAAAATAAGTATTAAAAATTAGCATTCAAAAAATTATTATCAAAAATTTTCCTGTGTATTAAAATGAATACTGCACATAATATTAGCGTAACAAACAACAACACAGAATTATTTTGATCTTTAAATTTTAAAAAATTGTAAAGGTTCAAGATAAGAATATGGAGGAGTTTATTATGGCAAGTAGAAACAGAGTAGAAGTACCAGAGGCAAAAGAGGCAATGGATAATTTCAAATACGAAGTTGCAGGCGAAATTGGTGTTCCATTGAAACATGGTTATAATGGTGATTTGACTTCATACCAAAATGGTAGTGTTGGTGGTATGATGGTTAAAAAAATGATTGCAGAACAAGAGAAAAAGATGGCAGGTAAATAGTAAGAAAAAAAGTAATATAGTTTAATGTAGAAAAAATAATAGAAAAGTCTGTTTTGAGAATTTACTCGAAATAGGCTTTTCTATTGCCGTATTTTCAGACTATTAACTGATTTAATGAAATATTTGTTGAATTATGCATAAATATAGAGTAGAATGAAAAGGTGAGAAGCTAGTAAAATCGCTCTATTCCGTGAAAAATAAGTTGACAAAAGATTATTATATTATACAATATTAATATGATTTTATAGTGGGGTATAGGAATGAGAGTTATAGCTGGAAAAGCAAAAAGATTAGTATTAAAGACAATTGAAGGATTAGAAACCAGACCTACTACAGATAGAATAAAAGAGACTTTATTTAATATAATAAATCCAAGATTAGCGGAGTGTGATTTTTTGGATTTGTTTAGTGGCAGTGGAGCGATTGGCATTGAAGCATTGAGCAGGGGAGCTAAATCTGCAGTATTCGTAGAAAATAACAGAGCTGCAGCAGAATGTATCAAGACAAATTTAAAGACCACTGGATTGGAGTCAGGTGCACAGATTTTAACCATGGATGCGGTGTCATCCATAAAGGCATTAGAGGTACAAGGGAAAGTATTTGATATGATTTTCATGGATCCACCTTATAATCAGCTTTTAGAAAAACAGATATTAGAAGCTTTACAGAATACTAATATTATTTATTATAATACAATGATTATAGTTGAGGCGTCTTTAGGGACAAACTTTGAATACCTTGAGAATACAAAGCTACAGATATACAAACAAAAGGACTATAAAACAAATAAGCATGTTTTTATAGAAATGAGAAATAGGAGTTAAAAATGAGAATAGGTATATATCCAGGCAGTTTTGACCCAGTAACGATGGGTCATTTAGATATCATATTACGTTCTTCAAAACTAGTAGATAAACTAATTATTGGAGTATTACATAATAGTGCAAAGGTACCTTTGTTTACTACTGAAGAACGTGTAGAATTATTAAAAAAAGTAACAAAAGATATTCCAAATGTTATTATTGAGGCATATCAAGGATTATTAGTTGATTATGCCGATGAGAAGCAAGCTAATGTTATTGTCAGAGGGCTTAGAGCTATTACTGATTTTGAGTACGAATTACAACTGGCACAAACGAACCATAAATTAAATCCTAAAGTGGATACTGTGTTCCTAACAACTAGTGTAGAATATGCTTATCTTAGTTCAAGTACAGTTCGTGAAATAGCAAGATATGGAGGAAAAATTGAACAATTTGTGCCTGCATGTGTTGTGCAGTCTGTTTACGATAAATATAACATTATAAGGAGAGTTTAATATGGGTGCCAGTAGAATAGAACAATTAATTGAAGATATTTACGAATTCGTAGAAAGCTGTAGAATGCAACCTCTTTCAACAACGAAGGTTATCGTACCAAAGGATGAATTGTATGATTTACTAGATGAACTGAGACTTCGAACACCTGACGAAATTAAGAGATATCAAAAAATTATTGCTAACAGAGATGCTATTATAGCCGATGCGGAAGAAAAAGCGGCTAACATTATTACTGATGCCAGTGTAAAAGCAAATTCTCTTATAGACGATCATGAAATAATGCAGCTAGCTTATGATCAGGCAAATAATTTGGTTAGCAAAGCCACAGTAGATGCAGATAAAATAATTTCTGAGGCTAATACCGATGCTAACCAAATAAGAACAGGTGCCTTAGCATATACGGAAGAAATGCTATCTGATGTGGAAAACATATTATCGAATGCTTATGAAAGTACAAAATCAAAATATGATAATTTATTAAGTGCAATAAGAGGAAATCTGGATATTGTAATTAATAATAAAAAAGAACTTTTGTTTCAACAGAATTCTGCGGAGGTAAATGCAGAAAGAGAAACTTACAATGAGGATGAACAATATTCAAATTCTGATTTTGATTTTGATGAAAATACCTTTCTAGAAGATATTGACTAGATAAATAATTTTGTATAGATAGAAGCCATAATAAATGCAATTACCATATGTAATAATTTAACTTTAAAATAAGTACCAATAGATAGTCTTGTATTGCTTATTACGCTTTTGGTTTGTGCTAAACCAGATAGACCTCCAAAAGCCGTTATCATAGTAATCAAGGCTATTTTTGTACTCATATCTAGGTTAGAATGGCCAATCTGATTGATTCCAGTAGTGATTTCTAAAAATCCGATACAAAGTAATTTTGGTAAGGTATCATAGGCATTAATGCTTGAAATAATCTGTGCCGGTATTGAGAACAATATAATATAGCCTCCAACTTTTGTTATTACTTCAAATCCATCCATAATAGCCGCATCGATAAGAGCAAAGTCCAATTTTGTATTGGTTTCGCTTTGAATATAATTGAATTCGGTTGAAACAATGGTTTGATTTATTGATTTTTTTGGTCTTACAAAGACCCTAAAGTAAATTACTGATGCAAGAATTGCTGATAATTGAATAATTAGTAACAATACATTACGAATATCTGCTGAATTTAGCTGTGTAATGGCTATAAAACTCATAATAAACATGGGACTAGCATTGTTACAAAATCCGAGTAAAAATTGGCCTTCCTCGCAACTTATGGTATCATTAGAAACTAAATCAGCTGTAGACTTGGCACCTACCGGAATACCTGACAGAAAGCCTATGAGAACCGGATAGCAAGCCCCTTTACTAATACGAAATAGAAAATGAAAGATAGGATAAAGCAGTTTACTTAGTGGTTTCGTAATCTGTAGACGGATGATAAGATTTGAGATAATAATGAAAGGTAACAAGGTCGGTAAAATAGTATTAAACCACAAAAGTAGCCCTTTTTTCGCACCATAATAGGAGGAAGCAGGAAACAATAGTATTATGGACAGGAAAAGGACGATACCAACCTTCATTAGTATTTTTTTATTTGATGTTTTTGGGCTTTTCTCAGTTCGGATCGATAAATTCATTATCTTCCTCCAATAAAATCATTACTATAATTTATTTTCTTACTGTCCAAGATATGCAGATAAAATAAGATTCTATTTAGAACATGTAATCTTTGACATTGTTAAGTATCATGATATAATGAAAGCGGAATGAGGAATTGCAAGCTTGCTTGCAGATTCCGATTGGAGTTATGAATATTGGTAAAAATAAGAATATATTCTAAATAAGTAATAAGGTTATGAAAGTGTCTGCAAGAAATAGTCAGAAGGGAGATAAATAATGGAGAAAAAAAGTCAAAAAAAGAGATTTGAGGTAGAGAGCAAATACAAATGGGCGATAGAGGACTTGTTTCAAAAGGATGATGACTGGCGTGAGGAATTCAAAGTAACAAAAGAACTTATTACGAGTGGCAGTAAGTATCAAGGAAAATTATCAGAATCAGCGGAGGTTCTGTTGGAATTTTGCAAATTAAATGATGAGATATCCTTACATTTTGAACGTGTTTATGTCTATGCAAATCAAAAATATCATGAGGATACAGCTGAAAGTACTTATCAAGGATTCACAGATCAAGCAAGTGCTTTGGGAGTACAGATGAGTAGTGCACTATCCTTTGTAACACCGGAGATTTTGTCAATTCCAGAGGAAACTCTGAATTATTATATCAATTCTAATGACGAATTAAAATTATATGAATTTGCCTTAAGAGAAATCTTAAGACAAAAACCGCATACTCTATCTGCCAAAATGGAAGAATTAATTGCGAACACAGGTGAAATGGCAGAAGCACCAGGAAATATATTCTCTATGTTTAATAATGCAGATATTAAATTCCAAGAAATTCAAGATGAGAATGGAGAAATGATTGAACTCACCCATGGCAGGTATGGTATGTTAATGGAGTGCACCAATCGTAGGGTAAGAGAGGATGCTTTTAAGAGTCTCTATTCTGCATATAAAATGTTTAAAAATACATTAGCAGCAACCTATAGTGCAAATGTAAAACAAGAAGCCTTTTTAGCAAAAACAAGAAAATATCCATCAACCTTGGCAATGCACTTAGATGATAGTAACATTCCATCTGAGGTTTATACGAACTTAATTAAGGCAGTACATGAGAATATGCACTCTATGCATCGTTATGTAGCTCTTAGGAAGAAGTTATTAGGCTTTCCTGAACTCCATATGTATGACCTTTCTACGCCCATAGTAGGCGATGTAGATATAAAAATTGGATACGAGGAAGCGAAAGATATGGTATACAAAGGATTGGCTCCACTTGGTGAAAAATACTTAAATATCCTAAAGGAGGGTTTTGAAAACAGCTGGATTGATGTATATGAGAATGAAGGAAAAAGAAGTGGTGCTTATTCTTGGGGTGCTTATGGCACTCACCCTTATGTATTATTAAACTATCAAGACAATCTTAGAAATGTATTTACCTTGGCACATGAAATGGGGCATGCAATACACAGTTATCATTCGGATGCGGCTTTGTCAATAAGATATGCTCCTTACAAAATTTTTGTTGCAGAAGTTGCGTCAACTTGTAATGAAGCATTATTAATGGAATATCTATTGGAAAAAACCCAAGATAAAAAAGAAAGAGCATATCTTATAAACTATTTCCTGGAGCAATTTAAATCTACACTTTACAGACAGACTATGTTTGCAGAATTCGAAATGATTACACACCAGAAATCCATGGAGGGAGAAGCATTAACAGCAGAGAGATTATCCCAGATTTATCGTGAACTGAATGTACAATATTTTGGTGATGATATCGTAATTGATTCTGAAATTGACATGGAATGGGCAAGAATACCACACTTTTATAATGCTTTTTATGTTTATCAATATGCTACAGGTTATTCTGCAGCAATTGCCCTTTCTAGAAAGATACTGAAAGAAGGACAATCTGCAGTAGATAACTATATTAGTAAATTCTTAAGCGGTGGTAGTTCCGATTATCCAATCGAATTGTTAAAGAAAGCAGGAGTAGATATGAGTACGAAAGAGCCTGTAAACCAAGCTCTTGCTTTATTTAGTTCTTTGCTAGATGAAATGGAAGAATTAATGGCATAAGTAATGAGGCCTCTTTATACTGTTGCTAGAACAATACTATTCCTCGGATATATTCATTTTTTAAAGCTATTCCATATTTATGAAATACAATTTGGTTGTACAGATGTGATGAAAATACATCCTCATTGAGCATAGTAAGACCAGTATCTGAGAGAAGATTCGTTGCATCAGCCATCTTAGTTATTACAGGTATCCTTTCATTTTTTACTATTTGTCTTAGTAGATGAGAGGATGCCTTTTTTATACCAAGTATACGAGCGTATTGGGTATATCCTGCTTGTTTATAGGCTTCAAAATCCTCGGAGTAAAGATTTAACAAAATATGGATTAACACACGGTTTATTCTTGTTAAGGTCCATTGTCTTGATTTAATCGTCTGAGCTAATTGTGAAAATGATGAACCTAAGGTATTGATTCCCAGAATTCTATTTGCTAAATCAGTCGATACATCAGTATAAGAGGTAAGCGATTGATAAGATTCCTGCATCAATTTATAATTTAAGAGTAAAGAATAATCATCCTCATAGATGGGGAAAGTCTTGCTGTATTCATCCTGAAGGATGCGATATACTGGATCTGGAACATGGTAATCCAAAGATGAGAGATTATTATCCTCCCGTAGTACTTTGCGGATAGCAGTTGCTGAACTAATTGTATTACTCGTATGCGCTGTCAAAGTTTCATCATGATAATCTGCTATTTCACGAGTTATAGTAACAGGTTTTATGGAACTGTTTAAACGTAAGAGTGCCTTTATATATTCAATTCCAAGTATATTATTAGGAGAAGAGAGTACAGAATCAGGAATATGAGGAGCTATGGTCTTTATAGCTTCCATTCTGGCAGCAGGAAAGGCTTTACCTGTTTTCATCAAGGCATTTAACGTATTACCATATTCAGTTGGTTCTTCTACCAGTATTTTAGCAATGGAGGTTAATATTTGAACATTTCCACATTCACTGCCAAAGCAGATAACATCTACAATTCCAAGCTTGTCAAATAGCGAAACTGCTCCAAATGCAAAGAATTCAGCACTGGCAGTAGCATAACAAACAGGTAATTCAAAGACAATATCTGCGCCACAAGCCAAAGCCATCTTGGTACGGCTATATTTATCGATTAATGCAGGAGCGCCGCGTTGAACAAAGTTACCACTCATTACCGCAACGACATAATCTGCTCCTGTAATTCGTTTTGCCTCTTCAATATGATATTGATGGCCATTGTGAAAAGGATTATATTCTGTTATTAAGCCAACAATCTTCATAAGGTTTTCCTCCAATCAGGTAGAATTTTAATCAATATTATTGTAACATAGTATTTGACAGAATACCACAAAGTTATGGCATTCTAGTTGAACTCAAATTAAAAAATTTCGTAAATATTTTACAAAAATATTTGTTTTTTTGAATTAAAAAGTTATAATATTACCATATGGTAAAAAAAGGGGGGATAATGTGATTAAAATAGCGATATGTGACGATGAACTTATCATAACAGAGCAGATGCAAGGTATTATTTCAGAATATCAAAAAGAGAAATCAGAAGATATACAGTGTGATGTCTTTCACGATGGTGTAAGTCTACTAATGTCAAACAAAGATTATGACATTATATTCCTTGACATATATATGTTGGGTACTGATGGAATTGAAACAGCAAAAAGGATTCGTTTGAATGATAAAACCGTTGAGATAATATACCTTACCAGTTATATGGGTCTTACAAAAGAAGCTCTCTCTGTTCATGCTTTTGAATACTTGGAGAAACCGATTAAGAAATCAGAAATCTTTTTTCAATTAGATGAAGTGATTGCAAGATTATTTAATGTAAGAGCGAATGAACAAACCAGATATCCTATCATGGAGTTCAATTTAGGAAAATTAAAATTAAGGTTACCCCTTGATAATATATATTATTTTGAACGTGAAGACCGAAGAATTAAAATGGTTACTAAGAAGGGGAATTTTATCCTATATGAAACGATTGCATCAATTGAAAAAAGGCTGCGTCAATATGATTTTGTATTATCACATCAAAGTTTTTTAATTAATATAAACAATATGAAAGATTATGTAAAAAATGATATTATCATGACAAACAATGATGTGATTCCGTTAGCGCAAAAGAGATCATCTGAATTCAAGCAAATAATGAGGGTATTTTTGCAAAAGAAGGTAGGAAATAAATAATATGGATGAGGTGGGGAGAAACCAATGAGAGAATTGATTATTTTGATGGGATTATTTTTATCCAGTTTGGTATCAGTTAGTATATTGAGTGATTTCATGGATAGAGTATTTGAGCGTACATATAGCAGTAAGCTGATTTATAGAATGGTTAAAGTGATTTTCATTGTTGTATTAGGAGGGGTTAATGCATTCAGTAATGAATGGCTGAATTTATTTACAGTATTAGTGGGATCGGAAATTATTGGTTTGAAATTGTTTACAGGTAATAAAAAGGATATAATGCTTTACAATGTCATTTTAGTAATTTGTAGCATAGCTTGTGAATCCGTTGGTATAGCGCTGCTGCATTTTATATACCAGATATTTCATACGATACCATCTGAAGAAATGAGATCGTTTTTTGATATTACAATTTCGCAGATCATTGTTATATTTATCTATCACTTAGTTCTACTGCAGATTATAAAGAAAAAAAATATAAGAGATTTAACTCACAAGCAATATTTCTTTTCTCTGTTATATGCTTTATTTAGTATGATTAATGTATATATTTTATCCGTTTTATTACAGGATACTTCTTCTGAAAGCGAAATTATCACAGTACTTATAACGATAGTTGGTATTGTTATCATTAATACACATTTTGTAAAAATACTAGAATTCGTATCAGAAAACAATCGCTTGCAGTATGAGAATAATTTATCGATACAACAATCTCGAATGCAATACCAATATTATGATTATCTTGAGCAGCAATACCGAGAGGCATTAAGTATTTTACATGATGTAAAAAGACATATTTGGGCAATTGAAGAATTATACAAGAATAAAGAGAGTGCAACAGCTATTGAATATACAAATAACATTGGTAATATACTTAATTCTTTTAAACTTAATGAGTATACCGAGAATCGAGTGTTAAATATTATTTTAAATGATAAGATACGTCTTGCAGAACAAAATAACATAGTATTCACCTGTACCATAGATGATATTAATTTAGACTTTATTGAAAATATCGATTTAACAACCATATTTGCTAATTTGTTAGATAATGCAATTGAGGCATGCTCTGAATTAAAAGGAGAAAAGTTTATTATTGTTCAAGTCGGTGCATTTAATAATTTAGTAGTTATCAATATAAAGAACTCTATTGAAGATTTACTAAAGGATATAGGGTTAAATATGAAATCCAGTAAGAAGAATCACGGTGGTATTGGAATACCAAATGTAAAAAAGGTAATTAGTAAATATAATGGAGATTTTAATATACAAAGAGAAGGAAATATGATTGTTTGCAGTATTGTGATATCCAAACAAGGCCGTGGCATGTAGAATAGACAAAAAACATGTAGAATAGACAAAGGGTATTGTAATAATTAGGTAATTCAGATACAATTAAAAACGTAGTAAAACTCACTAATAACAAATACAAATGGAGGTAGAAGTATGAAAAAACAAATGGAACAAAAGGTGCTAAACATGGTTTCAAAAGTAGCTATGGGTACTGCAAAGAAAACAGCTAATTCAGCATGTATGTTTTTTGGATATCAGCCTAAATTGCCACAATCAGTAAGCAAACTCAGAAAATTCTAATGGTAAGCGAAATTTCTGAAAGTTTCGCGAGAAGGCTAGTTAAAAAAGAAATTATTACTGGACAAGATATTGAAGTTTATCAATTCGGTATTGAGTGTATAATTATGAAAGCATGTCACTTAATTTCTTATTTTCTGATCGCAGTATTCTTTCATATGGTTCTGGAAGTATTTGTATTTTTAATAGCGTTCATACCCTTACGCGTCTATTCGGGAGGGTATCACGCAAAAACACCATTGAAGTGTTATCTAATATCATGTTGTACAATTCTATCTGTCATGTGCTTAATACGCTTTACACCTTTATACATAATACAATATAGCTCAATTATAGCTATGGTTGTAAGTGTCATTTTGCTTATGATTGCACCTGTCGAAACGAGTACAAAACCATTAGATGAGACGGAAAAAAGATATTATAAGAAAAAAGCTGGAATAATGATAATGGCAGATCTTGGATTGGTTTTAATTTTTGGGATGTTTTTATCTACTTATATTAGCTTTATTATTACATTAAGTTTAGCTTATGAATTAGGAATAGCCTTAATAGGAAAATACTCAATAAGTTCGAGAAGTTTATACGAATGAATATCCATGTAATTGTATCATTGGATAAGATATAATATGTAATGATTCGCTGACATACCATATGCTAATAAATCCTACAATACAGCATACAATGGTGTGGCTCCGAAAAAACTGATATTCATTTACCTTTAACTGGAGTATATAGCCTTTTGTGCAGTGCTCATTTTCTTATGTGTACCAGTAACAACTCCTTTCTTAACTAAAGGGCAATGAGATGAATTCTACATGGTTTTTGCCATTAAATCCATAATGTTTCATTTCAGTCCTTTAGGATAGTTAGGTATTTCTAAGTAAAAACAACTGTAAACAAACACTTGGGGAGTATTTGTTTTTATATGTCGAATTTAAAATTGCTAATGTTTTAATATTAAAATCCTTCTAAATTATTTCGATTTAGGAGGATTATTTTTTGTATCACAATACTCTAAAACAAGGTATTGCGATATCTAAGTGAGTATGATACCATAGAATAAGTATGTTTTTCCATTTAGATAAGGATGTATACTTAAGAAAGGAATAAAGCATGGATATCATAAGCAGTAAAAATGTTATTAATATTGTCAGAAAAGCTTTAAATTTAATAGATGAAAGGCTTATCAATCATGGTGAGAGAGTTAGTTATATTTTACATAAAATGTTAGAATGTGAGAACGTATTAACCAAAAAAGAAATAACCATTTATTCAATTGTAGCTTTATTTCATGATATAGGTGCCTATAAAAACGAGGAAGTTGATAAAATGATTCAATTTGAGACTAAAAATGTCTGGGGTCATTCTATATATGGATATTTATTTCTTAAGTACCTATCACCTTTAGGCGAATATGCAGATGCAGTTTTATATCATCATCTTGATTATGAAAAATTAAAACGGCTTAACAGTAAAAATCAATCTATAGCCGAATATTTAAATATAGCAGATCGAATCGATGTAATTTTAATGAATTCTCAGGAAAGCTTTGACTTAAAATTATTCGAAGCAAATAGAAATGTTGCTTTCTCGGGGAAAGCATTAGATCTGTTTCAAAAGACAGAAGAAAAATACCAGATATTAGAGCATATAAAAGATAAGACTTATCTTGAAGAAATGAACCGAGTTTTTGAAGAAGCAATTTTTGATGCAAAAGAAAAAGAAAAATTTTTGCAAATGTTAATTTATTCCATTGATTTTCGGAGTGAATATACGGTAATGCACACCATAACTACAGTAAGCATATCGGATGAAATTGGTCGCTTAATTAAACTAGATGAAAATGATCAGGTTAGTCTGCATTTTGGTTCATTATTACATGACATAGGAAAGATTTCTATTCCAATTAGTATATTGGAGGCGCCTAGAAGATTGACGTTGGAAGAAGTGAAGATTATGAGACAGCACGTGCAGATGAGTGAATTTATTCTGAAGGATTATATTAATTCGGATATTCTAGAAATTGCAATACGCCATCATGAAAAATTAGATGGTTCTGGTTATCATAAAGGACTGTCAGGAAATCAATTGACCACTCCACAGCGAATTCTAGCAGTTGCAGATATTATTAGTGCATTGTATGGGGTTAGAAGTTATAAAAATTCATTTGGAAAAGAAAAGATATTTAAAATACTAACAAGTGATGCTGAAAAAGGTAAAATATGTAGTTTAGTTGTGGATTGTGTATTAAATAATTATGATGAACTTATAGAAAAAGTTGAAAATGATACTTCAGAGTCTTTACTTATTTATTCAGATATCAAAATGAAATATGACGAACTCTATAAACAATTTCTTGAATTAGTTTAAAGAATATGTATATACTACCCCAGTAAGGAAATTACATTTCTGTAATATATTTCATGTAAAAATATCGAAAAAGAATAAAAAATTAAAAAAAATGAAACAAAATAAAATTCTTACTTGTATACCAAAAAAAATAGGACTATAATGGAGGCTGTAAAATTTGCTAAAGTA
Source organism: uncultured Lachnospiraceae bacterium (assembly GCA_963517115.1). Taxonomy (GTDB): domain Bacteria; phylum Bacillota; class Clostridia; order Lachnospirales; family Lachnospiraceae; genus Anaerocolumna. Next base: position 244,133 of record CAUQEW010000002.1, on the reverse strand, counting down.
TAATAACATTAAGATAAAAACTTTACAAATAAGCTGTAGATACGAAAGGAGATATTAACGTGGGATTCATTGACGGAATAATGGAAAGAGCAAAACAAAACAAAAAAACTATTGTATTACCGGAGACCGGAGACAGAAGAACCTTAGAAGCTGCTTCTAAAGTTCTTGAAGCAGGTATAGCCAATCTTGTTCTTGTTGGTAATGCTGAGGTTATAAAGAAAGGTGCGGATGGATTAGATCTTTCAGGAGCAACAATTATTGATCCAGCTACAACAGAAAAACTAGATTCATACATTAATCTTTTAGTTGAATTAAGAAAGAGCAAGGGTATGACTGCTGAATTAGCAAAAGATACCTTAACTAAAGATTATTTAACATTTGGTGTAACTATGGTAAAAGCAGGAGATGCAGATGGTATGGTAGCAGGTGCGATTAATGCAACAGCTAATGTATTAAGACCATCCCTTCAGATTCTTAAAACTGCACCTGGAACAAAATTAGTATCAGCATTTTTCTTAATGGTGGTTCCAAATTGTGAGTATGGTTCCAATGGAACTTTTATATTCGCGGATTCAGGGCTAAATCAAAATCCGAATGCAGAAGAATTAGCAGCTATCGCTGGAAGTTCTGCAAAGAGTTTTGAATTATTGGTAGGGGAAGAACCAATAGTAGCTATGCTTTCTCATTCAACCAAAGGGAGCGCAAAACATGCAGATGTTGATAAGGTTGTAGAAGCAACTAAGCTTGCAAAAGAGGCTTATCCAGAAGTTAAGATAGACGGAGAATTCCAGTTAGATGCAGCAATCGTTCCAAGTGTAGGTGCATCAAAGGCTCCAGGCAGTGATATTGCTGGCAAAGCTAATGTACTTGTATTTCCAGATTTAGATTCAGGAAACATTGGTTACAAATTAACTCAAAGACTTGCGAAAGCAGAGGCTTATGGCCCTATTACTCAAGGAATCGCAAAACCTGTCAATGATTTATCAAGAGGTTGTTCTGCTGATGATATCGTTGGTGTAATTGCGATAACTGCAGTTCAAGCCGGAGCTTTAAAATAACTAAATAAAAAATGTAAAAGGTGGGAATGATATTCATGACCTGCCTTTTACTGTTAAAATAATGTGTGTTAAAAGGAGAAAATAAAATGAAAGTTTTAGTAATTAACTGTGGTAGTTCTTCTCTAAAATATCAATTGGTTGATTCAGAGTCTGAGCAGGCTTTGGCGCTTGGTATTTGTGAAAGAATAGGAATTGATGGTCGTTTGTGTCATACACCTGCAGGTGGTGAAAAAGTGACTATTGAAGCATCTATGGAAACTCATGAAGCAGCTATTAAAATGGTATTAGCAGCACTTACAGATAAGAACTATGGTGTAATAAAATCACTTGATGAGATTGGTGCTGTAGGACATAGGGTAGTACATGGTGGTGAAAAATTCGCTTCCTCTGTTGTTATTACCGATGAAGTGATTGCTGCAGTAGAAGAGTGCAATGATTTAGCACCTTTACACAATCCAGCTAATTTAATTGGTATTAATGCATGTAAATCGATTATGCCAGAGACTCCAATGGTAGCTGTTTTTGATACAGCTTTTCATCAGACCATGCCACCTAAGGCATATTTATATGGACTTCCATATGAATACTATGAAAAATATAAGATTAGAAGATATGGTTTCCACGGAACCAGTCATAGTTTTGTAGCAAAGAAAGCAGCTCAAATTACTGGACTTGATATTAATAATTCAAAAATCATTGTTTGTCATTTAGGAAACGGTGCAAGTGTTACTGCAGTATTAAATGGTAAATCTATAGATACCAGTATGGGATTTACTCCACTCGAAGGACTCATAATGGGAACAAGAAGTGGAAGCATTGATCCTGCTATCATTGAATTTATTGCTCATAAAGAAAATAAAACGATTGAAGAAGTTATGGAAGTGCTTAACAAAAAATCTGGTGTATTAGGTATGTCAGGCGTATCCAGTGACTTCAGAGATCTAGAAATTGCTACTGCGGCTGGTAATGAAAGAGCTAGACTTGCTACGGAAGTATTTATTTATCGAGTTGCAAGATATATAGGTTCTTACGTTGCAGCTATGAATGGAGTAGATGTAATTGCCTTCACAGCAGGATTAGGTGAAAATGATAAGATTGTCAGAGCTGGAGTTGTTTCTTATTTAGGTTTCCTAGGTGTTAAATTGGATGAAGTAAATAACAATACCAGAAGCAAACAAATCATGGTATCTACAGAAGATTCTAAGGTTAAGGTTTGGGTAGTTCCTACTAATGAAGAACTAGCAATTGCAAGAGAAACAGTTGCACTGCTATAAGTTCGGAAAATTATACCATAAGAGCAATAAATAGTCAGTTGAATATGAAAAAATACAAAATAGTCATTGACAAATCTGGTCAAGCTGACTATAATGTAAGCAGTGCGAATTTTTAAAAGATAGGGGATTGCTATGCTTATTAATTTATCAGAGATTATGTCTGTCAAAGGTAAAATCGAACATATTCAAGCTCCAATCGAATTAAAGAGTTTTTGTAAGGATGGTATAGAGTATCCATTTGCCAGCAAAGCATTCGTTGATTTAACGATATCCAATTTGGGTGAACGTAAGATCATGATTGAGGGTGAAACAAAATTATCTTTACTAATTCCGTGCAACAGATGCCTTGAAGACGTAGAAACCTTGTTTGAACTAAAGTTAACTAAAAATTTAGATTTCAATCTTACGGAAGATGACCGAATTAAGGAATTAGATGAAACAAATTATCTTAGTGGATATAATCTGGATGTAGATTTACTTGTCTATGATGAGATTTTATTAGACTTTCCCATGAAGGTTCTGTGTGATGAGGACTGCAAAGGGTTATGTAATGTTTGCGGTGCAAATCTAACAAAAAGTTCTTGTGATTGTGAAGATGCAGACCTGGATCCCAGAATGTCAGTTATCCGAGATATATTTAACAATTTTAAGGAGGTGTAATCATGGGAGCAATTTGTCCAAAGAATAAACATTCTAAAGCTAGAAGAGACAGCAAAAGAGCAAACTGGAAAATGGCAGCGCCTAACCTAGTTAAGTGCAGCAAATGTGGAGCATTAATGATGCCACATAGAGTTTGCAAGGCTTGTGGTTCTTATAACAAGAAAGAAATTATTGCCCAAGCGTAATAATTAGTCCGTAGAATAATTAAAAAGTCTACAACACCTTTATAAAAAGGAGTTGTAGACTTTTTTTACATTCCTAAATTAGTTTCCACCAGGACCATCACGGCGTTCCCTGTTATCAGGATTAAAACCGGCAGAAGAATTTTTAACTGAGTTTTTTGATGCTGAAGGTTGTGACTTAGAATTACTACTGGTAGTATTTTTACTGTTCTTATTATTTTTCGAATTCTGCATAAATAACTCCTTTCTTTTTAAAGAAGTATTTGTAGCAATCACAAAAAATATTCAAAATTTTAAGATTCATAGCATATTTTGGTTTCTTTGTTGGTTAAAATAAAATGAATCAATGCTTTCTTGTAGTCATATAATGTAGATGGTTGAATTAATAGCGAATTCGTAAAATCTATATAGGATATTTTATCCGAATATTCAACTTTAAAACTTGGAGAGATGATTTCAACCGGTTGTGGCAGATAATTTCCTGATGTTCTGGTATAACAGTTAGAAGCTCTTGCTTTAATACGGTAAGCCTTATCTACATATTGGGCAACACTTATATGAATAGCCATGTCTTCTTTTGGAAGATAATAATAATCTTTATAGTTAGGATAAAAATATTTGAGTTCACCCTTATAAATTGGAATTTGTAGGGTAAGTTGATTCTGTTTCGCGCTAAATAATAATGATGATGTTTCAGTCAGTGGAGTTGTCCAAGTAATGGGATGAGGAAAAGTAAAGGAACAAGTGAAATTTAGAATCCATTCATCTCTAACAGCATCAATATTCAAGCTATCATTTTCAAAAGAATTAATATTGGATAAATCTTTTTCAAAAATATCGGTATAATATAGAATATCTGCAACTTGGAGTAATCCCTTCACATCTTCTAAGTTATGCAATAGAAGAATGTGTGACAATTCATCGGAAGAGGGAGCAGACTCTACAGGAAAATTTTTGTTTGACTGACTATTTGCTTGAATATTCTGATTTGATTTCTGGGTGTTAAGCACTTTTTGGTGCAATTTTTCATATTGAATACGGCCTAGATAATTCGCGTAAATCTGAATTAGTTCTTCACCGGAATAGGAATCTTCTCGTTCAACATGAAGAAATTTTTCAATTGTTTTCAATTTATAATTAGTTAGAGGAAGCAATTTTTTATAAGGTAAAAGTTTTTTATAGATATCCAGGCTATCAATGTCTTGAAACGGATTTTGCAAATTGTGTTGTCTACATTTTTGCAAGATAAAGGGTATATCAAAACCACTTCCATTAAAATGTACTAACCTCTTGTAGGATTCTAATTTATGAAAAAAGGCTTCTAGTATTGCTGCTTCACTGTTCATATCATCAGCAAGCCATTGCGTTACTTGCCAGATGTTTTCCTTATAATACATGCATCCGATAAGATAAAGGTAGGATGTATTTGCAGAAAAACCGGTTGTCTCAATATCAAAGAAGATAATATCTTCTAAAGAATATGGAGATTGTAATGGATAGGAAGAAACGATATCAAGCTCGGAATGTATTGTAATCATTACTCTTGCTCCTTTTCTTTATGTTTATTTATATGTATAGGAATCGCATTATTACTTCTACATTTTATCACAATTGTAACACTTTACAAGTTGAGAAATGAGTAATGTAAAATTATAGTATATTTTGTAGGGTAAGTATGTTAAAATATGTATGACATTTTAACTACTAGAGTAAGAGGGGACAGAATAAAGTAATGTGGAGTATGAATATATTTAATATAGAGCTTTTTGATATATTTTATAATTTTTTTATTTATGCGTTTTTGGGGTGGATATATGAAAGCTGCTATGTTTCATTTAACAATAAAAACTGGGTAAACCGCGGATTTCTGAATGGTCCAATTATACCTATTTATGGAGCCGGCGCTACTTTGATTTATATTACATTTTGGCAATATAGAGAACAATATTTACTGATATTTTTTGGAGGAATGATACTGGCAACATTGCTTGAGTATGTTACTTCCTTGCTAATGGAACTAATATTTCATGCAAAATGGTGGGATTATAGCCACATAAAATTTAATTTTCATGGGCGGGTATGTTTATCGGTATCCTTATTTTGGGGCGGATTATCTCTTTTAATGATTGAATTCATTCAACCACATATTGTAAAAATACTAGATCAAATTCCTAAAACATATGGTGAATATATAGCATATGCTATAGTTGCACTAGTTACAACAGATTTAACGGTTACTGTGGTACATACTCTTCAATTGGATAAAATGTTGAGTGAATTACAGAGATTGAAACAAGAATTCTCGGATTATATTGAAAGTACTAGATTATATGAAACGAAAGAAGAATGGAAGCATAGATTCGCTAGTTATAAAATTAATGATTTGGTAGAGAATATCAAGGTATTCTTTGATGAAAATAAGGAAAAACTGATTGAGATTAATCTAAATAGAGAAGGCTTTGAAATAAAGAAACTTCATTTTGAAATTGAAAAACAGGTGAAAGATTATTTTAATAAATTCCAAACAAAAACAAGTAGAACAAGTCGGATTCAAAAACGTTTATTGAAAGCTTTCCCCAATATACAATTTATGAAACGTGAAGATGTGTTAAAGGATTTAAGGGAACGACTTCAAAAATATAAAAAGAAATAGGAGGTGTTTCATATGAGCAGAATACTAAAAGAAGATATGATTGGAACAAGCAAGGCTTACTTAAGTGGAGGACTACGTGTTGCATTAGTAGGTATATTAGTGTTGATTCAATTATTTCTTATCTTGGTACTTACATATTGGCTCACCGATTCAACAATCTATATTTATATGTTTATTGAAATAGGAAGTATATTTATTATGATAGGATTGATCAATGATAATAGAAGTCAGTCCTATAAGATTAGTTGGATCTGCATTGTGCTTGTTTTACCTATTACAGGGCATATCATGTATGCCTTATGGGGGAAGAGTAATTCGAAAAAGAAACTTGAAAAAATTATTTTGGCTAAAATTCATCATGGAGCTGAGTATTTACATTATGACGCTGAATTAGCGAAAGAGTATGCTGATAAATATCCGACCAAAAGCAGAATGTCCAGATATTTAGAAACACAGCATTTCCCTTTGTTCAAGAATAATCAAATACAATATTATCCAATGGGCGAAGATGTTTTTGAAGCAATTTTCGTAGATATAAAGAATGCAGAGAGATTTATTCTAATTAATTTCTTTATTATAGGTGAGGGTGTATTATGGGAAAAGATGCATGAACTTTTACTTGATAAAATAAAAACTGGAGTACAAGTCAAATTCATGTATGATGATTTTGGTGCAACCATTCGAACCTCAAAAAATTTCAGAAAAAATTTGGAGGCAGAAGGCTTTGAGATAGGGGTATTTAACCCTATTCATAGATATACGGATAAGCTTTATATGAATTACAGAAGTCATCAGAAAATTATTGTAATTGATGGTAATTTTGGATATACTGGTGGAGTGAATCTGGCAGATGAATACGTGAATTTAGTCCATCGATTTGGCATCTGGAAGGATAATGCCGTCCGAGTGGAAGGAGATGCGGTCTGGGGACTTACTGTGACATTCCTGCAGATGTGGGAAATATGCAATTCAAGAACAAGAATAGACTATGATCCCTATCGTCCAACGTTGAATTTTACACAAAATGATGTTTATTGCCACGTAATTGCAGATGGTCCGGCAAATAATCCTGATAATCCCATTGAAATTATTTATAAACAGATTATTAATTATGCTAAGAAATATGTTTATATTACAACACCTTATCTGATTATTGAAGATGATATGAAGCAGGCTCTTATTACAGCGGTAAAAAGTGGAATTGATGTTCGAATCATAACGCCTTACGTCCCTGATAAGAAGTATGTAAAGGTACTGACAAACTACAATTATGGGCAGCTTTTAGAGGCAGGTGTAAAAATCTATGAATATAAACCAGGATTTATTCATGCCAAAACAATTATTAATGAGGATTGTGGTATCGTAGGTACCATCAATATGGATTATCGCAGTTTTTATCTTCATTATGAATGTGGACTTTGGATGTGTAATAGAGAGGTAATTGATGTGATTAAGGACGATTTGTTAAAAACAATGGAAGTTAGTTTACCAATCTCATATATAGATTGGAAGAATAGACCATGGTATCTAAAAGTCTATCAACCAATACTAAATCTGTTTTCTACTTTAATGTAAACTAGTAACTTAAAGTTACTAAAAATATAAGGAGAAAATCCATGTATACGAATACGTGCAAGCATTGCCATAAAATATTCCAATCGAAATTTAAAACTTATTCCTGTACGGAATGTAAGAAACTTGATGGCAGTCAATTTGATGATATTGAAGCTTATTTAAAAGAATTCCCGAATAGTAATGCTTTACAGATTTCAGAGAGTCTGGGTATTACGGCATTTGAAGTTCTGGGCTATCTGAAAGAAGGAAGACTGAATATGTCGAAGGGAATCTTTAGCAGACTTAACTAATTTTGATATAAAGGAGGACATTTATGTTAGAAAAGAATTTAAACGGAATGTGGAAGATGAAAATTAATGGGGAAAATGTATATGGTATTGCAGAAGAATATATGAATGCACAGGTACCGGGATCGGTATATGGTGCTTTATATGAATTAGGAAAAATGCCGGATCCTTTTTATCGCGATAATGAATTAAACGCTTTAAAATTAATGGACAATGACTTTACCTATTCGTTAACGTTTGAATTATCAAAGGACATATTGAGCAAGGATGCAGTATTATTGCATTTTGACGGAATTGATACGTTGGCAGATATCTACCTAAATGATAATTTCATTGGAGATGCTTATAATATGCACAGAACATGGGAATATGATATAAAAGATATCGCCAGTGCAGGTGCAAATGTATTAAAGATAGTATTACATTCACCAACAAAATATATAAAAGAAGAACAGGAAAAATGTTATACCGGTGGATCTGATGATGCTATGCAAGGTTTTCCTCATCTAAGAAAAGCTCATTGTATGTTTGGTTGGGATTGGGGTCCAAGGCTCCCAGATGCAGGGATTTGGAGAGATGTTCGCATCTTAGGCATTGAAGAAGGCAGATTTGAACAGGTATATGTAAAGCAGCAACATGAGAATAACGAAGTAACACTTGAGTTTGATTATACCATTGAATTATTTGGTGATAATTCTGATCTATCAACTAAGATCAAAGTGATAGGGCCGGATGGGACAACCTTTGAACAGAACGAGGACGAAGATATTGTAATTACCAAACCTAAACTTTGGTGGCCGAATGGCTATGGCGAACATCCTCTATATACGGTGAAAGCGGAATTAACCAATTGCGACGGAAAAATTTTAGACGTATGGGAAAAGAAAATTGGTCTTAGAACACTTACCATACATAAAGAAGAGGATCAATGGGGCGAAAGTTTTGCTCATGAAGTGAATGGTGTACAGGTATTTGCCATGGGAGCTGACTATATTCCAGAAGATAATCTGTTTAGTCGTATTCATGAAGGACGCACCCGTAAGTTATTAGAGGATTGTATTGAAGCAAATCATAATACCATTCGTGTTTGGGGTGGCGGCTATTACCCAGATGATTATTTCTATGACATATGTGATGAATTAGGATTACTCATATGGCAGGATTTTATGTATGCGTGTGCAAGCTATGAATTAGATGATGATTTTGAAGAAAATATCAGTCAAGAGACCATTGAAAATGTAATTCGAATTCGTCATCATGCCAGCCTCGCAATTTGGTGTGGAAATAACGAAATGGAAACACAGACGTTGGATAAAGTGTGGAAACCATCGCCAAAACAAACCATGGATTATATTAAGATGTATGAGTATATTATTCCAAAGATTGTGAAGGAATTAGATCCACAAACCTTCTATTGGCCATCTTCTCCATCTTCAGGCGGAAATTTTGATGACTCATGGAATTACGATCGTGGAGATACGCATTATTGGGATGTATGGCATGGTAACAAACCTTTTTCCGAGTATCGTAAATTCTTCTTCCGTTATGCATCAGAATTTGGTTTTCAATCCTTTCCTTCTCTTAAAACAATAGAAAGTTTTACAGAGAAAGGAGATAGAAATATATTCTCTAGAGTTATGGAGATGCATCAGAGAAATAAAGCTGCAAACGGTAAAATATTGAATTATATTTCTGCTAATTATCTTTACCCGAAGGATTTTGATCATTTGATTTATACTTCGCAGTTATTACAGGCAGATGCCATACGTTATGGTGTGGAACATTGGAGAAGAAACCGTGGCAGATGTATGGGAGCAATCGTATGGCAGTTGAATGATATCTGGCCAGTAGCTTCTTGGTCTAGTATCGATTATTTTGGCCGTTGGAAAGCACTGCATTATTCTGAAAAACGTTTCTTCGCACCAATTATGATTTCCTGTGAAGAAGTGGGTGAAATGACAGAACGTCCTAACTGTGTTGATGAACCACATGAAATTGAAAAATCAGCAAGACTTAGTGTTGCCAATGAAACAAGGAATCCGATTAAAGGCATTGTAAAATGGGCATTAAGAGACACAAAAGCACAGATATTAAAATCCGGAGAATCTGAGATAGCAGTTCCTGCTTTAACAAGCTATTGGTTAGACAAATTAGATTTTACCGACTGTAATGAACTGAGAAATTATTTAAGCTTTGAATTTTATATGGATGGTACTTATATATCAGGAGGTACTTGTCTATTCACTGCACCGAAGCATTTTGAATTTGTAGATCCTAAATTACAGTTAAGTATAAATGGAGATACCATCACTGTGAAGGCGGAAGCCTATGCTAAAAGTGTAGAATTGTGTTGCGTACAAGGGGATATGAAACTATCCGATAATTATTTTGATATAAATGCCGGCGAAGTTAAAGTTAAAATCCTTTCGGGTAATCCGATTGGGTTGAAAGCTCGTTCCATATTTGATATCGGTATACAATAAGAAAATAGGTTACTATTCGGCCTTACGGCCTCATAGCAACAATTTATGTACAGAAATGATGCTTTGCATCATTTCGCACATGAAAAACTCGGGTTTTGAGTGACCTTCGCTCACACAAAACACCTCGCGTTATCTATGGCTGAACTGTGACGAAAATAGAACATTTGTTTTTATAACACTTGCTAAAAGGACAATCTTAGAGTATAATATGTGTTAATTAAGCAAGTAGTAGCACAAAATACATCAAACAATAGAAAGCACGCTTCTCGAACTTTTTATTGTCATGAATTAGAGATATGGGGCAGTTACAAAATAGCTTAATTTACTCTTTTGAAAGGATTGGGTGTGTTATGATATCCCCAGTCCTGTTGTTAGAGCTTATTAAGGCTATTTTGCAACAGCCCTAAATTAAAATAGAAAATTATATGTCAATTTCTGTTGCCAACGATGAATAATGCTTCTTGTGCTTAGTACATTTGCTCTTTGAAAGGATTGGTGTATCGTATGATAGCATATATAAAAGGTGAATTAACAGAGGTAAGTGAAGAAGGAATTATTGTGGAGACAAATGGCATGGGATATGAGATTCGAATGCCACTTTCGCAACTAGATGATTTACCAAGAACTGGAAGTGATATTAAGGTGTATACTTATCTTCATGTTCGTGAAGATGTGGTTGGTTTGTTTGGTTTTTTAAACAGTGACGATTTGAAAGTTTTCAAATTATTGATTACGGTGAATGGTATCGGACCAAAAGGTGCACTTGGCATTTTGTCTGCAATTACTCCGGATGATTTACGTTTTGCTGTATTATCAGATGATGTAAAAACTATTTCTAAGGCTCCTGGAATAGGTAGTAAAACCGCAAGTAAGCTGATTATTGAATTAAAGGATAAATTAAAATTAGAAGATGCCTTTGAACAGAAGCTTATGAATCAAATAGAAGGTCAAACAACGTTAAAAAATACAGGTTCTCATATTGCTGATATCAGAAATGAAGCAATACAGGCATTAGTTGTGTTGGGCTACTCGAATACAGACGCTGCTAAAGTAGTGAGAAAAATTGAAATAACAGAAGATATGACCTCAGAAGATATTCTTAAGAAGAGTTTGAAAAGCCTAATGTAGGTTTTTCTTTACAATATGGTTGAACGATGCAATAGGAGTAAATGGGAGCAAAATGGGAAAACGAATTATTACAACCGATTTAACGGATGAAGACAAAAAAATAGAAAGCACTTTAAGACCACAGATGCTTAATGATTACATAGGACAATCTAAAGCAAAGGAAAACTTAAAAGTTTACATTCAAGCTGCAAAACTTAGGCATGAATCCTTGGATCATGTATTGTTTTATGGACCACCTGGACTTGGTAAGACTACTTTAGCCGGAATAATAGCAAATGAGATGTCAGTGAATATGAAGGTTACTTCAGGGCCGGCTATAGAAAAACCGGGTGAGATGGCTGCTATATTAAATAACCTGCAAGAGGGGGATGTATTATTCATTGATGAAATTCATCGCCTTAATCGGCAGGTGGAAGAATTATTATATCCTGCTATGGAGGACTATGCCATCGATATAGTAATCGGTAAAGGAGCATCGGCTAAATCTATCCGTCTGGATCTGCCAAAATTTACATTAGTTGGAGCAACAACGAGAGCAGGAATGCTGACCCCACCTTTACGAGATCGATTTGGTGTTGTAAATCGACTAGAATTCTACACCACAGAAGAATTAAAAGAAATTATATGCCGCTCCGCAGAAGTGTTTCAAGTTGTGATTGACGAAGAAGGAGCACAGGAATTAGCTAGGCGTTCGAGAGGAACACCTCGTTTGGCTAATCGTTTGCTAAAACGTGTAAGAGATTTTGCTCAGGTAAAATACGATGGAAGTATTACAAAAGAAGTTGCTAATTTCGCACTGGATTTGTTAGAAGTTGATAAGCTCGGATTAGATAATATGGATCGTGAAATACTATTTACTATGATTGACAAATTTGGTGGAGGGCCGGTTGGAATCGATACAGTTGCAACCACAATTGGAGAAGACACGGGAACGATAGAAGAAGTCTATGAGCCTTATTTGGTACAAAATGGCTTAATCCTACGTACGCCGCGAGGACGAGTTGTATCTGACTTAGCTTATAAGCACTTTGGGCTGCATCAAGAAAAGCTTGTATAACGCTTGGAGATAGTTTATAATATAAGTTATCAGAAGTAACTATATAATTTGAGGGGCGATTATATGAATAAAATGAATGATATTGAAGTTATCATAAATAGTAAAAGATATAATTTGCGTGGTTATGAAAGCGAAGAATATTTGCAGAAAATAGCATCTTATATCAATAATAAACATGTAGAATTTAAAAAACAGGATTTTTATAAAATGCTGGATCCTGAGATGAAGAATGTATTGATGGAGATTAATATTGCAGATGATTATTATAAAGTACGAAATCAAATAAAAGAAATTGAAGCTGAAAATGATAATAGAAGTAATGATATATTTGAATTAAAGCATGAATTAATATCCACCCAGACAAAACTAGAAGTTGGGTCGAAAGAAATTGAAGCTTTGAAAAGGGATTTAAACGAAGCTCAGAAGAAGATTATTCGATTAGAAACTGAATTAATGGATAAAAATCGATCTTGATACCCAATCCGCATAGACAAGACAAAATTGAATGTCTTTCCTAGGCGGATTTTTATATCAGTAATAGGAGAAACATATGAGACAAATTGAAATCTTAGCACCCGCCGGTTCCTATGAAGCGTTGACGGCAGCCATCAATGCATCTTGCGATGCAGTATATATCGGTGGTAATAAGTTTGGCGCAAGAGCGTATGCTGAAAATCCAAATGAAGAAATCATGTTGCGTGCCATTGATTACGCACATATTCATAATAAAAAGATATATATGACAGTGAATACTTTATTTAAAAATTCAGAATTAGAAAAGGAACTCTATGATTATTTAATCCGGTATTATGAACAAGGCTTGGATGCTGTGATTGTACAGGATGTAGGAGTACTTCATTTTATTCACGAACATTTTCCTAACCTTGCCATTCATGCTAGCACACAAATGACCTTGACTATGGGACAGGGTGCAGATACCTTAAAACACATGGGTATTACTAGGTTGGTTAATGCGAGAGAATTGAGTTTAGCAGAGATAAAAAATATAAGGGCTTTTTCAGATTTAGAAATCGAGTCTTTTGTACATGGCGCTCTGTGTTACTGCTATTCAGGCCAATGCCTAATGAGTAGTATGCTTGGTGGAAGAAGCGGAAATAGAGGAAGATGTGCACAACCCTGTAGAATGCCATATCAACTTCGTGGTGATAACAAAAATCTGACTTCTGAAGAAGAAAAGTATGTTTTAAGTCCAAAAGATATCTGCACATTAGAAATTATTCCTGAATTAATCGAAGCGGGAATAGATTCTTTTAAAATAGAGGGACGTATGAAGCGTCCGGAATATACAGCCGGAGTATCTTACACCTATCATAAGTATATAGATAAATATCAAGAATTAGGCAAGGAAAGATATGAAGCATATATAAGTGACCATAAAGAGGATTTAAAACTTGATGTGATGTTACTTAAGGATTTATATAATCGTGGTGGATTTACACAGGGATACTATACTAGTAGAAATGGAAAATCAATGATTTCAGTTAACAGACCGAATCATAGTGGTGTCCATGTTGGTGAAATAAAATCGGTGAAAGGAAATCAAGCCTTGATCCAATTAGTAGAGGATTTAAATCCACAAGACATCTTAGAAATAAGGGATATTTCCGATAACATATATGATTTTACGGTAAAGAATAGTCAAAGTGAAGGCAGTGCGTATCAAATTAATTTCAATAAAGGTTCTAATGTAAAACCGGGTAATCAGGTATATCGTACCAAGAACAATTTACTTTTGAATGACCTTTTTGAAAAATTCTTAAAAGAAGAAATAAAAGAACCAATTCGTGGTGAGTTAGTAGTTAGTGTTGGAGAAAAACTAAAATTAAGCTTAAACTGCCGAGATATCAATATTATATTTGAAGGAGACTTGGTAGAAGAAGCAAAAAATCAGCTTATGACAGAAGAAAAAATTCGTAAGCAAATGATGAAAACCAATCAAACATCCTTTGTTTTTCAAGAATTATCCATTCTAATAAACGGCAATGTTTTTATACCAGTGCAGAAGCTAAATGAATTACGCCGAGAGGGATTAGACGCCTTATCTGATACAATAGCGCAGACTTTTCGTAGAATAAATGATAAACAGGCTGATATTGCTGATAAGAATAAAAGTTTGAAAGTCGATACCATCTCGGAAGAGAATCAGAGGTCATGTAAACCTGGAATCAGCGTAGAGGTTGCTAATTTGCAACAACTTGAAGTAGCTTGCAGTCACAAAGAGATTACAAGTATATATCTTGACAGTGATATCGTTCCTTTTTCAAAACTTCTGGAGTTAACGGAAGCGATTAAACAAAGCGGAAAGAAAAGTTATATTGTATTTCCGCATATATTTAGGAGTGCCACATATCAATTGTTTTCACAGAATAAAAATGTTTTGACAGACGATACTATAAACGGGTATATTATACAAAATTATGAAGCATATGAGTTCGCTTTAAAAGAAATAAATTATCTGACATTGGGTAAAGAATTGATTACGAATTATAATCTTTATGTAATGAACCATCATGCTGTAAAGTTCTGGAAGGATATGGGCGTAAATAAATACACTACACCTGTAGAATTGAATTATTCTGAACTAAAGGAACTAACCGGTATTTATGAGGATATGATAGTTTACGGTAAAATTCCTCTTATGGTCTCGGCGCAATGTTTAATTAAGACTGCCACAGGAGGCAGTAATAAAAACAATATAAAAACAAATGGTGCACCCTGCTGTGGTGTAGGAATAAACCACATTGAACTAGTTGATCGATATCAAAAGAGTTTTCAAGTAAAACGCCATTGCAGAGATTGCTATAATACGATATATAATTGTCAAAGTTTATCCCTTCTTCATAATTCTGATGAGGTCAGAAAATTAAGACCTAGGAATATCAGACTGAATTTTACATTTGAGTCTGCAAAAGAAACAGAGCAGGTTATTCAAGCATTTGTACAAACTTATCTCTATGATAACCTCCAAACAGACGAAATAAAGGATTTTACACGTGGTCATTTTAAGCGCGGAGTAGAATAAGAATGGGCTGCCTATCAAGCGGCAATTACCCTATAGCGCTGTAAGACATGCCTTAAATAATAAGATAAGAAGAGGAGGAGCACAATTGGTTAATATAATTGTTGAATTATCAAAATATGTGAATATTGTTTTGATTGCAGTATATACCTATTATGCTTTCCGTATATTTGGTTTTACTGATAAAAATAAAAAAAATCAAATTTATAAAAAAATGAATCGTATTATTTTTACTTTTCATTTTGTAAGCTATTTAGTACTTTTTATTAATACAGGAAACATGAAAATTATTATGCTCTATTTACTGGAATTAGTAGTTTTAATACTTGTTTTTAGCATATATCAATGGATTTACGCGAATATATCTAAATTAATATTGAATAACATGTTGTTCATGATGACAATTGGATTTGTAATGCTGACGAGATTATCCTATGATAAAGCTATCAAACAATTTGCAATCGCGTCAGTTACTTTTGTTCTCTGTTTGATAATTCCTATATTAGTAGAAAAATTAAAATATTTGTCTAAATTAGGATGGGTCTATGGGTTGTTAGGAATTTTCTTACTTGTATCTGTATTGATTTTTGGATATGAGAACAATGGTGCTACCAACTGGATTAATATTGCAGGAGTGAGATTCCAACCCTCTGAATTTGTGAAAATTATATTTGTGTTCGGAATGGCATCCCTGTTATCAAAACGAACAGATTTTCGTTACTTGGTGTGGGTTACTATTTTGGCAGCATCCCATGTATTAATACTTGTTATGGAGAAAGATTTAGGTGGAGCATTAATTTTCTTTATTACGTATTTAGTAATGCTTTATGTAGCTACCTTCCAACCTATTTACTTTTTCTCTGGTCTGATTGCAGGCTGTTTGGCTTCTTATTTCGCTTATTTTAAATTTTCTCATGTTAGAGTACGTGTAATGGCTTGGAGAGACCCATGGACCTTAATCGATAAGGAAGGATATCAGGTATCACAATCCTTATTCGCAATCGGTACTGGAGGATGGTTTGGTATGGGACTCTCAAAAGGTTTACCTACTAGTATTCCGGTAGTTGACAGTGACTTTATATTTTCAGCTATCTCTGAAGAAATGGGTGGAATTTTTGCGGTATGTCTTGTATTAATATGCATAAGCTGCTTTGTTATGTTTATTAACATTGCTATGAAATTACATGATACTTTCTATAAGTTAATTGCATTAGGATTAAGCGTAATATATATTTTTCAAGTGTTTCTGTCTATTGGAGGTGTAACTAAGTTCATACCGTCAACCGGAGTTACCTTACCGCTAATAAGCTATGGTGGTAGTTCGATATTGAGCAGCATAATTTTGTTTCATGTGATTCAAGGACTATATATCCTAAATCAAGATAGGAATGATAATGGTGAGAAAACTAAAAGAAAAACGAAAAGAAAATCAAAGAGAGCAACAGAATAAGGAAAATTATATTTATGATGTGGAACAGCCTCAACATGAAAATAATCCAAGAGAAAAGTCCAATAAAGAGATTATGCATATAGCATATATCTTTATTGGTTTGTTTGTACTTGTATTGGGTTACTTTACGTATTTTATGGTATCAAAAAGTAGCGATGTAATTAACAATGCATACAATAAGCGTCAAGATCTTCTGGCGGAACAAGTGGTACGTGGAGAGATTATTTCAGCTGATGGGAAAGTTCTTGCCCAAACCAAAACCGATGAGGATGGAGTGGAAACTCGCATTTATCCGTATGGAAGTATGTTCTCTCACATTGTTGGGAGATTTTCAAAGGGAAGAACGGGATTGGAATCTTCGGATAATTTTCATCTTCTTACCTCTAATCTGAATCCAATTAGAAAAATGTTTACTGAATTATCTGGTGAAAAAAACATTGGTGACAACGTGGTGACTACGCTTGATACTAGGCTCCAAAAAGCTGCTTATGATGCACTTGGCGATCATAAAGGAGCTGTTGTTGTAATTGAACCTTCTACCGGTAAAATCTTGGCTATGGTATCCAAACCAGATTATGATCCGAATAATATTGATGCTTTATGGGAAGAGTTGGTTACAGACAATGATAAGAATTCTGTATTACTAAATAGGGCAACCCAAGGGTTGTATCCACCGGGTTCAATCTTTAAAATACTAACATCACTTGAGTATATTAGAGAGAACCCAGACTATAAAGATTACAAATATGAATGTGTAGGGAAAGACGTTTTCAACAGTGTTACTATTAATTGCTATCATAATAATGCTCATGGTAAAGTTGATCTAACAAAATCATTTGCAAAATCCTGTAATTCATCCTTCGCAAAGATTGGAACTACATTGGATATAGCTTCTTTTCGAAAACTCTGCGATTCCTTTCTTTTTAACACAGCTTTACCTACAAACCTAGTATATAATCAGAGCAGCTTCGTTTTAGATGCGAATTCTGATCCAAACGAGATACCGCAAACTGTAATCGGCCAGGGTAAAACCCAGATAACTCCTCTTCACAGTGCTCTGATTGTATCTGCCATAGCCAATGGTGGTGTTTTGATGAAGCCTTATGTGGTTGATCATATAGAGAATGTCAATGGAGTTGTGATGAAGAAATATCTGCCTGAGATTAATGAAACACTTATGACACCTGACGAATCACACATATTGACCTCATTTATGGAAGAAGTAGTAACAAGTGGTACTGCTACCGCTTTAAAGGGAGAAAAGTATACGGTTGCCGGCAAAACAGGTTCCGCTGAATATGAAACTGATAAACCTGCCCATGCTTGGTTTGTAGGATTTGCTCCAACAGAAAATCCGGATATTGTGGTAAGTGTTATTGTTGAAAGTGTAGGTACAGGAAGTGATTATGCAGTACCAATTGCATCTAAAATATTTGACACATACTATAACAAGTAAAAGTAATTGGACATTAATGTAAATGAATTAGCCACTTCAAGCATGAATTTATAGGTATAAGAATATCCGAATTGATGAATATTTGTGAAAGTTGCATAAATATTAGTTGAACATTTGGGATTAATATTGTATACTGTTAGTAGAAAAATCGACACACCTTAATACAGGAGGAATTGCGATGGTAGAGGCAACGAGCTGTGGCGGTGTAGTTATATTCAGAGGAAAGATTTTACTACTGTATAAGAACTATAAAAACAAGTATGAAGGATGGGTTCTGCCAAAAGGAACTGTGGAGGTAGGCGAAGAATATAAAGAGACAGCCTTACGTGAAGTGAAGGAAGAAACAGGAACGGATGCTTCCATCATTAAATATATCGGTAAGAGTCAATATACTTTTAGTACACCACAGAATACAGTAATAAAGGATGTTCATTGGTATTTAATGATGTCTGATAGCTATTACAGCAAACCACAAAGAGAAGAATATTTTATGGATTCCGGCTATTATAAGTTTCACGAAGCATATCATATGTTAAAGTTTTCCAATGAGAAACAGATTCTTGAACGTGCATACAATGAATATGTGGATTTAAAAAAGAGCAATCTTTGGGGTAATAAAAAGTATTTCTAAATAAAGATAAATCAGAAAGACAAGCGAGTAAAAAGGCTTGTCTTTTCTTAATTCATGACAATAGAAAGTTCTCGAAGCGCGCTTTCTATTGTTTATTCAGCAAGTTGCAGGATAACTTATCAATTGTACTCTAATAGCGAAATAGATTGCAAATATAGCTTGAAACAAATAAATAAATGATGATTATTTTCAGATATTTTGGTAAAATATGAATAAGGAAGTTTTAAAATATCATAAAGGAGGTAAAGAGTATGTTAGAAAAAATTGATTTAAGTAAAGCAATGGATAAAAATAAGTATAATGAAATATCAGAAGAATTAGAAATGAAATTATCTGTGTTGCAGCGAGAATGTAAAAACTTGAACATTCCTATTATGATTGTTTTTGAAGGTTGGGGTGCATCCGGAAAAGGAACTCTTATTAATCGATTAATACACCCCCTAGACCCGAGAGGATTTAAAGTATATACCATTCAGGAAGCATCGGAAGAAGAAAGGTTACGGCCTTTCTTATGGAGATTTTGGACAAAGATTCCGGCTAAAGGTAGGATAACATTATTTGATAGAAGTTGGTATCGAAGGGTATTAGGTGACAGAATAGATCAGATCATTACAAAAAGAGATGCTGATTTAGCGTTTGATGAAATCATTAATTTTGAAAAACAATTAACAGAAGATGGTATGGTTATCATTAAGTTATTCTTACACATTTCTAAAAAAGAACAAAAGAAACGATTTGAGAAATTAGAAAGTTCATCAGATACTTCATGGAGGGTTACTAAATTAGACTGGGAACAAAATAAACATTATGAAGAATATTTACGAATTAATGAGGAGATGTTAGAAAAGACGGATACAAGTTTTGCACCTTGGACTATTATTGAAGCTTCTGACCGAGAATATGCTACGATAAAAATCTTGACGACAGTTGTAGAAAAACTTAAAGCAGCATGTGGACAGCAGAAACTTGCGAGTGAAGGCGAGAAGGAATCAGATAATGAAGAACGGTCTGATGAAAATAATGAATTAATAACTGACCAAAGTGCAACCGACACTGACAGCAGCTTTCAAACAGATGTTTTAAATGGAGTTGATTTAAGCCTTTCGCTAACAAAAGAAGAATATAAGAAAAAATTAAAAAAATTACAGAAAAAATTAAAAGCTCTCCATTATGAAATGTATAAAAAACGCTTACCTGTAATATTAGCATTCGAAGGATGGGATGCTGCCGGTAAAGGAGGAACAATTAAACGGTTAACAGAACCAATGGACCCAAGAGGATATGAGGTTATTCCGATTGCATCACCAAATGATGCAGAAAAAGCCCATCATTATCTTTGGAGGTTTTGGAATACCATTCCGAAAGCCGGGCATATCGCAATCTATGATAGGACCTGGTATGGGAGGGTAATGGTGGAACGGATTGAAGGGTTTTGTGCCGAGGAAGAATGGAAAAGGGCATATAATGAGATTAATCATATGGAAGAGCACATAGCTAATTCAGGTGCCATCGTTATAAAGTTCTGGCTCCACATTGATAAAGAAGAACAAGAGACACGATTTAAAGAACGACAAGAGTTACCTGAGAAACAATGGAAGATAACTGAGGAAGACTGGCGAAACCGGGCAAAATGGGATGAATATGAGGTGGCTGTGAATGAAATGATTCTCAGAACTTCAACTACGTATGCACCTTGGGTAATTGTGGAAGCTAATTCCAAGTATTATGCGAGAATTAAAGTGCTAGAGACTGTTGTAAATGCTTTAGAGGAACGATTAAAGTAAAGTAAAAAAATTCAATATAAGTACTTGCTTTATTCCTTTTTATGTGTTATACTTCGTATGCTAAATTGCACGTATGTTGATTTTCGGCCGGGTGCCCTTGGGGTCTGTCGAAAAGATGATACATACGGAAGAAATCAACCAAATGGAGGTAAATTATGAGCGTTATATCAATGAAACAATTATTAGAAGCAGGTGTACATTTTGGACATCAAACAAGAAGATGGAATCCTAAAATGGCGGAGTACATCTACACAGAAAGAAACGGTATCTACATTATTGACTTACAAAAATCTGTAGGTAAAGTAGACGAAGCTTACTATGCAATTAAGAATGTAGTTGCAGAAGGTGGTAAAATTCTTTTTGTTGGTACTAAAAAACAAGCTCAAGATTCAATTAAATCAGAAGCTGAACGTTGCGGAATGTATTTTGTAAATGAAAGATGGTTAGGCGGTATGTTAACAAACTTTAAAACCATCCAGAGCAGAATTGCAAGATTAAAGAAAATTGAAACAATGTCACAAGACGGTACTTTTGAAGTTCTTCCTAAGAAAGAAGTTATTGAATTAAAGAAAGAATGGGAAAAACTTGAGAAGAATCTTGGTGGTATTAAAAATATGAAAAATATTCCTGATGCTATTTTCGTTGTAGATCCTAAGAAAGAAAGAATCTGCATTCAAGAAGCACACGTATTAGGTATTCCATTGATTGGTATTGCAGATACTAACTGTGATCCTGAAGAATTAGATTTTGTAATTCCTGGTAATGATGATGCAATCAGAGCTGTAAAATTAATCGTTGCAAAGATGGCAGATGCTGTTATCGAAGCAAATCAGGGAACTCAGATGACAGATACTTCTGAAGCGGCTGTAGAAGAAGTTACTGAAGAATTAGCATAAGCATAATCAATATAATGGAGGTATTTTAACATGGCTATAACAGCAGCAATGGTAAAAGATTTAAGAGATATGACCGGTGCAGGCATGATGGATTGTAAAAAAGCATTAACTGCAACGGATGGTGATATGGATAAAGCAGTAGAGTTTTTAAGAGAAAAAGGTCTTGCAGCAGCTGAGAAAAAAGCTGGAAGAATTGCAGCTGAAGGAATCTGTGCTACTACAGTTAGCGAAGATGGTAAATCAGCAGCGATTGTTGAAGTTAACAGTGAAACAGACTTTGTTTCTAAGAACGAAACTTTCAGAAACTATGTAACAGCAGTAGTGGAACAAGCTGCAAAAACTACAGCAGCTGATATTGATGCATTCTTAGCTGAACCTTGGGCTCTTGAACCAGCTAAGACAGTAAAAGAAGAATTATCAACTCAAATTTCTATTATCGGCGAGAACATGAACATCAGAAGATTCCAAAAAGTGAATGCAGAAAATGGATTTGTAGAGTCCTACATTCATGCTGGCGGAAGAATCGGTGTATTAGTTGAAATGGAATCCACAGTATACAATGATGCAGCAAAAGAAGCAGCTAAGAATATAGCAATGCAGATTGCAGCGATTGCTCCTAAATATGTTAACAGATCTGAAATTTCAGAAGAATACATTGAGCATGAAAGAGAAATCTTAAAAGCTCAAGCTATGAATGAAGATACTGGAAAGCCAGAGAGCATTATTGATAAGATGATTGTTGGACGTCTGAATAAAGAATTAAAAGAAATCTGTTTAGTAGATCAGGCTTATGTTAAAGATGGTGACTTAACTGTTCAGAAGTATCTTGATAATGTATCAAAAGAAATCGGTGCAACAATTAACATCAAAGCTTTTGTTCGTTATGAGACCGGTGAAGGACTTGCTAAAAAAGAAGAAAACTTTGCCGATGAAGTTGCTAAACAAATGGGAATGTAACCCAAAAGTATGTGCAACTTCATCGTATGAAGCGTGCAAAGCAGATGGGAATGTAACTTAATATTTTAAAAGAATGCTTAACCGCCGAAAACCAGTGTTTCCGGCGGTTTTCTTATGTTTTTGGGGGTATAACCATCATGATGTAAAATTCTTTTGAAAGAAGCATTCTTCGACCTGTCTTTTCAAATATTTTAATCCCCAACTCTTCTTCAAGCTGTTGAATATGAAGTGTAACGGTAGAGGGTGCATATCCCATCTTTTCTGCAGCTTTTAAGTAACTTCCCTCTGTAAGTATATTTTTAATTGTTTGAAGCTGTTTTAATTTCATACATTCTCCTATAGTTCAATTTAAAGAACTAAAACCATGATAATTCTTTATTTTCAATAGAATAGAAATATGATATCATAAAAGAAAGAAAATACAAATTGTATTGTAGTTAGGAGGAAATATTATATAATAAAGTCGATGGTTCATAAAGTTAATGAAAAATATGTTATTATTATCTAATAGCACTAAATGAATCTCATAAAAATGTACAGGAAACGGCTCAATAGGCACTGGATATTTAATTAAATAAGCGATATTTAAGGAGGCAGTATGAAAAAATATTTAGGAAGAAGTTTAATAGTATTATTTTTAATGGTATTGTCATTTAACACACTGGCATGTAATAAGGATAATAATGTAGCTGTGTCAAATATAGAAAATACACCAATTACTGAAAATACAGAAACCATTGATTTAGAGGAAACAAAGAATGAAACCACAGACAGGGAATTAGTTTATAACTCATCAAAAACATTAGCAGAGAATATTGATAATTTAAACAATATATTAGAAACAAAATATGAAAAAAGCTTAAGTATATCTACAGCTGAAGATTATGAAACGGCTGGACAATCTGATTGGACATTAGTTTTAGAGGGCAATAGAGTTGGTATTGATACATCCACATGGAAATTTGACTATGATTCAAATTCTGATGATAGCAAGTATATGGATGCTATATTGTCAACATTTACTTTCTTTTGTGGAGAAGATATGGGAAATTCATTATGGCTACTTACTGGTGATTTGTTAGATGGTGGTGCAGATGAAACACTATATGAATTTGTACATGAGGGAAGTCAAGCGGTTTATAAGAATGGTAATATAGCAGCTTATGAACCTGGTAACAGTAAGAGTACCATGTATATTTGGCTAACTCCAAGTGAATACTGACTCATACTCATTTGAAAAGCACATTGCTTAACCGCCGGAAACTTAATGCTTCCGGCGGTTTTTGTGTTTGAGGGTATAGTAAACTTTCGTAATATATCCCAGGTTTTAGAATAAGCTTCTTGAATACTGTGTCGGATAATTCATTGAATAGTGCAATTCCATCGCTTACAACCGGTTCCGGGGTTTAGCAGCGGAATCATTCTTCAGTTACTGTTTTCAATATAATAATTCATATTCTCCATTGCCCATTCTCTGTTATACGCATGGGTCGCCATTGAACTGGGATCGTAAATGGATGCACAATAGGCAGTCCTTTGTCCTGCTTCAAGCTCTTTAAAAAATTCGAGGTATTTCCATTTGAATTTATTAACAAAAGGTTCATTTTTATTGGAATTACTATGAATATTAAAACAGGTATTGGTAACCTTATCTTGTTTACAGTATCCTTGTACTATGCATTCAGCGCAGGGTATCATCTGTGCCATGTCTATATCGATCAACGGAATCATATTCTGATCACTCATATAACCCGCTTTGAAACTGGTATAGTTTATAACTCTTGGTGAAAGCTCCGCATCACCATAACAGGTTTCTTCACTCCAATAGCCTATCTGCTGTATTAATTCAGGCCTCATACCTATGCAGCACCCATGTACAAAATCCAGAACCACATCTATATAACCATTTGTAAGCTCAAGATAGGTAACACCGTTGCTTGAATTAGGTATAACCGGTGGGTATATCGGGATGTATGGCGCAGTCCTCTGAACTCCTAATAATCCTACATCAGGAAATGTATTAAATACCATCATAAAGCGTGTAAGCCAATCATTTGTTTTTATAACAACATCACTGTCAACAGAGAAAAAATATTGATCAGGCCTCCTCTTAGATAGATTCAGGTTTAACGCGAATATTGGTCCTGAATTAACAGGCAGTCGTGTTTTTGACTTGATACGGCTGTCGTTCAATGACTGAAGATATTCCCACGTATCATCCTTGGAATTGCTGTCAATGATATGCATTTCAAAATCTTCCGGTGTATCCAGTATGGATTTTAAGCTTCTTGCTGTTAAACCCATACGATTAAATGTTATATAACTTAAAAAAGGTGGTACCATATAATCAACCCTTTCCATAAAATTTATAATCACAATCTATTTTATGTCAGTCGTACTAAACAGTTACCACTTTATTCTACAATAACATACAAAATATATTATTTTATAAGTTTTTTCGATAATTTCCTTTACTTAAAACACTGGACTAACCAACAGAGCTGATATCATCATTTTTACAGGCATGGCATGAACCCGTTTTGTTTTACAGTTTAAATATTATATTACTAATTAGTGATAAATTATATAAATAAATTCAATTATCAAAGGAGATAATAATTATGGAAGGAAAATTAGTTGTATACTTAATTTCGATAAAATCGAACCCTCTAATGTGTGATTTAGAGATTGGATTATGTAATTTTTAATTAAAGGTCAAAACATGAGAAATCAATAATTGCAGCATTTTACAGACCATACAAAAAGCGCTCTTAAGCCGTATGTATGGTTTTGGTGTTTTTAGGGTGCACCCAGTATAGGTACGAAGTTCATATAACTTTTGTACAGTATGATTACAAAATTAATTGGAGGCAAATAAAATGAATACAAAAAAAAGAACAAAGAAAAAGAAATGGATTGTGATTGTTATAATAATGATTGGAATAATGTGTGTTGCTGTAGTATTTTTTAAACAGCCGAAATCAACATCCTATGAAAGTGCAGTTGCCAAAACCGGAGATATAACAACTTACCATTCTTTCTCCGGAAATGTTGAAACTAAGAACCGTCAAACCGTTATGTCCGAAAAGGTTATGCAAATTTCGAAAATAAATTTCAAAGATAGTGATAATGTTAAAGAGGGGAATCTGCTGATTGAAACATCAACCGGTGATAAGATTAAATCTAAAATAGACGGAGTCGTTACTAATGTGAATGTGGAAGAAAACCAACAGGTCATGGCAGGCATTAAATTAATGGAAATCGTTGATAACAATAATCTTGAAATCAACGTTAAGGTTGATGAATATGATATATCAGCATTAACAGTGGGTAAGAAAACGATAATTAAAATAGGCGCAATAGACAAAGAGATTACAGGCGAAGTAAAGAGTATGTCGTTAGAAGGACAAACCGTGAATGGCGTGACCTATTTTACAGCGACGATTGATCTTGCGAAGGATAGCGAAGTTAGAATTGGCATGACTGCAGAGGTAAAACTTATTAGTAAACAGGCCACCGGTGTTGTTACACTACCAATGGTAGCTATTCAGTTTGATGATAATAATAATCCATATGTACTAAAAAAGGACGATAAGGGTGTAGTTATTAAAAACAAAATTACAACTGGAATCAATGATGGTACTACCATTGAGATAAAAAGTAACGTTTCAAACAACGAAGCCGTTCTTTATACAAAAGCCGACACCACGATTACAGGAGTTGGATTAGGGCAAGGCATGAACAGCAGCACTAGTAACGGGGGTGATAATTAATGCCTGAAATCCTAAGTATGCAAGGTATTTATAAAAGCTACTTTATGGGCGAGGAAGAACTTGAGGTTTTGCATAATGTAAATCTGAGTATTCATTCTGGTGAATTTCTTTCCTTACTTGGACCGTCAGGCTCCGGAAAATCAACAATGATGAATATCATTGGCTGCCTTGACGTGCCGTCTGCCGGAAAATATATACTTTCAGGTAATGATATCGAAGATCTAAATGAAGTTGAACTTGCAAAGGTACGAAACAAGGAGATTGGCTTTGTATTTCAGAGTTTTCAGCTTTTGCCCCGAATGACTGCACTGCAAAATGTGGAGCTTCCGCTTATCTATTCTGGTATATCCTCTTCTGAACGTAAAAAACGTGCAAAAGCAATTCTTGAACGAGTTGGATTAGCGGAAAAGATGATAAATCTCCCAAATCAGCTCTCTGGTGGTCAGCAGCAGCGAGTCGCTATTGCAAGGGCTCTGGTTACTGTGCCGACTATTCTACTTGCAGATGAACCTACAGGTGCATTAGATCAAAAAACCGGAGCGCAGGTAATGACACTATTTGAAGAACTTAGTAATGATGGGACAACCATTATTATGATTACACATGATAACAATATTGCACATCACGCAAAAAGAATCGTCCGAATTATGGATGGATATCTTAGTGAACAGGAATTGGGGGTCGAATAGAATGTTTCTTGAAAGTATAAAGATGTCATGGGAAAATATCATCCATAACAAGCTTCGTTCCTTTCTAACAATGCTTGGTATCGTGATTGGTGTTGCATCAATTATAGCACTGATTACTATTGTACAAGGAGCAACGAACAGCATCAGTGATCAGGTGAATTCCCTCGGCGCGAATAAAATCATGGTTACCGCAATGGGTACACCACTCAAGCAGGGGCTTAGTGATGAAGATATCCAAAGTATTGCTAAGGTAAGTAATATTGAGGGGTTGTCACCCACTATATCCGGCAAAACCAGTGTTATCAATAATGGCGTTGTCATGGAGGATGTTACTGTACAAGGTAAAAACGAAGTCTATTTTAAAACAGATACTAGCCTGTTAAAGTCAGGAAGAGCCATTAATATTCTAGATGTTAACAATAAGAATCAGGTTGCAGTAATCGGTGACGAAATTGTACAGGAGCTTTATTATGGTGTCGATCCGATAGGGAAAGAGTTGATGCTAAATGGAACTACCTATACTATTATCGGTACGCTAACAACTTCAAGTAATTTTGGTGTAAGCTCGAATAATGATGTTATCATTATCCCCTATACGACTGCGCTCCGCAGTCTGGGTGTAAAAAGCATATCAAGCCTTGATGTATATTTAGTGGATACAAATCAGGCAGATGAGACCGTAACCAATATCAAAAATGTACTAAGTGCAGCATTTAATTATGATGAGAACGCATACACCGTTTTTAACATGGGGGATATGATTAGCACCTTCCAGTCAATGATGTCAATGATGTCACTTCTCCTAGCTGGCATCGCAGCGATTTCACTTGTTGTCGGTGGAATCGGTATTATGAATATGATGTTAGTATCCATCACCGAGCGTACAACAGAAATCGGACTGCGTAAAGCATTGGGAGCTACGCCAGGCAGAATTCAGCTTCAATTTATTATAGAATCCATATTCCTTTCCATAATCGGTGGATTAATCGGATTGATACTTGGCGGACTCATTGCATATGTTGCCGCAACACTAATCGGAATCAGTTTCTTTGTATCAGTATCAACTATTTCACTCGCAGTAAGCTTCTCGGCTGCAGTAGGTATCGTATTTGGTTATATGCCTGCAAGAAAAGCAAGCAGACTCAATCCAATCGATGCACTCAGAAGCTTATAATTAATAGAAAAGAGTAAAAAACATAGTTTGGAATTGAGTAGTTATTTCCGATTATAATTGATATAATTAGAAAGAATCGTTATTAGACCTGATATTATGGTTCCAACTGGCCATACTTCTTTATTGGATAGTAAGCCGATTGTTCCTGATAATAACAGAATCACTCCAATAAATGCCCCTACAACTGATCCGATCCGGGAAACTCGTCTAGAAGGATGTTTCAATTTGTTTGTTTGTTCCATAACTTTCTGAGTAAACTCTAATGGTGCTTGCGAAACTCTTTGTGTTGTTTCAAACACTTTTGTCTGATTCATTTAGATACCTCCATTATTTATGCCGTTAATTCGTTCAAATTGTTTCAAAATCATCTCAATAAAACTATCATTTACTACATCTGCACCCATTAGCCTCATTATTTTTTGCAGATATTTTAGCCGGTTCCCAGTTTCTGTAGAATCTCGCCCAAACAAAGAAGGGTTTGCCCAAAAGTTAAGAAGAAACATAAAAACTTCCGCACACATTAACGGATTATCTATTTCCAATGAGCCATCAAGATTTCCAGATTCAAAGAGTCTTGCAATGATTGGCGCATCAATATTGATAGTACTTTCAAATCCACTTACAATAAATTGCGGATTTTTAATTTGAGTACTTAAAACTACATCAAGTTCATGTGCTTTCGTATCTGAAGCAAGGATAAATAGAATTTTTTCTATTTTTTCCTTTGTGTTGAAAGCAGTGGTAATTTGAATCAAATCATTTAAATATTCCATCATATGTGTGGAACGTCTTTGCATAATCTCATCTAAGATTTCTTCCTTAGATTTAAAATGATGATAAATACCTCCTTTTGATATCCCGGTAATGTCAAGAATATCCTGTATGCTAGTTTTCTCATAACCCTTTTCTATAAATAACTTTGCGGAAACGGTAAGAATTTTTTCCATAGTATGCTCAGGATCTTTATTACGTCCGATTATTATCACCTTCTTTCAAAACCGACGGTTGGTTTGTAAGTATAATAACGCAACTCTGTCCCATTGTCAACGTGAAAATTTATTAATTGTCATGATATCTGGAAATTTTTTATTTGTCATGGTAACTCTTTAATGTATCAAAAGTTGGTTAAAGTATTGTTTATAATAGTATATGTGATGATATTTTTGTTAATATGTACAATGGAAAACAAGATAATTAATAATATATGTGCAAGATTTTAAACATTTCAGGATAAGAAAGCTACTATTTAGTTAAAATGACTTCAGTTATAATGAATATATCAAAAAGAGTTGTGAAAGTACGGAGAAGGTACTTACAACAAAAGGGAGGATACAAGTTATGAGAAAAAAATTTATTAGTGTTTTACTTTGCGTTGCTATGGTGGCAGTTATGTTAACTGGTTGCGGAGCCAAGAGTGAACAGGGTAGTGAATCTACAACAGAAAGTTCGAGTACAGAGGAGGCAGCAAAACCACAAGGCGGTGAAATTACTGCTATGTGTGTAGGCACAGAATCAGATACTTATCTAGAGGATTATCAATCAATTATTGATGATTTCAATGCAAACAATGAATTTGGTGTTACTGTTAACATGGAGTTTTACGAGAATGAGCAATACAAAACTAAACTTACAACGGTAATGGCATCTAATGCTGTACCGGATATATTCTTTACATGGGAATTATCTTATCTTGAGCCATTTGTATCTGGTGGTAAGGTAGCTGATATTACTTCCTACTTAGAATCAGATCAAGATTGGAAGAATAGTTTTGCAGAGGGTACATTGGATTTATTAACTTATGATGGTAAGAACTATGCGATACCAACACAGAAATCTCTTTGTGTAATGTTCTATAATAAACAAATTTTTGCAGATAACAATATAACCGTACCTACTACTTATGATGAGTTCTTAGCAGCTTGTGAAACGTTAAAAGCAGCAGGTGTTACTCCATTGGCGATGTCAGGTTCAGATACTTGGATTCCTGCTCAATTTGTTCAACAAATTTCTAATGGTATCGCTGGTATGGATTTATATAATGGTATCTGCGACGGAAGCAAGAACTGGAATGACGCTGCTCATGTTGAAGCTGCAACGGAATTACAAAATATGGTTAATGCAGGATACTTCCAAGATGGATTTATTGGAATGGGACCTGAGGAATCTACAGCATTATTTGAATCTGGAAAAACAGCTATGTACTTCCAAGGTGCTTGGGATTGCGGCAGAATCTCAGCATCTGAAGTTGGAGAAAATGCAGGAGCATTTATTCTTCCGGCCAAAAATGCACAATATAATAACATCTCTGTTGGTTCTGTAGATACAAGTTTTGCTATTTCTGAAACATGTGAAAACAAAGATGCGGCAGTTGCATTTTTAAAATACTGGACATCAAAAGAGAGAGAAGAAAAATTACTTTATGCGGAAGGCAGAATGCCAGCAGGTGTATTTGATATTGATGCTTCTAAATTAAACCCATTATTTGCAGAAGCCCTTCAACTTTCTAACCAACAAGTTGGCTTAACCCCTTGGTGGGATAGAGCATTCGGAGCTGGTGAAGGAGTTGAATTCAATAATACTAGTGTAGCTGTATGTGGAGGTGAAGATCCTCAGGAAGCATTTGATGCTCTTCAACAATTTGCTGCTGATAATAAAGATCGCTAATTAATCCTTGCAGTTAATCATTTATCCCTAGGGATGTGAAAGCGTTCCCGGGGATAAATTTTATAAGGAGCATGGAAGAATGACAGGAAATCACAGGAGGCGATTGCATGAATAAAGTATTCGGTAATAAGAAAAGTATTGCAGTATTTGTACTTCCGGCATTATTAATATATGGTATGTTTGTATTAGTTCCAATCGGATACAACATATATTTAAGTTTCTTTCAAACAGATATGATGAGCCCGGCAAAATTCGTAGGAGTTAAAAATTATGTGAATTTATTTAAAGATGGTACTTTTAAAAGAGCACTTGGTAATAACATTTTGATGGTAATTGGATCTTTGATTGCACATTTACCATTGGCACTATTATTTGGTAATATTCTGTTTCAGAAGATTAAAGGAAGTCATTTCTTCCAGACGGTATTCTTCCTACCAAGTGTCATCTGTGGCGCTGCTGTAGGTTTGACATGGTCATTCGTATACAACTCGGAATTCGGTATGTTAAACAAATTATTAGGGTTAATTGGTCTTGACGGATTACAACAAGCTTGGTTAGCGAATAAGAATCTAGCTTTAATTTGCATTATTATTGTAGTCATGTGGCAATTTGTTGGTTATCATATGATTATTCAAATTGCGGCTATGAAGAATATTCCGACATCACTTTATGAAGCGGCTGATATTGATGGAGCTAGCAAATGGGCACAGTTTAAATCGATTACATTTCCACTAATCAAACCAATCTTAAAGGTTGACGCAATTCTTATTATAACCGGCTCGTTAAAATATTACGATTTAGTAGCGGTTATGACTGGTGGTGGCCCGAATCATGCAACAGAATTAATGTCTACCTATATGTTCTACCAAGGTTTTAGAACGTTGAAATATGGTTATTCAGCTACCATTGGTGTTATTTTATTACTCTTGTGCATCTGTTCAGTTGTAATTTCAAATGTGTTATTTAGATCAGAACCCATAGAATATTAGAAGGAGGGACAGAATATGAGATTAAAATCAAAAGAAAAAGTATTACTTATAATTAAATATATCAGTCTTAGCTTGTTTACTATTATGTGCCTTTATCCGATTTTGTGGCTGCTACTTAGTTCGTTTAAGACTAATGATGAACTTTATTCAAATCCCTGGGGGCTGCCAATTTCTTTTAGTTTTGCTAATTATATTCAGGCAATTAAGGAAGGACATATTTTGCAATATTTCGGTAACTCTGTTATTATTGCATTATCAGCAGTAATTGTTGGTGTTATTCTTAGTAGCATGGTATCTTATGCCATTGCCAGAATGCAATGGAAGTTATCCAGAGTTGTACTTAATTTATTCTTATTGGGAATGATGGTTCCGGTATATGCAATGATAATTCCATTGTTTACAATGTTTAATAAGATGGGATTGCTTAACACGCATTTAGCCGTAATTATTCCACATATTGCGATTAGTTTTCCATTGGCTATCTCCATTATTACTGGATTTATGGGATCTATTCCACGAGAATTAGAGGAAGCAGCAGTTATTGACGGATGTACTATCTACCAGATATTCTGGAAGATTATTATGCCAATCTCTAAAGCTTCTGTTGTAACGGTAGGTGTTGTTGCATTCATCAATGTGTGGAATGACCTTTTATTACCACAAATATTCCTGACAGATGGATCTAAGATGACATTGCCGGTAGGATTGACAGAATTTCAAGGACAATATGCAACCAATTATGTTACAATGATAGCAGCAGTTATTATTACAATTATTCCAAGCGTTGTAGTTTATATTTTGTTACATAAGAACATTATGGAAGGTATGGTAGCTGGAGCGGTAAAAGGGTAAGAAATAGAAAAAACATGAAATTTAATAGGGCGATGAAATAGAAAAGGATGGTCATATGATATTACTAATAGCAGATGATGAGATGATGATACGAAAAGGTTTGCTTTCCCTTCCATGGGATAGTGTTGGAATAACGGAAGTTCTATCTGCAGAGAATGGGCTAGAGGCCAAAGAAATACTCACAAAAAGATCTGTTGATATTATGCTAAGCGATATTCGGATGCCAGGAGCGACAGGACTTCAAGTAGCAGATTATATTAGCCAATATGCAATTGATACGGCAGTAATTCTTCTGACAGGCTTTTCGGAATTCGAATATGCACAAGAAGCCATTAAGCACCATGTCTATGATTATATTTTAAAGCCATTAAAACCTAAGGATATTCTAGAGACTGTGGCAAGTGTTAAGGGACGATTGGAACAGAAACGCTACCAGGCGCAAATTGTACGTGAACATGAGGTAAAAGCAGGTTGTTTTGATACGATTACTCAGATTCAAAATTGCTTTGCAGATGTTAATCAGCAAGTAATGGAGATGCTAACTTACATAGGACAAGAATTTGACCAGGA
The DNA here is from genome assembly GCA_963517115.1 of uncultured Lachnospiraceae bacterium. Lineage (GTDB taxonomy): Bacteria > Bacillota > Clostridia > Lachnospirales > Lachnospiraceae > Anaerocolumna. The sequence goes on along the minus strand of CAUQEW010000002.1, from coordinate 210,851 downwards.
CATATCTCTAAATGGATTAGCGGAGCGTTATCATTTCTCTACAACTTATGTATCAAGATTGTTTAAGAAAGAAACAGGCTTTTCTTTTAGTGATATATTAACAGGTATTCGATTAATGAATTCCATAGATATGCTTAAAAAAGACCGCGATAAAATTGGTGTCATTTGTGATAAAGTTGGATTTCGTGACCAGCGTTACTACAGCCAAGCATTTAAGAAAGTGCTGGGTTGTACACCAGGAGATTATAAGAAAAATCCTAGGTGTATCAGACTAAAAGAAATTCTAGATATTATGCAGCAATAAAACGGAAAGCCACAGAAGTTGAGAGTAGATTATGAGAAGATATATGGACAGAATGTTTACAAGTATCAGACAAAAAATCATAGTTGTATTCACCGTGCTGATTGTATTATCAGGACTTGGAATCTTATTGTCTTCAACAGCTGTTTTTGAGAAATCTTCCTATGCCAGATTTGAAACATATGTAGAAGATATTACGAAACAGACTACAAACAATTTGAAGAATAATATTACAAAGTTAGAAGATTTGAGTTTTGAACTATTATCAAATTCTGTAATACAGACGCAGCTTACTCTAGTCAATACACATTCATTGAATGAGTATGAGCTGCAAAAAATTCGTAAGCGAATTGTAAAGGAAATTGAGCCGGAGGCACTCTACAATAGCAATATTGTATCGCTGAGCGTAATTTCTGATTCTGGAGAAGAGTTTACTGTTCAAAAAGTAGCTGGAAGAGAAATTGCCATAGCATTTGAAAAACAGATTATATACAATAAAAATGGTACAAGTATTTGGGGACTAGTTGGTGTGAACCATAATATTTGCGTTCAAAGAGCCATATTAAGTCTAAAGACGATGAAACCAATAGGATATGTTAATATAGTCTGTAAAAGGGACTATTTTGGTGACATTATAGAAGACACCTCCAAATCCTACACCAATGGATCTTATGTAGTAGATCAAGAATGGAAGATAATGTGTAGTAATAATTCGAAATCGGTGGGGCAATTCTTTCCAATTAAACTATATAATCATAATAGTTCCAGAACGACCTATTATAATGCTATTGATTCGATAGATTCCTATTACTATAAAGGGGAGATTATGTCCAATGGATGGACGATGATTACGACAATCCCGGTAAATGAATTTGATAAGGATATTAATCAATTTGGTGCGATAACAACACTTATTTGTCTTACTGCAATTGTTCTGAGCTTATTAGGATGTTACTTAATGACGAGTCAGCTTACAAAACCAACAGAACAATTGTTAGAGAGTATGAAAATCTTTGGTAGTGGGGATTTTACGCAACGTCTTAAGATTACCTCTAGAGATGAGATCGGACAAATTGGACAAGAATATAATCATATGGCCGAGAACATTGAAGACTTAGTTGAAAGTGTTCTACGAATGGAGATTGCACAAAAACAGGCAGAGATTGAGTCTTTAAAGATGCAGATTAATCCACATTTTTTATATAATACATTAGATACCATCAGTTGGATGGGGACAATGAGAGGTAATCAAGAGGTATCAGATATGACTATTGCACTTGGTAATCTATTAAGGGCGACCATTAAGAATGATAGTTTTGTTAAAGTGAAAGAAGAGATGAAGAGTGTTAGGGATTATTTATTTATTCAGGAATATCGATTTGGAGATAAGATCAATGTACAATATGAGATTCAAGAAGAAACATTAGAATATGTTATGCCTAATTTTCTCTTGCAGCCCCTTATAGAAAATGCTATTATTCATGGACTTGAGCCAAAGATTGAAGCTGGACATTTGCTGGTGAAGATTCAGATTGTGTCTGAAATGTTATACTTTTGCATAAACGATGACGGAATAGGAATGACAAAAGAAGAAACGGATCAACTAAACAAACAATGTAGATCACAGGATGAGAATCACACAATTGGACTTAAGAATGTATACCGAAGATTGCAATTAATATATGGGAAAGATTGCAGTTTTAGTATTGAGAGTATGAAGAATCAAGGAATGGCCATTAGCTTTACAATTCCATTAGAACATAGCCATATATAGTGTTAAGAGAATATAATTAAATTGGGTCAGTTCAATATTAACAGAATGAGTAGAAATATAAAATAAAATACGAGGAGAAGTAATATGAACAGTAAACAGAATTATCAATGGGAAACTTTATCACTTGGAACTTGCTATTATCCGGAACATTGGGATAAAAGTATATGGAAATCAGATTTGGAGCGTATGCTTGCAGTAGGAATTAAGACCGTTCGAATTGCAGAATTCGCATGGAGCAAGTTTGAACCAACGGAAGGCAATTTCACCTTTGAATTCTTCGATAGTTTTATGGAAGTTGCTAAAGAGGCAGGAATGCAAGTGATATTTGGCACGCCGACAGCTACGCCACCGGCTTGGTTAACAAAGAAATACCCAGAAGTTTTAAATCGCACCATTGATGAAGTGAGTTACCAACATGGAGCAAGAAGGCATTATAATTACAATTCACCAAAATATCAAGAATTATCTAAGATTATTGTAGAAAAGTTAGGTGAACATTATGGTGAGCATCAGAGTATTGTAGGGTGGCAGATTGATAATGAGATTAACTGTGAATTAGATGTATTCTATTCTGAGAGCGATACCATTGCTTTTCGTGAGTTTTTGAAAGCGAAATATAATACATTAGATGCATTAAACAAAGCTTGGGGAACCACGTTTTGGAATCAGACCTATACAGCGTGGGAGGAAGTATATGTTCCAAGAACTACAGTCCACAATTCTACAAATCCTCATCAGTTGTTGGATTATACAAGATTTATATCTGAGAGTGCAATTCACTTCTGCAAAATACAAAGTGATATTCTACGTAAATGTGTAAGAGAAGGGATATTCATTACAACGAATGGTATGTTCTCAAATTTAGACAACCATCGTATGGAGAAGGAATGCTTAGACGTATATACCTATGATTCTTATCCTAATTTTGCTTATTGTTTAGGAGAGGATCCAAAGCACAATACCAAGTTAAATGATCGCAAATGGAGTAATAACTTGAATGAAGTTCGTTCTATCTGTCCGCATTTTGGTATTATGGAACAACAGTCTGGTGCCAATGGATGGAATACCCGCATGGAAGCACCGGCCCCAAAACCTGGACAGATGACACTTTGGGCAATGCAAAGTATAGCGCATGGCGCAGATTATGTAAGTTTCTTCCGCTGGAGAACCTGTACCATGGGAACCGAAATTTATTGGCATGGAATTCTTGACTATGATAGCTGCGATAATCGTAAGTTGGCTGAAGTGAAAGAACTTAATAACAGAGTTGAGAAACTAAAACCTATGACTGGTGCAGAATATAAGGCAGCATTTGGTATCATTAAGGATTACAGCAATATTTGGGATGCAAAATTAGACAGATGGCATAACAGGGTGGATTCTGTCAGCAACACGGAGATTTTTATTGCATCGCAATTAACACATACTCCGGTTGATTACATTTACCTCCAAAAAGACAGCGAACTAGAAGATTTAACGAAGTATCCGGTACTTTTTTATCCACATGCACTCATCTTATCTGATGAACGAATGGAATTACTGAAAGCATATGTAGCACAGGGAGGGTGTTTGATTATGGGTTGTCGGACTGGTCAAAAAGACGAGACAGGTCAATGTCCTATGACAAAGATGCCTGGACTTGCAGCGAACCTTGCTGGAACAACCGTATCAGATTTCACCTTTGTAGGTCCAAATGACGATGTTATGTATGTAGATTGGAATGGAACTATGATAGAGGCACCAATATTCAACGACATATTAGAGGTTGCAAGCGATAATGCTAAGGTGCTCGGAACATATGTTGGAAACTACTACGATGGCAAACCAGCGCTTATAGAGAATACCTATGGCAAAGGAAACGTGATCTACTTTGGTGCAACGTTTACTAGAGAGAATGTAAAGCTATTTTTAGAATATGCCGGCGTACTAAATCCATTTGCAGATATAATTGACCTTCCGGAAGACTGTGAATTGAGTGTGCGTGAAAAAGATGGAAAAACTTATATCTTTGTATTAAACTATGCACAGGAGACAACAGAGATTACACTAAAGAAAGAGATGACCGATATTGATACAGAAGAAAAAGTGAGCGGAAGTGTTAAACTGAAGGCTTACGAGACAAAAGTATATCAATATTAGAAACCTATCGGATTTAAGATCAAGCAAGGGCTATGATACATGGTTGCAAAGTAGTTATTGTGGAAGAAAAATTTCTGTGTTATAATATATCAAGTTTAAGGAAAAAGGTGGAAATGTTATGGCAAAGTTTTTGAATCTTGATATGGAAAACACAGAAGCGATTTATGATGTTGGGAAAGCACTATCTTCTCCAATCAGGATAGAAATCTTAAAATTGTTATATGATGAGAGTCTGATTATTGGTGAGATTGCAAAGAAACTCAGTATTCCTGCTTCCAGTGCCGCGATGCATTTAAAGATATTAGAAAAGGCCAATTTAATCCGAATGGAAGAACAACCGGGTACAAGAGGATCAACCAAACTGTGTAATAGAAAATCAGATTATATCAATATAAGTTTAGTTGGTACCAATGCAGATGTCAGCGAAATTGCTAGTATTGAAATGCCAATAGGAGCTTTCACCGATTGTTGTACAGTACCTACCTGTGGGTTGGTATCTGATGATGGTATGATAGGAATGGAAGATGTAGAAGGCTTATTTTATCTTCCAGAGAGAATCAATGCAAAGATATTCTGGACTTCTGCAGGATATGTGCGATACCGTTTTCCGAATACCATACCAAAGAACAGGACCCCTAAGCGGTTAAGGCTAATTATGGAGATCTGTTCGGAAGCCCCAAATTACAGGGAAGACTGGAAATCGGATATCACGGTTTGGATTAATGGAGTAGATTGTGGAACATGGACAAGTCCTGGAGATTTTGGAGCTAGAAGAGGAAGGTTGAATCCAGAATTTTGGGCAAGTAATGGATCAACTCAGTATGGATTATTGATGACATGGGAAATTAGTAATGATGGAGCCTACATTAATGAAAGTAAAGTTGCAGATATGTGCATCGAAGATCTACAAGTCATGAATAATCACTATCTCGATGTTAAAATTGGAAATAAAGAAGATGCAGAATATATAGGCGGATTTAATATTTTTGGTAAGGGTTTTGGAGATTTTAATCAGGATATTATTCTGAGCATGGAATATTAAGGTCATCCCATAGAAAAATGAATATATAAGACACATTTGCACGAAATTAGTGTGATATGTGTCTTTTTTTTACAATTAAATAAAATAAACAAACAATAAAAATGTTTATATGTAAAATTATGATGTAAAATTACACATAATAAGTTAAAGTAATATTGACAAAGTATATAAAATGTACTATATTTAGATTAAGAGAACAGTAATATTGTTTAAATGAACAAATGTTCTCTGGAGAAGAAATGTATTTGAACAATAATATTGTTTAAATACAAAAATGTTAGAGCCGGCAAAAACTAACATAGTTATGGATTCAAAAATAATAATTGGGAGGTTTTTATGAAAAAGAAAATTGTTAATTTATTGATTGCACTGACTTTAGTAGCAACCATGTTGGTAGGTTGCGGAAGTAGTACAACTACAACAGATAGTACTGCAGATAAGACAGCAGATACTACAAAAGAAACAGCATCTGAAAGTGCTGCGGAAGTAAAAGAGACAGAGACTGCTACGGAAGCAGAATCAGATGTAAATGAAGATGGTACTGTAAACAATCCTGAAAGTGTGGTTGTTGAAGATGGTAACCTCGTATTCTGGTCACTTTTTAGTGGTGGCGATGGTTCTTATATGGATTCCATTATTAATGATTACAACGGCAAAAATCCTACTATGAAAGTTCAACCTATTATGTTGGTTTGGGCTGACTATTATACTAAGCTGCAAACAGCAGTTGCTGCAGGTAAAGGCCCTAGCATAGGTGTATCTCATGTATCAAAACTTCCTGAATTAGTAGATCAGGGTGTTGTTGTTCCACTTAATGATTATCTTGATGAACTAGGTATTGACCTGAGTACAATGTATTCTGAAAACTCAATGGCAAGTGTTACCTTCGATGGCGAAATCAATGCAATTCCATTGGATACACATGCAGAGATTATGTACTTTAACAAAGATATCATGGAAAAAGCTGGTGTTACTTTGAATGCTGCCGGTCAACTTGATATCGCTAATTTAGACGAGTTTAAAGCAATTCTTGATAAGATTAAAGCGGTTATTCCGGATGATACAAGTCCTTTGGCACTTCCAAACACAGGTGATGACCCATACAGAATTTGGTGGGCTACCTATTTCCAGATGGGTGGTACAGACTTAGTTAGTGATGATGGTTCGAAAGTTACTATGGATGTTGATAAAGCAGTAGCAGCAGCAGAATTCGTTAAGAGCCTTTATGATGATGGTTATATTCTAGAAGGTATTGCTGATCATCAAGCATTGTTCCAGAGCGGAAAAGCTGGTATTGCATTTGGTGGCACATGGGCAACTGGTGCATTCGAAAGTACTGATGGACTAAACTTTGGCGCACAGACGTATCCGAAATTATTTGATAATGATTCTTGCTGGGCAGATTCACATACTTTAATTATCCCTTTAAACAAGAACAGAACAGAAGAAGAAACATTGGCAGCTGTAGAATTTATCGTTGCTGCTTCTTCCGAGGGTGGTGCTACATGGGCTAAGTCAGGTCAGATTCCATCTAACATGGAAGTTCTTGAAAGTGAAGAATACTTATCCTTGCCATACAGAAGCGATTATAAGAGTGCTTTAGAAAAATCTGTAATGCCTACTCAGAATGCTAATTTCTATGCTATGAAAGCTGGAATGATCGATTCTTTGAATGGATTATGGGCAGGCCAGGTAGATGCTGCAACAGCAATTGATAATCTAAATACTGAATTAGAATCTAACTTAAATTAATGATGGGTAGAATTATCGCAAGCTAATAGTAAGAGGAGCTCTGCAGGGCTCCTTTTACTGACTATAGGAAGGATACTAGTTGATTATTAGCTAGTTCCTTCTATTGTAAAGGAATGTAATGATTCTCTGATGGAGGTTGTACATAGATGACTAGAAAAATGAAACCCCTTTTAGTAGCGTTTGGGTTTATTTTACCTTTTTTTGTACTGTATACGGTTTTTACTATTTGGCCGGTTATCCAGGGAGCTTATGTTAGCTTATATAAATGGGGCTTGATGGGAAAACAGCAATTTATAGGTTTTGATAATTATACGAAATTTTTATCGGATAAAAATTTTTGGGGTGCTTTGAAAAATACATTTAAATTTGTTTTGATTACTGCTCCCATGCTAGTTATTATAGCGATGTCTCTTGCCTTGTTGGCGAATCGCCCTGTTAGGATTAAAAAGCTATTAAGAATATGTTTTTATTTGCCAAGTGTATTATCCGTTTCAGTTGCATCTTTTATAGTATTGTATATGTTTTCACCCTATAGAGGATTTATTAATGGCGTTCTTCATTCACTTGGGATATTGGCATCTAATCAGGAACTGCAGTGGTTGCAGGATTCTAATCTAGTATGGATAACGATATCCTCAATGACGGTATGGTGGACGGTTGGATTTAGTATGATGCTTTATCTGTCAGCACTTCAGGATATTTCTCCTCAGATATTAGAAGCAGCAGATATCGATGGAGCAACTAAGAGGCAGCAGCTTTTTTCCATAATTATGCCACTTTTGAAATCAACAACCTGGTTAGTAGTATTACTTCAGGTAATTGCCTGTTTTAAAGTATTTGGCCAGATTTTTATGATTACTGGAGGCGGCCCGGCTTCTTCCACAAGACCACTGATTCAGTATATTTATGAAACTGCTTTCCAAAAGAGTAAAATGGGTTATGCAGCAGCTATGTCGTATGTATTGTTCTTTATTTTGGTAATACTCTCGCTTGTGCAACAGACAATGCAGAAAAAGGGGGAGAAAGAATCATGAAAAAGAAAATTACGATAGGCAAAGTTGTTTTAAACGTTATTTCAATATTCTTGGTTGTTTTATTTATCGCACCGTTTATTTGGTCTATGGCAGTATCTTTCCAAATTCAAGGAAGACAGATTGTTTCAATTTGGGATTGGTTTAAGCCTCCTTATACGTTTCAGAATTACATAGATATTGTTAAGACAAGTTCGGTTCCGACCTGGACGATCAATAGTTTAGTAATTGCTATTGTTGCAACTGGATTTACGGTTATATTATCCGCAATGGCTGCTTATGCTATTGCTAAGATTAATTTTAAAGGAAGCAGTATCCTATTCTTTTATTTCCTTTTAGGACTTATGGTTCCTGGAGAAGCAACGATTGTACCACTTTTCATTACAGTAAATAATATGAATCTAATAGACACTTATGCAGGCTTGATTTTACCTTCAGTTGCTGGTTCCATGAATATGATTATAATGGTTACCTTCTTTAGGGGATTGCCAAATGAATTACTGGAAGCGGTTAAAATTGATGGAGGTGGAGAATTGACTATTTTCTTTAAGATTATTCTGCCACTTTCAAAAGCCGTTATTTCAACAGTATGTATCTTTGCTTTCATAGGAAGTTGGAACAATTACTTATGGCCATTATTATGTGCTATGAGTGAATCGAAATTCACACTGCCAATTGGTATTCCTACTTTTGCAGGTACTTATACGATAGACTATGTAAAACCACTTACAGCTGATATGGTTGCATCTTTACCAATGATTATTCTTTTTATCATCTTTGAGAAACAGATTGTACAAGGAATCGCATTGTCTGGTGTAAAGGGGTAAGGATGACGGAAAAGTATACTAGAAATTATGCATTAGATTGTCAGAAGGGTTTGTTGACGCTACTTATGATTTTGTGTCACTGTATCCAATTCTTTGGACAGGAAGATCAGAGGGTACAAGGCTTTTTAGTGGATTACATTAATTTAACTACATTTTCCGGATTTTTCTTTTGCTTTGGGTATGTATCCTATCAAGCATATTTTAGAAAAGAATTTCGGTATGCAGCCGGTAGGATGCTTAAAAATGCAGGAAAGATGTTGATTGCATTTTATGTATCAGAGATTGCATATTATGCATTTGTTGATAACAAGATTTATAAATCGGAATTGGTTTGGGAAGTTGTATTGCTGAAAAGGTATGCTGGATGGTCTGAATTCTTGATTTCTTTCTCAGCCATTATGATTATGGGAATTTTGTTATTTCCTATATTTAAGAGAATGAATAGTAAAATATTTGCTGTTATTGCTATTACCAGTGTAGCAACGTGTTTTATCCCTTACGCAAAACAAACGGCTCCACAGTTGGCTTTATTGATTGGATCTGATAACTACATAACATATCCAATCGTACAGTATATGGTATATTTTGCTTTTGGAGTGTTAATGTCCAAAAAAGAATGGGTATTCAAGAAATTCGTTTTGGCAGGTTGTTGCTTAGCAAGTATTCCGACAATATGGTTTTATTTGAAACACAATACATTACCAATGCGTTTCCCACCAGATTGGTTGTACATAATGGGTGCATTTTTATTTATCTATATCTATTATTTGTTATGTAACCGCCTGGAGGTATTAAAAGAGACAAATAAAATGGCAAGTAAGGTAGTTGCGTATATAAGTGGTGTGGGTAGTAATTCTTTGTTCTATCTACTGTTAAGTAACCTACTTATATTTGCATTTGCGGGCTCTGCCTTTAGTTTTCGAGACGTAAAATATGTAATTGTATTTTATTTAGTTCTTTTACTTTTTATACCGTATTTACAAAGATTAATAAAAATAAAAAAGTAATTTTATGGAGGATTTTACTATGAAGAGTTATGTGAAAGATTATCCGCGTCCACAGCTTGTTAGAAATAATTGGGAAAACTTAAATGGTACATGGGATTTTTCATTTGACGACGAGAACTGTGGTGAATATACGAAATGGTATGAGACATTTCCGGAAGATAAGAAGATTCAAGTACCTTTTACCTATGAGACTAAGTTAAGTGGCATTCAAGATGAAACCAGCCATGATAACATCTGGTATCGTAGAATAATCGTCGTTTCAGAAAATAAGTTAAACAATAATAAGTTGATGCTTCATTTTGAAGGAAGCGACTTTGTTACAAAGGTATGGATTAATGGAAGGATGGCAGGAAGCCATAAGGGTGGTTATTCTCGCTTTTCCTTCGATATTTCAGCATTAGTTGTGGACGGAGAAAATGAAATTGTTGTTAAGGTTGAAGATTCTTATGATATTCAACAGCCTCGAGGAAAACAACGTTGGAAAAAAGATAATTTTGCATGCTGGTATGTGCAGACAACCGGTATCTGGAAAACTGTCTGGATGGAATATGTATCTAAAATTAATCTCTCCTCGATGAAGATTACACCTGTTTTATCCGAACAGTCCGTTGAACTCGAATTCGAAGTTGAAGCTAATTGTTTATCTAGTGAGTTATATGTAGAAGCAAGTATCACCTTTGGAGATGTGTTTGTTAATAAGGCAGTAATTGCTGTCCCAACGAATCACGTAACAACAAAACTAAATGTATATGTAAAAGATTTCGCAGACTGGGGTGGAATCAAGCAATGGACTCCTGGTGAACCTAATTTGTATGATCTGCAAGTACGTGTATTGTATCAGAATGAAGTATGTGATACGATAGAGTCTTATTTTGGTATGAGAGACATTCGCATTGATAAGTGTAATATTCTATTAAATGGTGTTCCACTCTATCAGAGATTGATATTGGATCAGGGTTACTGGAAAGATTCCCATCTGACACCACCAAGCGAAGAAGCGTTGCTTGAAGACATCGATAAGATAAGGCAATTGGGTTACAACGGACTCCGCAAACATCAGAAAATAGAGGATGAGAGATTTTTATATTGGTGTGATGTGAAAGGAATGCTTGTGTGGAGTGAAGCACCTGCGGCTTATCAATTCACTGATTATGCAGTAGAAGAATTTACACGTGAATGGATGGAAATCGTAAGACAGAACTATAATCATCCGAGCATTATTACATGGACTCCATTTAATGAATCATGGGGCATCTCGAGTGTAGAAGTAAATAGAACAGAACAGCATTTTACGGAAGCAATCTATCATTTAACAAAATCATTTGATAAATACAGACCTGTTATTGTGAATGATGGTTGGGAACATACCGTTTCTGATATTATAACCCTTCATGACTATGAAGAAGTTGGAAAGATTTTCTATGATCGTTACAACAATTGCAAAGACCAGATACTTACTACAGAAGTATATCATAGCAGCCACAAGTCAGTTATGGCAAATGGATATGATTATAAAGGCCAACCTATTATAATTAGTGAATATGGTGGAATTGCATTTAATAATGATGATTCTGGATGGGGATATGGTAATAAAGTTAAGGATGAGGAAGATTTCCTAAAACGATTTGATGATATTACCACTGCCATTAAGGAAGTACCTTATATCTGTGGCTACTGTTATACGCAGGTTTCTGATGTTCAGCAGGAAATCAATGGTCTGATGGACATAGAAAGAAATTTTAAAGTGAATTCCGATAAAATTAAAGAAATCAATACCAAGAGAGTTGGTTATTGGCATGCATAGAACGAGTATACGTTCTAAATAGAAAAGTTAGCTAGAAAAAGCTTTACCTTTTTGGTGAAGCTTTTTTCTTTTAGAACTGTAAAACAGTATTGAAAGAATTGCATAAGATTTCATAGCAAATTTGAGATTTTAGTGATAATATGTATATATACATATGACGAATAATGTTGATATAACACGATTGTTGGAGTATTGACGAAATAACCGATCTTTACTATTATACATTTGCACTTTTTAACTCATAGAGTTTAAAAGAAACAATTATTTCGATTGATAAAAAAATAACTAGACTTTTTTAAATTATAGGTATATTATAATTTTCGATAATGAGAACATACTAATTTGAGAGGTGACAGTTATGAACAGTATATTTTATAGAACAAATAAGTTTATTATGTTACATGTATCAATTATGCTTATTTGTTGCATGATGTGTTTATATATTGTTATCGGATTGTTTACCTATACTGATTATGTACATAAGAAGGTTAATGAGGATAATCATTATTCAACCTCTAATGTAATTGAAAATACTATTAGGATTAAAGATTATAAAGAACAACAATTATTGAAAGTTAATATAATAATGATAATACAAGGTATCTTTGATGAAGAACTTTTTAAGAAACGTTTGAGTACATATTTCAATAACAGCATGTTATTTGCTGCGTTTATTGAAATATCGATGTCTTCGCTGTTGGTAGAATTACGAAATAACAGAAGAAGATATTTTGAAGAGACTCATTATATATATTTTCTAAAACTAATGAAATATATCCATCAAATGGATGGTGAAAGGGGAAACATTTCTCTAAGCTATTCATTTTGAACTATTAATAAAAATCATTGTTATGTGAATAATGCTTTGAACTGAAGATAAGAGGAGGTGAAAAAATATTGGAAGAATTTGCTAGTGATTTGATGTCACAGCTTGAAAGTAAGGTTTCTTTTGTTATCCCTATATTTGATGGTATCCCCATTGCGACCTCAGTAGTAATTACTTGGGGAATCATGTTGTTTTTGGTAGTGCTTTCAAAGGTACTTGTCAGAAATTTAAAAATGGTACCAACAGGACCTCAGGTCTATTTGGAAGCTGCAGTTGGAGGGTTGAATCATTTTTTTGAAGATATCTTAGGAGAAGAAGGAAAGAGATATCTTCCGTATCTTGGTACAGTTGCAATTTATATTGGATGTGCAAATCTGATTGGAGTTTTTGGACTGACTCCACCAACTAAGGATTTAAATGTTACAGCAGGGTTGGCAATTATGAGTATATTCTTAATTGAATATTCAGGTTTTAAAGCGAAGGGTGCTAAGGGATGGGTTAAAAGCTTCGCTGAGCCAATGCCACTTTTAGCACCAATTAACTTTTTGGAGCTTTTTATCAGGCCACTGTCATTATGTATGCGATTATTTGGTAATGTGTTAGGCGGATTTGTTGTTATGGAATTAATAAAATTAATAGCACCAGTCATTGTGCCACTTCCATTTAGTTTATATTTTGATGTATTTGACGGATTAATTCAAACGTATGTGTTTGTATTCTTAACGTCATTGTTCATGAAGGAAAAAATGGAATCATAGTGAAACACAAAAGTGAAAGATAAAAGAAAAGAGGAGATGTATCGTATGACTACATTAATAGCAATTGGAGCTGGAATAGCGGTAATGACAGGAATTGGAGCAGGTATTGGAATTGGTATTGCAACATCAAAAGCAACAGAAGCAATAGCAAGGCAGCCAGAGGCAAGTGGAGAAATTAACAAAGCTTTATTATTAGGTTGTGCATTAGCTGAAGCAACAGCGATTTACGGATTTGTAATCGCTGTTTTAATTATTTTATTCTTGAAATAAGTTTAAATCTGAATTAATTAAAAGGAGATATATTATGACTACATTAATAGCAATTGGAGCTGGAATAGCAGTAATGACAGGTATAGGAGCAGGTATTGGTATCGGCATTGCAACGTCAAAGGCAACCGAGGCAATAGCTAGACAACCTGAGGCAAGTGGAGAAATTAACAAAGCATTATTACTCGGTTGCGCGTTAGCAGAGGCAACTGCAATATACGGCTTTGTAATCGCTGTTCTAATTATACTATTCTTAAAATAATAGTAGGAGGCAATTCTGATGTTAAAATTAGATTGGAATATTGTATTTAACATGATAAATATTTTTGTTTTGTATTTATTAATGAAAAAGTTTTTGTTCGGACCTATCACTGAAATGATGGAGAAACGGACTAACGCAATCCAAGCTTCCTTTACAGAAGCTGAAAATAAAAACAAGGTAGCTTTAGAACTTAAGCAAGAGTATGAGATTGCTTTAGAGAATGCGGAAGAAAAGGCTATCAATATTATAAAAGAAGCGAAACAAAGAGCTTTAGTAGAACATGATAAACAAATATTAATAACAAAAGAAGAAACATTAAAGCTGATGGAAGAGGCAAATAAATCCATTGAATTTGAGAGAAAGAAATCAATGCAAAATATTCAGTCAGAAATTGCAGGTATTGCCATGATTGCTGCTGCAAAGGTAATACAAAAAAATGTTGATAATAGTACAAATCAGCAGATAATCAATGATTTCTTGACAGAGGCAGGTGCTGGTAAATGACGCTGCGTGATGTAAATTATGCAAAGGTTTTATTTGATTTAAATATCTCGGAAGAATGTGTTCAAAATACTAAGGATATGATTTTGGAACACAGAGAAATATTTATGGCTCTTATTAATCCAGCTATCAAGAAAAGCGAAAAACATACGGTGATTGATACTTTTTTTGACAAGGAAATAAGAAGTTTTCTTAAAGTTGTGTGTGATAATGAGTGCATGGAATTTATAAGCAAGATATTTGATTCCTATGAAGATATTGTATTAGATAGTAAAAATATAGTAAAAGCAACTCTTACTTATGTAACAAGACCGGATGATGAGTTACTTGAAAAAATAAAAGATATGGTATGTAATAAATATAATAAAACAGATGTTTTACTAGAATTGAAAGAGGATGCTACATTGCTTGGCGGTTTCGTTTTATCTGTCGGTGATACCATGTATGACAAAAGTATACAAGGAACTCTTTCGAGTTTGAGTAAAACACTTGTGTGGAGGTGAAACGTTTGAGTAGTATAAATCAAAATGAAATTATTTCTGTGCTTAAAAGTGAAATAGAAAATTATGATATAAAAACGATTGTGAAAGAAACTGGAACAGTAATTCAAATCGGTGATGGAATTGCTACGATTTATGGAATGGAACACGCCATGTATGGAGAATTGGTTGAATTTGAAACAGGAGTACGCGGTATTGTTCAAAACTTAGAGATGAGGACGATTAGCTGCGTTTTACTTGGAACTGATTATGGTATAACAGAAGGTTCGAAAGTTGAAAGAACCGGAAAAAGAGCCGGAGTACCTGTATCCAATTCATTAATAGGACGAGTAGTAGATGCCTTAGGAAGTCCAATTGACGGAAAAGGTCCTATTGAAGCCGATGAGTATTATCCTATTGAAAATGAAGCTCCTGGTGTTATTGCGAGAAAATCAGTTAATGTACCACTTCAAACCGGTATTCTTGCTATTGATTCCATGTTTCCTATCGGCAGAGGCCAACGTGAGCTTATCATTGGCGATCGTCAGACTGGAAAAACTTCGATCGCAATGGACGCAATTTTGAATCAAAAAGGTCAGGATGTAACATGTATCTATGTAGCAATTGGTCAAAAAGCATCAACTGTTGCAAAAATTGTATCAACTTTGACAAAGCATGGTGCAATGGATTATACCATTGTACTTTCTGCTTCTGCTAGTGATTTAGCACCTTTACAGTACATTGCTCCTTATTCAGGTACAGCTATTGCTGAGTATTTTATGAAACAGGGAAAGGATGCATTGATTGTATATGACGACTTGTCAAAACATGCGGTCGCATATAGAACCATGTCATTACTACTCCAAAGGCCACCAGGTCGTGAAGCTTATCCAGGTGATGTTTTCTATCTTCATTCAAGGCTGTTAGAGCGTTCTTGCAGACTTGATGAAGCTCATGGTGGTGGTTCTATTACTGCTCTGCCAATCATTGAAACGTTAGCAGGTGATGTTTCTGCATATATACCAACTAATGTTATTTCAATAACAGATGGACAGATATTTTTAGAAAGTGAGCTTTTCTTTGCTGGTGTTCGTCCTGCGGTAAATATTGGACTTTCAGTTTCACGTGTTGGTGGTGCGGCTCAGACGAAAGCTATGAAAAAAGCTTCTGGCAGTCTTCGTATTGACTTGGCACAGTTTAGGGAAATGGAAGTGTTTACTCAATTTAGTGCAGAATTAGATAAATCAACTAAGGAACTTTTAGATCATGGAAACAGAGTTGTAGAGTTATTAAAACAACCTCTTTCAAAACCATTACCATTACATGAGCAGATCATTCTTCTATGTGTGGCTAATAATAAATTGATGTTGGATATACCGGTTAAAGAAATTAAAACTTTTAGAAGAGATTTAATGGACCATTTCGAAAGTAAATATCCAAATGTAATCGAAGAAATTAATACGAAAAAGGTTTTAACGGATGAACTTATCCGTCAAATCAAAGACGCAGCCATAGAATTTAAAAAGTAGGTGATCACATGGCAAATATGAAAGAAATTCATTCAAGAATGAAAAGCATAAAAGATATTATGAAGATTACGAATGCCATGTATTTAATTTCATCTTCCAAGCTAAAAAAGGCAAGAAAAAGTCTTCTTGCAACAGAACCATATTTTGAAAAGCTTCAGTCGACTATATATGATATTTTACTTCGAGCTCCACATATGCATCAAGTATATTTTGAACGAAGGGAAGAGATCAAGCAGGAAGACAGAAAAAGGGGTTACATTGTAATTACAGCCGATAAAGGCTTAGCAGGATCCTATAATCACAATGTAATTAAGCTAGCTGAGCAAGAAATGGCGAAGGGGAAGAATAATTCACTTTTTGTAGTTGGACAAGTTGGCAGACAGTATTTTATGCGAAAAAACTTTATGATAGACGTTGAATTTCTTTATACGGCACAAAATCCAACAATGTATCGTGCCAGGGAAATGACAGAAACTATTATAAATCTGTTTCAAAATGGCCAGTTAGATGAAGTGTATGTTATATACACCAAGATGATAACACCAATGAAAGCGGAGCCAAAGATACTACAAATTTTACCGCTTGAAAGAAAAAAATTCGAAAGAAGAGAAGCTGGATATCTACATTCATCTTTTTATCCATCGCCGGAAGAGGTTATGGATCACTTGGTGCCTAACTATATTAAAGGTATCATATTCGGTGTATTAATTGAGGCTTTTTCAAGTGAGCAAAATTCGAGAATGGTAGCAATGGAAGCTGCTACAACGAGTGCAAAAGATATGTTAAAAGAGTTAGACTTATTATATAATCGTGCGAGACAAGCGGCTATTACTCAGGAGATAAATGAAATAGTCAGCGGTGCAAAGAGTTTGAAAGAATAAGGAAAGGAGATTTCTTCCGCGTTGTGATTTCGCAGCGCGGTTATGCAGTGGACATTTGCAGGTTACATATGCAGTTTGCAAACACATTGCATTGGAATGATATAGATGCTTATGGAAAAAGGAAAAATAGTTCAGGTTTTAGGACCTGTAGTAGACGTAGAATTTGAAAGTGGAAAGCTTCCGATGATAAAGGATGCCCTTGAAATTACCAAAGAAGGTAAGAGAGTGGTAATGGAAGTTGCGAGTCATTTAGGAAATAATATAGTTCGTTGTATTATGCTTGCATCCAGTGAAGGTTTATCTAAAGAAATGGAAGTGAGTGCTACAGGATCTTGTATTAAGGTTCCTGTTGGTAAGCAGACACTTGGCAGAATGTTCAACGTATTAGGTGAAGTTATTGATGGTGGTCCCAAAGTTGAAGGTGAAGATCAGTGGAAGATTCACAGAACACCACCTACCTTCGAAGACCAAATGCCAGTAGTAGAAATATTAGAAACTGGAATTAAAGTAATAGATTTATTGGCTCCATATGCAAAAGGTGGAAAAATAGGTTTGTTTGGCGGAGCTGGTGTTGGTAAAACAGTTCTTATACAAGAACTTATCAGAAACATTGCTACCGAGCATGGTGGATATTCCATTTTCACCGGAGTTGGTGAAAGATCCCGTGAAGGAAATGACCTTTGGATGGAAATGAAGGAATCCGGTGTTATTGATAAAACGGCCTTAGTATTTGGTCAAATGAATGAACCACCAGGATCTCGTATGAGAGTTGCACAGACTGGTCTTACTATGGCTGAGTATTTTAGAGATGAAGCAAAGCAGGATGTGCTTTTATTTATCGATAATATATTCCGCTTTGTACAGGCTGGATCTGAAGTTTCAGCACTTTTAGGACGTATGCCATCAGCTGTTGGTTACCAACCAACATTAGCGAATGAGGTTGGCGAACTTCAGGAAAGAATAACTTCTACGAAAAATGGATCTATTACATCAGTGCAGGCAGTATATGTTCCTGCGGATGATTTAACTGACCCGGCACCAGCAATTACATTTGCGCATTTGGACGCTACCACCGTTTTGTCTAGAAAGATTGTTGAACAGGGTATCTATCCAGCCGTTGATCCACTTGAATCTTCCTCTAGAATACTCGAACCAGATGTTGTTGGAGAAGAACATTATGAAATTGCTAGGAAGACCCAGGAACTTTTGCAAAAGTATAAAGAGTTACAAGACATAATAGCAATCTTGGGTATGGAAGAATTAGATGAAGAGGATAGAATTGCAGTATATCGTGCTAGAAAAATACAAAAATTCTTATCACAGCCATTTAATGTTGCTGAGAACTTTACAGGAATACAAGGAAAGTATGTACCTTTAAGCGAGACTATTAGAGGATTTAAGGCAATTATTAATGGTGAAATGGATAATTATCCGGAAGCTGCGTTCCTTATGGTAGGAACGATTGATGATGTAATAGAAAAAGCAAAGATTATAAATGGATCAGAAAACGCTTAAGGATTCAAACTGTAGCTTGTTTTACAGGTATTATGAATATTTGCCTGGGAGCAAGAGTTAGGAGGAAAGATGGCTAAGACATTTGATCTTGAAATAATTGCAAGTGATCGTCCATTTTTTAAAGGTGATTGTGAAATGCTGGTATTCCCGGGAATTGATGGAGAATATGGTATCCTGCCAAATCATGAAGCAATGGTTACCTGTTTAAACGCAGGTGAACTTAGGTTTAAAGTTGATGGCGAATGGACAAATGTAGCAGTAAGTGATGGATTTGTAGAGATAATGCCTAATTTCGTAGTTCTGATAGCCGATACGGTTGAGAAACCTGAAGAAATCGACATTAAAAGAGCAGAGAAAGCAAAAATCCGAGCAGAAGAAAGGCTACGTCAAAAGCAAAGCATCAAGGAATATTATCAAACACAAGCTGCACTCAATCGTGCTATGAGTAGACTGAAGGTAACAAACAGACATATGTAATAATAGTAGAAGGTCAACAACCATGATAAACATAAGGTGGGAAGTTGACCTTTTTTACACATTTATATATGAGCAAAAGAGATGTAGTACATATTGATTAATAAGCAAATATTTTAACAATTGATATTTTATTTATTCTTGAAATGTGATAGAATAGTTCGAAGAGAATTATAAAGGAGAAAATAATTTGGACAAGGATAAATCAACTATCAGTCTGGATTCCCTTACAGCTAAGCGTAAACGTATCAAACGAATTAAAATTTGGATTATTATAATCGTTGTTATCTTGTTAATACTTCCTACTATGCTAAGCATTATCATGTTTTTTAAAGTGAATTCTTTGCAGAAGCAAGTGGATATATTAATGACAGATCGTTATGGTGTAACTTACAATGACAGGAACAATAAGCATCATGAAATCATAGCTCATGCTGCTGTTACAGATAATGGTGTAATAGAAGAAGATATTAATCAAAATGATTACGATTACGTTGATTCGTTTAATCAGTCAGAAGAAAATGATTCTTCCGACTTACATAATGAGATAGGGGAAAACGAAAGTAGTATTACAGACACTGAAGTGGTTACAGAAGATAAATTAGAACAAGCCGAAACACTGCCACAAAAAGATGATGAAAATAAGGTGTTTAGCAAAAAGAAAGTCTACTTAACCTTTGATGATGGACCAAGTCAATATACAGATGATATTCTAGATATTTTGTCTGATTATAATGTAAAGGCAACTTTCTTTGTAATTGGTAAAACGGATAAATATTCTAAAAAGATGTATCGGCGAATTGTGGAAGAAGGACATACGCTAGGTATGCACTCCTATTCACATGATTACAAAAATATTTATAAATCTGTGGAAGATTTTGATAAAGACTTTACAAAACTAAGTGATTTGTTATATGATACTACTGGATACCGTCCCTCCATATATCGTTTTCCGGGGGGGAGTAGCAATAATGTAAGTAACTTAGATATCACAGATTTTATTAAATATCTAAATAAGAAATCCATTATTTATTATGATTGGAATGTGGTAAATGGTGATGCAACTGGAAAAATTTTGACTCCTGAAGAACTATCTCAGAATGTGATTACCGGCGTAGATCTACATAAGACATCTATAGTGTTGATGCATGATACAGTTACAAAAGAGAATACTGTTAAATCATTGACACAGATTCTTCAGACATTAATTGAAGGAGATGCAACAATATTGCCATTAGATAAAGATGTTGCCCCAATCCAACAAGTGAAAGCTAGTTCATTAAAAAAATAATATAAAATAATAGGGAAATGACACAGGAGGATTAAGTATGGGTTTTTTTAAAGAATTCAAAGATGATTTATCTCAGGCAGTAAATGAATTACTTCCAGAAGAAGTGTTTGATGAAAACCAAGATGTTAATACTTTAGAGAAAAGGCCAGCGGCTATAGAACCTGAAATTGCGGCAGCAGATGAAACTACAGATGTATATGAAGATGATAATGTAGATATGGATATTCTAGATGCAATTTTAACACAGGAAGAGAGTGTTGAAGATTATATGAATGAGGTACCGGAGAAAAATATTAAATTTGAATCCAATTCAAAATCAGAAGTGAAATCGGATGCAGCTGTAACAAATAAAAATGATGATGTAACAGTTATAACAAAAGGAACGACAATTAATGGTAGTATTAGTTCTGATGGCGCATTAGAGGTTATGGGAACTATAAAAGGTGATGTTGAATGTCAGGGCAAGCTTTCTATCATTGGTAGTGTTACCGGAAACTGCATGGCATCTGAGGTATTTGTTGGTGCGAAACGTTTGATCGGCTGTATTAATAGTGAGGGTAGTGTTAAAATTGGATTAGGTTCTGTAATAATAGGAGATGTAACAGCCTCCTCAGCAGTAATTGCAGGGGCTATTAAGGGAGAAATTGATATTAACGGACCAGTTATCATAGACTCATCTGCAGTCATTAAGGGTAATATCAAGGCACAATCAGTACAGATTAATAATGGTGCAGTGATTGAAGGATTCTGTTCTCTATCCTATGCGTCAATCGACATAGATAATATCTTTGAATAGTTGGAGGTTATTGTAATATGAGTAGTTATAAAAGAGTTTTACTAAAATTAAGTGGAGAAGCACTTGCTGGTGATAAGAAAACAGGATTCGATGAGGCAACCTGCATCGCTGTTGCAGAACAAGTAAAGCAATTGGTAGAGGATGGTGTAGAGGTCGGCGTCGTTATCGGAGGCGGCAACTTCTGGAGAGGCAGAACCAGTGAAACCATTGACCGAACTAAAGCAGATCAAATTGGTATGTTAGCTACGGTCATGAACTGTCTCTATGTATCCGAAATATTTAGATATGTGGGAATGAACACACAGATTCTAACTCCATTTGAATGCGGTAATATGACAAAATTATTTTCTAAAGATAGAGCGAATAAGTATTTCAACAAAGGTATTGTGGTATTCCTAGCAGGTGGGACAGGGCATCCTTATTTCTCAACCGACACAGGAGTTGTTCTTCGCGCAATTGAATTGGATGCGGAAATCATTCTTATGGCAAAAGCTGTAGATGGTGTATATGATAGTGACCCAAGAAAGAATCCAAATGCTAAAAAGTTTGATGAAATCAGTTTGCAGGAAGCATTAGACCGAAAGTTGGCAGTAGTTGATTTATCTGCTACGGTTTTGAGCCTGGAGAATAAAATGCCAATGTTGGTATTTGCACTTGAAGAAGAGAATAGCATAGTAAAAGCGGTTAGCGGTAAATTTAACGGAACTAAAGTAACAATATAAATAAGTTCACATATAGAATTGGAGGAAGATTTTATGGATTCAAGAATTGAACAATACGAAAGCAAAATGGCGAAATCACTTGATAATTTAAAGGAAGAATTTGCTTCTATTCGAGCAGGAAGAGCAAACCCACATCTATTGGATAAACTCAAAATTGACTATTATGGAACCCCATCAGCCCTTCAGTCTGTAGCTAATGTTTCAGTACCTGAGGCAAGGGTAATCCAGATTCAACCTTGGGAAAGTAAATTAATTAAAGAGATTGAAAAAGCTATTTTGGCTTCTGATTTAGGCTTAAATCCCAATAATGATGGTAAAGTAATTCGCTTAGTATTTCCTGAGCTTACAGAAGATAGAAGAAAAGATTTGGTAAAGGATATAAAAAAGAAATCTGAGAATGCAAAGATTGCAATTCGAAATATCAGAAGAGATGCAAATGATGTGTTTAAGAAATTAAGCAAAAGCAGCGAAGTATCAGAAGATGAATTAAAGATATTAGAAGACAGTATTCAAAAAGTTACTGATAGATATATAGTGGATATTGATAGACTCACAGAAGATAAATCGAAGGAAATCCTCACTGTATAAGAGTATATAAGAAAACAGGACGTGTTTTGCTTACGAGTCAAAATACGTCCTGTTTATCATAAATATTATTTGGAGGTCTTCATGGGAGATAATTTAAATCAAGATGGTATGAAGATACCACAACATGTTGCGATTATATTAGATGGTAACGGCCGTTGGGCAAAAAAGAAACTGATGCCACGAAATTATGGGCATGCGCAAGGAAGTAAAACTGTAGAAAAAATATGTGAAGAAGCACATCGTATCGGTATCAAATATTTGACCGTTTATGCATTTTCCACTGAGAACTGGAACAGACCTCAGGAAGAAGTAGATGCAATCATGAAATTACTACGTAATTATATGAAGGATTGCTTAAAAACCAGTAGTAAAAACAATATGAGAGTTCGCATTATTGGTGATGTCACCAAATTAAGTAAAGACATTCAAGAGAGTATCATTGAATTAGAAAGAGGATCAGCGGAGAATACAGGGCTAAACTTTCAAGTAGCTTTGAATTATGGCAGCAGAGACGAAATGCTTCGTGGAATAAAAAGGCTTGCTATGGATGTAAAAGCAGAGAAGATAAGTTTAGATAATATAGATGAAGAAGTTTTTGCGAATTATTTAGATACCAGAGGAATACCGGATCCTGATTTATTAATTAGAACCAGTGGTGAGCAGCGTTTGTCTAATTTCTTGTTATGGCAGTTAGCTTATACCGAGTTTTATTTTACCGATATATTATGGCCGGATTTTGGTAAAAATGAATTACTAAAAGCAGTAGAGTTTTATAGCAGTAGAGATAGAAGATATGGAGCCATATAAACAGGAGGTAAGGATATGTTTTGGGTAAGGTTTCGCAGTTCAGTTATCCTGATGATTGTTACAATTATTACTATTGTATTAGGCGGTAATGTATTGTTTGCTACGATTATGGCTATTTCTTTAATTGGAATGATGGAATTATATCGTACCATTAAGCTTAATAAAACTTTATTGGGGAGCTTAGGATATCTCGCATGTATTTTATTGGATTTTCTTATTCTATTTCAATTGGATCAGTTTTATATGTTTCTGTTTATTGGTTTTTTATTAATATTAATGTTGATTTATGTATTCTCATATCCAAAGTACCGTGCAGAAGAAGTTTCCATGGTGTTCTTTGGCTTTTTCTATGTGGCAATTATGCTTAGTTATGTTTACAAAGTTAGAATGCTAGATGGGGGAATATTATTAGTTTGGTTAATTTTTATTGGTGCTTGGGGATCTGATACCTGCGCATATTGTGTAGGAACTTTATTTGGAAAACATAAAATTTTACCACATCTTAGTCCGAAGAAATCTTTAGAAGGTTGTATTGGTGGAGTAGCTGGAGCTGCATTACTGGGTTTCCTATATGCAACGATTTTTAAGGGAAATATAATAGGGTTTCAGAATCCACAATATGTTTTTACCATAATCTGTGGAGCTTCCAGTGTAATTTCCCAATTAGGAGATTTAGCTGCTTCTGCAATAAAGAGAAATCATGAAATAAAGGACTATGGTAATCTATTACCTGGTCATGGTGGAATACTAGACCGTTTTGATAGTATTATTTTTGTGGCACCTATCGTTTATTTTCTAGCAGAAATTTTATAAAATTTAGTGATATTTAACGTGATTATTTAGAAAAGAGGTATTATAATGAAGTGTATCTCAATTCTCGGGTCTACTGGTTCCATTGGAACCCAGACACTTGAAGTGGTAAGAAATAATTTAGATTTAAAAGTTAGTGCTTTAGCTGCTGGAGAAAACATAGAATTATTAGAAGAGCAGATTAGAGAATTTAACCCGAAAGTGGTATGTGTTTGGAATGAAAAGAAAGCGAAGGAATTGGCACTTCGTGTTAGAGACCTGTCTGTGTCAATTGTAACAGGTATGGATGGATTGATTGCCTGTGCAACTGAAAAAAATGCAGATATAGTCGTAGCTGCTATTGTGGGGATGATTGGAATTCGTCCTACCATAGAAGCAATTCGTGCAAAAAAAGACATTGCTCTTGCGAATAAGGAAACCCTTGTTACTGCAGGTCATATTATTATACCACTAATAAAGGAATATGGCGTCAGACTTCTTCCGGTTGATAGTGAGCATTCTGCAATTTTCCAAGCATTGAATGGTGAACAAGGGAATGAAGTCAGTAGAATTATTCTGACTGCATCAGGTGGACCTTTTCGTGGTAAAACGAAGAAGGATCTAGAGAATATTCAAGTTGAAGATGCTTTAAAACATCCAAATTGGACCATGGGACGTAAAATAACCATTGATTCTTCCACAATGGTTAATAAAGGATTGGAAGTCATGGAAGCAAAATGGTTATTTGGTGTTGATTTAGATAAGATTCAAGTTGTGATACAACCACAGAGTGTGATTCATTCAGCAGTTGAATTTCAAGATGGCGGTATCATGGCTCAGATGGGAACGCCGGATATGAAACTTGCTATTCAATATGCCCTATTTTATCCGGAAAGAAGAATTTTAAAGGGTGCACGTATAGATTTTTTTGAACTTGGAAAATTAACCTTCGAAAAACCGGATATGGATACATTCTCAGGCTTAAAACTAGCTTATCAGGTTGCCGAACAGGGCGGAAGTATGCCTACTGTTTTTAATGCAGCAAATGAACTGGCAGTAGCTAAATTCTTAAACAAAGAAATTAAATATCTTGAAATCGTAGAATTAATAGAAGCTGCAGTAGGGAATCATAAAAAAGTACAAAATCCTTCTGTTTCTGAAATTCTTAATATTGAAGATGAGACATATGATTTTATAAAGCGCATAACTAAGAAATGAAGAATCAATATAGTTAAGTCACAAATTTGAAAGCGGAAGCAATTATTTACTTTACACAAATTTGAACTAAAACTATGGATATTCATAATAGGAGTTAAGTTGAAAAATAAAGTACATTTTTCAACCTCTTTATTTGTACGCGTGCTAGGGCACGCAGATGGGAGTTAGAATGAATATTATTATTTCGATTTTAATATTTAGTGTTATTATTGTAATTCACGAACTGGGACATTTTCTTCTCGCAAAGAAGAACGGGATATTTGTTACAGAGTTTTCAATTGGTATGGGACCTAGAATTATCAGTCTTGTAAAAACAGAACGTGGCTACCGACCAAGGTTTTTCTTAACTCAACATGATTTTGATACAACGGCTGAATGGAAAGACTCCACCAAATATTCATGGAAATTACTTCCTATAGGTGGTTCTTGCATGATGATGGGTGAGGATGAAGTTTTAGATGATGACCGCGCTTTTAATAAAAAGGGTGTGTGGGCCAGAATCTCAGTAATTTTTGCAGGCCCTTTATTTAACTTTATCTTAGCATTTATTTTATCTATGTTTGTTATTGGGGTAGCAGGTTATGATCCGGCTACCGTTATAAGTGTAGCAGATAATTCTCCGGCTAAGGAAGCTGGTATTTTAGTTGGTGACGTAATAACAAATATAAATGGAAAACATATTGATATAGGTCGTGAAGCTGATACCTATCTTCAGTTAAATCCGTTAAGTGACAAAGAAGTTAAATTAACATATTCGCGTGAGGGAGAGAAGAATACGGTTTCGTTGACTCCTGTTATAGTGAAAACTTATTTGCTTGGATTTAGATATATTTCGGACTCGACAGCAGCGACTATTACTTCTATGTTTGAAGATATGCCTATGGTAAATGCAGGCCTTCAAATTGGTGATGTAATTCTTGAGATTAATGGAACGGCTATTGCTGATGGTATTCAACTGGGTCAGTATTTTGGGGAGAATCCATTATCAGAGGAACCAATTAATATTACTTATTCAAGAGCAGGAGAAACGTTTACTGCTGAGATTACTCCAGTATTATATAGTGAGTACATGATTGGTACTTCTATTAATACAATGCGAGAAAAAACAGATGTATTAGGTGTCATAAAGTATAGTGCAGTTGAGATTAAATACTGGATTGTAACCACAATTCAAAGTTTGGGCCAACTAATTGTAGGTAAAGTAAGTACCAAAGACATGGCAGGACCGGTAGGTATTGTTAGTATTATCGGAGATACTTATCAAGAAAGTAAAAGTGATGGAGCACTCTCTGTATTTTTAAGTTTAGCTTATATCAGTATATTATTAAGCGCTAACTTGGGTGTAATGAACTTATTACCTATTCCGGCTTTAGACGGAGGACGATTGGTATTCTTATTACTTGAGGTATTTCGTGGAAAACCAGTGGATCAGGCGAAAGAAGGCCTTGTTCATATGATAGGCTTAATTGCATTAATGGTATTAATGGTATTTGTAATGTTTAACGATATCAGCAGATTGTTCTAAGCTGATAAAATTGGATTTCCTTCGGAAAGATTCATAGGATGATTGGAGTTTAATAATATGAGAGAAAATACGAAAATAATTCATATTGGAAATAGAGTAATTGGTGGGATGAATCCGATTCTGATTCAATCCATGACAAATACTAAGACTGAGAATGTGCAGGACACAGTTGCACAGATCTTGGAATTAGAGGCTGCAGGTTGTGATATAATCCGTTGTGCTGTACCTAACATGAAAGCAGCAGAAGCCTTTCGCGAGATCAAAAAACAGATTCACATCCCCTTGGTAGCAGATATTCATTTTGATTATCGTTTGGCTATTGCTGCTATGGAGTATGGGGCAGATAAGATACGCATTAATCCAGGAAATATCGGCAGTATTGATAAGGTAAAAGCAGTAATTGATGTTGCAAAAGAGAGAAATATACCAATTCGAGTTGGTGTAAACAGTGGTTCTTTGGAAAAAGAACTTGTTACTAAGTATGGTGGGGTTACTGCTGAGGGTATTGTTGAAAGTGCACTGGATAAGGTTCACATAATCGAAGATTTAGGCTATGACAATCTTGTTATCAGTATTAAATCTTCGGATGTATTAATGTGCATTAAAGCTCATCAGATAATCTCAAAGCAGACGGATTATCCATTGCATGTAGGAATTACAGAAGCTGGAACTATTATTTCTGGTAATATTAAGTCAGCTGTTGGCTTGGGTATTATGCTTTATGAAGGAATCGGGAATACCATTCGTGTATCATTAACAGGTAATCCATTGGAAGAGATTAAATCTGCAAAGCTGATACTAAAAACGTTAGGACTTCGAAAAGGCGGTGTAGAACTTGTCTCTTGTCCAACTTGTGGCAGAACGCAGATTGATTTAATAAAATTGGCGACCGAAGTAGAAAATATGGTGCAGGATATCAATTTAGACATTAAAGTGGCTGTAATGGGTTGCGCGGTGAACGGACCAGGAGAGGCTAAAGAAGCTGATATCGGAATTGCCGGGGGTAATGGTGAAGGGTTGATTATTAAAAAGGGTGAAATCATTCGAAAAGTACCTGAGAGTGAATTGTTATCCGCTCTTCGTGAGGAACTTATTAAAATGCAATAATGAAACTTAAAAAACGTACAGTATTTAACAATAGAAATGGGGCATGGACATGAGTATGCTTTTTTTTGAAGTCTTTGATCAACTATCAAATCTGCCGAAAGATTTAGAAGGAGTCTTTCGGGAGGTATGTGTAGAGAGGGTTGCGGTATCAAAGTCAAAAGCAGAATTTAGAATATACATGCAAAGCAATCGACTAATTAATAGGCAAAATATTAAGAAAATGGAATATCAGATTTATAAGCAGTTGTTTTCTACCACATCTAATACTGTAGTATTATGTGAGAATTATATACTGTCAGCACAATATACACCAGAGAAGTTGTTTGATATTTATCGAGATAGTATTCTGGACGAATTTAGAGATAAAAGCAGATTAGAATATAATGTGTTTGAGCTAGCCCAAATTCGTTTTGAGGGAAATGTACTCATATTTGATTGTGAGGAGAATTTCCTTGTAAGAAAGATGTCAGGTGACATAGCAAAACACTTAACTGATTTGTTTAAAAATCGCTTTAATTATGATATTCATGTACACTTCGAGTATAGTGTACCGGAGAAAAAAGAAGAATCGGAAGAAAACCAATTCTCTAAAGGAACAGCGTTAAATAATCCAAACTCAAGTATAAATCAGGAACAGGCTTTTGCCGATGATTCTGCAGCAGCAATATACGCCCAGGAACTTAATGCATATCAGGAGCAGTCGGCAGTTGAGATGGCAGCAGCGAAAGAATTTTCCGATGAAGTAAAATCCGTAAAATCAAAGAATTCTAATGAAAAGGTTAAGAATACATACGAAAAAGGTAAGTACAATTATAAAAAGACGATTAATGATCCGGATACCATATATGGAAAAGGGTTTGAAGGTGAATCAATTCCCATTGCTGATGTTCAGGATGAGATTGGTGAAGTAATTATTCGTGGCAAAATTCTTAATGTAGAACCAAGAGAATTGCGTAATGAGAAAACCATAATAATCTTTACGGTAACAGATTTTACGGATGCTATACAAGGGAAAATTTTTATTAAGACGGAAGAAGCAGCTGAAATTATAGATGTTTTAAAAAAGGGACAGTTTATTAAGTTAAAAGGTATGGCCTTAATGGATAAGTATGATCATGAGGTTACTATCGGTTCCATTGTTGGTATAAAGACGATTTCTGATTTCACCACAACGAAACAAGATAATAGCGCAGTCAAACGTGTAGAACTCCATGCCCATACTATGATGAGCGATATGGATGCAGTGGTAGATGTAAAGGACTTGGTAAAAAGAGCATTTGCCTGGGGCCATAAAGCAATCGCTATTACAGATCACGGTGTTGTTCAATCCTTTCCAGAAGCGAATCATGCACTTAGTAAGAGAGATTATCCAGAATCAGAATGGGAAAGGCTAAAAGAGTTTAAAGTTTTATATGGAGTAGAAGCTTATCTAGTTGATGATTTAAAAGAGGTTGTAATAAACGAAAAAGGGCAGACATTAGATGACTCTTTTGTTGTTTTTGATATTGAAACTACTGGTTTTGGACCGGTAAAAGATCGAATCATTGAAATTGGTGCGGTAAAAGTAGTGGGAGGCATCATTGTAGATAAATTTAGTACCTTCATCAATCCAGAGATACCAATCCCCTATGAAATAGAAGAGTTAACCGGTATTAAAGATGAGATGGTTATGGAATATCCAAAGATTGATGAGATTCTTCCTCAATTTTTAGCATTCTGCGATAACTGTGTTTTAGTTGCTCACAATGCTTCTTTTGATGTGAGTTTTATAACCAAGAAATCACAAGATTTAGGAATTGAAATTGATTATACCGTTATTGACACGGTTGGCCTAGCAAGAATACTTCTACCTGATTTAAGCAGATATAAGTTAAATAATGTTGCAAAGGCCTTGAGCATATCCTTAGAGAACCATCATAGGGCAGTAGACGATGCAGGTGCGACAGCAGAGATATTTATGAAGTTTGCTGCTATGCTAAAGGAAAAAGATATTACCTGTATCGATGAAATAAATAAATTAGGAAAATTGTCTCCTGAAGCTATTAAAAAGATGCCCACTTATCATGCAATTATAATGGCACAAAATGATATTGGAAGAGTCAATTTATACAAGTTAATCTCGTTATCTCATATTAATTATTATAGTAAAAGGCCTAGAATTCCCAAGAGTTTATTCTTAGAGAACAGAGAAGGTTTAATTATAGGTTCTGCTTGTGAAGCAGGTGAATTATACCAAGCAATCTTAAGAGAACAGCCTCCTGAGGAAATCAATCGCTTAGTGGATTTCTACGATTATCTTGAGATTCAACCTTTGGGTAATAATGATTTTATGATTCAAAGTGAGAAGATTAATATTAATTCAAAAGAAGAACTAATTGAAATCAATCGGAAGATTGTAAAGCTTGGTGAAGAATTTAATAAGTTAGTGGTAGCTACCTGTGATGTTCACTTTTTAGATCCGGAGGATGAGGTGTACCGACGGATTATCATGGCAGGCAAGGGCTTTAAGGATGCCGATAATCAAGCTCCGTTATATTTTCGTACAACTAAGGAGATGTTAGAAGAATTCATGTATTTAGGCAGAGATAAGGCAACGGAAGTTGTCATTACGAATACCAATAAGATTGCTGATATGTTTGAGAAGATATCTCCGGTTCGCCCGGATAAATGTCCACCTGTAATCCCAAATTCGGATGTAGATCTCCGTAATATGTGTTATGAAAAAGCACATTCTATGTATGGGCCAAATCTGCCAATACAGGTAGAGGAACGCTTAGAGCATGAATTACATTCTATTATTAAAAATGGATTTGCAGTTATGTATATTATAGCACAGAAACTAGTATGGAAATCAAATGAGGATGGTTATTTGGTAGGTTCAAGAGGTTCTGTTGGTTCTTCTTTCGTCGCTACGATGTCTGGGATAACGGAGGTTAATCCCTTAGCAGCTCATTATTATTGTACCAATTGCTTTTATTCTGATTTTGATTCTGATGAAGTTAAAATGTACGCGGGAAGTTCCGGCTGTGATATGCCGGATAAGAATTGTCCGGTTTGTGGACAACCACTTAGTAAAGATGGACATGATATCCCCTTTGAAACATTTCTTGGATTTAATGGAGATAAGGAACCGGATATTGACCTTAATTTCTCTGGTGAATACCAGAGTAAAGCACATGAATATACAGAAGTGATCTTCGGAGAAGGACATACTTTCCGTGCCGGAACCATAGGTACGTTGGCTGATAAAACCGCATATGGATATGTACTAAAATATTATGAGGAAAGAGGCCAACACAAGAGAAGAGCAGAAATAGAGAGAATTGTATCAGGTTGTGTTGGTGTTCGCAGAACGACTGGGCAGCATCCGGGTGGAATCATTGTATTACCTCATGGTGAGGAAATATACTCCTTTACACCCGTGCAACGACCGGCTAACGATATGACTACAAAGACCATTACGACTCATTTCGATTACCATTCCATTGATCATAACTTACTGAAATTAGATATTCTGGGACATGATGATCCAACCATGATTCGTATGTTAGAGGATTTAACTGGGTTGGATGCCAAGGCCATAAGGTTTGATGATGAAAAAGTACTTTCCCTATTTGACAATCTAAGTGCCTTGGGTATAAAACCTGAGGATTTGGGAGGCTGTGACCTAGGATCTCTTGGAGTACCCGAGTTTGGTACCGAGTTTGTTATGCAGATGCTTCGAGACACAAGACCTAAGACCTTCTCAGATTTAGTACGAATATCCGGTCTATCACATGGTACAGATGTATGGCTAAATAATGCCCAGACCTTAATTGTAGAAGGGAAATGTACTCTGTCAACAGCAATTTGTACCCGTGATGATATCATGATTTATCTGATTGGTATGGGAGTAGACAGTGGACATTCCTTTAAGATTATGGAGAGTGTTCGTAAAGGTAAGGGTTTGACTTCTGAAATGGAAGAAGAAATGCTTGCATGTAATGTTCCGGATTGGTATATCTGGTCCTGTAAACGTATCAAGTATATGTTCCCGAAGGCACATGCAGCGGCTTACGTTATGATGGCTTTTCGTATTGCCTATTTTAAGGTTTATTATCCTTTAGCTTATTATGCTGCTTATTTTAGTATTAGAGCTTCTGCATTCAGTTATGAATTAATGTGCCTTGGAAAAGAGCGTTTAGAGCGATACATGGCTGATTATAAAAGGCGAAGCAATGAGCTGACGAAAAAAGAACTAGACAGCTTAAAAGATATGAAGGTAGTTCAGGAAATGTATGCTAGAGGAATTGAATTTCTGCCAATAGATATCTATACTGCTAAAGCTCATCATTTTCAAATTATTGATCATAAATTAATGCCATCCTTAAGTACAATAGATGGTTTGGGTGAAAAAGCAGCAGATGGTGTAGTGGAAGCAGTTGCAGATGGTAAGTTTCTTTCACGGGATGATTTTAGAAGCCGATGTAAAGTTAGTACAACCGTAGTTGATCTTATGGCTGACTTGGGATTGATGGGGGATTTACCTATCTCTAATCAGATATCTTTGATGGATTTTTTACAATAAGGTAGAGTGTCATAAGCCCAATCTAGGCTGTGTAATGAATAGCGGTGCATATATATTCATTTTGTCTACCTTGTCTTCCGGCGGCATGTCCTTTATAGAGCCTCAAAGATATGAAAAACATCGCAGTAGCTCTGTTTTTCACTGAGTCTCTAGTCGGACATAAACAGCCTTGTCAGCCGATCTCAGTCGAACTAGTTCGACGACAAAACGAATATATATACATCACTATTCATAATTTCAGTTAAGAAGGACTTAAGACACCCTAACCCTGTATATAGATTCATTTAGACTACCGCGGATGCTTTAGCTTTCGTACCTTCCCTACGGCATGTCCTTTGAAGCTCAAGTCGGCTATAAACAGCCTTATCAGCCGATCTCATTCGAACTAGTTCGACGCCAAAATGAATATAGATACAGCTTTATTCTTGCCAACTTGAATGAACGGGACTTTTTCAATGGATTCGGTATTAGCAGAGCATTTTTATATGTTCTGCTAATATCCTATTAATAGGATGGTTTATTTGGAGGATAAAATGACAACAGTATATTTTGTTAGACATGCAGAACCAGATTACAATAATCATGATGATTTAACAAGGCCATTGACTGAAAAAGGGAAAAGGGATGTTGAATTAGTAAACAGGTTTTTAGAAAACAAGGAGATAAATATTGTATTATCCAGTCCTTTTCGTAGGGCTATAGAGACGGTAAGAGGATTTTCTGATTTGATAAAAAGTGAGGTTATTGTAGTAGATGACTTTAGAGAACGTAGGGTTGATAGTTGTTGGATAGAAGATTTTAATGAGTTTTCAATGAAACAATGGAATGATTTTGATTATAAATTGAGAGATGGAGAATGCCTTAGAGAAGTTCAACAACGTAATATAGCAGCATTAAAACAAGTTTTAGTTGAGTATGAGAACAAAAACGTTGTTATCGGAAGCCATGGAACAGCTATAAGTACTATTATTAATTATTATGATGAAACATATGGGCATAATGAATTTAACGAAATTAGAATGTTAATGCCATGGATTGTAAAATTTGAATTAGAGCAGTGTGTAGGAATTGAAAAAATAAAGCTTGAAAAAAAATGAAAAATTTTAAAATTAATTCTTGCATTTTAGAATTACTTGATGTATAATAATTTTTGTTGTGAGGCTCGTTGGTCAAGCGGCTAAGACGCCGCCCTCTCAAGGCGGAAACAGGGGTTCGATTCCCCTACGAGCTATTAAGAACCTATGTAGAATGGAGTTTTCTGCATACTAGAAAATAAAAGGTAATCAAAGATTAAAACAACATGAGTTGATAAATCTGTGATTGCCTTTTTTTGTATTGTTCAAATCAGAATACCGAAGTTATAAGTACCGAATCCTCTGAACGCATTTTCTTTAAATATGCAGCAGGTGTCATTCCTGTAAATTTTTTGAAAATCTGACCGAAATATTGGGGATTATTTCCGCATCCAACCATGTTAATAGTTCTGTTTATCACATTAGCATCTAGGGTAACTAAAAGCTCTTTTGCTTTCATTATCCTGGAGGTTGTTAAGTAATTGGAGAATTTATTACCCGTCTGTTTTACGAACTGTTTACTAACATAGTCTACATTCATATATAGATAATTCTCTGAAATCCATTTTAAGGATAGGTTTGGATCGGAGAGATTCTCATCTACATAGTTCATTACTTTGACTATAAAATCTTTATATTTAGGCTGCAGTGAGGAGCTTTTTGGAAAAAAGGATTCAATTTTCTCAAAGAACATACTGCATATAAGTGTTACATCCTCGATGGACTTTATATCTAGGAGAAATTCCGTGATATTCATGGGATTGGTTGTCTCTGTATTAGTTGAACGCTTTAAAAGTAGGTTAGTGATAAGCGTTCTTAAAAAATCCGGGTTTGATATTGGAAGAAGGGTATCTTTTAATTCACGGAGTCCTTTAGCGTAGAGCGTTAAATCACTACTTTGTAACTGATTTAGGATTGGATTCATTTTCTTTAGGACAGTGTTATAATTACATAAAGAAATCATTTGAAAATCATTCAAATAGTAAATCATTCCATATCTTCGCAGGCGTTCTAACAGGTTTGTGAATAAGTTTAAAAGATTATCATAGGAAACCCTTTTATATTCAATGGAGATACTTTGATTTTTAAAGGACAGAGTTCTTATGAAATCATCAAATTCCTCATAAGAGCTTTGGAAGCTTTGGAAAAATACCACCAGTGTGTTCTTCACATAAACCGAATAAATAGGGATACCTGGAAAGTTAGTCTTGTTGTAGCTGTTAATCATCTTGAGACATTCTTTTAGAGTATCTTCTTTCAAAAAGTAAAGATAACATAGTTCATAACCCGTATTTAAAAAATCCAGAAAAAGTCGATACGGCTTCAGTAAAAGTGTTGTATCAATGTCGGGGTCAGAGGATATTCCTTCTGTAATAATATTTCGGATGATGTTGCTATGAAGATTTTCAGTCAGTTGTTTCTGTTGTTCTTTTAAATCCTGAAAAGCATGTTTGTGATAGCAGTCTTTAGCGACTTCTTTCATGATTTCAATAATCTGCGCTTCATTACAAGGCTTTAACAGATAATGTTTAACCCCATATTTCATAGCTTCTTTCGCAAAACTAAATTCACCGTATCCTGACAGAATTATAAATTCAATGGAGTGATCTGTCTGTGAAATGCGCTGAATAATATCAAGGCCGGTCAACCCTGGCATCTTAATGTCGGTAAGAACGATATCTGGATTCTCATCCATGATCATGTCATAGGCTTCAATTCCATCCTTACATAAGCCGACCAGTTCAATACCAATTTCATTCCAATTTATAAGGTTACTAATCGTTTCCCGAATGACACGTTCATCATCAACAATAAGTAGTTTTAGCATTTCTTTTCTCCTTTTTGTCTAAGTAATAGTTCTATAAGGTATGGTTATTTTGGCAACAGCATGGTCTTCTTCGTTGAATAATGTCAGCCCATAGGAATCACCAAAGGTCAGCATAAGTCTTTGATTGATATTTAATAATCCGATGCCAAATCCATGAGGCTGAATTTCTTTCTTTTCTAGCTTTTCAAGTAACTCGGTTTCAAAAAGAGAACCATTATTTCTCACATAGATTTGCAGTTCGTCTTCAATACTGAATATTTCTATACTTATGTGGCAGGCTTCTGTGATTTCTTCTAATGCATAATGGATAGCATTTTCGACTAATGGTTGAATCGTAAGCTTTGGAATGGAGGCATCCAGCAATGTATCTTCACAGTTCAACTGATAAACTAGCCGTTCTTCATAACGGCATTTCTGGATGGATATGTAGTAGGTGACCAGTTCTAATTCTTGTTTTAAAGTAAATACCTTATTCTTATTACTTAAGGTCATACGTAGCAGATTTCCTAAAGATTCAACCATTAGAGAAATGTCTCTTTCACCGATTGCTTTTGCCCTCCAGTTTACTGATTCTAAGGTATTATATAGAAAATGAGGATTAATCTGTGTTTCCAATGCCTTGAGTTGAGCATCTTTCATTAGGAGTTTATTGATATACTTCTCATTGATCAGATCTTTTATCTCCAGGGCCATACTGTCAAACTGTCGGTGAAGAAGGCCAAATTCGTCATATCGGGAATTATAATCATATCCAACATCAATAATTTCATTTGCCTGCCCGCGGAATGCTTTCATTTTGAGTATCAGCGTATTAAAATGTTTCATGATAGATTGTATAAATAAATTAGATAAACCAACGGCTAGAATAGCAACAGCCATAATAATTATGATATAGACCACATTCGACATCAGAAGAGAATGATAAATGGTATTGTAGGATACCAGACAGATATAGTCCAAATCATAATCTGTTATACTACCTTTCACGGTAAAGTATTTATTTCCGTCAATTGTAATTACTTTATATGGGGAGATTAACTGATCTCTTATTTCTTCTACGTCAATATCCGTAAATATACTGGAACGATATATTAATTCATTATTATCATATAACAGATAATATGGATTTTCATAGGAGGTACTAAATACAGTAGAAGCTGAAATCAACTTATTCAAATCAAGGCGCACTACAAGAATTCCCAGTGAATCCAGATTTAGATTACTGATTCGCCTTACTTCCCGGACAAGAAATAATCCATATTCTTCACAATAATCCGTAACCCAAGCGGGAGCACCCGCAGCTTCAAGTCCCCGACTAATAATATCATCACGAATCTCTTCCGGGGTCTGCTCAGCCTTTAGCTGATATGTATGAGTAGCAAAAGAATCATTATACAGGCTGATATAGGAAACATGATTTGATTTAAACTGATAGTAGTAGGACTGCATATTGGTATAGAGCTGATCATAGGCCCTCTTCCTATCAGCTGAATTCAGTGAATCTTTAAGTACACTGAGTTGTTTTTGGATAATGTTATCAGAAATTATCATGCTGGAAAGAGTTTCAGCAACATCAAAAGTGTCTGAGATTTCTTTTTGGGAATAGGATAGGGAACTGGCTATGGATTGATATAGCAATTTGTTATTCACTTTCATGATATAGTGGACACCAATAAACGACATTATTACAATAAAGAATATGACACTGAGTACTATCATTATTATTTTCTTTGTTAAGGGTAGGTCAGTTAATTTCTTATGAAAGAATCGTATCATTGTATATCTCCTAGACTAGTTTGATTTTCTATGACTATTCAGCCGCCAGTACCGCAAGGTGTTTTGCAATTCAAAACTCGAGGATTTTCTATATTATATACAAAAAGCTATATATTAGCAATATTTTATTCTCCTAATTGTGCTATATTCACAAAAAGGACGGTTTTGTAATCAGAATAGACGGTTTTTAATATTTAATATCTATTTATTAGGGGATATAATTAGCGTATAGCAGATAACAAAACTGCTACACAATTTATTATTTGAGGAGGACATATTTATGAGAAAATTACTTTCTATGCTTTTGGTATTGACTATGGTCATTAGTTTAGCTGCCTGTGCTTCAAAGAGTTCAGACACCTTAACAGACACCTCGACAGACACCAATGACACAACGAGCGAATTTGCAAGTACAGATGCTGCCACAGAATCCGATGCTGCAGCTAGCGATGTTTCCGCTGAATTGACATTTACATGGTGGGGTAACCAGACAAGAAACGAAAGAACACAGGCAGCACTGGATTTATATACAACGAATAATCCAGGAATTACATTTGACGTACAACCCGCAGAATGGTCTGATTATTGGACAAAATTAGCAACCGCTTCAGCAGGTAAAAGCTTACCGGATTTAGTTCAAATGGATTATAAATATCTGGAACAGTATGTAGCAAATGATCTGCTGGTTGATCTGACTCCTTACGTTGAGAGTGGTCTTTTGGATGTAAGTAACGTGGATGAAGGTATCTTATCCTCCGGTGCGTCAGGAGATGGCTTATATGCAATTTGTGCAGGTATTAATGCACCAGCATTGTTATATAACAAGACTTTATTGGATGAAGCCGGAATTACTGTAAAAGATAATATGACATTAACTGAGTTTGTTGATCTTAGCCGTGAAATTTATGAAAAAACAGGTGTTAAAACTAACATAGCTTACAATAATGGCGAAAACTTTATTGAATATACCATGAGAAGCCAAGGACATGTATTATTTGAAGCTGATAAACTTGGTGTAGAAGATACTGCTGATCTTGAAGTATTTTTTGACTTATATGCAGCAGGTATTAAAGAAGGATGGCATCTTAATCCTAATGTATTTGCAGAAATCACAATTGGATCGGTAGAACAGGAACCATTGGTTTATAATTCTTCACCTGAGACACAATCCTGGTGTGCATTCAATTATTCCAATCAGCTGACAGCTATGCAGGCTGCAGCTCCTGAAGGTGTTGAAATAGGCATTACTACATGGCCGGCTGAGAATCCTTCCACAGCTAATTATCTGAAACCAAGCCAGTTCTTCTCTGTATCATCAGACAGTGAGAATCCAGAAGAAGCTGTTAAGGTATTAAATTACCTATTAAACTCTGTTGAATGTAATGAAGTACTTTTAGGTGAAAGAGGTGTTCCTGCTTCTACTGAAGTTTCAGCTGCAATTTCTCCATTAATGGATGATATCAGCCAGCAGGTAATCACATATATTAATGATGTTGTTACACCAAACAGCTCAGCAATAAATCCAGCTTCTCCAGATGGAACAAGTGAAGTATTAGAGGTTATTGATTCCTTAGAAGCAAAAGTATTATATGGTGAAATGACTGCTGCTGATGCTGCTACACAGTTGCTAGAGCAAGGAAATGCAATTTTAGCAAAATAGATAATTGGTAACAATGTCTATAACAAAAACGATAAGAAATTCTGCAGTAAAAGATAACATAAACAGTAAATAATGGTATTACAAGACCTGCTTTTTACCGGGTGCGTTTTGTAATACCAATTTTAAATAATGGAGAATGACTATGAAGAAAAAGTCTTTGACTTTTAGACAAAAATTAAATACGGAAAAAGTTGCGGGAACGCTGTGTACGTTACCATTTACTATTGGTTTTTTGCTATTCATGATTGTTCCAATGACACTATCCATGTATTATTCTTTTTGCGATTATGATATTCTGTCAGCCCCTGTTTGGACCGGGTTAAAGAATTATAAAGATATATTTGTTGATGAAACCTTTTTCCAGACGCTGAAGGTTACATTTAGATTTGCGTTTTTATCTGTTCCCCTTCGTTTGATTTTTGCGTTATTTGTTGCGATGCTATTATTAAAGACTTCAAAAGCAACCGGTTTTTATCGGGCAGTATATTATCTGCCTTCCATTATTGGAGGTTCTGTAGCTGTTTCAATACTATGGAAGAGAATGTTTGCTATGGATGGTGTATTTAACAAGGTGCTTGGCCTTATCGGACTCAATAAGAGTTTTTCATGGCTAGGGGATGCTACAACAGCACTTTGGGTTTTGATTATTCTTGCAGTATGGCAGTTTGGATCTTCCATGCTGATTTTCCTCTCTTCCTTAAAACAGATTCCTACAAGTTTGTATGAAGCTGCCCGTGTAGACGGTGCAAGTAAAGGACGTCAATTTTTCCACATTACGGTTCCACTATTGACACCAACTATACATTTTAATCTGGTTATGCAGATGATTAACGGATTTCTTGCTTTTACGCAATGTTTTATCATTACTCAGGGTAAACCTATGAATACTACATTATTCTATACGGTATACATGTATCAGCAATCCTTCGAGTATTATAACACCGGGTATGGTGCAGCACTGGCATGGATTATGCTGATAATTATAGGATTTATAACCTGGATATTGTTTGTAATGAAGAAATTCTGGGTTTACGATGAAGGAGTGTGATAAAAATGAATGTAAAAGTAAAAAGAAATATCGGTAAAGCAATTTATCACATTTTGGTATGTGGATTTGGCCTTACCATGATTTATCCGCTGCTTTGGATGATTATGAGTTCTTTTAAAGAAACATCAACTATTTTTACGACTGCTAGTCAGCTGATTCCTGAAAAGTTTACATTTGATAATTACACCAATGGCTGGGAGGGCTTTGCTAAGGTATCCTTTGGAACCTTCTTTAAGAATTCCTTATTTATTTCAATTGTTGCAACCATTGGTACCGTTTTTTCTTCTTCTATCGTAGCTTACGGATTTGCACGGTGCAAATTTTTCGGAAAACGAGCTTTATTTGTAGCTATGCTCGCATCTATGATGCTTCCGGCGCAGGTTCTGATGATCCCTCAGTATTTGTGGTATCAGAAATTAGGTTGGGTAGGAACTTATCTTCCGTTGATTATGCCATATTGGTTTGCAGTACAGGGCTTCTTTATTTACTTGATGGTTAATTTTATTGAGGGTATTCCAAGAGAATTGGATGAAGCAGCTAAAATTGATGGATGTACCTACTATAGCATTTATAGAAGAATTATTCTTCCTTTGATTGTACCGGCTTTGATTACCGGTGGTATTTTTTCTTTTATGTGGAGATGGGATGATTTCCTTTCAGCACTGCTCTATATTAATAGCACTGCCAAATATCCAGTGAGTTTAGCTCTAAAGCTGTTTAGTGATCCAGGTTCTTCTTCCGATTATGGTGCTATGTTTTCTATGGCTACACTGTCTATTATGCCTACTGTGTTGATATTTGTATCTTTGCAGAAATATCTGGTGGAGGGTATCAGTACTACGGGGCTCAAAGGGTAGAACGAGGTAGGTGATAAATGAACTACATTATTTAACATCTTGATTTGTATGCGTGCTAAAGCACGAAGATGGGAGTTAATTTGAAAATAATAGATGCACATGTGCATATTGTTCAATGCATTGCAGGATTTGGTTCACAGGGTGAACTGCGGGCTTGCGGAAATGGCGAGGCAATTTATGCTAGCGGACAGGTAATTAAAATGATTCCACCGGAGCTTGGGGAATATGATGTAACACCGGAGAAAGTG
Source organism: uncultured Lachnospiraceae bacterium (assembly GCA_963517115.1). Classification (GTDB taxonomy): domain Bacteria; phylum Bacillota; class Clostridia; order Lachnospirales; family Lachnospiraceae; genus Anaerocolumna. Next base: position 169,782 of record CAUQEW010000002.1, on the reverse strand, counting down.
ATTCAATTAATGGATACCAATCACATTGAAAAAGCAGTATTACTCCAAGGAAATTATTTTGGATTTCAGAATGAATATACTTCACAGGCAATGAAGAAATATCCGGATCGGTTTACGGGTGCTGCTACCTATGATCCGTTCTGTGTAGATAAAGATAAGATTCTAAGTCATTTGTTTGATGAATTAGGATTTAATATAATTAAATTTGAGGTAAGCAACGGTTCTGGTTTAATGAGTTATCATCCACCTGTTCCGTTGGATGGACCGGTAATGAATGAGGCTTATTCGTACGCCAATGATAAGAATCTTACTTTTGTTATTGATATCGGACGGGTAGGTAATCCTTGTTGGCAGATTGAAGCATTAAGAAATGCTATTCTGTGTTATCCGAAGATGAAATTCGTCATTTGTCATCTGCTTGCACCGCTTCAAAAGGATGAGGCTGTAATGACGGAGGGACTGAAACGTCTGAATTTGCCCAATGTATGGTTTGATTTGGCGGCACTTCCGGCTAATCAGCGGCCGGAAATTTATCCATATGAACATGCGCAGCATTATCTTAAGATTGGAAAAAGTATTGTTGGTGCTGACCGCATGATGTTTGGTTCGGATTTGCCATCCACTCTCTGTCGGGATACATATAAACACTTGGTAGACTATGCCTTAGAGAGTGATATTTTTACAGATTCTGAAAAGGAACAGGTATTCTATCAGACAGCCAGTGATATTTATTTTAGCTAGTGAAACAGCAGGTAATATTCAAGTATGTAATAAGATATTTTATATTCATAATTCTTAAGAAGAGGAAGCAAAAAGAAATTATTTTTTATGCTTCCTTTTTAATATATTTGTTTATTATAACATCTATAAATAGTACTTGCATTTCAATAAGAAGTACAGTATAATTTGCTTTGCAATTCCTATTAATAATGTAGGAACACAAGATATATAAGTAAATTATTAGAATTAAATGTTAATTTTTGTCGAAGATTTATGACAGTAAGTATAAAAACAGCATTAATAAAAAAATGGGCAAACTTATCGAAAGGTAAGGACGCAAAGCCAAGGGCCTAAATATTCTTTAACATGGCAGCCGGTTGCAAACAATGTTTAATCCCTTTTTTTGTTGCTTAAATAAGAAAAGGGATTTTTTTTGTGTTAAGGAGGTTTTTCTTTATGTAAAATAGGTAATTGAAAGTTAAAAGTCAGTAGTTATGAAAGAAATATCAGATTTATAGTTCTTAAGACATTTAAACCAATGGAGGATATAATGAAAAGTATTAAAACAAAGCTAATTTTAAATTTTTCTATATTAATTTTATTATCTTCAATAATTTTAGGTATTATTTCTATAATAAGTTCCGCAAATGCAATTACCTCAGAAGCAGAGAAATCACTTTATTCGCTTGCACTTGAAGATTCAAAAGTGACAACGAGCCGATTGGACATTCAAAAACAATCACTGGGAATGTTAGCACTTGATCATGTTATACAAAACATGAATTGGATATCTCAACAGCCGGTATTGGCGGCACAAGTGCAACAAACCGACTTTTTAGATATTGCGGTAGCGAAAACTACTGGTACTGCTAATTATTCGGATGGAACTGTAAGTGAGTTAGGTGATAGAGATTACGTACAGAAAGCTTTAAGTGGAGAGACTAATATATCTGATGTATTAATTAGTAAGGTAACAAATGAACCGGTTATTATGGTTGCGACACCGATATATAAAGACGAAAGCATAGTTGGAGCATTAATTGGTCGTAGAGATGGGAATGCTCTTAGTGATATTGTTGATGATACCGGATATGGTGAGAATGGATATGGCTATATTATAAATAGTAAAGGTACTGTAATAGCCCATCCGGACAGAGAAAAGGTACTCAGTCAATTTTCACCAATCGAAGCGGCTAAGGAGGACAGTAGTTTAATATCCTTGTCCAATACAATCCAAAAAATAATAAAAGATAAGTCTGGTGTAAGTACATACAATTATAATGGGGAGAAATTATATGCAGGATATGCTCCAATCCAAGGCACCGACTGGATATTTGTTATTACTGCAGGTGAGGATGAAGTTTTATCAGCAATACCGGTACTTCAAAACAGAATCCTCACAGTTGTTGTAATAATTTTATTAATTAGCATTGTAATTGCCTATACGATTGGTAATTCCATTACGAAACCTATTATTAAAACTGTTCATCATTCAGAGAAAATATCAAACTTGGATGTATCAGTCAATGTAGAGCAAAAGTACCTGAAAAGAAAAGATGAAATTGGTATCTTATCAAGAGCTCTACAAAGTATAACTGATAGTATTAGAGGAATCGTTGGAGATATTAGTAATTCCTCAGAACAATTAGCTGCAGCTTCAGAAGAATTAACAGCAACCTCACAACAATCAGCGAATGCATCGGAAGAAGTATCCACTACAGTAGAGGAAATAGCAAAAGGTGCTTCTGAACAAGCAAAACATACTGAAGATGGTTCTATGAAGGCAAATGTATTAGGCGAGGTAATTGAAAAAGACCAAGATTATCTAAAGAGCCTAAATATAGCTACAGAAAAGGTGGCAGAAGTATTGGGTAAAGGGTTAAAGGAAATAGAATACCTTTCTATAAAAACAGAAGAAAATAATAAAGCTTCAATGGAAATCCATGAAGTTATATTAAAGACGGATGAGAGTTCCAGTAAAATCGGACAAGCCAGCAGTGTAATATCATCTATTGCTGAGCAAACTAATTTGTTAGCATTAAATGCTGCTATTGAAGCAGCAAGAGCAGGTGATGCCGGAAAAGGATTCTCAGTAGTTGCTGAAGAAATCAGAAGACTTGCAGAGCAATCCGCAGCTTCAACGAAAGATATTGATGAAATGGTTATGGAGTTACAAAAGAATTCTCAAGATGCAGTAAAGACAATAGAAGAAATGTCCATGGTCATTAAAGAACAAACTGATAGTGTAAATAATAATAAAAATAGTTATCTTGCAATAGAGGAAGCAATAAAAGACACAGAGAAAGCAGTTAAACAATTAAATATTTCCGGCAAAGATATGGAAAATATGAAAGTTGAAATACTAGACACTCTGCAAAACCTTTCTGCAATCGCAGAAGAAAATTCTGCTGCTACACAACAAGTAACGGCATCTATGGAAGAACAGACTGCATCAGTTGAAGAGGTAGCAAATTCTAGTGAGGAATTAGCTAATTTGGCACAGGATTTACAAACTATAATAAAGAAGTTTACCTTATAATTACATAGGAACAGATGAAGGTTTTATGCGGAAACGTATAAAGCCTTTTTTGTTTTATAATAAATTGTTGCACTAGTAATTTATATCATAAAGTATTTACTCTGTACAGATAATGGGATATGATTGTATTGTTGGTATTATTAAGTATTTATATCATAAGATGTGATACCGCTAAATTAGAAAAAAAGAGAAGGGAAGGGCGGAATGGAACACATTAAAAAAGATATTGGGAAATTCCAATATAATTCACCGGTAACACTGACATTTACTTTATTATCATTAGTAGTACTATTATTGGGTATTATATCAAACGGGGTCACTACTGGCTTGCTTTTTTGCGTTTATAAATCTTCGTGGACAAATCCACTAACTTATATCAGACTTTTTGGACATGTACTGGGGCATGCAAGTTGGAGCCATTTTTCAGGTAATATGGTCTTGTTTCTGGTGCTGGGGCCACTGCTTGAAGAAAAATACGGTGCTAAAGCATTTATAAAAATCATTGCTATCACAGCTGTCGTTTCAGGCCTTTTTTATATGATTATTTATCCGAATAGTGCTTTGCTGGGCGCCAGTGGAATTGTATTTATGATGATTGTTTTATCCTCTGCAGCAGGAATGAAGGACGGAAAAATACCCATCACTTTGTTATTAGTTGTAATTATTTATCTAGGTGGCGAAGTGATGAATGGATTTACTGCAGATGACGGAATCGCACATGCAGCTCACATTGTTGGTGGTTTGTGCGGTGCAGGATTCGGATTCTTAATGGTTAAAAAAAAGAGAAAGGATACTTGAAATAATTGAATACAGATGGATGTTAGATAACAAAAAGTATAAAGACTGATTGGGATAACACGCAAGACTGATTGGGATAACATGCACATATTATTGACAAATATATAATTAGTATTTATAATAAAATACTAGCGAACTCTCATCAAAATTGGAATCCTATAAATCAGGGTAAAATTAAGTTGGGATTATATGTAAGATGAATGAAATAAATAAGATAAATAATGCGCAGGAGGCAAATATAGTGAAAGCATATGGAGTGAATGAACTTAGAAAAATGTACTTAGATTTCTTTGAAAGTAAAGGGCATTTAAAAATGAACAGTTTTTCTCTTGTTCCTCATAATGACAAGAGTTTATTATTAATTAACGCAGGTATGGCACCACTTAAACCATATTTCACAGGTCAGGAGATTCCACCTTCCAAGAGAGTTACCACTTGCCAAAAATGTATTCGTACGGGAGATATTGAGAACGTTGGTAAAACAGCAAGACATGGTACCTTTTTCGAAATGTTAGGAAATTTCTCGTTTGGTGATTATTTTAAACATGAGGCAATAGCTTGGTCCTGGGAGTTTATGACAGAGGTAGTAGGTTTAGAAGCAGATCGATTATATCCTTCTGTTTATTTAGAAGATGATGAAGCCTTTGATATTTGGAATAAAGAAATAGGTATTCCAGTAGAGAAGATCTTCCGTTTTGGCAAAGAGGATAACTTCTGGGAGCATGGTGCAGGTCCTTGTGGTCCTTGTTCCGAGATTTATTATGACCGAGGAGAAAAGTTCGGATGCGGTAAACCAGGTTGTACCGTAGGTTGTGAATGTGATCGTTATATTGAAGTTTGGAATAATGTATTTACTCAGTTTGATAGTGATGGCAAGGGTAATTACACAGAGTTAAGTAATAAGAATATTGATACCGGAATGGGCCTTGAAAGACTTGCTACAGTAGTACAAGAAGTGGACTCTATCTTTGATATTGATACGATGAAAGCTCTTCGTGATAAAGTATGTGAGGTTGCAGGTGTTACTTATAAATCAGATTCTAAGGTGGATGTATCCATTCGTTTGATTACTGATCATATTCGTGCCGTTACTTTTATGATTTCAGATGGTATTATTCCATCAAATGAAGGTAGAGGATATGTACTCCGTAGATTACTAAGACGTGCAGCTCGTCATGGAAGGTTACTCGGTATTAAGGATCGTTTCTTAGCAACCCTAAGTACTACTGTTATTCAGGAATCTAAGGATGGATATCCGGAATTAGCTGAGAAAAAAGACTACATTCATAAATTATTAACCATAGAAGAAGATAATTTCAATAAAACTATCGATCAAGGGTTAACCATATTAGCAGATTTAGAAGAAACTCTTATAAATACAAATAAAAAGATCCTATCCGGAGAGGATGCATTTAAATTATATGATACTTATGGATTCCCTCTTGATTTAACGAAGGAGATTTTAGAAGAAAAGGGTTTCACCATAGATGAGAATGCTTTCCAAAAAGCTATGAATGTACAGAGAGAAACCGCAAGAAGTGCTCGTGCTGTTACGAATTATATGGGTGCCGATGAGACCGTATATCAGCAATTAGATCCAAATCTCTCATCTTCCTTTGTTGGTTATGATAATAATACCTATACATCAAAAATCTTAGCGTTAACATCAGATACCGAAGTAACTAATGAACTAGTGGCTGGTCAGAATGGAACTATTTTCGTAGAAGAAACTCCTTTTTATGCAACTAGTGGTGGACAGGCTTCCGATTGTGGTATCATAGCAACTGATCATGCAGAATTTGAAGTAGAAGATACTATCAAGTTGCAAGGTGGTAAGATTGGTCATGTGGGCAAAGTTACTAAGGGTATGTTCAAAGTTTCTGAAAATGTAACTTTAACAATTGACTTAGAAAAAAGATTAGCAACCGGTAAAAACCATAGTGCTACTCATTTATTACAAAAAGCATTACGAATGATCTTAGGTTCACATGTTGAGCAGGCAGGTTCTTATGTGACAAGTGAGAGACTACGTTTCGACTTTACACATTTTTCTGCTTTAACCAAAGAAGAGATAAGTCAAGTTGAAGCTATTGTAAACGCTGAAATCTTAGCAGCACTTCCAGTGCATACTAATGTTATGACTATTGATGAGGCTAAGAAAACAGGAGCTATGGCTTTGTTTGGTGAGAAATATAGAGACAAGGTTCGTGTTGTGTCTATGGGTGATTTTAGTAAAGAACTTTGTGGTGGTACTCATGTAAGTAATACCGGAACCATAACAGTTTTCAAAATAGTGTCTGAAACAGGTGTTGCTGCAGGTGTAAGAAGAATAGAAGCATTAACAGCCGGAGGCGTATTTGCTCATTACAGTGAAATTGAAAATGAATTATTTGCTGCTGCGAGAACCGCAAAAACAGAACCGGCTATGCTTTCTAAGAGAATTGAAACCTTGCAGGATGAAATCAAAGCATTACAAGTAGAGAATGAAAAGCTCAAGAATAAATTAGCCAAAGATGCACTAGGTGACGTTATGAATCAAATTGTAGAGGTGAAGGGAGTAAAACTCTTGGCTACAAAGGTTCCTGATGTTGATATGAATGGACTTCGTAATCTTGGCGACCAATTAAAAGATAAAATGGGAGATGGAGTAATTATACTTGTATCTTCAATGGGCAGTGATAAAGTAAACTTGATAGCAATGGCAACGGATAATGCAATGTCAAAAGGTGCTCATGCAGGTAACTTGATTAAAGAATTAGCTGTTCTAGTAGGCGGCGGCGGTGGTGGTCGTCCTAATATGGCACAAGCAGGTGGAAAGAATCCTTCTGGCATAGATAACGTGATAGAAAGAGCTTCAAAAGCTTTAGAAGGACAAATTTTATAAGAATTATTAAAAAAAGTGTATAGAAATATAAAAACTAGTTGACGAAATTAAAATTTATGCTATAATCATAATAGTGCTATTCAAAAAATACCCAAACAGTTGTCTAGGCACAATACGCAACTGGAGGGAGGTTAGGTGTGAGACTATGTCAAATGTTATTGTAAAAGATAATGAGACTTTAGATAGTGCTCTACGTCGATTTAAGAGAAACTGTGCGAAGGCAGGTATTCAACAAGAAATCCGTAAAAGAGAGCATTATGAAAAGCCGAGCGTAAGACGTAAGAAAAAGTCTGAAGCAGCTCGTAAACGTAAATTCAAATAATGAATAAGATCCACAAAGGTAAACCCTTGAATCGAACGTGATTCAAGGGTTTTTATTTTTGAGATTCTAATTATCAGTTTCTATTGGTGTAATCATAGCATAGGACATGAAATCTTACCATATATTCTATAATAGTACCTGAATTGTGTGGAGTGGTATGGATGAACAAAAAAATGAAATCTAACCATATGAAATTTAAACAAAAATCGAATAAAGAATTATATCATAATATTGATAGCGTAAAAAAACAAGAAAAGACGGAAAGAGAGTCTTATCTTGAAATACTATCAAGTCAGTTAAAACTACCATCGGATATATTAGCAGGAGCACCAATCATAACAGCAATTGGCAGAAATGAAGTTTGCGTTGAAAATTATAAAGGAATTCTGGAATATAATAGCTGTTTTATTAAAATCCTAACTAAAATCGGGAGTGTAATGATTGTAGGAAAAAATTTAAATATTTCCTATTTTACCAATGATGAAATGAAAATAACAGGAATGATACATACTATAGAATTCTATTAAACTTTTTGGATTTGGAGGTCCTGGTATGCTAATAAAGCTATCGCGGTGGTTACGTGGTTACCTGTTGATAAGAATGAAGGGTCAATCTCCTGAACGCTTTATTAATCTATGTAGCAATCGATATCTGTTTATCTGGAATTTAATGAATGTAGAAGGCAGCTATGAATTTAACATAACAGTTCGGGATTATATAAAGCTGAAACCAATTGCCAGAAAAACAGGAACAATCCCATATATTAAAAAAAGATATGGATTACCATTTTTTATTCATCGAAATAAAAAACGAAAAGGATTTTTTACCGGGATTTTTCTTTTCTGTATTATTCTATACATACTTTCACTATATATATGGGACATTAATATACAAGGAGGGCATTCTTATACCCCAGAAGCTATGGTTAAATTCTTAAAATCCAATCAAGTTTATTCAGGATTACAAAAAAAAGAGATTGACTGCCAAGGGATAGAAGATTTAATTCGAGGAACGTATACGGATATTGGTTGGGTATCGGCTGAAATAAAAGGTACAAGGCTAATTATTAAGATTACCGAAACGAATATACCTGCACCTGCAGTTACAGCTACTGAACCATGTCATATCGTTGCATCAAAGGATTGCATCATTTATCAAATGGTTACAAGAACGGGAACCCCTTTAGTAGAAATAGGGTCAGTAGTTAAAAAAGGAGATATATTAGTTTCCGGAGTTGTAGACATAATAGGGGATAATGCAATATTAATAAACAAGAATCCAGTAGTTGCTGATGCTGACATAATTGGTAAAACATATTATGAATACGAGGATACCTTCCCTCTGAAATATATAGAAAAGATGTATACTGGAAATAGTAAAAAGGGATATGACTGTTCTATTTTGTTAAAAAAAATTAATATATATAGTCCTAGAATTCTGTATGCAAAGTATGATATAATTGTGAATGAGTTTATATTGCATTTAAATAATAATTTTTATCTCCCTGCGGAATATGCTGTAACTAGTTATCTGGAATATACAGAAGTTAAAAAGAAATATACAGAAACTGAGGCTGCAGCATTAGCAAAAGAAAGATTAAAACGTTATTTAAATAATTTAATAGAAAAAGATGTTTTAATTACTGAAAATAATGTTAAAATAGGAATAGAGAAAAATTCATGTACTGCAAAAGGTAAGATAGTTGTTCTTGAGTCAGTAAAAGAATTTAAATCTGTTGACGACAGTGAGTGGAGGATTATAGACACAGATGAGTCTAATGGAAACGATAATTGATGTGCCGGCAGAACATGAGAAAAATATATTCGGTCAGTTCGACGCACATATTAAGACGATTGAAAGGATGTTAAATGTCACCGTTGTTGCAAGAAATGGTGAGATTAAATTAATTGGTGAAAATGATAATGTAACAAAAGCAAAAAGTGTATTTGTTCAGCTTATAGCACTTTCCAAAAGAGGAAATACTATATCTGAGCAGAACGTTAATTATGCTTTAGCTTTATGCTTTGAACATAAAGAAGCTGCTATAGTAGAAATTGATCACGATTTAATATGTCATACGATTGCCGGGAAACCAATAAAACCAAAAACATTAGGACAGAAAGCTTATGTAGATCTAATTCGCAAGAAAATGATTACCTTTGGAGTGGGTCCAGCAGGAACAGGAAAAACTTATTTAGCAATGGCTATGGCTGTAACTGCGTTTAAAAATGATGAAGTTAGTAAAATCATCTTAACGAGACCTGCAATTGAAGCTGGTGAAAAACTTGGCTTCTTGCCTGGGGATCTACAGAGTAAAGTTGACCCTTACCTAAGGCCTTTGTATGATGCGTTATATCAGATTATGGGTGCCGAAGGTTATTTAAAGAATACGGAAAAAGGCCTAATAGAGGTTGCACCTTTGGCATATATGCGAGGTAGAACCCTTGAGAATGCATTTATTATATTAGATGAAGCACAGAATACAACACCAGCACAAATGAAGATGTTCTTAACGCGTATTGGATTTGGTTCTAAAGTTATTATTACCGGTGATTTAACACAGAAGGATTTACCGATTGGAGCTGAATCAGGTCTTGACGTATCGCTTAAAGTATTAAACAAAATTGATGATATCGGTTTTGCTTATCTGACTGGTCAGGATGTTGTAAGACATCCGTTGGTTCAGAAGATTGTTATGGCTTATGAAACTTATGAAAGTAAGGTTAGTAAGACGGATCATAATGAGAATGAACGCAAATCACAAAGGAAATTTGTAAAAGCTTCGAAAAACCAAACTTATCATAGGAATGGCGATAAGATTGATAAAAGAAAAAAGATCTAGAATATTAATACAAAAGATAAGCCTCTAAAAAAGGCTGTCTGCTAACAGTTTTTATAATAAAGCAGGTAGATAGGAGTTTAGTGTGAAGGGTAATGATTTTAAGCAGTTTGGTTTGCCGATTCAATTTTCATGGGGGATAATAGGATTAATTTCGGTTTTAATGATTTCATACTTTGAATATCAGAAAGAGACAAGCTTTTCTGATACTTTAAAATTATGCGTACTATCATTAATCCTAGTTTCAATCATAATTTTTTATATACAGTCTCAAGACATGCCAATAACAGATATGCCATATTTTAATATAATTTTAATTGGAACTTATCTGGTTTCTTTATTTTTAATTCTGGTTACAATGGGCAAAGTGGAATTCCATTTGTGGTTATTAGGCGGATTAGCGATTGCTATGCTTCTTGATGTTTATTTGGGATATTTAGTTACTTATAATTTGATTTTTTTTGCAAGCTTAATTGGTGAATTAGGAATTGAATCTATTGTTTATTTACTCATACTGGGTAGTTTACTGTGCATGTTATCGAATTATATGAAAAAGTTATCTACTGTTGGATATGCTACTATTATAATATTATCCATGCAGATCGTATTGTTGTTTATTATGAATAATTTTATTATACAGGATGCAATGAATGTGGACGCCGTTTATTCCGTTTTCTCAAGTTTATTGGTTATCGGTATATCTTTTGGTGTATTCTGTTTATATCGAAAATGTTGTTTCCCCAGATTTAAGGAAATCGATATATTTTCTTTAATTTCAGATGACTCGTACGAGGAAAATTCTCAATCTTACGTTGAACCACAGGAAGAACCACAGGAAGAATCTCAGGAAGAATCTCAGGAAGAAACACAGGAAAAACCTCAGAAAGAAACACAGGAAGAACCAATAGGAATCCATAGCCTGGAGGAAGTACTTAATGTGGATTTCGTTTTGTTACAACGACTAAAACAGCATTCTATAAAATTGTACAACCATTCTTTGCTTATTAGTGAATTATCCGGTAGAGCGGCAAAGGAAGTTGATGCAAATGAACAAAAAGCCAGGGCTGGTGGTTTATACCATGAAATCGGGCGTATCGAGGGAAAAAACTATGTTGAAGAAGGAATCAAATTAGTAGAAGCATATCATCTTCCAAGTATGATTGCAGATATCATTCGGCAACATAATCTTAAATATGAGATTCCTAACACGCCAGAGGCCGCAATTGTTATGATGACGGTAAGCATCATTGCAACCAAAGAGTATCTGGAAAAAACCGTAATAGATAAAACAGGCAATTCGGAGGGACGGGTAACTGTCCCCATAGAAAAAATAGTCGATAATGTATTCCAAATGCGATTAACAAAGGGTAGCTTAGATGATTCAGGCCTAACATTACAGCAATTCAATAAATTAAAAGATTTTTATCTACATATGTAGAATAAATGAATATAGGAATGAAATAGAGTTAGGGGGAAATGATTATGACATTAAACTTAGATTATGAGGCAGATATTGAATTATCCTTAGATTATAGTAACATAATTACAAAAGTAGTAGAAAAAGCCTTGGATATGGAGAACTGCCCATATGAAGTCGAATTAAATGTAATACTTACAGACAATTATGAAATACAGGAAATCAATAAAAGTCATCGAGAAATTGATGCTCCTACCGATGTATTGTCTTTTCCAATGATTGATTATACGATACCAGCTGATTTTTCGGGTTTGGAAGAGGATGAAGGGGATTATTTTAATCCTGAAACAGGGGAGTTGTTATTAGGAGACATTATCATCTCTGTTGAGAAGATAATAGAACAGGCAGCTGAATATGGACATTCAGAGGAACGTGAACTAGCCTTTTTAACTGCTCATAGTATGTTGCATTTATTTGGTTATGATCATATGGAAGAGGAAGAAAGAATTGTTATGGAAGAAAAGCAAAATAATATTTTGGAAGAACTTAAAATATTAAGATAATGAACAGATGGGGGATTATATATATGAAGAAGAGGGTTTTCCTAATAGTATTCATGATAATGATGATTTCTTTAATAGGATGTAAGAAAAAAGATAATAGTGATCTAGATAAGGATATAGATACAACGGTATTACCTACTGTTACGGTGAAACCAACTTTAATACCTACCCTATCACCGACTCCTGAACCGGAGAATCATGATGGAGATATAAAGAGTAAATTAACCGGTCTTTGGGTGCCAGAAGAAATTGGTAATAAAAGGCCTTATGCTATCATGTTTAATAATATTGAATATGCATCTCCTCAAAGCGGAACCTCAGAAGCAAGTATATTGTATGAGGCCTTAGTAGAAGGAGGTATTACCAGATTAATGGGTATATTTGAAGAATTAAATGATGTACGAATTGGATCTGTTCGTAGTGCTAGACATTATTTTGTCAGCTTTGCAGATGAATATGATGCAATCTATGTTCATTATGGCGAGACAACATATGCAACCAAGAAGATTAAAGCATTAGGTATCAACAATCTAAGCGGCTTAACTGGACTTGGTGAAACGGTGTTTTATCGTGACAATTCTATTAAGGCACCTCACAATGCATTTGCTAGTAAAGAGGGTATTTTAAAAGGAACTGAAATAAAAGGATATGACACAGAATATGAGGATGATTATGAAAGCCATTTTTCTTTTTATGAAGAAGATACAGATTTATCTTCCAAACAAGCTGTGGCAAAAATTACGCTTAATTTTTCCAATTATGCCAACCCATATCTTAATTATGATAGTAAGGACAAGTTATATTATCGATCTCAATATGGCACAGGACATATTGACTATAATACAGGAAAACAGTTAGCCTTTAAAAATATCATCGTACAGTTTGTTGATGAATGGAATATTGACAAAAATGGTTACCAAACTATGGATATAACAGATGCTTCGGGTAAGGGATATTATATTACTAATGGTAAGATGGTTGATATAACCTGGAAAAAAAATGAATCAACCAGAATCATGAGATATTATGATGCAAAGGATAATGAATTGACTATTAACCAAGGCAAGACATATATTGCTGTTTTCCCGGACAATAGAGTAAATGAAATTGTTATAGCAGATAAGTAAAAATAAATACAAATGATTTTGTTAAGATACAATAGGAGGGCTTTATGGAAACAAGTAAGAAAAGCAATAATTTCTTAGTACAAGGAAGTATATTGGCAGCAGCTTCATTAATTGTACGTCTAATAGGGTTGCTATACCGTATACCCTTAACCAACATAGTTGGAGACGAAGGAATGGGCTATTATTCTAATGCATTTGCCATATACAATATAGCACTTATTTTATCCTCCTATAGTTTGCCACTTGCAGTATCGAAACTTGTTGCAGCACGTGTGGTAAAGAAAGAATATCGAAATTCCTATCGAATATTTTTATGCTCTATGTTCTTTGCAATTGTTGTAGGTACTATTGCATCTTTGGGGGTTTATTTCGGTGCAGATTTCTTAGCAAATACAATCTTTAAGCTAGCACCAACAGCCATTCCATTAAGAGTATTGGCTCCAACCGTATTTGTTTTTGCAATTGTGGGCGTACTAAGGGGTTACTTTCAAGGAAAAAGCACGATGTTGCCTACTTCTATATCCCAAATATTAGAGCAAATAATAAATGCTGTTGTAAGTATAGCTGCAGCATATTTCTTAATGAAGTCTCACAGTGCATCAGAAAATATTGGAGCATATGGTGCAGCAGGAAGTACGTTGGGAACCTTTATTGGTGCCAGTGTTGCTTTGTTATTTCTTGCATTTGTATTTGCTTTGTATAAGCCAATCATTGATAGGCAGTTAAGAAAAGATGCTAGTAAAAGCAGAGAAACTTATAAGGAGGTATTTCGAGCGCTTATTATTACCATCATACCGGTTATACTTAGTCAGACGGTGTATCAGATAAGTGCGGTTATAGACAGTGCTTTGTTCGGCCATGTAATGGAAGGGAAAGGTCTTAGTATAGGTGAAAGAAGTACGTTATGGGGAATCTATTCAAATAAATATAATTTATTAATAAATGTTCCTGTCGCGATTGCTTCCGCAATGGCAGTTGCAATTATTCCAAGTATAGTAGCTTCAAAAATCAACGGAAAGAACGTAGAGATAAAAGAGAAAGTACATCAAGCAATAAAATTAAACATGATTATTGCGATTCCTGCGGCGGTTGGAATGGGTGTACTTGCTTCACCAATACTACAATTATTATTCTCTGACAATAGAGAACTTCCTGCAAATTTAATTCGTATCGGTTCCATAGCAATTGTGTTTTTTGCCCTCTCTACAATTACCAATGCAGTTTTCCAAGGAATTAATCAGATGCGAATTCCGGTAATACATTCGGCAATATCATTAGGAGTTCATATCGTGCTTGTTTTCCTGTTATTGTATGTGTTTGATTTAAGTACATATGCGTTAGTTATCGGTAATGTGACCTTTGCCTTATTAGTATGCATTCTTAACTGGATTTCGGTTGCGAAACTATTAAATTATAAACAAGAAGTTATCAAGACTTTTTTGATACCAACAGCATGTTCTACGATTATGGGAATAATGGCTTTTTTTACCTATGAGGGTATTTATAGTCTTATACATATAAATTCTATCAGTACACTGATTGCCATCATGGTAGCAACTATAGTTTATTTTTGCCTATTAATCGTCTTAAAAGGTGTCACGGAAGAAGATTTAAATAATATGCCATTGGGTAGGACATTAATTCGTATTGCAACAAAGCTTCATCTGCTAAAATAGAATTGTATAAATGAAAGGAAACTAGTGAATACTAAATGCCAAAGGAGTGATTTCGGTGAAAATCAAAAAGGCATTTATTTATCTCATTAGTTTTTTTTCATTATCCCTGATGTTTTCAACTTGCTATTATTTAAGCTATAAAAATGCACTCAAGCAATTTAATGAAAATGCAGTGGAACAAAATAATGAATTAATATTATCTCTAGAAAATAATGGTTTGTTACAAAACAAGGAACAAATAGGTACTGATGATACCGGAACTGATACGGTAAATCAAGAACCAATACTTAATGCAGCAAACGACACAGAAGATATTAATAAGGATGATACTAGTATTCCAGTTGAAGTGACGGAAGACACAATACTACCAACCACCCAATACACCTTACAAACCTATGATATTAAAAATGGTGTTATGGATGAGGAAATACTACCGACACCTAGTTATTTAGTGGGTTTAACTCGGAAAGAAGTGATCGAATATCTATATAACTATATGCAGGATTTAACTTTGAATGAGTTTGAAAAGGGTTTGACTTCCTTTGAACTTATGGTATTTTCCAAACAAAATGTTGTCCTTCGTAAAACCTATAATATTGATTTAGTTGAGGACAAGTATTATCTGAAATCTCAAAACGGATTTATAGTTGTATTTTATAGTGATCAAAAGACAGTATTTGAATATACTGCAGTTTCAGTAGAGCATTTATCTCAGTTTGAACAACTTCAATTAGAAGAAGGAATCTTTGTTAAGGATTTAGATGAGTTATATGCTGTACTAGAGAATTATTCTAGTTAGGGAGATTTTGTAGTGAAAATCTCAGATATAAAAATTCCTTGTAAAATTGGGGCCGACAAGATATAATAATACGGCAAACATTTTATATTATTTGTATGTATAAAATTCAATCAGAATAACTGTTCTAATAACGAAAGAATATGAGGAATTATATGGATTTTAAAGAATTAGGTATCGACGTATCTATCATTAATGGTTTAAAAAAAGAAAAGATTGAAACCCCAACAAAGGTTCAAGAAGTGGTGATAGAAAAAATTATTAGTAATAAAGATTTGATAGTACAGTCAGAAACTGGTTCTGGTAAAACTTTAGCTTATCTATTGCCGCTTTATGAGAAAATGCTCCCAGTAGAAAAAGGAATGAAAGTTTTAGTTTTAGTACCTACCCATGAACTTGCTATGCAGGTACATAAACAAATCCAACTTTTATCTAAAAATTCTGAGATAAATATTATTTCCACTACCATATTTGGTGATGTAAATATTGAACGACAAATAGATAAGTTAAAAGAAAAACCACAAATTATTATAGGAACTACCGGTAGAATTGTGGAACTCATTAAAAAAAGAAAAATATCAGCTCATACAATCAAAACAATTGTGGTGGATGAAGCAGATAAGTTGCTGGATCAGAATAATATTGAGGGTGTAAAGGCAGTTATTAAATGCTGTATGCGTGATACCCAATTACTTTTCTTTTCAGCCAGTATTCCAAAGTTAACCATTATAGAAGCAGAGAAATTGGCAAAAAGTCCAGAGATAATCAAAACAACAGAAAGCTTTGTAGTCCCAACCAATATTGACCATATTTATTTTCTAGTAGAGCGACGTGATAAAATTGAACTCTTGAGAAAAATTGCTAAATGTATCAAACCTAAAAAAGCAATGGTATTTATTAATAAAGTGAATGATATTGAGGAGGTCACCCAAAAACTTCAGTATCACCAATTTAAGGCGGACTGCATTCATGGTTCTAATGATAAAAAGGACAGAAAAAAAGTAATTGAAGATTTTAAAACCGGAAAACTTCAATTTTTGGTAGCAACAGATATTGCTGCAAGAGGTTTACACATTGAAGGCGTAACAACCGTAATTCATCTAAGTATACCGGAAGAGCCTCTTGATTATCTTCATAGAGCAGGTAGAGCAGGAAGAGGCCAGGAAAAAGGGTTAAGCATCTCACTTGTTACCAAGGAAGAACTCATCAGAATTAAATCATATCAAAAAGCATTCGGAATTAACATTCTTCCTAAGAAATTGTACGAAGGTAAAATTGTAAGAGATTAGTTCAATATGGGAGTACTACTGTAAAACAAAAAGCTGCCACATTAATATAGTGTGACAGCTTTTATAAGGTTTTTAACCACATGCAAATTATGAAATTACAATTTTAAATTGATACAATTTATGTTCATTCGGCTCAATATATTTTAAGGTTCCGTTTTTCTTTGCATCAGCTCGTCCGTCAATAGTAGCATTACAAGGTTCTAGTCCCAATGCGTAGAGTCCTTGTCCGAACATCTTCCATTGTACAAAATGATCTAGCAAATGTCTATCATAATGAATTCGAACAGACAGTTCTTCCTCTTTGTTATCGATGCCCACCGTCGCTGTTCCATCTTGATTTTCTACAATATCATGGTAGTAACACCTTTCCATATACCCCTCTTTAGGAGGCGTTATTTCCTTCCAAGTATCGATATGATTTTGTGCATGTTTTGTTCTGCCAGTTACATTGGCAGAAGGAATTATCATATCAGACTTTGAACTCAACAGGGGATATCCCATATTAAAATGGTATAGAAGCATCATTGGCCGTGTATCAAAACCCGCATTATAAATATCATCTTTGAATGTAATTTCATTTATACCATACTTCATTGTTATCGTTCTCTTTAATACTAGATTTTCACCAAACATATAGCCTTGATTAATAGTCCCGGTTATGTTGACAGTAGGAATATCATCTATTATTTCCATGGCTATACTTACAAAATCAGCTGGGGAATTACCTAGTCTTCCATGAATACCTAGCGCTTCTCCGTCATCAATACCGTCTGATCCTATGTTTTCAAAGCCACAGGTAGTTAAAAACCCGGCGGCCCAAGTTTTTAACCAATCAGTTTTTGTGTCATCATAAAAATGAGGAGAAACGATGCCTGATGGGGTTATAAAATTTAAATTCTTCCCTTTCAACTTAATTTGGTAAAAATCCAAACAACGATCAGGTAAAATAGTCACATCTAATCCTGAACCATTGCAGATATCTATCGCTTTTACACCATCTTGTTTCCCGCCAATCAACTTATATTCCTTAACAGAAAAAAGCTGCGCTAAATTCCCAATATATTCTCGTTCGCTCCTGTAATCCAATTTTTTACCTCCATTTTTCCGATATCTCATAGCAATATGAAATATTACTAAAATTCGTAAATAGTATATCACAATATAAAATAATATTCTATCAATATGCAGAAGTTATCTGCTTAAGTATTCAGAAGTTGACTGATAATTAATTAATTAGTTAATTTAAATTTAGTGTGGAATGATAGGTCGACTCATGTTATAATTCCACATAGAATAACTCATTTGCAAAAGGAGAGGAGCTCCTATATGGAAAATGTAATTGTTGTAGGTGGTGGTGCATCAGGCTTAGTAGCTGCAATTGTTGTAGCTAGACAGAAGCATAAGGTCACTATTTTAGAGCATAAAGATAAGATAGGGAAAAAAATATTAGCAACCGGTAATGGAAAATGTAATTATACCAATTTACTTCAGACGCCGGAATGTTATCGAAGTAGTGACAGCTCTTTTGCAATGAAAGTACTGTCTTGTTTTGATGTGAATCAAACGATTGATTTTTTTGAACAGCTTGGTATCTATCCAAAAGAAAAGAATGGATATGTATATCCTAATTCAGAACAAGCATCTTCTGTAGTTGAGGTTTTACGTTTGGAATTAGAACAGTTAAAGGTAAGGATATGTTGTGATGTTAATGTAGAGCATATAAGTAGAAATGGCAGCCAATTTTCCGTCATAACCAATAAAGGAAATTATAAGGCAGATAGGGTCATACTAGCAACAGGCGGTTGTGCCTCACCAAATCATGGATCCGATGGAAGCGGGTATGGATTAGCAAGAGAATTAGGCCATACTATCATTAAACCGTTACCTGCATTGGTTCAGCTAAAATCGGATGAACGTTATTTTAAATCCTTGGCAGGTGTTAGAACAGATGCTAGAATTGAGTTATACGTAAGCGATGAATATATTGCAGAAGAAAAAGGCGAGCTCCTTATCGCAAATTATGGAGTTTCCGGTATTGCTATTTTTCAACTTAGCAGATTTGCATCGAAGGCGTTAAGTGAGCATAAGAAGGTATTTCTTAAAATCGATTATTTACCAGCCTTAAATCCAAAGGATACGTTGGAACTAATTACGAAAAGAATTGAAAATAATAAAAATAAAACAATGGAAGAAGTATTGATTGGATTATTGAATAACAAATTAGCATGTGTCCTGTTAAAAGAGGCAGGTATACCACCTACTTTATCCTGTGAAGTTATAAATAAGAACCAGATCCACAGTTTCGTAAGCAAAGTGAAAGAATGTAAGGTGAACATAACTGAGCCCAATTCCTTTGAACAGGCACAAGTAAGTGCAGGCGGTGTAGATACGTCTGAAATTAACCCAAAAACAATGGAATCGAAGCTGGTCAAGGGTATTTACTTTACTGGTGAATTAATTGATGTGGATGGAACCTGTGGTGGTTATAACCTTCAATGGGCGTGGTCTACCGGAGTGGTAGCAGGAATGGGAATATAGATTTGACTGGAAAGAACATAAATTAAGATAGGATAATTACAGCAAAAGCAGTAAGATGGGAGTTATATATGATAAGAATTACTCAATTGAAATTAAGTATTGATCATACAAAAGAAGATTTAACAAATCAGATAGCAAAACAGTTAAAGGTGACCGCTGAATCAATAATGTCTTATGCCATATTGAAAAAGTCTATAGATGCAAGGAAGAAAAACGAGCTCGCTTATGTCTATAATGTGGAAGTAAAGGTAGCAGATGAGCAAAAGATAGTGCAGAGACTTCATAATGCTAATATAACACTTTTAGAAAGACCAAAGTATGTGTACAAGCCTACAGGTGAAGAAAATATGAAACATCGACCGGTTATTATCGGATGTGGGCCGGCAGGATTATTTTGTGCATTAATGCTGGCACGAAACGGTTATCAGCCTATTATGATAGAACGTGGTGATGAAGTTTTAAACAGAGTGAAAACAGTAGATCATTTTTGGAAGACCAATGAACTTGATTCTAATTCCAATGTACAATTTGGAGAAGGCGGAGCTGGGACCTTTTCAGACGGTAAGCTTAATACTTTAGTGAAGGATGAGCAGGGTAGAAGTCATAAGGTTCTAGAGGTGTTTGCAGAACACGGTGCACCCGAAGAAATTCTATATCTGAATAAACCCCACATAGGTACCGATCAATTAAGAACAGTAGTACAGGGAATGCGAAAGGAAATTATATCACATGGTGGTGAAGTTAGATTTCGAACTTGTTTAACAGATATCATAATTGAAAAAGGAGTTCTAAAAGGTATTGAACTTAATCATAAAGATTATTTAGATTGTGAGATTATGATATTAGCTATTGGGCATAGTGCAAGAGACACCTTTGATTTAATTTATCGAAAAGGACTATTATTATCTGCAAAATCTTTTGCCATTGGGGTGAGAATTGAACATCCACAAAGTTTAATCAGTCAAAATCAATATGGCAGCTTATATGAAAAATTACCGGCAGCGGATTATAAATTAACTCATCAAGCAAGTACGGGAAGGAGCATTTATTCATTTTGTATGTGTCCGGGAGGATTTGTTGTTAATTCTTCTTCTGAACAAGGCATGGTGGTAGTAAACGGCATGAGCAATCATGCAAGAGATGAAATGAATGCCAATAGCGCATTAATTGTAACAGTTACTCCCAAGGATTTTCCAACAGAGCTTGATGTACCCGAGGTTTTAGCTGGAGTAGAGTTCCAACGTATCTGGGAAAGGAAGGCATTCCAGGCAGGGAAGGGGTTAATTCCAGTTCAACTATTTGGAGACTTGTGCAGAAACAAAGAGAGTGTTACAATAGGTCATATTAAACCCAATATGAAAGGTAATTATACTCTTTCTAATCTGAAAGAATGTCTGCCTGAATATGTTACGGATTCTGTAGTAGAGGGCGTGCGTGCATTTAACCGAATTATTCCTGGATACGCAGATGAAGAAGCTGTACTCTCAGGTGTTGAGACTCGAACTTCATCACCAATACGTATTCATAGAGATGAAAGATATGAGGCTAATATTGCGGGAATCTATCCTTGTGGGGAAGGCGCCGGTTATGCAGGTGGAATTACTTCGGCAGCCATAGATGGTATCAAGGTTTTTGAAGCCATAACAATGCAATTTAAAGCAAAATAAATTCAGAAAATAAAGTCTTTAAGTACAAGGTCTCATTTTGAGGCATAAGCTAGAAAGGAAGCAAGTATGGTTAATAGTAGATTAGCTTTAAAAGATAAAAAAAGAATTGTAGTTAAAATAGGTTCTTCCTCTTTGACACATATAGCAACTGGAAGTATTAATCTTTCAAAAATGGAGAAGTTGGTCCGCGTACTAACAGACCTAAGAAATCAAGGAAAAGACGTTATATTAGTTTCCTCCGGAGCCATTGCTGTGGGAAGAGAAACCGTTGGATTAAAAGAAAAACCTACTGAAAAAGTAGTGAAGCAGGCATGTGCAGCAGTAGGACAAGCGCGGCTCATGATGGTATATCAAAAATTATTTGCAGAATATAATCAGATACCAGCACAAATACTAATGACCAAATATACGATGATAAATGACATTAGTAGAGTGAATGCTCAGAATACCTTTGAAGAATTACTGAATATGGGTGTTATACCAATCGTAAATGAAAATGATACCGTTTCTACAGATGAAATCGAATTCGGTGATAATGATACCTTGTCGGCTCTTGTTGCTGCGTTAATTAATGCGGATATGCTCATCTTATTGTCTGATATTGACGGACTATATACAGATGATCCTCGTATAAATAAAGAGGCCAAATTCATTGATTATGTAGAAGTAATTGATGAGAAACTAAGTGAAATGGGCAAGGATTCTTCTACTTCGGTTGGAACCGGTGGCATGGCAACTAAAATTACGGCAGCAAAAATAGCTACAAATTCAGGTGCAGATATGATAATTGCCAATGGGGAAGATGTATATGTAATAAATGAAATTATGGAGGGTAAGAATGTAGGTACTTTATTCAAGGCCCATAAAAATGATAATTTCGAATTAATGGATTATCTTCGAACTAATCAATACTCACAGGAGATAAACGATAACAAAATCTTTTGATTATAGTCTATATAACATAAAAACATCGCAATTGATATAAAGTAAGAAAGGTAGTAATAAGTATGGATGATAAAGGTCTAGCAAGAATTAACGAATTATATAAGAAATCACAAAATGAGGGATTAAACGAAACGGAGAAACTAGAACAAGCTGAGTTAAGAAGTGATTATATTCAGTCAGTCCGTAATGATCTTCGTGGTACTCTAAATCAAATTTCCATTTTAAATCCGGATGGTACGGTAACAGAATTATCAAAAAAGGATAAACAGTAAATGACGAAGCAAGAAATCCGTAAAAATATGAAAGAGTTAAAGCACAATATGAATGAATCTCAAATTCAGCTGTATAGTGATATTATTACAAAACAGTTATTTCAATCTACTGCATACATACAGTGTACTCAATTGTTTTGTTATGTTTCCTTTAATCAAGAGGTTATAACAACCACCATTATTAACACAGCTTTATTGCAGAAGAAAAAGGTTGCAGTTCCTAAAATAATTGGAGATGAGATGAAATTTTTCTATATAGAATCCTTAGAAGATTTAAGACCAGGGATTCTAGGTATATTAGAACCTATTACTTTCAAGGAAGCAATACCGGTTTTGGAAGAACAAAATCTTATGATTGTACCTGGACTGGCCTTTGATATTAATAAAAATCGTATTGGATATGGTAAGGGATACTATGATCGGTATATTGCAAATCAGGAAGAAATATTCATCAATAAGATTGCTTTGGCATATGATTTTCAAATGATAGAAGAAATTCCGGTCGGAAGGTATGATAAGAAAGTTGATCAAATTATTACCCAAATCCGGACAATAGAGTAAGAGGTCAAGTCAAATGGAAAGTTACGTGATTTGACTATAACGGCAATGTAGAAAGGAAGGTTCATATGAAATATTTAGATGACATTGGAATGAAGGCGAGAAAGGCTGCAACGACTTTAAATATCTTAAGTCAGGAACGTAAAAAAGAGGGACTTCGTGAAGCTGCTCAGGCATTACTGAATCATGAAATTGATATTATAACGGCAAACCAAATAGATATAACGGCTGCGAAAGAAAATGGTATGATGGAATCCTTAATTGATCGATTGGCGTTAAATCATGACCGTATTCAAAAAATGGCACAGGGTCTTCTTGATATTGCTGGACTAAATGATCCAATAGGAGAAATTATCTCAATGGCCAATCGTCCGAATGGTTTAACCATAGGGCAAAAAAGGGTACCTATAGGAGTAATAGGAATTATCTATGAATCTCGTCCTAATGTAACAGCGGATGCTTTTGGGCTCTGTTTTAAGACGGGAAATGCTGTCATATTACGCGGTGGAAGTGATGCTCTTCGTTCTAATATTGTTATTGTTAATATAATAAGGGAAGCACTTAATAATATAAAACTACCGGAAGATTCCATTCAATTAATTGAGAATACAGACAGGGAAGTTGCAAAAGAGATGATGCGGCTGAACCTGTATATAGATTTATTGATTCCTAGAGGTGGTGCCAGTTTAATTCATACGGTTGTTGAGAATAGTACCATTCCTGTTATTGAAACAGGTACTGGTAATTGCCATGTATATGTGGATGAATATGCAGATTTTGATATGGCTTTGAATATTATAGATAATGCTAAAACACAACGTCTGGGTGTATGCAATGCATGCGAGTCCTTAGTTGTCCATAGTAAAATAGCAGAAAGCTTTTTGCCTTTACTATACGATAAACTTACTGCAAAACAGGTGGTAATACGCGCTGATGAACGTGCAAGAGCAATTTGTGATAAGATGGAGCCTGCTACGGAAGAGGATTACAAAAAAGAATATTTGGATTTACTTATTTCTCTAAAAATAGTGGATTCCATTGAAGAAGCGATAGAACATATCAATCATTATAATACCAAGCATTCTGAATCCATTATCACAAAGGATTATAATAACGGGATGAAGTTTCTAAATGAAATTGATGCAGCAGCAGTATACATTAATGCATCTACACGTTTTACAGATGGTGGAGAATTTGGATTTGGTGCAGAGATTGGCATCAGTACACAAAAACTTCATGCCAGGGGACCAATGGGCTTAGTTGCTCTAACTTCAACGAAGTATATAATATTCGGAAACGGACAGGTACGTTAAGATAGGATAGTACTAAAATTACTAAAACAAATTAGACATGTGGATCACTTTTTTTGATTACCTGATAAAGAGAGTAACCAAGTCTGTCTAAATAATTTAGCAAAATAGTCCCCATCTATGATGGGGACTATTTTGTGTAAGGTTATCTAGTTAAATTATTTTTGTAATATTAAATAAGTTTCTGTGTGCAAAAGTGGTTGCCGATAAATAGTTACTAGTTAATATTGACTCGTTCGTATCCTCAGTTCTTGCAGCAACCCAGATACATACTTGTTTCGGTACTTTATTAAATATTACCTCGTAAACAGATGCAGAACAATCTAAGACATATCCTTTTGTGGAATCTGCGTCAATATCAACTAGGGTAGGCTGTGGCGGTTGTTCACTATGAATGGTTAAATCAAGGACATATAAACTTAAATTAACTTTATAAGTATTGTAATTCTTTACATATACAACTAAACTGTTTGCTCGCTGGTCTTTTCCTATAGGTCCTGTTGATAATGTATCAATTGTTGAGTTACTACCGCCTACTACTTCTATCGGAAGAATTATCGTTCCTGAAAAAGTATCATTACCAGTAAACTCTAATTTAACGTCTTGACTAATTTTTATATCTTTCCAGATAATAGTATGATTTTCATAAATAGTATAAGGGAAACTATTCCTATTAATTTGTGGAATTGAACCATCCCTATTTTGCAAGAAGTTTAAATCTAATATAACATCGTTTGTATAGATTTGAACTTTTGGCAGAAGTATCATCTGATTACCAAGCTTTAACGTCACATTACTTGATTGTATGTAAAATTCGTACACATTGCTAATGTGATTATTTCTAAGATCTAATACTTTTAGATTTGATAAGTTATTAAAAAAATTAACATTACATATGTTATTATGGTCACCATATAGATGAGTTAGATTTTTTAAATGAGCTAATTGATTCAATGTCTCTACTTGATTATTACTGATGTCTAAAATTTTAAGATTATTTAAATTAGATAAGGCAGCTAATAGAACGATTTTATTGTTAGCCAAATTTAAATTTTCTACATATTTTGCGTATTCTAAGCCGGTAATATCACAAATATCGGATGATTTTAAATCCAACTCAGTCGGTAAATGATACATATCATATTGTGTAAAAACTTGTTCTTCTACGGATCTATTAAGTGCAATATTTAAGGATTTCTTTAGGTTCAAATCGGGGATATTTACTATAATAGTATCTTGATGCTGCTTAAGTTTCGATATGAAAGAATTCTGAATTTCCTCTTCTTTTTTAACTGTTTGCTTTAATTCAATTTTTTTTGTAAGTTTTATCAATGGTATTAAAAAATTATTTTGAATAAATAATGCAGTACATTTTTCCATATCTACTAATATTTTTATCTTATCCTTATATTTTTCTGTATTTAATTCAAAATCCTGTACTTTTTCTCTTGCTAATTTTAATACACTTTCGCTATTAATCATAAATACCTCCTAAATAATCAAATGGATCGCATTATATTATATGTATGATCCATAACAGATGTTACAAATAACTACGTTCAAAAGTAGGTTTCACTCTAGGTGGTCATATAGTCAAATAATATTAAAGGTTGATATTTTATATTGAATACTATATAATTTTTTGATGTAGATAAAAAAATAAAACAATTAGACGAATGAAAGTTGAGAATATAGAATGAGCTATTCAGAATTTAAATTAAACACCTTTAATGTGGATGATAAAGAACCTATAAAGGAGCCAGAACGGCAATATTACTTTATGGAAAAGTGCAGACAGTGGGTAACGGCAGAAAGTGAGCGTCTTGGTAGGTCAATGACATTTAATACAATTACTTTTGGGTGTCAAATGAATGCGAAAGATTCAGAAAAACTAGCCGGTATTCTGGAAAAGATCGGATATGTAGAAACAGATTCAGAGGAAGTAGACTTTATTATATATAACACCTGTACTGTTAGAGAGAATGCCAATACAAGGGTATATGGAAGATTGGGATTTCTCAATACATTAAAGAAGAAAAATCCTAATATGTTAATTGCTTTATGTGGCTGTATGATGCAGGAAGATGCAGTAGTTGAGAAGATAAGAAAAAGTTATCGTTTTGTTGATATTATTTTTGGAACACATAACATTTTTAAATTAGCTGAACTATTATATTCCAGATTGAATTCTAAAAGGATGATCATTGACATTTGGAAGGATACCGATCAAATCGTTGAGGATCTTCCTAGTGAAAGAAAGTTTAAATTCAAGGCGGGCGTAAATATCATGTACGGCTGCAATAATTTCTGCAGTTACTGCATTGTTCCATATGTCAGAGGTAGAGAACGAAGCCGTAATCCAGAAGATATTGTGAGAGAAATAAAAGAATTGGTTGAAGATGGTGTAGTGGAAATTATGCTTTTGGGCCAAAATGTAAATTCATATGGTAAATCACTAGAGACACCGACTACATTCTCGGATTTATTATTAGAAATTGATAAGATTAGTGGTTTAGAAAGAATACGATTTATGACTTCCCACCCAAAAGATTTGTCTGATTCTTTAATTGAAGTTATGAAGAACTCTAGTAAAATATGCAATCATCTTCATTTACCGATACAATCAGGCAGTAGTAAATTATTAAAGGCGATGAATCGCATCTATACGAAAGCGGATTATCTGTCATTAGTAGATCGTATAAAGACAGCAATACCAAATATTTCATTAACAACAGATATTATTATAGGATTTCCAGGAGAGACGGAAGAGGATTTCTTGGAGACTTTAGATGTTGTAAGAAAAGTGAGATATGATAGTGCGTATACGTTCATTTATTCCAAGCGTTCAGGTACACCTGCAGCTGGTATGGATAACCAAGTGGAAGATTCGGTTGCAAAGGACCGATTTAATCGATTATTAAAGGAAATTAAAGATATATCGTCCGATACAATTAGAGATGCTGAGGGTAGCATTCAAAGTATTTTAGTAGAAGAAATAAATGAACAGAATAAATCTTTGTTAACAGGCAGGCTGAGTAATAATATTTTAGTACATTTTGCTGGTGAAGATGAAATGATCGGTTCGATTGTTCAAGTGAAGTTAAAGGAATGTAAAGGTTTTTACTATATGGGCGAATTGGTGTGATAATTCAGTAATTTAGCAATAATTTTCTCTAAATTCTGACATAATGCATAAAAAGTTAGTATCTATACTTGACATTCTCATTAAAACAGTATAAAATTTAAGTGTTGTATATTTGTACAATGAAAATTAAATAAGGAGGTGCTCCTGTGCTAGAAATACTAAAAATAGTAATTGCTATTTTGGTTACCTTGGTAATAGTTGCTCCTCTTGTTTGGAAAATTGCGACAACTTATCGTATAAAGGTCTATGAGGCAAAGATAGGTTCTGCAGAAGAAAAAGCAAGAGAAATCATAGATGAAGCTTTAAAAACAGCTGAAACTAAGAAGAGAGAAGCCTTGCTCGAAGCGAAAGAAGAGTCATTAAAGACTAAGAATGAACTTGAGAAGGAAACTAAGGAAAGAAGAGCAGATTTACAGCGTTATGAAAAACGTGTTCTTACTAAAGAAGAAACTTTAGACAGGAAGACGGAAGCACTTGAAAAGAAAGAATCTAAGCTTACTGTGAAAGAAGCTGAACTTGACAGAGTCAAGGTCGAAGCAGAAGAACTTCACGGCCGACAATTGCAGGAGTTAGAAAAAATTTCTGGACTTACCTCCGAACAAGCGAAAGAATATCTTTTAAAAACTGTTGAAGATGATGTTAAACATGAAACCGCAATGTTAGTAAAAGAACTTGAAAACAAAGCAAAAGAAGAAGCTGGCAAAAAAGCAAAGGATTATGTTGTTACCGCAATTCAAAAATGTGCTGCTGATCATGTAGCAGAGACAACTATTTCCGTTGTTCAACTTCCAAACGATGAGATGAAGGGTAGAATCATTGGTAGAGAAGGACGTAATATTCGTACTTTAGAAACCTTGACAGGTGTTGATTTAATTATTGATGACACACCAGAAGCTGTTATTTTATCAGGTTTTGATCCAATCAGAAGAGAAGTTGCAAGAATTGCACTTGAAAAATTGATTGTTGATGGAAGAATCCATCCTGCAAGAATTGAAGAGATGGTTGAAAAGGCACAAAAAGAAGTTGAAGTCATGATTCGAGAAGAAGGTGAAGCAGCAACCCTTGAGGTTGGTGTTCACGGAATTCATCCAGAACTTATTCGTTTACTTGGTAAAATGAAGTTTAGAACAAGTTATGGACAAAATGCTTTAAAACATTCTATCGAAGTTGCTCATTTATCTGGTTTACTTGCCGGAGAAATTGGCGTTGATATTAGAATGGCAAAGAGAGCTGGCTTACTACATGATATTGGTAAATCTGTTGACCACGAGATGGAAGGCTCACATATTCAAATTGGAGTAGATTTATGCAGAAAATATAAAGAATCTCCAATTGTTATTAATGCAGTAGAGTCACATCATGGTGATGTTGAACCTGAGTCATTAATTGCATGTATCGTACAAGCAGCAGATACTATTTCAGCTGCTAGACCTGGTGCAAGAAGAGAAACATTAGAAACATACACAAACAGATTAAAACAGTTAGAAGATATCACTAACAGCTTTAAAGGAGTAGATAAGTCATTTGCAATACAGGCAGGTAGAGAAGTTCGTGTCATGGTTATACCAGATCAGGTTAGCGATGATGAAATGATTTTACTTGCTCGTGACGTATCAAAACAGATTGAATCTGAATTAGAATATCCAGGTCAGATTAAAGTAAATGTAATAAGAGAATCAAGAGTTACTGATTACGCAAAATAAGCATTAAATTAGAAAATTGAGATGGTTGTAATCCTTTTAATATCAGTATATTAAAGGGATCAGCCATCTTTTTATTATTTAAATTAATAACACTCTGCACATTTTTTCAATTCCGATTGCATATAATTGAATATCGTATTAGTATTTGATTGAAATGGAGGTACTAAAATGAATAACTTAGAGTTGATTAAACTAATAGCGCAATATGTTCACGCGGAACATAAATTACCCAAAGGAATAAAAGGATATGAAAAGAGCTTGGTACAAGGCGCAATCGAAGATATGATTTCTAAAAAGGTGATATTCGAAGGGGAAGTTAAAGCAGCTCCTTGGGGTGCTGATCCAACCAATAGAACAAAACAATATAGAAGAATGTCATATTATATTAATAAAGAATTGATGAAAACTGAATTTGAAAATATGGATTCAGAATAAATAAATAGCATTACAATAAAGCACATCCTTTGGGATGTCTTTTTTGGTTGTATCGTAATTAAATTTTATGAATAAAGAAAGCATAAAAATTAGTGTAATGACTTATGTTGTAGGAACTATTTGTTGATATTAGAATAAATTGTAATATAAAGTAGAAAGGAGTAATACTATGAAAGTATTTAATCATAAACGTTTTAGGAATAGCATTAGAATGAGTTCCTGCTTTTTTAAGAATCACAAAAAAAGTCTACCACCAGTTAGCTCGAAAAAAAAACCTTTATGCGAGCAACTAAGAGCTCAATTAGCTAAAGCTTCACCTATTGATTTGCCAGATGGAACACAATTTGTATTTATGAATCAATTATCTGGTTATAATCCTTCTATCTGTACAAATGGAACAATTCCAACAGTTGAACAGTTGAAAATCATAAGTGAAGGATTAAAAGTAGATGGACATCCTTTGTGTCCTATGATAGTTTGGGCTACCAAAGACGGAATTCCCACACTTGTACAAGTGAATCCGAATTTTCCTAAGTATATAAAAGTAAAACAAAAACCATCCTTAACCGAACTTGCATACACGATATGTGTCCGTAAACCACAACCTTCAGAGAGGATTGTATTACAGCCTGGTGAAGAATACCAAATAACATCTTCCAATCCTACAGTCTTAAATATAAGATATTATTATGAAATGGAACCGGGATGTACACATTTTGTACGTGTATTATCAAATGGAGCTGAGGTAGAGTATGTTCTTGTTTCAATAGCAAGTGGAACAATAATTCATAATTTAAATGGAGCTTATGATCCATCTACACTTACGTTAGAAAACAGGAGCTATTGTCCAATCTATTTAGAAAATATTACTGCATATTAAAAGTATTGTATCAATAGAGAGAATTGAAATAGATGTCCTATTAACCAAAAAGAAGGTAAATTATTGAATCGAATGAATAACTAAACCCTTGTATACTAAGTCTTTACAAGGGTTTAGTTATTTCTTTGATTGAATGTAAACTTAAAAGTCGTCTATTAAATCTTGTCATTTAAAATTAACTATATTATAATAATCTTAATGTAATTTGACATTGAGAAATGATTTATAATCACGGATGTTGGATATTGAATAGAAAGGAATTATTTATCATGAGCTTTGTTAAAGTGAATGGAACCTCTTTTTCAGAGGGAGGAAAAGAAATCTTATTTTCTGGCTTAGGTATTGGAACCTGGCTGAATATGGAACATTTCATGTTAGGAATACCAACGACTGATACCCAGATTCGCAAGACATTTGAAGATGTATATGGTATACAAGTCGCAGAAGATTTTTTTAAACAGTTTGAATTAAACTTTGTCACAGAGGAAGATTTTCGATTTTTAAAGGAAACAGGTATCAATCTTGTGCGGATACCTTTTAATTACCACATGTTTATAGACGATCAGAATCCTTCCATATACATAGAAAAAGGGTTTCTCTATTTTGACAGGCTCATGAAACTCTCAAGAAAATACGAAATCTATCTGTTGCCAGATCTGCACACGGTACCGGGTGGACAGAATCCCGACTGGCACAGCGATAATCAGACAGGATATCCTCAATTCTGGTATTACAAAGTGCTCAGGGATCAAATTGTATCTTTATGGAAGGCAATAGCTTCACGTTATAAAAATGAACCTTATCTATTAGGATATGATTTGCTAAATGAGCCATTCCTAATTCCCCACGATGATCAAATAGATCGTTTTTATAAGGAAGTTATTGCAGCCATCCGCCAGGTCGACACCAATCATATTCTATTTTTGGAAGGAGATTTTTTTGCAATGGACTTCTCTTGTATTCATTCCATTGATGATGAACAGACTGCATTAAGCTTTCACTTTTACCCGACAGTCTGGGAGAATGATTTATTTCAGAAAGATTACGACAAATCAAAGAGAAAGCAGGAATTTGAAACTGTATTTACAAGACTGATTGGAATTAGAAATCAATTATCTCGACCCATTTTATGTGGTGAAGCAGGCTATGAAATTGACAAAGATGATATGAATTTTACCATGGGACTAGTTGAAGATACACTGGAATTGTTCAAAGAATATAAGGTTTCTTGGACACTCTGGTGCTATAAGGATGCACAATTTATGGGAGTTGTATATCCCAAAATGGAATCTCCATGGATGCAGTTTACGGCAAAAATACAGCAATACTGGAATCAAGATAAAGATACTAAGATGGCACAGAACATTGTCGACACATTAAGTGATACCTATTTTCCAAAAGCTAGTAAGGAGGACAAGTACCACCTTCGATTCTGCCAAAGAGCCATTATTTATAATTTCCAGGCTAAATACTGGTTGAAATCAGAATTGGAACAATACACTAAGGATGAAATATTGAAACTGCCGGAATCCTTCTTGTTCAACAACTGTAGTTTCCATGAAACCTATGTGGACTTATTAAAAAGATTTACCTTCTGATACCGGTATTACAGAAGCAAATTATTACATTTTAAATGAATCATGTAAATCGTCATACTTAGACTTAGCTTTACAAAAAGTACATACCACTTTGACCTTTTTTCGAGTTAGACGTCTAGAACTACCTACTTCGATAAAAATATAATATAAATGATTTAGTATTTTGTTAAGTATAATTCCAGTTGGTATAAGGGTTAATAACCCTAACAAGGTTGGTATATACGGCAACAGTAACCTATTTATATATAGATCTAACATTGATTCTATTGATAATATTTCAGTGATCATAAAATGTACCTCCAGTTTTTCTTGGTATTAGTATAAAGCAAAGATAAGAAATTGTAAATTAGAATTTGATTAGAATGAAGGAATTGTATGAATTTGATTAGAATGAAGGAATTGTCAATATAAATGAGATATACAGTAGGCATGTAAACTGGTGCAGGACTTATGAAATATGAAGAGGAGTGGGTAGAAACCCATCAGAGTGAAAAATTTACTTTTCCTCATGATGAATTAGGATATTTAAAAAGATATTTGCAAACAATCAGATAATAGATATACGAGAATTAAGAGTATGAAGTATCAAAATGTATATTATTATAAGTATCACTTGACGCTGAATGATGTCAAGTGATACTTTTTTTATTGAAAATCCCTTTTGTGTACTTTTATGTAACACAGAAACTTTTTCTTGCAATCTAAGAGTTTCTATTATAAAATATATAGGAAAACTTTGAATGAATGTATATCAGTATACAATAATCCAATTGTTCGATTAAAAAGTTAAAATACATGTAGGATAGCGCATTCTTACTGAATGCTTAATAAGGAGGAAAACTATGTCATTAGCATTATCAAAGAAGGCACAAGCGGTAAAGCCTTCCTCAACACTTGCCATTACTGCAAGAGCGAAAGAATTAAAAGCTCAAGGTTTAGATGTTGTTGGATTTGGAGCAGGTGAACCAGACTTTAATACCCCTGACAATATTAACGAAGCAGCAATTAAAGCAATTCATGATGGGTTTACGAAATACACTCCTGCCTCAGGCACCATGGAATTGAAGGAAGCTGTTTGTAAAAAATTTGAGAAGTTTAATAAATTACTTTATAAACCAAATCAAATAGTAATCAGCAATGGAGGAAAACACTCATTAACGAATATCTTCGAGGCAATTCTAAATCCAGGAGATGAAGTTATTATTCCTGCACCTTATTGGTTAAGTTATCCTGAAATCATTAAGCTATCTGACGGTGTACCGGTATATATTAATGCCAATAAAGAACAAAATTATAAGGTTACTGCTGAACAAGTTGCATCTGCTTGTACGGATAAGACTAAGGCATTGATTCTAAATTCACCCAATAATCCAACTGGAATGATTTATACAAGAGAAGAGTTAGAAGCAATCGCAGCTGTCATTGTAGAAAAGGATATTTATGTAGTAGCTGATGAGATATATGAGAATTTAATCTATGGAGAGGAAGAGCAGATAAGTATCGCTTCCTTAAATGATGAAATATATAAAAGAACCATTACTTGCAGTGGTGTAGCCAAGAGTTATGCTATGACCGGTTGGAGAATTGGATATACTGGTTCTTCCGTTGAAATAGCAAAACTTATGGGAAGTGTCCAGAGCCATCAGACGTCTAATCCAAATTCTATCGCTCAAAAGGCAGCTACAGAAGCCTTGAATGGCCCTCAGGATACCGTATTTGCTATGAATAATGAATTTAACAAGCGAAGAGAGTATATGGTTGAAAGAGTTTCTACAATGTCATTTATTGATGCAATAACACCTCAAGGTGCTTTTTACCTCTTTGTTGATGTCAGCGAAGTATTAAACAAAGAGTACAAAGGTATTAAAATCGAGACAACAGATAATCTTGCTAAAATACTACTTGATGATTATATAGTTGCAGTAGTTCCTTGTGGTGACTTTGGATTTGACGATCATATTCGTCTATCCTATGCGATTTCTATTGAACAAATTAAAAAAGGTATGGATCGTATTGAAAACTTTATTAATTCATTGTAATATATATAAAACAGTACACGGGGGGTAAAACAATGGCTACAATAGGATTCATCGGAGCTGGCAACATGGGGTATCCTATGCTGTGTGGAGCTATAAAAGCTTTTGGCACAGAACAGGTTATATATACAGACGCAAATAAAGACAGATGTGAATTTGTGAAACAGGAAACTAGAATTGATTATGTTGATAATAATATATCCATTGCAAACGCATGCAAATATATTGTTCTAGCAATTAAACCACAATATTACAATGCTGTATTTCATGATATTAGTGAATATATTACGAAGGAACATATTGTAATATCTATAGCGCCAGGTATTAGTACAGAGGATGTTAAGAGAGAACTTGGGGAACAGGTAAGAGTTGTTCGTGCCATGCCAAATACCCCGGCTATGGTGAATGAAGGTATGTCAGGTGTTTGTTTCTCACAGGATATATATGATGAGGATGAAAAGATAGTTATTGACTCATTATTTACTTCATTTGGAAAATATGAAATATTTGAAGAACGACTTATGAATGCAGTAGTATGTGCCAATGGTAGTTCTCCTGCTTATGTCTATATGTTTATAGAAGCATTGGCCGATAGTGTGGTAAAGTATGGTATTCCTAGGGATAAAGCATATACACTTGTAGCGCAAACCGTTCTAGGGGCTGCTAAAATGGTGTTAGAGACAAAAGAGCACCCAGGAAAATTAAAAGATCAGGTTTGCTCACCAGGTGGAACCACTATAGCAGCAGTAGCTGCATTAGAAGAATTTGGGTTCCGTAATGCAGTAATAAAAGCTACAGATGCATGCTATGAAAAAGCAACTACTTTTCAAAAATAATGGAAACATAGATTGTGAGAAAAAGAGTGAAAGAAATTATAAAGTCAGAAAGGATGCCACGAAGAGATTCTTTCACTCCTTTTTAATTGTGGCAATATCGCAGACAGGTCTGCGATATGCAATGGGTGTAACATATGAATGAATATAAAAGAATAAACAGAGTACCAATCCATGAAGGACAAATTGTTAATATGTACCGTGACACCATGCTATTACCGAATGGTAGGACAGCTGAATGGGATTTCATTGGGCATAAAGGGGCCGCTGCTATTGTTCCGGTGGATAAAGACGGTAAGATAATTATGGTTAGACAGTATCGGAATGCCATTGAGAAGAATACCTTAGAAATTCCAGCCGGCGGACTTAATCCAGGAGAAGATATGAAAACTTGTGCTACTAGAGAGTTGGAAGAGGAGACAGGCTTTCGTTCTGAAAAGATAGAACACCTTATTGATCTTTATACGACAGTAGCATTTTGTAATGAGAAGATAGGGATTTATTATACCAATGACTTAATTCCTTCTAAACAGAACTTGGATGAGGATGAATATGTTACGATTGAGAAGTATACTCTAGATGAATTAGTACAATTTATCTTTGATGGCATCATTGAAGATGCAAAGACTATCGCAGCCATTTTGGCCTATAAAACTAAAATGGGTTTATAAATTTAAGTGACAAATTGATAGATAATGCCGGTATCGACTAGATATCGGCATTATTTTTAGTTAAAAATCATATCTTAGTGTTAGCTGAGAAAGATAGGTAAAAAATAATAGACTTTAATCATTTGGAGGTATTATATGCAGAATATAAAATTACGGTTAAAAAAGCTTGGGGAAGTAAAGCTTGGATTATTCATTCTTGCTCTTGGTGTTTTACTGGGTATTATATCTGCTGGAGTATTAAAAGGATTTTACTGGAACCAGATTGATATACTGGATACCAACTATTTTAGTGAAATCAGAAGTGTAACTATCGAGTATCCTGTACTTTTTCGCTATGTGTTGTGGAAGAATTTTCGTATCTTTATATTATTTTGGGTTTTTTGTTCAACAGCCTTAGGAATACCTTATATTACATTATCTGTATTATATGCTGGTTTTCAATCCGGTTTTTTTCTAGCAGTTATACTAATGCGCTATAATATAAAGGGAATATTGTTATTAATCGGATATACCTTTCCACATTATATCATTTACATTCCTTTAGCATTGCTTTGCTTAAGAAGTGGCTACTGGTTGTGCAAAAGTATGTATTATGATACAAGAATGAATAAAAAAGGTAAGGCAGAAAGGATTGCAAAACATATGATATTGATTGTAATTCTAGGTGCAGTCTTGGTAATTGGAAGTTTACTAGAAACTTATGCGGGATCTTTTATTTTAAAAAAAATATTATTACTATTTTAAAAATTTATGACTGAAAAAAAGAAATAGAGTTTGCATTTATTATGAGTACAATCTATAATGATAGTAATAATCCGATATAAATAAAATAGTAAAACTATGATGTAAAAATGAAGGGGAATGAGTTTTAATGAAAACGGCATTGAAGGATTTTTTAACTTATATGTCAGAGGTAAAGAAGGCATCTCTAAATACTGTTATGTCATATCAAAATGACTTAACTAAGTTGTTGAAGCATTTAGAGTCACAAAATATTACTGAAACCGATAAGATCAGTGAGACAAGCCTAAACTCTTATGTATTAACAATGGAAAGAGAAGGAATGTCACCGGCTACTGTATCAAGAAATATTGCTTCTATTAAAGCATTTATATTCTATCTTATTAAGAAGGGTAGCCTTCATGAAGATCCTACTGAGCGTATAAGAGCTCCTAAAGTAGAGAAAAAGCCTCCACATACCTTAACAATGGAACAGGTAAATGGTTTATTAGAGCAACCCAGTAAGGAAAGCAAGAAGGGAATTCGTGACAAAGCAATGTTAGAATTACTTTATGCTACAGGTATACGAGTTACAGAGTTAATATCCATTAAATTTGAAGATGTTAATTTAAAAAGCAAATACATAAGATGTTGCAATTCGAATAAAGAGCGAGTAGTACCTTTTGGTAATATGGCAAAGCTGGCTTTAGAAGCCTATTTTGTAAAGGTGAGAACGGAGTTATTGGGTAAAGTAGAGTCCAATATATGTTTTACTAATCTTTCCGGTGAACCAATGAGCAGACAGGGTTTTTGGAAGATTATCAAAAGCTACGGCAAAGCTGCAGGGATCCAAAGTGAGATCACACCTCAGATACTAAGACATTCTTTTGCCGTACATATGATGGAGAATGGAGCAGACATTCACAGTGTTCAAGAATTACTTGGGCATTCTGACATTGCAACTACACAGGTTTATATGCAAACAAGAAAAGGAAAAATAAGAGATGTCTATGAAGGCACTCATCCTAGAGCTTAATGGCAGGATAAGAATACAAAACAAAACGGGATACTTTAATTGGTATCCCGTTTTGTTTTGTTCCGGTGTTAAACAATGAACACCTATCATTTATTTATAAATGTTCTGCAATTGTATAGATTAATTTTTCAGATTCGTTCCACCCTAAACAAGCGTCAGTAATTGATTTACCGTAAATATGCTCATGTACAGATTGAGTGCCAGGTTCAATGTAACTTTCAATCATGACACCTTTTACCAATTTTTCTATCTCTGGGTTAACAGAGCGACTGTGCAGTATTTCTCTCACGATTCTTGGTTGTTCTGAATATACTTTGTTGGAGTTAGCATGATTGGCATCAATAATCGTAGCTGGATTTGCTAAATCTCTTTGGCCATACATATCAAGTAGGAGAACTAAATCTTCATAGTGATAGTTTGTAATACTTTGACCATGTTTGTTTACAGCACCTCGTAAAATGGTGTGTGCCAGGGGATTACCTGTGGTGTGTACTTCATAAGAACGAAATAGGAAAGTGTGGCTGGCTTGTGCAGCGACGCAAGAATTTAACATTACAGAAAGATCACCACTTGTTGGGTTCTTCATACCTGCAGGACAATCCATACCACTAATCGTTAAACGATGTTGTTGATCTTCTACCGAACGAGCACCAACGGCCACATAAGATAAAATATCTTCTACATAAGGCCAATTTTCGGGATAAAGCATCTCATCTGCTGCAGTAAGTCCGGTTTCTTCAATTGCTCTTAGATGCATTTTCCTCATTGCAATGAGGCCTTCCTGCAAATCTGGCTCCTTTTCAGGATCAGGCTGATGCACCATACCTTTATAACCTTCACCTGTAGTTCTTGGTTTATTTGTATAGATTCTTGGAATGATAATGATTTTATCTTTAACCTTTTCTTGTACTTTGGCAAGTCTACTTATGTAATCGCAGACAGAATCCTCGTTATCTGCGGAACATGGCCCAATAATAACAAGAAATTTATCGGAGGTGCCAGTTAAGACATCTTTAATTTGTTGATCTCTTAATTTTTTTACTAAGGTATCTTTTGCTGACAATGGATATGCACTTAATAATTCAGAGGGAGAGATAACTTGTTTATCAAATATGAAACTCATAATTTTAGTCTCCTTAGCTTTAGTTCTGTATTAGAATATAGTCTTTTCATTTTAAACTCTTTTTATGTTTAAGTCAACGCAAAATATAAAAAAAGGGTTTTAGTTGAATAATTCTACATAAACTAATATAATGAAGGTGACGAAAATTATATCGAATTGTACTATAGACGGAGTGATTATTTTAAAGGAGGACTAGAGATTGAATAATAGAATGCCAAAACCAGGAGAGTTTTATAAACATTTTAAGAATAAATTGTATCAAATTATTACGATAGCTACTCATTCAGAAACAAGAGAGACATTGGTGATATATCAGGCATTATATGGTGATTTTAAGACATATGCTAGACCAATAGAAATGTTTGTGAGTGAAGTTGATAGGTTTAAATATCCGGAAGTAGAGCAAAAATATAGATTTGAGCTAATAAACTTTGAAGACATGAAACAGGATAACAGAGTTAATCAAGTAGAATTGAATCAAGAAAAATTGATTCAAGAAGACCAAAATCAAGAAGGCCAAAATCAAGAATACCAAAATCAAGAAGGCCAAAATCAAGATGACCTAAATCAAATAGATGAAGTTGAATCATTAAATAGCACCTTTAATGAAGAAGGTGAAATTAATCCTATTTTGCTTGAGTTTTTAGATGCTAATTCATATGAAGAAAAATTATCAATTCTTTTAAGTAAGAAAAAACATATTGATGATAAATTGCTTAATGATATGGCTGTTTCATTGGATTGCACGGTGGAGGAAGGACCTATTGAGGAGCGTATTAACGGATTATTGTTTTGTTTACAAACATTAACACGTTTTGAAAGCAATCGTTTACGATAACCTTAACGTACTAAATCAGACACTTTATATAGAATATCGCATAAGATACATATTGGATGTATTTGTGATTACTAAAAAATATATAAGGAGCTGATTCCTATGAAATATATAAGAACAAATTTTGTTTACAACCCAAGTCCCAATAAACATGTTCATGAAATACAAGGAAGTGTTGAGGCTACAAAGTTATTAAAAGTTCCTCACAGTCATAATATCGTAGCAGTTTCTGATGAAGCAATTCAAATTGGACTACAAGGACATATACATGAAGTGAAATTCAAAACAGATTATTGTGAAGGTCATTATCATGAATTTTCTGGTAGGACTACAGGCAGTATCTTAGTTAAAGATAACCATGTTCATTATTTAGAATCTGAGACAACGAAAAACGAAGGTCATAAACACAAATTTAAATTAGTTACTCTTTTAGAAAAGCCTATTATTGAATAATGTTTTAACTATTGGCACCCTGTTTACGCAGGATGCCAAATTTAGTATGTAACAAAATAATTATAAATACATTTAGAGACTGTATATATAAAGATTTATCTTATTTATCTGTTAATGGAATTATAATACAATTTTAATTTGATAAATCCTATCATTTAAGATATAATTTTAAAGAAAGTTAATAAGATAATTAATAAGAAAGGGTTGGGAGATTAATGAGAAGAATTTTAGCATTAGTACTATTACTTACACTTTGCATTACTATGATACCATCTACAGAAGTAAGTGCAGCAAAGAAAGATAACAGTAATACAAATGTCACTGAACAGAAAACGGAACCAGTAAAACAAGAGACAGTAGAGAAAAAGGAACCTATTTATAGCGATTGGGCATTTGATGATTTATTAGTAGGAGACAGCTATGGTATTTATCCATTAACATGGTATGATAATGGTCTAACCACTCCAATTACCAAAGCGCAGATGAATGTGCTGGTTAATGGCTTTAATGAAAAAATTAGAAATGCAAAAGGAGTTACTGTAAACCAAGACTATATTATTGAATTGAAAGATAACATGACAGTAGAAGAAGTTCTTAACGTATTCTACTCTGTTATTACAAGCAATAAGTATTCGCAATTTGTTGGGCTAAATATAGATAACTCTATTGAATATATGAAAGAATATGGTGTTTTCACCGGTAAGCAGGGTGAACTTGGTTTAGAAGATATCTGTTCTGTAGAACAAGCTTGTGTATTTGCTACGAGAATTATTACTGTAGTGTATGATAAACTGGATGCATCGAGCAAAGGATTTTTATGGAAAATAGAAAAAGGAGAGAATACCGTATATTTACTTGGATCTATCCATGTTGCTAATAATGATATTTATCCTTTTAGTGAAAAGATTCTTGAAGCTTATCAAAGTTCTGATGCGCTATTAGTTGAAGTTAATCTATTTAATCAAGAAGGTAGTGCTGCTTTTGAAGAACTCTCTACTTATACGGATGGAACCACATTAAAAGATCATGTATCAGCTACATGCTATGCGGAAACAGTAAAACTTGCAGCCACACTTGGCCTCTCAGAGAAAATTACAGCTAGTTTAAAACCTTGGTATATATCTAATTACTTTACAGCAATGCTATCAGCAGGTTCGGGTGATACAGCTGAAGCCGCAAAAGCAGCTTCTCTTGGCATTGACATTAATTTTTTAACAAATGCATACCTTAACGGAAAGCCAATTCAAGAAATTGAAGGATACGAAAAACAAGGTAAAATGTTTGATGATTTTTCAGCTGAATTACAGGAATATTTATTAAACAGTAGTATTGATGGACTAAATGAAGTGATGTCAGGAGCTGCACCAATCGAATCAACAGATGCATCATTGGTTACTAAATGGTTAGATTTATGGCATGATGGAAATGTAGGGGATTTTCTGAAGAGTTATAATGGGGAAGATGAAGGTATTGCTGTTATAAATACAGAAGAAGATATAAAAACAAAATTATTAATGGAAGAATATAATAATGCGCTTCTAGCAAAAAGAGATATTGGTATGGCTAATTATATTGCCGATCGATTACAAGAAAATGGAAAACATACCTACTTTGTTGTAGTAGGAGCTTTACATTATGTAAGTGATTATAGTGTTCTTGATATTCTGGAAGAAAAAGGTTATCGCATTTATCCAATCAAATAAAGTGTTCTTTTATAACCTTTAGAAGTTAAATTCATGCATATGAAATACAACTGGCACCCTGTTTACTTCGGGGTGCCGTTTATGCTATAATGTACCATAAATAAATGAAAAAGGCTTAAAAAGATTAAAAAAAGAGGAGATTGATCATGAATTCGGTTTACCAAAAATTATTTCAATGTTTCAAAAGTGTTCGAGAAAAAATTGATTTTCAGCCTAAAGTAGCTTTAGTTCTTGGTTCGGGATTGGGAGACTATGCAGAGAGTATAAAAATTGAAGCTATTCTTAATTATAACGAAATAAATGGCTTTCCAATTTCAACAGTAAAAGGTCATAAAGGCAGATTTGTATTTGGATATGTCAATGAAGTACCTGTCGTAATCATGCAAGGAAGAATTCATTATTATGAAGGATATGATATTTCTGATGTAGTTTTACCAATTAGATTAATGAAGATGCTAGGTGCAGAAGTTTTATTTTTAACTAATGCAGCAGGTGGCGTAAATCATAACTTCCAAAGTGGCGACTTTATGATGATAACGGACCACATATCTAATTTTGTGCCATCTCCATTAATAGGAGAAAATATAGAAGAACTGGGTTTGCGGTTTCCTGATATGAGTCATGTTTATGATATTGAATTGCAGAATATTCTACGTGAAACGGCCAAAGGAATTCACATTCCTTTACAAGAAGGTGTATATATACAATTAACTGGACCAAACTTTGAAACAACGAATGAAGTTAAGATGTGCAGGATACTTGGTGCAGATGCGGTTGGTATGAGTACTGCATGTGAAGCTATGGCCGCAAATCATATGGGTATGAAAATATGCGGTATATCTTGCATATCTAATCTTTGTGCCGGCATGACGGAACAACCATTAACTCATGAAGAAGTTCAAGAAACTGCTGATCGAGTTGCTCCTTTATTCAAAAAAATGATTACAGAAACAATTACCAATATAGCAAAAGTATTATAATCAGTTAGGAGTTAGTATGAAAGCATTGTATTATGAAAAGGAAGCAAAGTATCTGGAAAATTACAATAAACCTGTGCCAGAATCGAAAGAAAGCTTGATAAAAATATTAATTAGTGCTGTGTGTAATACAGATAAAGAAATTATACGAGGATATAAACCTGATTTCCAAGGCGTTTTGGGTCATGAATTCGTAGGAGTTGTGATGGAATCCAGCGATAAAGCTATCATTGGAAAAAGAGTAGTAGGTGAACTAAATGCAGGATGCGGAGAATGTATTTATTGTAAAACAGGCAGACAAAACCATTGCATCAATCGAAGAGTAATTGGTATTGCTAACAAAGATGGTTGTTTTGCTGAATACATGACTATTGCAACAGAACTGCTTCATGTTGTTCCAGATGAAATACCAACAGAAATAGCCGTTTTTACTGAACCATTAGCAGCTGCACTTGAAATCATGGAACAAGCGCACTTAAAACCTTCTCAAAATGTGGCTGTATTAGGAGATGGTAGATTAGCTTATATGATTGCTCAGGTAGTTTCCTTAGCAGGAGTTGATCTTACTGTTATAGGAAGACACGAAGATAAATTGAAAAATTTTAGTATCTTTGCAAAAACTACGATGAACACAGATGAAACCTATGAAGTGGTTATAGATGCCACTGGGTCACCAACTGGAATATTAACTGCGCAAAGGCTTGTCCGTAAAAAGGGGCTTATCATATTAAAAAGTACATATGCAGGTAATGTACAACTTGATATGAGCAATTTTGTAGTAAATGAGATAACGATTAAGGGTAGCAGGTGTGGTCCATTTGAACCTGCTCTACTATTATTAAAAAGAGGTCTAGTAACTCTACCACCGATTGAGTTATTCGAATTAAAGGATTATGATAAAGCATTTAATTCGACTGCTTTTAAAGCCGGATTTAAATTTAATGCTTGCTAAAGCAAGCAGATAGGAGTAGTTTAGTATGAACAGTTTAGATGAGGTAATACATATTGATAATGTAAAATTAAGTGATGATGATAAATATGTCATTATTATTGACCAGACAAAGCTACCAAATGTTACTGAATATCTGACATTAGGAACAGTTGGAGACCTTTACGATGCAATATTTGAATTAAAGGTTAGAGGTGCACCAGCAATAGGAATATGTGCAGGATATGGTATGTATGTACTTTCACAAAACATAGAAACAAATGATTTTAATGATTTTTATCAGCAATACAAGAAATATATGGATTATCTCAATTCCTCCAGGCCTACTGCGGTAAATCTTAGCTGGGCATTAAATCGAATGGAATCAGTAGTAACTAAACATAAAGAGAAATCCGTAAAAGAGATTGTGAAATTATTAGGAGTAGAATGTAAAACTATACATGAAGAAGACATTAAAATGTGTACAGCAATATCAGAATACGGGCTTTCCCTAATTAAGGAAGGAGATGGTATTCTGACTCATTGCAATGCTGGTCCATTAGCAACTTCTCGTTATGGAACAGCCTTAGGGCCGTTATTCTTAGGGAAGGAACGCGGGATGAATTTCAAAGTATTTGCTGATGAGACAAGACCACTGCTTCAGGGT
Source organism: uncultured Lachnospiraceae bacterium (assembly GCA_963517115.1). Lineage (GTDB taxonomy): Bacteria > Bacillota > Clostridia > Lachnospirales > Lachnospiraceae > Anaerocolumna. Next base: position 125,779 of record CAUQEW010000002.1, on the reverse strand, counting down.
GCTCGTTTGACATCCTATGAATTAGAAAAAGCAGGTATCAATGTGATACTGATATGTGATAATATGGCTAGTATCGTAATGAAAAGTGGCTGGATTAATGCTTGCTTTGTCGGTTGCGATAGAATTGCCGCCAATGGTGATACAGCAAATAAAATTGGAACTAGCGGTGTTGCAATCCTAGCAAAATATTATGGGATCCCTTTTTATGTATTAGGACCGACTTCTACCATCGACCTGAATTGTAAGACCGGTGATGACATTGAAATAGAATTACGTGACCCGAATGAAATTAAGGATAAATTTTATAAGGAACCGATGGCCTTAAAGGAAGTAAAATGTTATAATCCAGCGTTTGATGTAACAGACCATAGTTTAATTACAGGAATCATAACGGAAAAAGGAATTTGTTATGCTCCGTTTAATGATAACATACCTGCATTGCTTAAAAATTTATAGTTATAATTTACAAAAAAAATATAGTTATGGCATAAGTTGTCTTGAAATATTGAATATACTGTGGTACTATTTAACATCATTGGATAAATGGGGATTTAATGTCCTAGCTACCTCAATGATAATCTATTGAAACTAGAGGATTACATAATCTTCAAGAACTAGGTAAATTATAGGAGGAAAGTAATATGAAGAGAAACAAGAAGTATATGGCAGTTCTAGTAGTATTAGTCATGACACTTATGACCAGTATATTTACTGGATGTACTAAGAAAGATGATGCTGGTACAGAGAATGCAACAGAAGAAGCAACAGTAACAGAAACAGTAGCTGAAGAGGCAACTACAGAAACAGTAACAGAAGAAGCTACTACAGAAGAAGCCGCTACAGAAGAAGCTGGTTTGAAGATTGCTATTGTTAGTAGTCCATCTGGTGTTGATGATGGATCTTTTAACCAAGATAACTACAATGGTATCTTGAGCTTTATTGCAGAAAATCCTGCTGCTACAGTTAAAGCGGTACAAGAAACAACTGGTGATACAGCAGCAGCTGTTCAAGCAGTAGCTGATATTGTTGCAGATTATGATGTTATTGTAACTCCAGGTTTCCAATTTGCTGATATCTCAACCTTAGCATTGGAAAATCCAACAAAGAAATTTATTTTGATTGATTCTAACCCAACCGCTCAAGGAGAACAAACTGTATTCGATAACATTTATGCTATGACATTTGCTGAAGAAGAAAGTGGTTTCTTCGCAGGTATGGCAGCAGCATTAGAAACAACTACAAATAAAGTAGCTGTTGTTAATGGTATCGCATATCCTTCTAATGTTAACTATCAATTCGGTTTTGAATCAGGTGTTAACTATGTAAACAAACTATATAGCAAGAGTGTTGAATTTGTTGAATTACCAGCTTATGCAGGTACCGATGTAACCGGAGCTAATGTTGATGGTAATTATGTTGGATCTTTTGCTGATGAAACAACTGGTAAAGTTGTTGGTAGTGCCTTAATTGATGCAGGATGCGACATTATCTTTGTAGCAGCTGGTGGATCTGGCAATGGTGTATTCACAGCAGCAAAAGAAGCTAAGGGAGTTAAAGTAATCGGTTGTGACGTTGATCAATTTGATGATGGTGTTAATGGATCTGAGAACGTTATTCTTACCTCTGCTTTAAAGGTAATGAGCATTAACGTTGAGAGAGCATTAAATGCTGTTAAAGATGGTACATTCAAAGGAGAAAATGTTCTTCTTAAAGCTGATACTGATTCAACAGGATTTGTCAGTGCGGAAGGACGTCAGCAATTATCTGCTGATACATTAACAAAAATGAATGAAGCTTATGCATTATTAAAAGCAGGTACTATAGTTCCGGCAGCTAACTTCAATGGAATTACATCGGATGCTTTCCCTGGACTTCCAGAATAATTTGCAATTAGATTTTGATTTGGAATGACATAAAAAATAAAAGAAGTTTATTACATCCTATTGAGTAAAACAGTAGAAAGTGATAAACTTCTTTTATTAATATAAACGCAAGATGTTGCAATTACAGGCCATTAGGCGTTGCAAGCATAAGCCGTAGGCGTGCTGAAGATAGAATAGACCAAGGAGAATGAAGATGCCTGAGTATATTGTGGAAATGAATCATATTACAAAGAAATTCCCTGGAATAGTGGCAAATGATGATGTTACCATTCAGGTAAAACAAGGGGAGATTTATGCTTTACTGGGTGAAAATGGCGCTGGTAAATCTACACTTATGAGTATGTTATTTGGTATGTATGAACCGGATGAAGGAGAAATACTAATACGAGGCAAGAAAGTACATATTGATTCACCTAACCACGCAACGAAGTTGAACATTGGTATGGTACATCAACATTTTAAACTTGTACAGAATTATACTATTGCAGAGAATATCATTCTTGGTGTGGAACCAATTAAGAAAATTGCAGGTTTGTTTTCCTATGTGGATATTCATAGTGCGAATCAAAAGATTTCTGATTTATCAAAGAAGTATGGTTTAGAGGTTGATCCTACTAAGAAGATTGAAGACATTAATGTCTCGATGCAACAACGCGTTGAAATACTAAAAATGCTGTATCGAGAGGCAGATATATTAATCTTTGATGAACCTACAGCTGTCTTAACACCTCAAGAAATTGAATTCTTACTTGACATTATTAAAGAACTTCGTAAGGGTGGTAAAACTATCATTTTGATTACACACAAGCTTGAAGAAATTAAGAAAGTTGCTGATCGTTGCGCTATATTATGTAGAGGAAAATTGATAGATGTATTAGATGTAGCAGAAACTTCTACGAAACAAATGGCAAATTTAATGGTTGGTCGTGAAGTGACCTTTGAAACCACAAAAAGCTCACCTAAATTCAAAGATGTAATATTAGAATTAAGTCATGTAACAGTGAAAAATCATGATGATTTTGAAGTAGTAAAGGATGTATCCTTTTCTGTTCGAGGAGGTGAAGTATTTGCAATCGCTGGAGTATCCGGTAATGGACAAGTTGAGATTGCAGATGCCATTGCAGGACTTACGAAGATTAATAGTGGGGCAATTTCCTTGAATGGCACCAACATTACTCATTATAATATCAGAAAGAGAACAATAAGCGGAATTTCCTATATTCCGGAAGACAGACAGGCCTATGGATTAATAATGGACTTTACTTTATCTGAGAATCTATCCTTAAAAGATTATTTTAAAGAGCCATTTTGTAAGAATGGTATTCTTAATAAAGATGAAATTAATCAGTATGGCGATACTTTAATTAAAAAATATGACATCAGAAGTGGACAAGGTGCAATAACGAAAGTACGTTCCATGAGTGGAGGAAATCAACAGAAAGCGATTATTGCCAGAGAAATCGAATTACAATCATCATTAATGATATTTGTACAACCTACTAGAGGATTGGATATTGGAGCTATTGAGAACATTCATAATATGATTCTGCAAGAGCGTGACAATGGGAAAGCTATTTTACTTATATCTTTGGAATTAGATGAAATCATGAAAGTAGCTGATACCATTGGAGTAATTTTTAATGGTCAGATTCATAAGATTGCAAAGGCAGAATCACTAACTACCAATGAAGTGGGAGAATTTATGATGGGGGTTATGGCATGAGTAAAGATAAAAACACAAATAGAAAATCAGTAAGTGTGATTAAAAAGAATTTTCTTAAAATTATGGGAAATGAAAAATGGCAGCCAATATCAATCCCTGTATTTTCCATATTATTAAGTCTGTTTGCAGCTTCTTTATTTATTTTGTTCATTGGGAAGAATCCTCTCAGTGCATTTCATAATCTTCTTCAGGGAGCCGGTATTTTACCAAAACCAGCATATGCAGGTTACAAAAGTATTCTTACAGATTTTTTAACTTTATTAAACGCATTGACGCCAATGCTATTTGCATCTTTAGCAGTTGCTGTTGCTTTTAAGGCGGGTTTATTCAATATAGGTGTATCCGGACAGATGTTGGTTGCTGGTTTTACAGCTACCGCTATAGTTGGTTACAGTGGATTAAATGGAATCATAGCAAAACCTCTTGTTCTAATTATTGGTGTTGTTGCGGGTGCTTTATTAGGTGGTATTGTTGGATGGCTGAAATATAAATTTAATATCAACGAAGTTGTTTCCACTATTATGTTAAATTATATAGCTCAATATGTACTTAGTTTCTTTATCAATACTTGTTATATTGATCCAGTATCAAGGCAGTCAAAATATATTAATGAATCTGCCAGGTTAACTTTTACAAATGTAGAGTTTGCAGGTCTTAAGATGGACCTGCCTATCGGAATCATTCTGGCTGTAGTTATTGCAATCGCTATAAAGTTTTTGATGGATAAAACAAAGATTGGATATGAAATAAAAGCAGTAGGTTCTAACCAGAAAGCCGCAAAATACGCCGGTATTAACGTAGGTAAAAACATCGTATTGGCAATGGTTATATCAGGCGGTTTAGCGGGTTTAGCCGGAGTTACTTATTACCTGGGGTATTTTTCCTCCATACAGCCCAAGGTATTATCCAGTGTTGGATATGATGCTATTGCTGTATCTCTACTAGGTAATTCCAACCCTATTGGTATTATTTTTTCTTCCTTCCTTATATCCGTTATTGATAAAGGCAGTACCTATATGAATTCAATATCAGGAGTAGAACAAGAGATTGCTTCTGTAATTACAGGATTGATTCTATTATTCAGTGCTTGTGGTGAATATATTAAGTACAGAATCAAACATGCGAAAGAAAAGCAAGGTGAAGAACTGGAGATTCAAAATTCTACACCTGTTAAAGCAAATGGAAAGGAGGGTAAAAAAGAATGAATACAGTGATTATTGATGGTTTATCCTTTGCTCTACCTCTTTTTATAATGGCAATCGGCGGAATTTATAGTGAAAGAAGTGGTATTACCAATTTAGCAATTGAAGGGTTACAAGGATTTGGTGCTTTCTTTGGAGCCTTATCAGTAATACTACTTGCTAAATTTACAAAAATTGAAATTCAGTCATTATTATTTGTAGCAATTATATTTGCGATGTTGGGTGGAATGTTATATTCTATGCTTCATGCCTTACTTTCTGTTAAATTCAAGGCAAATCAAGTAATAAGCGGTGTAGTTATTAATATATTAGCCATTGCACTGACCGGATTTTTAACGAGTCAAATTAATAGTATTGTATTTGGGCAAATTTCAGATAAGTTCCAACTTGGAGTATCCAAACGTTTTTCCATTCCTGTGATATCTGATATTCCTGTGCTGGGTGCAATATTTCAGAATATTTATCCTTTCGAAATAATAATTGTTGTAATTGCTTTTATAGCATGGTACGTGCTGTATAAAACCAGATATGGTTTACATCTTCGTGCTTGTGGCGATAATCCTCATTCTGTAGATGCAGCCGGAGTAGAGGTGTCAAAGGTGCGCTTTACAGCAGTAATGGTATCGGGTGCATTATCTGGTCTTGGTGGTATGTGTTTTGCTTACTCCATCTCTGCTAATTTCTCACCAAGCATATATATGGGTTATGGTTATCTTGCAATAGCGGCCTTGATTTTTGGTAACTGGAAGATACTTCCTACCCTAGGAGCTTGTTTGTTATTTGGATTTGCAAAATCAGGGGGATATAAGATCGGTCAATTATTAGAATTACCGAGTACATTTTCAGACTTAATTATGATTCTTCCCTATGTTCTGACATTGCTCTTATTAATATTCTTCTCTAAGACCAATCGTGCTCCGAGAGCATTGGGCGAAATCTATGATAAGGGAAAGCGGTGAATGGAGTCGAATATGAACACTAGATTTTATAACGCGAAGATATTAACATTTGCTAATAAGGATACTATAATAGATGGTGAGTTGTGGGTGGAAGGTAATCGGATAACATATGTAGGGGAATCGCCTGCTAAGTCATCCTATTTATTTGACCGAGAGATCGATGTAAATGGGAATCTTCTGATGCCTGGTTTTAAGAATGCGCATACGCATTCTGCAATGACTTTTTTACGTTCCTACGCAGATGATTTGCCTTTGCACGATTGGCTGATAAAACAGGTTTTTCCAATGGAGGCTAAGCTGACAGGGGAAGATGTGTATCATTTGTCAAAACTTGCAAATCTTGAGTATTTAACCAGTGGTATTACCGCAAACTTTGATATGTACTTTTGTCCGGAGGATGTTTCAAAGGCTTCTACTGATATGGGATTTCGTACAGTAATGTGTGGTGGTATAAGTGATTCTATAGGTGAATGCGACCAAGTCTTAAATACCTTAGAGGGGTGGTATACGAAATTTAATCAATATCATGAGCTGATTGGATATCGACTTGGTTTTCATGGAGAATATACTGCTGCAAAACCTTTGTTAGAGGGTGTTGCTGCATTAGCCAAGAAATATAAGGCACCTGTATTTAGTCATAATTCAGAAACGATTACAGAAGTTGAACAATGCATTAAGCGAAATGGAACAACTCCAACCGTATTTTTAGATAGCTTAGGAATGTTTGATTATGGTGGTGGCGGATATCATTGTGTCCATATGAATGATGAGGATCTTAATGTTTTTAAAAATAAAAATATGTCTGTTGTTACGAATCCGGGTTCGAATGCCAAGCTGGCGAGCGGTATTGCACCAATTGATAAAATGATAAAAAAGGGTATTGATATTGCAATTGGCACTGACGGTCCAGCTAGCAATAATTGTCTGGACATGTTCCGTGAAATGTTTTTAACTACAGCTTTACAAAAGTTACTTAAGAAGGATGCGGCAGCTGTAGATGCGAATCAGGTATTAAACATGGCTACTGTGGGTGGTGCCAAAGCAATGGGACTGACAGATTGTGATACTCTTTCTGTTGGTAAACTGGCAGATTTAATAATAATCGATCTTCATCAGCCCAACATGCAGCCAATAAATAATATCAGTAAAAACATAGTTTATAGCGGAAGTAAGCAAAATGTTAAATTAACAATGGTGAATGGGCGAATCTTATATGAAAATAATAATTTTTATGTAGGTGAAGATGTCGAAAACATATATATAAAAGCAAATGAAATAATAAATAAAAACAGATAATAAATACCATGTTAATATGAAACAATATAAAATAGACTACAAAAATGTACCTCAATTTTTGTAGTCTTTTTTATATTAGATAATATAATTTTAAGAATTTACGTTAAAAATTAATATTACTTTCATGGAAATATGTGTTAATATAATACACAATATAGTAACATATTAAATAATAGAATAAGGAACAGGAGTTTGAGCATGTCATTTGTAGAATTAAAAGAAGTTAAGAAAACTTACCGGATGGGTGAAGTTACTATACACGCAGTTGATGGAATAGATTTTCAAATAGAAAAGGGAGAATTTGTAGTTATTGTTGGACCTAGTGGTGCAGGTAAGACTACTGTACTAAATATTCTGGGTGGTATGGACAGCTGTAGTGAAGGAAATATATTAGTAGACGGAGTGGACATCAGCCATTATAGTACCAAACAGCTAACATCCTACCGCAGAGATGATATTGGTTTTGTTTTTCAGTTTTATAATCTAATTCAGAATCTGACGGCAGTGGAAAATGTAGAATTAGCTCTTCAGATATGTAAAGATCCCTTAAATGCTGAAGATGTTCTAATAGAGGTTGGTTTGGGAGATCGCTTAAAGAATTTCCCCGCCCAATTATCTGGTGGAGAGCAGCAGAGAGTATCGATTGCAAGAGCATTAGCCAAGAATCCTAAGCTATTGTTATGCGATGAACCTACGGGTGCACTTGATTATAATACTGGTAAAGCAATACTAAAATTATTGCAGGATACATGTAGACAGAGTGGGATGACTGTAGTAGTTATTACACATAATTCAGCAATTGCTCCCATGGCAGATCGTACTATTAAAATTAAGAATGGAAAGGTCAGTAAAGTAACGATAAATGACAATCCGATTTCAGTTGAAACGATAGAATGGTAATTAATTTTTATGGGAGAGATCATGAAAAAGAAAGCACTTAGACAAGATTTTAAAGTTGAAATTAAGAAAAGTATAAATCGATTTGCCTCTATACTACTAATTGTTGCCCTTGGAGTAGCATTTTTTTCTGGAATTCGGGCCACTGAACCAGATATGAGGATTTCCGCCGATCAATTCTATGATGATTATAATCTAATGGATATTCGTTTACTAAGTACACTGGGATTGACAGATGATGACGTGGATGCAATTCGACAGGTGAATGGTGTAAAAGAGGTGGAACCGTCATATTCAACGGATGCCCTGTGTGACACAGCAACATCAGAACTGGTTATAAAGGTCATGTCTCTGACAAATAGATTGAATAAGATTAACATAAGTGAAGGTAGGTTACCTGAGAATACTTCTGAGTGTCTGGTGGATAAGAAATTATTAGAAAATACCGACTATAAGATAGGGGATAGTATTAAACTTCGCGCTGGAACAGACGAAGATATATCGGAGACCTTGAATGTAAGCGAATATACGATAGTTGGTATCGGAACCACTGCCACTTATTTGTCCTTAGAGAGAGGAAGTAGTTCAATTGGCAACGGAAAAGTTGATAGTTACATCGTAGTACCACAGGAAACATTTAATATAGATGCGTACACAGAAATATTTGTATCAGTTATGGGAGCAAAAGAATTAATCAGTTATACGGATCAATATGATGAAAAAGTAGAAGCTGTATTAAAAAAAATCGAAAACATAGCTGATGTTCGTAGAGAAGCCAGATATCAACAGATATTAGAAGAACCCAACCGTGAGATAGAGAAGGGAAAGACAGAATTAACAGAAAAAGAAGCTGAGGCTAAGAAAAAATTAGAGGATGCAGCAATACAATTAGAAGATGGTAAAAAAGAATTAGTAAAGGCTCAAGTCCAGCTGGATGATGGAAAAGAGGAAGTTGATAAAGGCAAAATTGAAATTGAAAAAAATAAAAATAAACTGCTTGTTTCAGAAGAAGAAATGAAGAAGGGACAACAAGAAATAAGTACAGCTTTTACAAAATTAGATGCCGGAAAGGTACTCTTACAGGAAAAACAGCAGGAATTTCAGGCGGGTGTTGATTCATTAGCAGCAGGATATAAGCAATGGAATGAATCTATGAGTCAATGGACTTCAGGGAAAGAGGTACTAGAGGAGAATGAAAATAAACTAAATTCTGCTTTTACTGAATTACTTAAGGAGAAAGAAAAGCTAGAACCAGCGAAGGATTTATACCCGGAACAATGGCAAACTATCATAGCAACGGAGCAAAATCTTTTAGAAAAACAGGGTGAATTAGAGTCTGGTAAGTCAGAACTTGAGAAAAATGGGCTTGAACTTGAGAATGCAAAAAACAGATTGGATACGGAACAAGAAAAGTTAAATGCAGGAAAAATTCAGTTAGAACAAGAAGGGCAAAAGTTAGCAGCAGCTGAGACTACGCTCAATCAGAAATCCAGAGAATTACAACAAGCACAGAAGAAGGTTGAAAATGGATGGGCAGAGATAAAACAAGGGGAGGTCGACCTACAGGAATCTAGTTCTTTATTGTCTGACAAGCAAACCGAGTTAAATACTGCCAAAGAAACTTTAAAAGAAAATGAAATGGAATATCAAGAAGCAGTTCAAGATGCCGATGAAAAGATTTTGGAGGGAAAACAAAAGATTGCTGATGCAGAAGAAGAGGTTAGTAATATTGAATATCCAAAATGGTATGTTTTAGACCGTGATAGCCTTCAGACCTATGTGGAATACGGGCAGGATTCTGAGAGAATCGGTAATATTGGTAAAATATTTCCTGCAATATTCTTTCTCGTAGCGGCGTTGGTGAGTTTAACTACAATGACCCGAATGGTGGAAGAGCAAAGAACACAGATTGGTACCTATAAGGCGTTAGGATACAGTAAAAAGTCTATTGCAGGTAAATATATTTTATACGGATTTTATGCCAGTATGATTGGCAGTATACTTGGTGTTATAATCGGAGAGAAAATTTTACCCCAGGTAATTATAACGGCCTATACAATTCTTTATGATAATTTGCCCAAGGTAATATCGCCTATCAATATTTATTATGGTATAATATCTACACTTATAGCAGTGTTATGTACTACTTTGGCATCTGTATTTGCTTGTTATAAGGAATTAATGGCACCACCGGCAGAATTGATGCGTCCAGCTTCTCCGAAACTTGGAAAAAGAGTAATGTTAGAAAGAATTCCATGGCTGTGGAAACGATTGAATTTTACTCAAAAATCAACTGTGAGAAATCTATTCCGCTATAAAAAGCGATTTTTTATGACTGTATTTGGAATTGGTGGCTGTATGGCCTTACTGCTTGTTGGGTTTGGTCTTAAGGACTCCATATCGGCTATGTCGGAAATTCAATATGTTGAACTTTGGCATCAGGATTCCACCATAACCATAAACGATGAAGTAAGTGATCAAGAGAAGGAAGAATTGTATGATTATCTAGGATCAGATGTTAGAATAAAGAATTCCATGTCTGTTAAGGAAACTACAATCGATGCAGGCTATGGTAATGTGACAAAAAACACGAATTTGATTATACCAGAGGATACACTCCGTATCAAAGATTATGTTGTATTCCGTGACAGAATCACACAAGATATATCAGAGCTTCAAGATGATGGTGTCATTATAACTGAAAAGCTAGCAGGGCTATTAGGTGCTAAAGTTGGGGATACCATATTCCTTAAAGACGGAGAATTAAGCCGAACTGAGGTACAAGTAACAGGTATAGCAGAAAATTATATGATGCATTATATTTTTATGTCACCTGTTACCTACGAAAAATTATATGGTGAAATACCGGAATATAATAAACTCTACACAATAAATGCAGACAATCAGAAATCATTTGAAGAAGCGTTATCTGCTGATCTGCTTCAGTTGGACTCCGTAACAAATATATCCTTTACCTCGGATTTTCAAAACAGAATTGAGGATATGCTAAATAATTTGAATCTCGTAGTGTATGTACTTATTATATCCGCAGGATTATTGGCATTTGTTGTATTATATAACTTGAACAATATTAATATTAACGAACGACAAAGGGAATTAGCAACATTAAAAGTATTAGGCTTTCAAGATATGGAGGTTGCAACCTACGTCTATCGGGAAAATATAATGCTAACAATTATCGGTGCTATTATGGGTGTGTTTTTGGGGATTTTATTGCATCGTTTTGTAATACTAACATCTGAAATAGACATGATGATGTTCGGTAGAAATATAAAAGGATTAAGTTATTTATTTAGCATATTATTAACATTTGGTTTTTCTTTCTTTGTTAATTATGTGATGTACTATAAATTACGTAAGATTAATATGGTAGAGTCATTGAAAAGTGTTGAATAAAATAGAATGTAATAGACTATGGAAAAGGAAGCCTGAGAAGATTGAAGAAAAGTAATTTATTTCACTATCGAGGTGGCATTTCTATTATATTTTATATTACACTAATTGCTTTATTATGGTACTTAATCATTCCACACACCTCCTTGTATTACAAAAACGACTTATTTACACCATTTTGGCAGAGGTTGAATCAAAATGATATTACATTAGTGGAAGGGGAGGAATTTAAACTATATGTAATGAGAATTAATAAGAGAGTTCGATTCTCATCTACAGACATTAAGGTGGCAGATGTGAACCTGTTTGGTAAGGTGGTTGCATATCGGAATGGAACAACAATCATTAAGGCAAAGGTTGATGGTAAGGTGTTAAAGTGTAGAGTAAGAGTGATAGATATTAATAAAAAGAACATTAACCTAAAGGTTGGGAAAAGCAGCAAATTAAAGATTAAGGGGGCTTGGTTCGGTGTACATTGGAGCAGTAGTAATTCTTCAGTAGCAGTAGTTAATAGGTACGGGAAAGTTTCAGCAGTATCAAAGGGAAATGCGATAATATCTGGTAAGGTAAGGAAAAAAACTGTTACATGTTATATTAAGGTTAAATAAGTTTAATTACTTTTTAACTTCTTTTTAACCATTTTTTCACAGAATATACACTATTATCAAATAGAATAAAATGGAATAGTATTAAAGGTATGAATTATAATATAAGAAGGAGACAAATGATGCAAAAAAAAATATTAGCCCTATTACTTACAGTGGTTGTAGCTTCATTGACTATTACGACCCCTAATGTCTCTGCACAAACTACTAATAAGGCAGTTAGAGCAGAACAGGTTATTGAAGCATTAGAAATTCTGAATACAGATGAAGGGGGAGATAACCCCGGAACCAAAGTTGTAACACGAGGACAATATGCTCAAATGTTAATAAATATGTCTACATTTAAGGCAACAGCAACAGCAGATAGTAAGGTATCACTATTCAGTGATGTATCAAAAACCTATTGGGCTGCAGGGTATATTCAGACAGCTATTACACAAGGCTGGATGTCAGGTTATTTAAATGGTACCTTTAAGCCAAACCAAGCCATTACACTAAAAGAAGCAGTGAATGGTATCGTAAAACTTCTAGGATATGCAAATAGTGATTTTACCGGCAATATAAGTTCCGGTCAGATGGCGTTATATACTGCAAAGGATTTAGATGAAAACATTACGCAGAAAAAAAATGATAAATTAACCAGAAATAATTGTATGAATCTTTTCTATAATACTCTAACGGCAACAACAAAAGATGGCAAGATATATGGTGAAACGCTTGGATATAAATTGGACGCTGATGGTGAGATTGATTATTTATCATTGGTAAATCTAGAAATGAAAGGACCTATTCTAGTAGATAATTCCTGGAGATCAAAACTTCCGTTCACAGCAACAGCAGCGACATATTATCGAAATGGGGAAGCTAGTGATATTTCAGATCTGGAAGATTATGATGTTATATATTATTCTGAAAATCAAAAGTCTATATGGGCTTATAGTAAAAAAGTTACCGGAAGAATTCAAACTGTAACACCAAACCGTTTAGCACCTACTGCAGTTACCATTGCTGGAACTGAATATGCACTCGGTACAAGCGATATGTCGATTGAATTCTCAACATTAGGCAGTGTTGAAGAAGGTAAAGTTGTAACTTTGCTTTTTGGTAAAGACGATTCTGTTGTAGATGTGTTACAGCTTGATGAATATAACACAACAATTACAGGTGTTGTATTGGATACAGGTGAACATTTATCAGCAGATGAAAATGAAAATCTCGTATATACAGATTATGTAATAATTGTAGATGCGGAAGGTAATGAATATGAACAAGATTATGATAAAGCTGATCTATTCCTTACAGAAGGAGATCTTGCACGCGTTACTTACATAGATGGTGTAGCAACAGTATTCGAATATTCTATAGGCGTTGTAAATTTAGGATCCAATACGTTTAGTAGTGATGGCAGTATGCTTGGAAATCACAAATTAGCTTCGAATGTTAAAATTTTGGATATCATTGCTGGAAAATATGTAACTGTATATCCTGAACGACTAGTTAATGTTGCTTTAGGAAGCAACACACTTTATTACTATGAAATGAATAGTGATGAAGAAATTACCGGTTTGATGTTAAACAATGTAACCGGAGATTTATATGATTATGGTATTCTTACTGCGATCGATTATGGGCAGAAAGATACGATAACTTATAGTTATTTAATTGATGGAGAAGCAGGTAGTATAACATCAGAATCTGTTAGTGACTTTGACTTAGAAATAGGTCCAAAAGGTTTTGCTTTTGATGGAACTAAATTAGTTGCAACTGCACATCTAACAGAAATACCAGTATTATCTCTTGGTGAGTCAACGCTAAAATCTTCCTCTATGAAATTCACATTGGCAGATGAAATTGAAGTCTACTATTTCAAAGATGGAGCATATTATGTGACAACCTTAGAAAAGGTTTCTGACTTAACAAAATATGAATTAACTGCTTATTATGACAGAACAGTTTCTACGGGTGGTCAAGTCAGAGTGATATTAGCTGAAGACATTAACTAATCAAAGAGAGGATTATAAATATGAAGTTTCTAAAAAAGAAAAACGCAAAACCAGGAAATGATTCACTGCAAATGCCAAATACCCGTAAAAAGTTTAATTGGAAAAAACTTCTTAAATGGATTATCATTATCGTTATTATTGTAGTTATAGTTAAAGTAGTTTTAAATCGTTTCGGAGCAAATAACATGAACCCAGGTAATGTTGCAGCGGCGAATGAAACGGCGAAGGTTGAAACTCGAGATATACAGATGGTTTTATCTTCATCAGGAACGGTAGAACCATTAAATACATATGAGGTATCAACACTTATTGAAGGTGAAGTAATAACAGCTGAAGTTGAAGAAGGAGATCAAGTTAAAGAAGGTGACGTTCTATACCAGATTACAGCGGATGATCTTGATAGTAAAATTGATTCATCAGAAACAGCTGTAACAAGAGCAAATAAAAATTATAGTAAGGCAGAAGATAATTATAAGGATGCCGTTGATAAATTAAATGAAGCCTTGGCAGATTATGATGAAGCTGCCCTAGATTATAATAACCTTAACATCGAATCAACTGCATCTGGAACTGTAAAGACTCTATATGTAGAAGTAGGAGATAAGGTTCAAGAAGGTGGCCAAATAGCAGAAATCTACGATAACAGTTCTATGCTACTTGAGATTCCATTTAACACTTCTGATGTTGATAGTTCACTAGTCGGCAAAAGTGCTGAAGTAGAGATTATAGACAGCGGGGAGATAATAAAAGGTGAGGTTACTAAAGTTAGTACGATTGAAGAAGTACTGACCGGTAACAGAGTAATAAAGACCGTAACAATCCGTGTTAAAAATCCAGGTGGATTAACGACAACGAATACGGCCACAGCCGCTATTGGAAAAGTTTACAGTAGTGGTGAAGGAACTTTCAAAGTATTGGAAGAAACGGTTATAACAGCTGATAAAGCTGGTGAGATTGACACCCTTAAAATTGAAGAAGGAAGTAAAATATCTGACGGAGATACCGTTGTGGTTCTTAGTAAAGAAACCGCAGAGGATCAATTAGAAAGTTATAAAAAAGCGGTAGAATCTGCAGAGGATTCTGTAGATAACGCTAAAGATTCTATGGAAAATGCAGAAGACTCTATTGAAGACGCAGAAACTTCACTTGAGGATGTGATTGATTCCAAAACGGATTATAGTATTACAGCACCAATATCAGGTGAGGTAATTCGTAAGGATGCGCTTGCAGGAGATACCATTGCCGCAAAATCAACACTATGTGTCATCTATGATTTATCTGCATTGACATTTGAAATGGCGGTGGATGAGTTAGATGTTATGAGTGTTGAGGTTGGCCAAGAGGTTGATATTACAGCGGATGCTCTAGAGGGTGTCGAATTAAGTGGTACCATTACAAACATTAGTTTAGAAAGCACTAATAGTAATGGCGTAACTCAGTATCCTGTTACTGTAAAAATAAATGAAGTTGGTGATCTTCTTCCAGGTATGAATGTTACCGGAGAGATTATTGTCGAAAAAGTAGCGGGTGTTCTTGCAGTTCCAAGCGATGCTTTAATGCGTGGAGATGTTGTATATGTGGCTGATGTTTCTGTGACGGAAGCGGTAGGAAATGTTCCTATAGGCTTTAAAGAAGTTAAGGTAGAAACCGGACTTACGGATGGTGATTATATAGAGATAGTAAGTGGTCTAACCGGAACAGAAGAAGTTTATATTACACGATCAACAGAGTTATCGGAAGCGATATACATGCAAAGTGGAGAATTTGGTATGCAGGCTGAACCACAAGGTGCTGGACCGCAAGGTGCTCAACAGAGTACACGACCAGCTGGTGGTAATAACGGCGGTAATTCACAATGATAGGAGGTGCTTACAGACATGGATGAACAATTAATGGAAGAAGGAAAAGCACCACTTATCGATTTAATTGATATTTATAAGATTTATCAGATGGGTAATACCGAGGTTCGTGCCAATGATGGAATTAATCTTAGAATTTATCATGGTGAATTCGTCGCTATTGTCGGTAAGTCTGGCAGCGGTAAATCTACCATTATGAATATTATTGGTGCTTTAGATGTGCCGACCACGGGTAAATATATCTTAAAAGGAATAGATGTGAGCCAAATGAAAGATGATGAGCTTGCAGAAGTACGTAATAAGACAATTGGATTTATCTTTCAACAATATAACTTACTAACAAAACAAAATTTACTTGAAAATGTAGAATTACCATTACTATATGCAGGTATTGGTAAAAAACAGAGAAAACAGCTTGCTTTGGAAGCACTGGGAAGAGTGGGAATTGAAGATAAATGGAAAAATTTCCCTAACCAATTATCTGGTGGACAGCAGCAAAGAGGTTCCATTGCCAGGGCATTAGTTGGAAAGCCATCACTTATTCTGGCCGATGAACCAACGGGTGCGTTAGATTCAAAAACCAGTCGAGAGGTATTAGACTTTTTGAAAAAATTGAATGAAGAAGGAAATACGATTGTTCTAATCACACATGATCGGACCATAGCGGAGGAGGCAAAACGCGTAGTTAAAATACATGATGGTAAAGTTACTTTTGATGGACCCGTTGATGATTATAGGAAGCAGGTAAAATAATATGAACATAGGTCAAGCATTTAGATTAGCAGGAAAAAGTATAGTTGGCAGTAAAATGCGTTCATTTCTTACCATGCTTGGAATGATTATTGGTGTAGCCTCTGTAATTATTTTAGTAGGACTTGTGCAAGGCGTGACCAATTATATCCTTTCTACCTTTGCAGATTTAGGTACTAATATGGTATCAGTGTCTGTTACGAATACTGATACAAGAAAAATTAATGTTGATGAAATGTATGAATTAGCAGATGAGTATGATAGTATATTTCAAGGGGTAAATCCTTCTGTCAGTTCAAGATATACTGTAAAAAATGGTGCTACTTCACTTACTAGCACAGTTACAGGTGTAGGAGAAGATTATTTGACTCTTAATAATATTGATTTATCCTCGGGGCGTTTTATTGAGTATGCGGATATCAAAAATCGATATAATGGCTGTATCATTGGAACCTATATTGTTGATGAATTATTTGAGGGTAATGTTTCCTTAGGAGATACTCTAAAGATAAACGGACAGGTTTTTAATATTGTAGGTATTCTAGAAGAGCAAGCGGAATCGGAAGAAGGATCATCAGATGATTGTATTTATATTCCATATTCCAATGCAACCAGACTAGCTGGATCTACAAATATTTCAAACTATACATTTGCAGCGATTGATACGGAACATGTTGTGCAGGCTGAAGAGATTTTAGATGACTTTCTGTACAGTAAGATGAAAGATGAAGATCTATACACAGTTACAAGTATGACGGAGCTACTTGATATGGTAAAAACCATGACTAATACATTATCCTCCGTTCTTGGCGGAATTGCCGGCATCTCTCTATTAGTTGCCGGAATCGGTATCATGAACATAATGCTTGTGTCAGTGGTTGAAAGAACGAAAGAAATCGGTATTCGTAAATCACTTGGAGCCAAGAAACGAGATATTATGTGGCAGTTTGTTATTGAAGCCGGTGCCATCAGTACACTTGGAGGAGTTACCGGAATTATTTTGGGAATTGTTACTACTAGGGTACTAGGCAATCTGTTAGACTTAGAAGCGGCCCCAACTATGGGAGCTATCCTGTTAGCATTTGGAGTATCTGCGGCTATTGGAATTGGCTTTGGATATATGCCAGCCAATAAAGCAGCTAAACTTAATCCAATTGATGCATTAAGAAACGAATAAAATTTAAAAAAGTCGTAAATATAAAGTGAACAACTTTATATTTACGACTTTTTTTTATTATTGGCAATAGAAAGTTCGTGAAGCGTGCTTTCTATTGTTTCTCATCAAAATCCAACATTTGTTCATATAGCTAGGATACAAAGAATAAGATTGTAATAAATAGGAAAGTGAGTAATAGACCACTGGAAAAATATGTGTTATAATGAACATAAACATTAAGTAATTTAGCAGTCAGATTTTATCTTATCACTAGAAAGGCATGGTACATATTATGAAAATAAGTCAAGCATTTAAATTAGCTGTAAGAAGTATTCTTGGCAGTAAATTGCGTTCATTTCTTACCATGCTTGGAATGATTATTGGGGTGGCTTCCGTAATAACATTAGTAGGGCTTGTACAAGGTGTAACGAATTATATTATTTCTTCTTTTGGCGATTTAGGTTCCAATATGGTAATGGTAAATGTTACTAACACGGATACAAGAAAAGTTAAGGTTGATGGAATGTACCAATTCGTTAAAGAAAACGGTGATTTCTTCCAAGCTGTAACCCCTAATGTTAGTGCACAGTATACAATAAAATATGAAACGAATTCTTTAACAAGTACAGTAACCGGTGTAGGAGAAGATTATCTGACTCTAAACAATAAATCATTATTAAAAGGACGTTTTATTCAGTATTCAGATATAAAAAACCGGTATAATGGGTGTGTAATAGGGACGTATGTAAAAACAGAATTGTTTGGCGAAAATGAAGCATTAGGCAATACGATTAAAATAAATGGACAGGTATATAAGGTTGTTGGTATTCAAGAAGAGCAATCTGATTCTACAGTTAATTCTGATGATGACTGTATTTACATTCCTTATAGCAATGCAACCAGGATGGCCGGTTCAAGTGATATTTCAAGCTATACATTAACAATTATTGATGTTGATGAAGTAGAACAAGCGAAGGCAATTTTAGATAACTACCTTTATTCAATTTTAAAAAGTGAGGATCTATATAAGATTGTCACCATGGCTGAGTTACTGGATATGGTAAACTCCATGACTGGCATGTTATCCTCCATACTCGGTGGAATCGCAGGGATATCCTTATTGGTTGCGGGAATCGGTATTATGAATATTATGCTTGTATCTGTAGTAGAAAGAACGAAGGAAATAGGAATTCGAAAATCATTAGGTGCTAAAAAGCGAGATATTATGTGGCAATTTGTAATAGAAGCGGCAGCAATTAGCACCATAGGTGGTGGGATTGGTATTCTGATAGGAAGTGCAGCTACAACTGTTTTGGGTACAGCTTTTGGTTTAGAAGCAGCACCCACAGTTGGTGCAATTATATTAGCGTTTAGTGTATCAGCGGGTATTGGTATTAGCTTTGGATATATGCCGGCTAATAAGGCAGCGAACCTAAATCCAATTGATGCGTTGAGATGTGAATAAAGAGATGTCTTATGAGTACTAGGTTAACAATATTGAAAGTTCATTGAAATCTTTATGATTTGGTCTAAAACTCATGTATTTTGATTACAATAGTAATAATATATTTTGGACGTGAGGTAGTAAATGAAGAGATTTGGAGTGCTTCTAATAAGTATTATTCTACTTATGAATACACTGTTTCGTGTAGATGTATACGCAGAGACAGAAGATAACCAAATTAATATTACTTCCACATCAGCAGTATTAATAGAAGGATCTACCGGTGAAATTATCTATGAAAAAAATAAAGATGAGCAATTAAGGCCGGCTAGTATTACGAAAATAATGACGTTACTTCTTATTTTTGAGGCGCTGGATAGTGGAAAGATTAAACTGACAGATTCGGTAACAATAAGTGAACACGCGGCGTCCATGGGCGGTTCTCAAGTGTATTTGGAACCTTATGAGACCCAGGATGTAAATACCTTACTTAAGTGTATCAGTATTTCTAGCGCAAATGATGCCTCTGTTGCTATGGCAGAGATGCTAGCGGGATCTGAGGAAGAATTTGTAGCTAGAATGAATGCCAGAGCAAAAGAATTAGGAATGCTAAATACCAATTTTGTAAATTGCTGTGGACTTGACGTGGATGGTCATTATTCAACAGCCTATGATGTTGCTTTAATGTCTAAGGAATTGATTACACAACATCCGGCAATCAGTAATTATTCTACAGTGTGGATGGATACTTTTGTACATACAACAAAAAAAGGTCAAAGTGAATTTGGACTAACGAACACAAATAAATTGATTAAGTATTATAAAGGGATAACAGGCCTAAAAACCGGTTCTACTAGCTTAGCAAAATATTGTTTATCAGCTACCGCAAAAAGGGAAGGTATGGACCTAATCGCAGTTATTATGGCAGCACCGGAGACAAAAATACGTTTTAGTGAGGCAGCAAAACTTTTGGATTATGGTTATGCAAACTGTAGTATTTTTACTGATAATAATGCTGATTTAGAAATTGTGCCAATACCTATTAAACAGGGTGTTGTAACCGAATTAAAGTATCGAGTAAATGATGAGTTCTCTTATCTGTGTCTGAAGGATGCAAATGCTGCAGATATCACGAAAGAAGTTAAAATCTTTGAAAGTGTAACCGCCCCAATTAATGAAAATGACAAGGTTGGAGAAATAACCTATCAAATGAATGGAAAGAAAATTGGCACCGTGGATATCGTTGCAACTGAAAATATTGCGAAAGCAAAGTATAAGGATTATTTTAAACAGGCCCTAAAGAAGTTCATACTTTAATAAGATTAAAAAACCATCAAAAATTCTCTTTTTGGTTTTTGGTGGTTTTTTATGTGCAAAACATGACAAATATGCTATAATCAATGTAATTCGGATTAGAAAGATGATACTAATGGGTAGAAAGTATATGTTATAAAGGCTTTATTATCACGGATTTAAAAGAAATATTATTCAAATTATTTGGAGGTAACTATGTATATAGGTATATTACTTGGAGTTTTTATTTTGGCATTTATCTTCTATGTACATTATGAAAATTTGAATTTGGAGGTTACTCATTATAATATTCGTTCTAATACTATTCCATCTTCATTTCAAGGAGTAAAATTTGTCATACTTGCAGATCTGCATAATAATTCATTTGGAGTCGATAATGTTAAATTATTGAATGAAATTGATCGTATTAATCCGGAATTTATTCTTATTACCGGGGATATGATTGTTGGTAAAAAAAACAATGAATATTCTGTTGTCTTTTCTTTACTATCTAAGCTTGTTATATCATATCCGATTTATTATGGATACGGCAATCACGAACAGCAGGTTATGTCGGGTGGCGATCACTATGATGAACGTTTTGATGAATTTAGAATCGACTTACAGAAGCTAGGAGTACATTTTTTAGAGAACGAACGAATTTATATATCACGTGAGGGCGAATCAATTGCGTTAATCGGTTTAATGATTGGTACAGAGTATTTTAAAAAAGTCAATCTGCCAAGAATGAAAACGGAATATTTGCAGAAATTAGTAGGAATTCAAGACGATCAATGTTATAATATAATGATTGCTCACAACCCTGTATACTTTCAGAATTACATTGAATTAGGAGCAGATTTAATACTATCTGGTCACCTTCATGGTGGAATGATACGTTTGCCGGGAATTGGTGGGATGGTATCGCCACAATATAAATTTTTGCCTCGATATGATGCAGGTAGATTTGAAAAGAGTGGGAAAACGATGTTAGTATCAAGAGGGTTAGGAATGCATACGATTAAGATTAGAGTGTGTAATCGGCCGGAATTGATGGTCGTAACGTTAGAAAGATAAGGAATAGTATGCTTTACAGATAGTATATTTAGGAGGTAATTATGAAAATTCAACTTATTAGATTTGTTTCTGCACTTATAGCCGGAGGTTTTGTGATGATTCTTCATGAATTTCCAAAAGCTATTATTTATAATAGACTTAATACAAATAAAAATTCCAACAGTAAACATAATATTTATAAGCTACATCACTATATAGACCCCATTGGTCTTATTCTATGTGTAACCAATCAAGCAGGATTTTCTAAACCTTATATGTATCGAATTAAAGATAAAAAAACAAATTTTATTCTTGGAATTACCGGATTTTTCAGTTTAATCCTTGTTTTTGTAGTTAGTATCGGTATATTAAAGTTTGGGATTGGGATGAATTCCAATTTTAATTATTCTGAAACAACTGGTATATTGGATTTGTTTATACAGTGCATAATGGCATATATGGGCCTAATCAGTCTAAGTATGTTTATCGTTAATTTATTTCCTATCTCAACTTTTGATATGGGATTATGTATAGCAGGTAAATCACCAACGAAGTATTTCACTATTATTCGTAATGATTACTTTATCAAAATGTTATTGATTCTAGTGATAATGTTTCAATTTGTGACAAGTTTCAGTACACTTATAATGAGTAACCTACTTTAAATATGGAGACCAATATGTGATTAAGAAGCAGATAAGGGAGGGTTACCTATGAGTATTTCGTATAAACTAGAAGCATTTGAAGGACCTTTGGATCTGTTGCTTCATTTAATTGATAAGAATAAAATAAATATATATGACATCCCTATCGTTGAGATTACGGGACAATATATGGAGTATATTAGACATATGGAGACTAAGAATCTGGATATCATGAGTGAATTCTTGGTCATGGCTGCTACCTTAATTAATATTAAATCAAAGATGCTACTTCCAAAAGATGAGACGAAGGAAGAAGAGGAAGAAGATCCGAGAAAAGAATTAGTAGAGCGTTTATTAGAATATAAGATGTACAAGTACATATCATATGAATTAAAGGACAGGGAACTAGATGCTGCTAAGATTTTATATAAAGGTGCTACTATACCCAAAGAAATAGCTAATTATAAAGAAGATGTAGATACTGCTAGTTTGTTAGCTGATTTGACGTTGGCGAAACTTCACGCTATTTTTCAATCAGTGATTAAAAAACAAGTGGATAAGATTGATCCGATTCGCAGTAAATTTGGAAGAATTGAAAAGGAAGAGATAAATCTATACGAAACGATAGGAGCAATTCAAAAATTTGGATTTATACATAAAACCTTTAGCTTTCGAGGACTACTAGAGGCGCAGTCAAGTAAAATGGAAGTAATAGTTACATTTTTAGGTGTTTTGGAATTGATGAAAATGGGACAAGTCGAAATTGTACAAAATAATCTTTTCGATGATATTATGATTCAATTTATTGGGAATGGCATTGCTGAATTCGATGAAAGTATAGTACTTAGTTAATAAAATGTCGGAGGAAATCATGGAAATTAAAAGACTGGAAGCTGCTATAGAAGCCATATTATTTACCATGGGAGAGGCAGTTGATTTAGAACGAATTGCTGCTGCTATAGAGCATGATGTAGATACAACTAGAAAAGTTATTCGTAATATGATGGATCAATATGATGTTGAGGAAAGAGGAATACAAATAATTGAACTGGATGGAGCTTACCAGCTATGTACCAAAGCTGAGATGTATGAATCTATCATCAAGATTACGCACATTCCTAAAAAACATGTATTAACAGATGTTTTGCTTGAAACGTTATCTATTATAGCGTATAAACAACCCATTACTAAACAGGAAATTGAGGCAATTCGTGGTGTCAAATGTGATCATGCTGTAAATAAATTAATTGAGTATAATCTGGCGAACGAAGTAGGAAGAATGGATGCACCGGGCAGACCAATTCTATTTGGTACAACGGAAGATTTTCTTAGAAGTTTTGGTATTCAGTCCTTGGAGGATTTACCAGTTGTAAACCCTGAGAAGGTTGAAGATTTTAAATTAGAGGCAGAGGAAGAAATTCAATTAAAGCTTGATATATAGTCAATTGGTATAATTATAATATGTTTTACAGTAAATACATAGGAATTTTGATTCATTGAAAACAAAGTTATACTTATCTTTTCGTAGTTTAGAAAAGGTAAGTATTTTTTTGTTACAAATAATATAGCACAAAATGGATATAATATAACTTATTATAAATTGCTTTTCAAATTTCTGATAAAAGGCGGTGTTTTATCCGCCGTCCATCTGATTATAGGAACATGTTTTTGTTCCTATAATATAACTTATTAGAAATTGCTTTTCAAATTTCTGATAAAAGGCGGTGTTTTATCCGCCGTCCATCTGATTATAGGAACATGTTTTTGTTCCTATAATATTAAAATATTATTGTTTTATATCTGGAAAGGCATGAGTAAAAGTTGAAAGAAAATATTATCAGAGAAAGGATGCCACTCATCAATTCTTTCAACCTATTTATTGTGGCAGTATCGCAAGCATGCATGCGATATGCAATGGGTGTAAAAATGGACGTTTTACATGATGATCGGAATGTAATCACAGCATCTTTAACTAAGAATTTAGATGATAATATAAATACTCTGGAGGCCTTATTCAAGGATTGTGCAGACTGTGTGAAACGACGCCTAACGATAGGTGGTAGTAATTTAGTAGATATCTATTTAATTTATGTAGATAATATGATTAATAAGGACCTGCTCGAGGAGGCAACCCTTCGTTATCTTATCTATAAGATGGAAGAGATGCCGGATGAGAATAAATTTGATTATATCAAAGCGAAAGGGCTAAGATCAGCGGATATATCTGAAGTAATAACTATGAATGAAATAGTACAATTCATATTATCAGGTGATGCTCTTATATTAGTTGATGGATTTGAAAAAGCACTTCGTATCTCTGTCAGGGGAATGGCAAATAGAGGAGTTCCTACAAGTGAAAATGAAGTTGCAATCAGGGGTTCTAAAGAAAGTTTTAGTGAAGCACTTTCTATCAATCGTGTATTACTACGCCGTAGAATCAAGGATACCAATCTAAAGATAAAGCAGGTTAAGGTTGGAATAAGAAGTATGACAGACGTTGCTATTGTTTATCTTGATGATGTAGCTAAACCAGAAGTTTTACTAGATATTGAGAACCGAATAAAAAAATATACAATTGATGGAATATTTGATAGCGGAATGCTAGAGCAACTTTTAGAGCGGAATGTGTTTTCTCCTTTTCCGGAGTTTCAAGCAACTGAAAGGCCGGATAAAGCAGCTTCAGCCATTGTTGAGGGAAGAGTAGCAATACTTGTTGATAATTCACCCATGGCACTTTTAGTTCCAACTACCTTAAATTCCTTTTTTCAAGCCTCTGATGATTCTTATAATAGGTGGGAAGTTGCTACATTTACACGTATCTTACGTTATTTTGGAGCGTTTCTTACAATGGCTCTACCAGGACTTTATATTGCGGTGATAAATTATCAAGCTGAAGTTCTTTCCTCTGCTATGGCATTGTCTTTTGCAGCGGCTAGAGATGGGGTACCCTTTTCTGTATTATTTGAAGTGATTATGATGGAAGTTGCATTTGAATTGCTTTTAGAAGCAGGAATTAGGCTTCCGGGCCCTATGGGCAGTACACTAGGTATTGTTGGTGGACTGATTATTGGGGATGCCGCCGTAAATGCAAATTTAGTTAGTCCTATTGTTGTTATCGTAATTGCATTGACAGCTATATCAGCATTTACTGTTCCCAATGAAGCATTTGCTTCTGCGTTTCGTTTAATTCGATATTTGATCATTCTGTTATCCGCTTTTTTAGGGTTGTATGGTTTTATATTAGGTATGATGATTTTGTTGATTCATTTGTCAGGCTTAAAAAGTTTTGGAGTACCATATTTGGTTCCCTTTGCTGCATCTGGCATCAACGGGGAAAGCGAAAATAGAGATGCATTGATAAAATATCCTATATCAAAATTGAAAAAACGTCCTATTTTCTCAACAAAGGCAGAAAGAACAAGACTGGTTAAAAACGACAAAAAGTAATAATGATAGAGAACTAGTCTAGGCGGAAGCAATTATTATAGATAGCAGAAAGGCATAGAAGACATGTTTTCAGATAACGAAAAGATTTCACTACGACAATTAAAACGATTATTAGTATTCGATTTATTCAGTATATCAGCACTTATTATTCCTCGAATTGCTACAGCCGCTTCTGGCAGGGATGGCATAATCGCAATTTTGCTCGGGGCTTTGTTTGCATTTATCTATGCTTGGATTTTATTGTCTTTATCAAAAAGTATTAATGGAAGTTTGTTGGATTTTTCAAAACAGAGTGTAGGCCGTTTCATTACTTTTCTAATAGGTGTCTTATTTATTGTTAAATTATTTGCTTGCTGTGTATTTGCAGCAAAGTTATTTGGTGAGGTTATAAATCAAACCTTGCTTGAGGATACGGATAATCGAATCATAATTCTTATGCTTTTACTTGTATCTGCCTATGCTGCCTCCAAAGGTTTTGAGATACGAGCCAGAATAGCAGAGGTACTTTATTTTATTGTCATTGTTCCTATATTCATATTTTTAATAGTAGGTTTGAAGGATATAGATATAACCAATTTGATGCCTTTGTTTACAGAAAATACAGGGGGTATCATAAAAGGAGGATATCAAGTATTTCTTACTTTTAGTATGTTAGAATTGTTATTCTTTTCAGCACCACTTATTCATTACAAAAAATCAGATGTAAAAAAAGGAAACAGCTTACTTCGTTATGTTGCACAAGCTCTGCTAATCGTAAGTGTAGTTGATATTCTCTTTTTTGTAGTAACTGTGGGAATTCTTGGTGTAGAAGAAACCCAAGAAAAACTATGGTCAACAGTTACAATTATTCAAATAATTAAGATGCCGGGTGGATTTATCCAGAGACAGGATGCTATCATACTTGGTATATGGATGATTAGTATTTTTACAATTATAAGCGGATTTTTATACTATATCAGCTTAATTACAAAGCAAATATTTCATGTTTCATTACAGAATTATCTCTTAATACCTTTTGTTATATTTATGTTTGCTGCCTCTGTAATTCCCATAGAAACGGAACAATATTATTACTATTTTGAGAAATATATGATGTATATTGGTATGCCTCAGTCTGTTCTTTTACCATTATTAATTGTGTTTTTAAATAAATGTAAAAAATTAAGGAAAAAAAATGCTTCAATCAAATCTATCATATTGATTCTTACTTTTGTTTCGACAATTTCATTAACCGGATGTAGTGACATGACAGAAATTGAGGATCGCAATTTCGTACAGGCAATGGGAATTGATGTAAGTGATGAAGAAATTATTGTTTATTATCAATTACCAGACTTACAGGCGTTGACCGGGCAAAACAGCAGTGATTCAGAAAAATTACTGATGGAACTTAAGGGTACTGATTTTTGGCAGATAGAAGAACAATATCAACTAAAATCAAATAAACGGTTGGATTTTAGTCATTTAAAAGTAATTGTACTAGGTAAGAATCTGGCAGAAAATCCTATGAAATTAAGCGAATTTCTAATGTATGTAGAGAATAAATATGAACTTGGAAGAAACACACTTATTTTCACATCGGATACGGATGCAAAAGAGGTAGTTTCCTTAAGTGGCGATTTAACCGGAGGAGTTGGCGAATTTTTAGATCGTTTATATCGCGTTAATTTATTAAATACCGGTAAAGAAGAAGTGACGGTTGGGGATATGATCCATATGAAAAATAATCAGAATTCAGTGATCAAAATGCCTATCTTAAAAGCAAATGAAAAAACGATTGAAATTGCAGGATTAGGTATGTTTACCCAGAAACAATTAGTCTATGAAGTGAAAGAAGAGGAAGCAGATTATATTGATATTGCATCCGGATATGGGAAGAACAATCGATTGTTTCTTGGAAAAGAACAAGATAAAGAACAAGATAATGAACAAGATAACGAACAAGATAACGAACAAGATAATGAACAAGATAACGAACAAGATAACGAACAAGATAACGAACAGAATGATATTGAAAATGATAATATACAATATGTAATTAAAATAAATGATATAAGAAGAAAAATTGATTTTTCTTGGGCTAATGAAAAACCATTTCTTGTTATGAAAATAGAGGGCGATGGTATTATCGAGAAAGGCATCAATGAAACGAATCAAACAGCAAAAACCTTAGATTCTAGTTTGATTGAGGCAATTGAGACTCAATGTAATGAGCAAATAACAAACAAAATTACAAAAAGTATGGATGATATTATGAAAGGTGCTAAAATAGATTTTTTAAATATTTATCGCATGACGAGCTATAAAAGCAGAAAAATGTGGCTTCAATACGAGGATAATGGAGATTTATTTATAAAAGATTTGGAATATAGAATTGAGGTAAATATTAGTATGAAATAATAGGAGGATATGAAATAGGGGTGAGGTAGTTATGAATCTTTCAGAACTGCCTCATTTTTACGTCCTTCTTTACCAATTCAAAGAAAATTTGAATGATTTATTATTAATGGTACATAATTATAAAGACTATAGCAATTCATTATATCAATTGCTTAGTAAAGGATGATATAGGAGACGATAATGAGCATATATAAAATAGGTTTGGATATTGGATCAACAACAGTAAAAATAGCAGTTCTTGATGAAGAAAATAGTTTAGTCTATAGTGATTATAAAAGACACTTATCAGATATTAAAAGTACAATTATAAGTTTAATGAAAGATTGTTATGAAAGCCTAGGCAATCTTTCTTGTACCATAAGTATTACCGGTTCAGGGGGACTTTCCGTATCACAGTGGTTAAATATTTATTTTGTGCAAGAAGTAATAGCTTGTACAAAGGCGGTAGAGGTATTAATACCCGAAACAGAGGTCGTGATAGAACTTGGTGGAGAAGATGCAAAGATTACCTATTTCAAAGGTGGTATGGAACAGCGCATGAATGGTAGTTGCGCCGGAGGGACGGGAGCTTTTATTGATCAGATGGCCAACTTATTAAACACCGATGCCACAGGATTAAATGAGTATTCAAAAGGACATAAGGTGATTTACCCCATTGCATCAAGATGTGGAGTTTTTGCAAAAACAGATGTACAACCGCTTATTAATGATGGAGCTCGCAAAGAAGATATAGCAGCATCTATCTTACAAGCAGTTGTAAATCAGACCTTAGGTGGACTAGCTTGTGGAAAACCAATAAGAGGAAGGGTGGCATTTTTAGGAGGACCACTCTATTTTTTATCGGAGTTAAGACAAAGATTTATAGAGAGTTTAAAACTTTCTGATGAAGATGTAATATCACCTGCAAATTCTCAGTTATTCGTAGCAATTGGTGCAGCATTTCTATCTGAACAGGAGGACGTGGTTTCACTTAAGGAAATAACCGGAATGGTGGAACATATAACAGATATAAAAGATGAGGATGTTCATAGACTTGCTCCTCTATTTGAAGATGAGGAGGATTATATAGCATTTAAAAATAGGCATAATCAATCATACATTCAAAGAACTGATCTAACAACTTATAGAGGCAAAGCATATTTAGGGATTGATGCTGGTTCCACTACAACGAAAATAGTGTTGTTGGGTGATTCGGCAGAGCTATTGTATTCTTACTATGGAGGTAATGAGGGAGACCCAATAAAAAAAATAGTAAGTATATTAAAAGATCTATATGAAAAAATTCCGAAAGAAGTAAAGATTATCAAGAGTGCTGTAACCGGCTATGGTGAAGCACTTATGAAAGCAGCCTTTCATGTAGATATAGGAGAAATTGAAACGATTGCTCACTATAAAGCCGCAGATTATTTTTTACCGGGTGCAGATTTCATCTTAGATATAGGTGGACAAGATATGAAATGTCTAAGGATAAAAAATGGTGCTATTGATAGCATTTTGCTAAATGAAGCCTGCTCTTCTGGATGTGGTTCTTTTATTGAAGGGTTTGCTACCTCTTTAAATATGTCGGTTGATGAGTTTGCAAAAGAAGCATTATATGCTAAGTCTCCGGTAGATTTGGGCTCAAAATGTACTGTATTTATGAACTCTCGAGTGAAACAAGCACAAAAAGAAGGAGCAACAATAGCGGATTTATCCGCAGGTCTATCCTATTCTGTTATTAAGAATGCTCTATTTAAGGTAATAAAGATAAGAGATGAAAAAGATATGGGTAAAAAAGTTATTGTACAAGGGGGAACCTTTCACAATGATGCTGTGTTAAGAAGTTTTGAGCTTGTATCTGGACGAGAAGTGATTAGACCTGAAATAGCAGGACTAATGGGAGCCTTTGGTGCTGCATTAATTGCGAAAGAGAGGTGCATCTATGGAGAGAAAGATGTTCATGGAGAAAAAGATGTTCATGGAGAAAAAGATGTCTATAGAGTGAAAGATGTCCATGGAGATAAAGATGTCCATGGAGATAAAGATGTCCATGTAGAGGAATCCAGTTTATTATCCAAGGAATCTTTGTCAAACTTTGAAATGGAGACTTCCTTTAAACGATGTGAGAAATGTGGTAACCATTGCCTGCTCACGATTAATCACTTTGCAAATGAAGATAAAAATCGAAAAAGAGATATATTTATTGCTGGAAATCGTTGTGAAAAAGGGATAGGATTAGAAAAAAGCAGTACGCAAAAAGTACCTAACTTATATCAATATAAATATCAAAGAACTTTTGCTTATAAAGCTTTAAACAAGAAAGAGGCGAAAAGAGGTGTGATTGGAATACCCAGAGTTCTCAATATGTATGAGAATTATCCCTTCTGGTTTACACTGCTTACGGAATTAGGCTTTCATGTTGAGCTTTCTGCAGTATCCAGTAAAAAAATTTATGAAAAGGGTATCGAGACAATTCCGTCCGAATCGGCTTGTTATCCTGCAAAGCTTAGTCATGGACATATTATAGATCTTATTGAACGAGGAATTAAAACTATCTTTTACCCATCCGTAGTCTATGAAAAAGTGGAGTTTAAAGATGCTAGTAATCACTATAATTGTCCAATTGTAATATCTTATCCCGAAGTCATCAAGAATAATATTGATGAATTAAAGTTAAACCAAATAAAGCTGATTGCACCCTTTCTATCATTAAATGATGATAAAGTACTTGCGAAAAGAATTGCTGAAGAATTTATGGAATATGATGTAACAATGGAAGAAGCAAAACGAGCAGTACAAGCTGCAAGTAACGAAAGAGCGCATTATAAAAAAGATATTCAACAAAAAGGGGAAGAAGTATTAACTTATTTAAAAGAAAACAATAAAAAAGGAATTGTATTATGTGGCAAACCTTATCATATCGACCCAGAAATTAATCATGGTATTCCGGAACTTATTAATTCATTTGATATAGCAGTATTAACAGAAGATAGTATATCTCATTTAGCGGCGCTAAAGAACAAATTAAGAGTTGTTGACCAATGGATGTACAATTCCAGATTATACCGTGCAGCAACTTTACTTACCAACGAACCAAACTTAGAAATGATACAGCTTAACTCTTTTGGCTGTGGACTAGATGCCGTTACAACGGATCAAATAGCAGAAATTCTAGCATCAAGTGGGAAAATGTATACCATGTTAAAAATTGATGAGGGAAATAATTTAGGAGCAGCTAAGATAAGAATACGATCTTTAAAGGCAGCAGTGGAAGAGAGAGAAAGAAGATCATATCTGCCGGAAAAACAAGATATAACTCCTTATGGAAATATATTTACAAAGAAAATGAGAAAGACTCATACTATTTTAGCCCCACAATTGTCTCCGATACACCTTGAATTGATTCAAACAGCTACAAGGGCAAGTGGTTATAATTTAGAAGTTTTACCGGCCATAGATCAAGCGGCCGTAGAAGAAGGTCTTAAATATGTCAATAATGATGCTTGTTATCCGGCAATTATTGTAGTTGGACAGATCGTTTCTGCACTAAAATCCGGTAAATATGATATAAATAATACGTCTGTTATTATTACGCAGACTGGTGGTGGTTGCAGAGCCACAAACTATATTGGATTCTTAAAATTAGGGCTGAGAGAAGCTGGTTTTGAAAACGTTCCTATTTTATCTATCAATGCGGTGGGACTAGAAAAACAACCGGGATTTCATATATCACTTGAACTTATTAACAAATGTGTTATGGCTTTAGTATATGGAGATCTGTTAATGAGAGTCCTTAATCATACTAGACCTTATGAAAAGACGTTATGTTCTGCTCAGGCTCTTTATGAAAAATGGAATGAAAAAGCCAAAGCAAATATAATAAAAGGAAATAAAAAGATTTTTGATCAAAATATTAAAGGGATAATAAGTGATTTTGATCATTTAGAATTACTGGATATCAAGAAACCGAAAGTAGGCATTGTAGGAGAAATATTATTAAAATATCATCCTACTGCAAACAATGATATAATAAGTGTTTTAGAAAAAAGTGGGGCAGAGGCAGTAGTTCCTGATCTTATTGATTTTTTATTGTATTGTACCTTTAATTATAAGTTTCGATATCAATATCTGGCAGGTAAAAGATTACAAAAGGGATTTAATGATTTAGCAACTTCCTATATAAAACGAAGCAGAAAAGTAATGAAAGAAGAGTTAGAGAAGAGTAATCGATTTGCCTCTCTAATATCCATAGAAAAATTGGCAGAGAAGGCTGCACCAATTCTTTCTTTGGGAAATCAAACAGGAGAAGGCTGGCTGATTACTGCAGAAATGATTGAATTCATTGAGAGTGGGACAAGTAATATTATATGTATTCAACCCGTCGCTTGTCTTCCAAATCATGTAACTGGAAAAGGGATGTTTAAACCACTAAAAGGAATATACCCAGAGGCTAATATTATGCCAATTGATTACGACCCGGGGATTTCCCATGTGAATCAACTGAATCGAATTAAACTGATGTTATCAGTAGCAATGAAGAAAATGACTTAGTAGAGGCATTATTTCAATAGGACGGCATAAAAAAAAGGATTGAACCATTCAATCCTTTTTTCTTGTGCAGTATTCCGTTGCGTTTATTCATTTCTCAGCTTATAATATACATATATTTACGATGTCAGAGACTGTACAAAAGTCAAAAACAAAAAAAGAGGGTTGCAGAAATGAATAATATATTACTTGTTGAAGATGATTTGAATTTAATCGAGGGGTTGGAGTACACTCTTCAAAAAAATGGATATCAAGTTGATGTTGCAAGGACAGTGCAAGAAGCCTTTTCACTGTATGAAGATCATAAATATGACCTATTGGTCTTAGATCTGACGCTGCCGGATGGATCTGGTTTTGACATCTGTAAAAAGGTACGTCAAACTTCAACGGTACCGATTACATTTCTGACTGCTTCTGATGAAGAAGTTAATGTGGTGATGGGGTTAGATATAGGTGGTGACGATTATATCACCAAACCTTTTAAACTAAATGAATTGACATCCAGAATA
The DNA here is from genome assembly GCA_963517115.1 of uncultured Lachnospiraceae bacterium. Taxonomy (GTDB): domain Bacteria; phylum Bacillota; class Clostridia; order Lachnospirales; family Lachnospiraceae; genus Anaerocolumna. The sequence goes on along the minus strand of CAUQEW010000002.1, from coordinate 92,712 downwards.
AAGGCATTACTTCGCCGAGCAAACGCTTTTCAAGAGGAAACGATAGAACTGAATTCCAATGGCATTAAGGCTGAACTTTTAAATAGCCGTGCGATAAAGAATGGTAAAATTTTGGAACTGACTGCTGCTGAATACAGATTACTCTGCCTGCTTATGAAAAATACTAATATCATTTTAACTAGAGAAACGATACTTAATAAACTATGGGACGGTAATGGGGATTTCATAGATGACAACACCCTCTCAGTCTATATCCGTAGACTACGCAGTAAAATCGAGGATGATTCAAACCATCCGGTAATGCTTCAGACTGTGCGCGGTATGGGGTATAAGTGGAACGTGATCAGATAAGGAGATCCTATGAAAATTCTTACAAATAAATCTATTAACCTATTCTTTTGGAAAATTATGGTTATTTTAATTCTTCTTTTAATATCAGGCCTCATTTTTTCTCAAATAATTATTCATGATTTTAAATCTCAACTGATTTCCCATGATTATGAGATAGCAGGTTACTTGTTGGAAGGTGGTGTAAATCCGTCCGATATAACATCTGCGATTACAGATAAAAAATCTGAACAACAGATTTCCTCAGGAAAAGTTCTTTTGCAATCAATAGGATATAAAGCAACTATCAATAACTCCTTGCTACCGAAGGCTAATTTACTTCTTTCTAGATATCGTTTGATTTTTTCATTGTTAGCAATTCTAACTGGAACGCTTTTATTAGTTATATTTTTTCTGTATTTTAAACGCCAGCAAAGAGATATAGAAAAAGCAAATAGTTCAATCAATGACTTTATGGGTGGGAATACCAGTGCTCGGCTTAACAGTGAAGAGGAAGGTGGTCTATTTAAGCTTTTTGCATCTGTCAATGTGATGGCAACCTCTCTGAATGCCCATATTGAAAAGGAAAAGAATACAAAAGAATTTTTAAAGGATACTATTTCAGATATTTCTCATCAACTTAAAACTCCACTGACTGCACTCAAAATGTATAATGAGATCATCATGCAGGAGGAAAATATAAATGAGGATACGGTCAAAAGGTTCTCAGTAAAAATAGAAAGTGCGCTAGAACGCATGGAAACACTGATTCAAAATCTTCTGAAGATTACAAAACTTGATGCTGGGACGATTACACTTTGTAAGAAGAAAGTAATGATTAAGGTTTTGGTACAAGCAGTCATCGTCGATTTTAATATCCGTGTTGAACAGGAACATAAGACGATTACACAAAAAGGGTCCGACGATTCCATACTTTATTGCGATAAGGATTGGATGACTGAGGCCATTGGTAACCTTGTGAAAAATGCAATCGATCACACAGAAGCAAACGGAAGAATCGAAATTACCTGGGAGGAATCGCCGGCAGTAACTAAAATCATAATTGAGGATAATGGAAAAGGAATACACGTTGAGGATATTCATCATATTTTCAAACGATTTTATAGAAGTCGTTTTTCACAAGATAAACAGGGAATTGGTTTAGGGTTATCTTTGACTAAATCCATTGTAGAAGCGCATAATGGCACAATTACGGTAGAAAGTACATTAAATAAAGGCAGCTCATTTATACTCAACTTTTTGAAGCTTACAAATATGTAAGCAGATATACACCTTAGAGTAAGATATACATGATATTCTTATTGCAGTAGCTAACTAGGTGTATAGGTGAAAATATATTTTTTACCTTCTGATTTGAGTATGTGAAAGAACATAGATGGGAGTAAAGATGAATTTATTAGATGTAAAAGATCTCTGTAAAACTTATGGAAGTGGTGACACTAATGTGGAGGCGCTAAAAAATGTTTCATTTTCTGTCGCCAAAGGTGAATTTGTAGCTGTGGTTGGGGAGTCCGGTTCCGGAAAAAGTACACTTCTGAATGTTATTGGAGCTTTAGACACGCCAACCTCGGGCAGGGTGCTTATTGATGGAAAAGATATTTACTCTATGAAAGAGGAAAAACTAACGGTTTTTCGCCGACGTAATATCGGATTTATATTTCAAGCCTTCAATTTGATTCCTGAACTTAATGTGGAACAGAATATTATATTTCCACTGCTTCTGGATTATCAAAAACCTGAAAAGGTTTATGTAGAGGAAATTTTAGAAGTACTGGGTTTACAGGATAGACGTAAACACTTACCCCGTCAACTCTCTGGAGGACAACAGCAGCGTGTTGCAATCGGTAGAGCACTTATCACCCGTCCCATGCTGATTCTGGCGGATGAACCAACAGGTAATCTAGATAGTAAAAACAGTGGAGATGTAATATCATTACTGAAAACAGCATCCATGCGCTACCAACAAACCATTCTGATGATCACCCACAATAAGAATATTGTATCTGCTGTGGACCGAGTATTACAAGTTTCCGATGGGTTTCTTACAGATCTGGGGGTGCGGATGTTATGAAAAGCTATCTTGATTTAATTGGACAATGCGAAAAGATTCATAAGAAAAAGAATAGTATTACAATCATATGTATTGTAATTGCTGTATGTTTGGTTACAGCAATATTTGGAATGGCAGACATGGAAATTCGTGCCCAGAAGATAGCGCAGATCAAATCATACGGAAACTGGCATGTCAACTTCAAAGATATTAATGATGAAACCGCTACAATGATCGGTAATCGTGTAGATGTAGGGATTTCCGGCTGGGTACAAAGAATTGAAAATGGAACCCTGAATGCAAAAGAGTTAGCTATAATTGGCGGAGATGAAGATATCTCTGAACAGATGGGACTTACCGTTGAGGAGGGCCATTATCCACAAAAATCAGATGAGGCCTTACTCGACAAACAGGCCATGCAGCAGTTTTCCATTTCGTTGAATGATAAGGTTTCTGTTACCCTTTCTGATGGCAGTAACCATAATTTTATTATTGTTGGAACATACAGTGATTTTTCAAACCTGAAGAAAACAGACACACATGGACTGTTTTTATCCAATGATGGTATAAGGAAAATTGCGGGAAATACGGATGGGAGCCGCTATTATATTCAGTTCAAAAGTGGTGCTAATATGCGAAATGCAATTGATGAAATCCGGGAAAACGTTATGTTAACGGATAAACAAATTTCTGAAAATTCTGCACTTCTAGGTTTGACTGGGCAAAGCCGTGACAGTTATATGATGCAACTTTATATGACTGCGGCCGTCCTATTTGTGCTGGTATTGGCAGCTGCAATCTTGATGATTGCAAGTAGTTTTAATATGAGCGTACTAGAACGTGTCCAATTTTTTGGTTTGCTTCGTTGTCTTGGGGCATCGAAATCACAGGTCAAAAGATTTGTGCTGTTGGAGGGAATTCGTTTCAGTTTAAAAGGAATACCAATTGGCTTGTTGGCAGGAACTATCATCGTTTGGGCAGCTTCGGCATTTTTAAAATATGTGAATCCTGCATTTTTTCGTGATATGCCTTTGTTTGGGGTTAGCTGGATCAGTATTATTTGTGGCGTGGTAGTTGGCTTCTTGACAGTGATTTTTGCCTCTCTTTCTCCGTGTAAAAAGGCAGCAAAAGTGTCCCCACTTAGTGCAGTTACCGGTAATATCAACCATACTAGTGTAACGCAGTCAAAAAATGCTATGAAAGTAACTTATACACGGGTGGAAACTGCGATGGGAATCAACCATGCATTTGCCAGTAAGAAAAATATTTTATTGATTACTGGATCGTTTGCCTTGAGTATCATCCTGTTTTTATGCTTTAGTGTATTGGTGAATTTCATGCATCAAGCAATGCAACCACTCAAACCTTATACTCCGGATATTTCCATTATCAGCGGTGATAATACCCTTTCATTGGATATCAACCTTTTAAAACAAATCAAAAGTAACCCTGAAGTAAAGCGTACTTACGGCCGAATGTTTGCCTATGATATCACTGTAGTTAACAGTAAGAAAGAAGTAACAAAAACCAACCTGATTTCTTATGAGGAAAATCAGTTTGGCTGGGCAAAAAAACAACTTCTCAGCGGTGGTATCAACGAAGTAAAAAACGAAACAGACAGCGTGCTAATTGCCTATTCCGATGATCTGCAATGGAAGGTAGGCGACAGACTTACCTTGAAACTATCCACCGGTGAAAAAGAAGTGAAGATTGCAGGAATATTGTCTACCACCCCCTTTGATCGGGAACCCGGAACACAAACATTAATTTGTTCTGAACAAACATTTCAGAAATTAACTGGAGACCAAGGATATACTATTATTGATATACAGCTTGCAAAGGATGCAACCGACAATACAGTTTCACAGATACGGAGTCTGACCACTGAGCTAATGTCATTTTCCGATAGGCGGCAAAGTAATGAAGAAGCTAGGGCCGCATATTATTCCTTTACTATTTTCATCTACGGATTCTTAGTAATCATAGCATCTATAACGGTATTCAACATTATCAATAGTATGATCACCAGTGTTTCCAGTAGGGTAAATCAGTATGGAGTTATGCGGGCGGTCGGAATGTCTGGTAAACAGCTTCATCGTATGGTAATCGCAGAAGCAGGTACTTATGCATTTAGTGGATGCTTGACAGGTTGTGTTGTGGGTTTGACCCTGCACAAATTCATCTATCATATGATGATTACTTCAAAGTGGGGATTGTTGTGGCAGCCTCCGTTTACAGCGATTGCAATTATTATTGGCATTGCTGTTCTGACAACATTTTTATCTGTCATAGGACCGGTGAAGAAAATTAGTAAAATTGACATAGTGAATGTGGTAAATGCGCAATAAATAGTATTGAAATAGTAATGAATATGATTTACACTTAACTAAAGTTAACTATCAACTAATGGAGGAAAAGTATATGAAATTACTAACATTTAGATATGAAGAGAAAGAACAGGTAGGTGTATTGGCCAAGGATGAAACTTCAGTTAATCCTATAAGTAAATGTGGAATTAGGTATCAATCCATAAATGAACTGCTAGAATATGGAACGAAAGAAGATTTAGAAAAAATAGTTACTCTATCCCAAGAAGTAACAGGGAATATCCTACTTGATAAAGTAGAGATGATGGCACCAATTCCGGTTCCAAAGCAGGATATTATCTGCCTTGGAATTAATTATTCAGCACATGCAGAAGAATCCGCCAGATACAAAAAAGAAACTTTTGAAAAAGATCAAAATGTATCGGTATATTTTTCGAAAAGGGTAGATAGAGCAGTTGCCAATGGAGAACCAATCAATTCTCATCGTGATATTGTAGATAGTTTGGATTACGAAGCAGAACTGGCAGTAATCATTGGAAAAGAAGCAAAAAATGTTACCAGAGAAAATGTATATGAGCACATCTTCGGCTACACAATTATTAATGATGTCAGTGCCAGAAATCTGCAAACAAAGCATAAACAATGGTATTTTGGTAAAAGTTTAGATGGATTTACGCCTATGGGCCCATGGATAGTGACAACAGAGGAATTCGATAAGCCTCCGGTACTTACTATTTGCAGTAGAGTGAATGGAGAACTTAGGCAAAATAGCTCAACGGATTTTATGATTACAACAATTGAAGATGCGATATGTGAACTTTCAAGCGGAATGACCTTAAAACCAGGAACTATTATATCAATGGGAACACCTGCAGGAGTAGGTATGGGCTTTATACCTCCAAAGTTTTTGAATAAAGGAGATATTGTTGAGTGTGAAATTCAAGGAATTGGATGCTTAAGTAATTATGTAGATTAATAATGACTATTCTTCATGTTGTATCATAACATGAAATTAAATGGAAGTACTCTCTAGTGAGGTACTTCCTGATTTTTTAATAAAAAACAAATAGTATGTCAAGGAGACGGTCTACGATGAAGAGCAGCAAGGATGATTTGAGAAAACGAGGAAAAATTGAGCAGTCCGATATGAATAGTTTATTGTCTTTCGCTAATAATGAATTAGTAGAATTAGTAAATTCGAATTCGCAGGTCTCTCGATCAGTGGCAATACGACTCTTATCCCAAAGAGGATATATCGAGAATGATGATTTCGTTACAATGCTTTTAAAAAGATTAGGTTTTGAAAATTGTCTCTATACTAGAATTGAAATCTGCAATGCCCTTGAAAAGGGCAATTCAGAAACGGCCACACAAATGGTCAAATATTTAGGGGATATTGGGAAAAACCAGTATCATAGTTTACCGGATAAAGTTTCATTGAAAACTAGCTACCCGTTACCACGTGATATTGTAGCACGAAGCTTAGGCAGGATGAATCCATCCATATTGCCTGTGTTATTGGAAATTTTATATAGTGAAAATCCTAACAAAATATCTGAAATATTGGATGCTATCGGGTTCATGGTGTTTTATCATCAAGAAATGGTAACTCTACAATTATTAGAACACATTATAAAGACTAAAACTGCCTATTCAACGGATAATATTATCTTATGGAAATGTGTCTTGTGTCTTTCTGCTTTTCCATTAGAAGAAAGTAGGAATATACTCAATGATATTCTTGAAACTAATAGTAATGAAACTATTAGAAATGAAGTAAAGAGGTCATTAAATTTAATTCATGTTAAATGCCAAATAAAAAATGAGTTATCAACTTAGGAATACAAAAAAGGAGTGATTATTTTGTCGTTACTTGGTACATTTATAGTTCCACATCCACCACTTATTATTCCTCAGGTAGGAAAGGGACAGGAAAAAGAAATACAAAAAACAATTGATGCTTACAAAGAAATTGGCTATAGAATAGGGGAACTTAAGCCCGATACCATTATCATAACTACACCACATTCTATTATGTACTCAGATTATTTGCATATATCCTCGGGAGCACATGCACGAGGGGATTTTGGAAACTTTGGTGTACCCAAGATAGCGATGGAAGTAGATTATGACACTGAGTTCGTGAAAGCTTTGACTGAACTTGCAGAGGATAATAATATCCATGCAGGAACATTAGGAGAAAAAACTATATCTCACGGCCAAGGAGGTCGTACCATGTCAACAAAAGATCTGGATCATGGAACCATGGTACCTCTTTATTTTGTTAACGAACATTATACTGCTTATAAGTTAGTGCGTATATCAATATCAGGATTTTCTCCTCTTACTCACTATCGTTTCGGGAAGTGTATTGCAAATATAACAGAGCAAAGTGAAAAGTCATATGTTATCATTGCCAGTGGTGACTTATCGCATAAATTGAAAGAAGATGGCCCATATGGATACGCCAAGGAAGGTGAAATCTTTGATCTAATGATTACAGAGGCAATATCACAAGGGGATTTCATGGGATTTTTGAATATTGATGAACAGGTTAGTGAAGAGGCTGCTGAATGTGGTCTGCGATCTTTTATCATTATGGCAGGTGCTCTTGATGGAAAAACAGTTCAATCAGAATTGCTTTCCTATGAAGGTCCCTTTGGAGTGGGATATGGGGTGGCTGCTTTTGCTATCACAGGTGAGGATGAAAATAGACATTTCGACCGTATATTTGAAATAGAGAAAAGAAATAAACTGGATGATATCAAAGAAAAGGAAGACGCTTATGTTAGCTTGGCAAGGTTATCTCTTGAATATTATGTGAAAAAGAATAAGCGTATAAAACGTCCGGACGGACTTCTTCCCGAACTGCTTAATCGACAAGCTGGTGTATTCGTATCTTTAAAGAAGGATGACAGACTGCGGGGATGCATTGGTACCATCTCACCTACAACTGGGTGTATAGCAGATGAGATCATTCAGAATGCAATCAGTGCAGGAGTGCAGGATCATCGCTTTGATCCGATACAGGAAGAGGAACTGCCTTGGCTCGTTTATGATGTTGATGTTCTAAGTGAAAGTGAGCCAATAAAATCGATGGAGGAATTAGATGTAAAACGTTACGGAGTGATTGTATCCTATAAAGGGAAACGAGGTTTATTGCTTCCAAATCTAGAAGGGGTTAATACAATTGAACAGCAAGTAAGTATTGCACTCCAAAAGGGTAATATTTCACAAGACGAAGCTTATACCATGGAACGCTTCGAGGTGGTGAGACATCTATGAGTATAGAAATCTGTAATATATGCCCACATGGCTGTAGCTTAGAAGAAGATCAAATTGGTTTTTGCGGTGCAAGAAGCAATATAAATGGCAAGGTTGTATCACTGAATTATGGACTACTGACTGGCATAGCTCTAGACCCAATTGAAAAGAAACCCTTGTATCGATTTTTCCCGGGAAGTAAAATTTTATCGGTAGGAAGTTATGGTTGTAATTTTCGTTGTTCCTTTTGTCAAAATCATGAGATATCTATGGCAAAAATAAATGATGTGTTAACTAATTATGTCAGCCCGGAAGAATTAGTAAAGATAGCAAAGGAATTAGTGCCTGAGGGAAATATAGGAATCGCATTTACTTACAATGAGCCCTTAATAGGATACGAATATGTATTGGAATGTGCGAAGTTAGCTAAAATGGAAGGTTTAAAAAATGTATTGGTTACCAACGGTTTTATCAGTGAAGAACCTTTTCTTGCCCTGCTTCCATATATTGATGCATTAAATATTGATCTAAAAGCCTTCAATGACAAGTTTTATCAGAATATTAGTGGTAATTTAGAAAAAGTGAAACATTCCATAGAACTAGCTGCTAAGAATAATCATGTAGAAGTTACAACACTGATTGTACCCGGAGAAAATGATAGTGAAGAGGAAATTAGAGAATTATCTCGTTGGATTGCATCAATTAATCCGGATATTCCACTGCATCTGACAAGATTCTTTCCACGATATAATATGACAGACAAAGATGCTACAAAAGTTAGCAAGGTGTATGAACTTGCGAAAATTGCAAGGAAATCTCTACGATATGTATACGAGGGAAATTGTTAAGTGAAGAAAGGGCTACCGCCATATATAAATAGCAGCAGCCTTTTTTATATTTATTGTTGCTGATATTTTTTATCATCTGTAAGTTTGACAATCTTATAATCAGAAGCTGAATCACTTCCAGAGGTAATTGTTTCAATCTGTTCGACTGTTATCCAATCATCCATATTTTTCTGATGGCTCAGGGTAAGAGTTTCAATTATAGTTACATCTTTAATCTCTATCAGGCAAAGAACTTTTTTACCAGCCCATCTTTTCATCTGATCCTTGGTTAATTCTAGTTTGTCCTGATTCTGATTCACCAATGCTATAGATTGTTCCTCTGTCATTTTATCAGAATTGAATACACTCTTAACGGTTGCTTTCGCTTTTATTAATCCATTCCCATTGTTTTCAATGAAATAAAGTGTTTCACCTTCAAATACCCTTCCGTGTGGAAGTTTTCTACCAGCAGCTCCTCGAATAATCATTGTTTTAGTTCCCTCTAAAATACGTGATAATACCTTTGCTTTTGCGTCACAATACACCAAATGTTCCATAGATAGGCCTCCTAAATATTTTTTATATATTTGATTATAAACTCTACAGTAACTGTAGAGTCAAGGCATTAAAAGAATTCATTAAAATTCTTTAAGAATTCTATAAAATTATTTAAGAATTCTTTTTAATTGGTAGAATTATTTCGGTCACATAGTCATCTTCATTTACTGTAGTTACTACATCAATAATATAATTTTCGATTGCACCACCAATATATTCATAACCATTCTTATGAAGCCATTCAAGCGTCTTTCCATAGGTGTTATTCATGGTTTTATAGCTTCCATAATGAAAAACTACAGCTGCTAGGAAACCACCAAATTTTCGAATAATCCCTTCATAACCTTCTTCTTCTGCAACGGCTGTGCATACCTCAATATCTGCATTGGAATAATCATAGGTTCTATAGTCATCATAATAGATAGCCATCATGGTACCAGACATATGAAGATGATTTATTTCAATTAGATTATTAAGTTTTGTATATCTTAGGCTAAATTCATCCATAGAGCTTGCTCCTTTATATCTTGAATAAGCTACGGTTGATACCGGGATTTCCTTGATTTCAATAGGAAGGAGGTTTTTTAGATTATAACCATTAGGAATGGAAGCACCAGTATATAATCTTAACCTGTTTTTTAGAATAGTTAATTCTGCAATATCTTTCTCAATTTCTTGGCATTTATCTTTTATCATTTGTTCATTGTATTCCAAATTATTCCTTTCGAGAAGAATGCTAATTTCTTTAAGGCTAAAACCAGCTTTTTTAAAATGCTTAATAGCATTAATATTTGATAATTGCTCATGTGAATAGTAGCGATAATTCGTATCGGAATCCACCCTCTGAGGTTTCAACAATCCGATATCATTGTAATAGTGTAATGTTCGAATGGGTATATTGCATAATTTTGATATTTTCCCAACTGAATAATATTGTTCTACCTGCTGACTCATAATCGATTATTTCCTCCATTTATGATAAGAAATTCACTTTTTCTTTATACCGGTATTCTCGTGGACTCATTTGAAAAGTTTCTTTAAATACACGATTAAACGTTCGCTGGCTATCAAAACCTGAATCACTGCATATTTGGGTTATGGAACGATCTGTTGTACGGACCAGAGTAGTTGCATAGCTCAAGCGTATGCTGTTCACATAATCGCAGAAATTCGTATTTAGTTTATTTGAGAAGATTCGGGATAAATGATATTTACTGACACACAGTTCGTCAGAAAGCATATCTAGTGAAAGATGCTCCCGAAAATTCTGTGAAATATAGTTGACTATTTGATAGGTTAAGTCATAGGAGTCTGTATTTTTATTTTTTACAAGCTCAAGATGCAATAAGGTACGTGATAAAATTAATTGAATGAATGCTTTACAAGCAGATAAATTCTTGACCTGATTCGTTTCGTTAACAAGAGAATTCATGGCAAAAATAACATCATCATGTAGATCAGTGCTACGAATATAGGAATCATGAGGATGATAGTTTGTGAGAGTATTCAAATTATCTCCGGTCAACATGAGACCACATATAACAGTGATAGCAGAGTTGGAAATAGATTCCTCTGAATAAAGGGAATTATAACTATGTATCGTATTGGGAAAAATGAGGATAAAATCGCCCTTATGAAAGGTACTTTCTGTATTATGAATGGTGATTCGTATTTCAGATTCAAGTATATAAACCATTTCCAATTGAGAATGTAAATGCGGTGCAAAATGTAAACCGTTAGAACGAAATGCACGAATATTTTGATCTAATTTTTCATAAAATGGAATCATTTCTATCTCGCAGCACTTATCAACTTGACGAAAGTAACTGCATCCTCCCATACCGCAATATTTGGCTAAAACTTAATTGACTCTGTCGAGTATTTTATCATATTCTATATTATAATACAATCATGAAACGTTATGAAGTGACATATATAACAGGAGGAAAAGTATAATGAAACACTATTCAGCAATTATTGGCTATGGTGGTATGGGAGATTGGCATTATCGTAATATTACTGAAAGAATTTCCGAACTTGTAGTAAAAGGAATATACGATGTTCGAGAGGAAGCAAAAGAAAAGGCAAAGGATAATGGCTTATATGTATATGAAACTCTTGATGAATTATTGAAGGACCAAGAGATTGATTTAGTGACAATAGCAGTGCCTAATAATTTTCACAAAGACTTATCTATTACGTGTTTAAGGCATGGGAAGAATGTTATTTGTGAAAAGCCGGTAACTATGAATTCGGCCGAATTAGAAGAAATTATTGCAGTAGCAAAGGAGACAGGAAAATTATTCTCCATTCATCAGAACAGACGGTGGGATAAAGATTATAAGATAATAAAAAACATATTAGAAGAAGGAACCATTGGAGCACCTTATTTTATTGAAAGTCGTGTTATTGGTTCGGGACGTGCTCTTCACGGATGGCGTGGACATACCATAAATGGTGGTGGTATGGTATACGACTGGGGCGTTCATTTATTTGACCAATTATTGGACTTAATAAAAAGCCCAGTAGTTTCAGTAACAGCACATTTATTTTCTATTTATTGCCAGGATGTAGATGACAATTTTAAAGTTATGATGCGATTTGAAAATGGTGTTTCAGCTGTCGTTGAGATTGCAACGAATTGCTTTATCTCTCAGCCAAGATGGCATGTGTCTGGCAAGGATGGAACAGTAGTAATAGAAAACTGGGAATGTGATGGCAAGATTGTTAAATTAGCTAGTAATGAAGCACTAAAATGGGAAAATGATATCGTATACACTGCGGCAGGCCCTACAAGAACTATGGCTCCTAGACCGGATAGTACAACAAAACAACTTCCTTTACCAGAAGTGGAGACAAGTTGGACAGATTATTATAATAATATTATCGATGTTCTTGACAATGGAGCAGAATTAATCGTAAAACCAGAACAAGCTCTTCGAGTAATGAATCTGATTGATTTGATTTTTGCTTCTGCAAAATCAGGAAAGCCTGTCGAGTGTAATATTTAATCTGAGTAGATATAGTATGAAATAAATATCAATTTCACACCCTGATTTAAGGCAGTATCCGAAGCTATCTTCGGATATGCGATGGGATATAAAATAAAGAATAGGAGGAGTAGAAATAATGGAATCGAACAAAAAAGTATTAATTATACAAGGTGGTTGGGATGGACATGAACCTACATTGACATCGAAGCGTTTTGCCGGACTATTAGAGAAACATGGGTATGAGGTAGAGATTAGTGATAATTTAGATTGTCTTGCAGATGTTGACAAATTAATGGAACTTGACTTAGTGGTTGCATGTTGGACAATGGGGGAAATAGATAAAGAATATGTAATCAATCTTTCAAAAGCAGTAGGTGCTGGTGTTGGGTTAGCAGGTTGTCATGGTGGTATGTGTGATTCTTTCCGTAATAATACAGAATGGCAGTTTATGACAGGAGGACAATGGGTGAGTCATCCGGGCGGCGATGGTATTAATTATACCGTTAATGTTAACAAAGGTTCCAGCCCAATTATAGAGGGTATTGAGGATTTCCCAGTATGCAGTGAACATTATTATCTACATGTTGATCCTTCTATTGAAGTGTTAGCGTCAACTAGATTTCCAAGTGTAAATTATTATCATATATCAAATAAACCAGTAGATATGCCTGTAGTATGGACTAAGTTTTGGGGTAATGGACGTGTGTTCTATAACTCTTTAGGACATCATGATGATGTATTTGAAAATTCACCGGAAGCTGAAATTATTATGGAACGTGGTATGCTCTGGGCTGCAGAAGGAAAGAAGTACGCGATTGATCATAATTTAACAACGGAACGTTTTGAAAATACAGCAAAAATGTATTAATAATTAATTGGAGGTAACTTTATGAGCATAATTAAAGTTGGTATTGTAGGAGTTGGTGATATCAGTGGTATCTATCTTAAGAATATAACAAATCTGTTTCAAGAAATCGAAATTGCGGGTGTTTGCGATTTAGTTCATGAAAAGGCAGAGAAGGCAAAAGGAGAATATAACATCCCTAAAATCTATGATACAATGGAGGATGTATTTGCAGATCCTGAAGTTGATATTGTATTAAACTTAACAAGACCTTATGAACACTTTGGTGTTTCAAAAGCTGCTTTGGAAGCGGGAAAGAATGTATATAGTGAAAAACCTCTTTCTGCAACTTTTGAAGAAGGTAAACAATTAGTTGCATTGGCAGAATCCAAAGGGTTATTACTTGGTGGTGCTCCAGATACCTTTTTAGGATCAGGTATTCAAACTTGTCGTAAATTAATTGATGATGGATTTATTGGAACTCCAGTTGGTGCAGCAGCATTTATGATTTGTCATGGACATGAAAGCTGGCATCCAGATCCTGAATTCTATTATAAGCATGGTGGCGGTCCAATGATGGACATGGGACCTTATTATATTACCGCATTAGTTAATCTATTAGGTGGTGTATCCGGTGTTACTGGTATTACAAAATCTAGTTTCAAACAGAGAACAATTACAAGCCAGCCAAAAAGTGGTACTGTAATTGATGTTGATGTACCTACTTTTGTAACAGGAATTATGAATTTTGATAATGGAGCAATTGGCACTATATTTACAACTTTTGACGTACATTATAAGACTCAGGCAAGACTTGAAATCTATGGATCAGAAGGAACCTTAATTGTACCGGATCCGAATCATTTTGGTGGTCCAATTCAGTTACTTCGTCCTGAAGATGGCGAATTAAAAGAAATGCCATTGATGTTTGATTATGCAGAGAACAGTCGTGCACTTGGTTTAGCTGATATGGCGAAAGCGCTTCAGACAGGAAGAAATTACAGAGCAAGTTATAAGCAGACGTCTCATGTATTAGAGATATTAACAAGTTTTGAAAAGAGTAGTAAGGAAGGCAAATATCTTACATTAGAAACAAAATATGAACGAGCATTACCAATGAAACATAATACTGTTAAAGGCATTTTGGATTAATAACTGTAAAAAATTTGTAGAGTAATTTTTTACCCACATTAGATATCTCAATATATCCTTAATATGAAATTATTAAAGAAATCAAGGTTACAGTCTCCCAATGAGAATGTAACCTTGATTTCTTTTGTATCTTATATTTGAAATTAATGAAATGTCTTGACAGAACTAATGTCATTCAAGTGGGGTGTATTTTTAACTACTTATATGAGAGATTTGAATGAGCGTGATAGTATTTAAAATATATTCATGGTACAATGATTTCATAATTGAGTCATACTCATAATATATGAAATTATTATTATGTAAAAAGGGTTAGTATTATATATTGAAAATGAAGGAGGAAGAATGATTCAGTTAAAATTGATGGGAGAATTTGATGCAGCTATTTGTTTTAAGTGGAACGAAGAGGGCAAGGATTTTTTGAAGCAGTGGTCTGATTTCACTTATCCGCTGACAGAAAGACAGATTATTGACAGAATAGATTCACATAAGTTTTGTGTGTATATAATTGAAAACGAAAACGAACCCATAGGTACAGTGCAACTTTTTAGATTTAATAATGAAAACAATTCTGCAAAGGCTGGTTGTTTTTTGATAAATCCGGATTATAGAGGAAAAGGAGTTGGTACAGAAGCACTTAGAATACTTATTGACATTGCATTCAACGAAAAAGGATTAGATCTCCTCGAATTAAGTGTGTATGATTTTAATAAAGGTGCTCAAAAATGTTATGAGAAATGTGGATTTGCTAGAACAGGCGAATCTATACGACCCAACGGGTGGGTAGTTTATAGCATGGAGATTAAAAAGAATAGAGCATAGCTACAAATTGTTATGATGTAGATGAAGGAGAATCAAACTTTCGTATTTGTTTTATTTGTAATTAGATGAATATTGTACTATAATTAATGACATGATGTTGTTGCTTTTGGCATTTTATTGAAGTCTTGAAAGAAACACATAACAACAGGAATAACTATTGTGGAGGATTATCCTATGGCAGATATTAAATATGAAATAGTTAAGGAAATTGGAGTTTTATCAGAAGGTTCTAAAGGTTGGACGAAAGAGTTAAATCTTATAAGCTGGAATGATCGAGAACCGAAGTATGATATAAGAGAATGGGCACCCGAACATGAGAAGATGGGAAAAGGCGTTACCCTTTCTAATGATGAAATGATTAAATTGAAAGAACTATTTGTAAATTTGTAAATTTATAATGCTGTTATTGTTGAATTGTATGGTAAATCGTGGTACAATATAGAATATAAAATACAATTAAGTTGAAATGCTACTATTTGGTATCAATTTATAAAGACAAAACTAATTAATTGAATATTATTAGGAGGTATACTATGGATAAATTTAAAAATGCAGAAAAAGTTGGTTTGAGAGATAAGGAAACAAAAAAAATCATTGGAGTATATCCAAATAAAGTTGAGGGTACGGATGAAGAAATCACTAAAATTGTTAAGGATTGGTATTATCAGCTAAGTTGTGAATCAGAAAATAAACTTTTAACCTCATATGTTGATATATTGACGGAATCAGAAATTAAAGAAAGAAATTAAAGAAAGAAATTAAAGAAAGAATGAATTATATAATGGATTAAAGTAAAAAATATATTTTATAAGGTGGTTATTGCAAGTTAAATTGCAATCCACCTTTTTTTTATAAACTGCATTAATGTGACAAATATGTCCTATAAGAGGAGTAATTATAATGGGAGCGGTTGACTATATTCGAAAACCTTTGAATCTTCAATCCTTGCGTAAACGTATAGAGATTCATTCAAGTGGTAGAGGAATTTGAATCAATGGCACTGAAAAAGTCTCATCAATAGTCATTGGCATGAATAAAGCGTTATATATTAAGCTTGGCGTAGACTATCTACCAAGGACATGCCGCCGTGAAGGTACGATGCTAAAGCATCTGCGGTAGCCAATCAAAATATATACCACTTTATTCATTCAACACCTAAAAAAGAGACTTTTTCAGTTCAATCATATAAATTACAGGATATTCTTTATTTAATAACAGTTTTACCACCCATATATGGTTGTAATGCAACTGGAATATTAACAGTTCCATCTTCATTTAAATTGTTCTCTAAAAATGCAATCAACATTCTTGGAGGTGCCACTACGGTATTATTTAAAGTGTGTGCAAAGTATTTGCCACCTTCGCCAACTACACGAATCTTTAAACGTCTAGCTTGTGCGTCACCTAAGTTAGAACAGCTTCCTACTTCGAAGTATTTTTTCTGTCTAGGAGACCAAGCTTCTACATCGATTGATTTCACCTTTAAGTCAGCTAAGTCCCCAGAGCAACATTCTAAAGTTCTCACAGGAATATCTAAAGTGCGGAATAAATCTACGGTATCTTGCCATAATTTATCAAACCACATCATACTATCTTCAGGTTTGCATACAACAATCATTTCTTGTTTTTCAAATTGATGAATACGGTATACGCCTCTTTCTTCTAAGCCATGAGCGCCCTTTTCTTTTCGAAAACAAGGAGAATAACTCGTTAAGGTTTGAGGCAAAGAGGTTTCTTGTAATATGGTATCAATGAATTTTCCAATCATAGAATGTTCACTGGTTCCAATTAAATATAAATCTTCACCTTCGATTTTGTACATCATAGCATCCATTTCTGCAAAACTCATAACTCCAGTTACAACATCACTACGAATCATAAAAGGTGGTACACAATACGTAAAACCACGGTTAATCATAAAGTCTCTGGCGTAAGAAATAACGGCTGAATGTAGTCTCGCAATATCACCCATCAAGTAATAGAAACCATTACCTGCGACTTTTCTGGCACTATCTAGATCTATGCCATTAAACTTTTCCATAATCTCAGTATGATATGGCACTTCAAAATCAGGAACCGCTGGTTCACCATAACGTTTCACTTCAACATTTCCGCTATCATCTTTACCAATAGGAACACTAGGATCTATGATATTTGGTATGGTCATCATGATTTCTTTGATTTTTTCTTCTAATTCGCTTTCTTTTTCTTCTAACTTATTTAATTGTTCCAATTCATCGGTAACTTTTTTCTTAAGTAACTCTGCTTCTTCTTTTTTTCCTTGAGCCATTAAACCACCGATTTGTTTTGAAATCTTATTTCTCTCAGATCTTAAAGTATCTGCCTCCTGTTTCGTATTTCTGCTTTCAAGATCCAGGGCGATTACTTCATCTACTAACTTTAACTTATAGTCCTGAAATTTATTTTTTAAGTTTTGCTTAACAATTTCAGGATTTTCTCTTACAAATTTTAAATCTAACATAATATTTCCTCCTTAAGAAATGTAAATAATAGCATATTTTTATTCTTTAGTCCTAAAAAAGAAAACAAAAAAAACTCCCATCTCATATATTAATATGGGACGGAAGAAATCCGCGTTGCCACCCAAATTGCCGGATCATCATATGAACCAGCCACTCGACAGTAGTAGGATAAAGGGTACCAGCCTTTCGGTTTATCACCAACAGCTCCAAAAGTGGAAAGATTTAACCTTTCACCGATTCGCACCAACCATCGGCTCTCTGAAGAAATTTTTAAATCGTAGCTTTTATCAACACTAGTTTTTCTGTTTTATATTTTTACAAATTATATACCTTTTTATAAGTAATTGCAAGTAAAACAGATATTGTCCTGAGTTTTTAATTATTTTAATGTAAATCTTTACTATTTTTTGTAATAGAAGTATAATCAGAAGCAGAAAATTAGAATCAAATGACGCAGACAGCGAGAGCTGGAATAGATTATTTATATTAGATTGGAGTGTAACTTATGAAAATAGCACAAGCAACCATTGAACAACTTGATATAGTAAATACAATTGTAAAAACAACTATTAATGAAATATATCCTAGTTATTATCCACAAGGAGCAGTTGATTTTTTTCTAAATCATCATTCAAGTGATAATATAAAAATGGCGATCTTGAATAAATCTGTATATCTATTAATAGAAGATGGAATATATGTAGGAACCGGTAGTACGAATCAAAACGAAATTAATCGGTTATTTATTCTTCCTAGATATCAAGGAAAAGGATACGGAACATTTATTATGGATGTGCTCGAGAATATGATATATGAGAACTATTCAGAAATCCAACTAGATGCATCCTTTCCTGCATATGAAATGTATCTACATAGAGGGTATAAATCTGTACAATACCGTAAAATCTGTACAAAAAACGGACATTATTTATGCTACAATATAATGAAGAAGAGTAAACCAATTCTTATTTGATTTTGGAATTTATATAAAAGTGATAGAAATCGAGCCGAAGGACTTAAGTAACAGTCTTCGGCTCATATTAATATATTAATTATTCGTGGCTAAATATAATTTACAGTGATTGAATCTTTGCTTCCGGTGAAATGGATGTATGCGGGCATGAGAACTCAGAAATGGTAACAGTTGGCTTTGCCCATTTTACTGCATTTGAAATTACCTTTAACACGTTTTCATTTTTGTAGGATAAATTCGTTTCATGTCCTGGTTGGAAATAGAATATCTTACCATATCCCCTTGTCCAGGTACAACCAGAACGAAATACTTCTCCACCTCTAAACCAGCTTAGAAATACGATATCATCCGGCTTTGGTATATCAAATAATTCGCCATACATTTCTTCTTCAGGTAATTCAAAAGATGCTGGGATACCACTTGCGATTGGATGGGTAGGTGATGTACACCAAACTCTAGAAAAATCACCCTCACGCCATTGAAGAGATCCAGTGGTTCCAAGAAGTTTAACTAGTGGCTTACATTGATGTGCTGAATGAAGAGCAATAAAGCCCATTCCTTTTTGAACATGCTGTTGAACTTTTTCTACGATATAATCCGGTACTAGATCATGTGCTACGTGTCCCCACCAAATCAATACATCGGTATTATCTAAAACTTCATCCGTCAAACCACATTCTTCCATGTCGAGGGTAGCCGTTCTGACTGTAAAATCCTCATAAGTTTTTAAATAATCTGCTATTGTATTATGTATTCCATTCGGATGGACTGCAAGAACATTTTTAGCATTATTTATTAACCATTCTCCCATTTGCTTTTTTTCTTCTAAATAATCTTTTCCAACTATTTCTCCGCGTTCTTGAACGTTCTCATTCCATACTGTTACTCGTATCATCTGATTAATCTCCTTTTAACTCATTATCTTATATTACTAATTTATATTATATCATTATTAGCTTATAATAAATAGACTGGAATATCCAAAAAAGTGTAAAAACATCCAAATATTATTCTGTTATATATGGAATTGATTCTAAGACTAAATTGGTTTTTGGATCAACACATAATCAATCTATCGAAAAAAGAAATGAAAATATTGAAAATCAGTAAATAAAACACTTGAAACATTCGCCAGTTAATAGTAAAATAATTTTGCAGAGGTAGTCTAATCAAATGATGAATGTTGTAAGGAGAGTATAATGTCAGAGGTAAATAGTATTACAAATGTAGATCAAAAGAATGTTAATAATATAAAGTTGAATAGAAACTCAAAAACAAGCACTACTGATTTTTCTTCCTATCTAAGTGAAACGAAGAGTCTAGATGATATTTTTAAAGAGGCAGCCCAAAAATATAATGTTTCAGAAGATTTACTAAAAGCGATCGGAAAAGCTGAATCTAATTTTGATGCGAAAGCAGTGTCAAGATGTGGTGCACAAGGAGTTATGCAGTTAATGCCGGCTACAGCAACATCTCTTGGTGTAACAGATGCTTTTGATGCAGAGCAAAATATTATGGGTGGAGCAAAGTACATATCCGGTTTATTAAAGAAATATGACGGGGAAACTAGTTTAGCGTTAGCTGCTTATAATGCAGGAAGTGGAAATGTTGCCAAATACGGTGGAATACCCCCATTTAAAGAGACACAAAATTATGTTATAAAAGTAACAAATTACATGAATCAAAGCATAGATACAGGAGCTACCTATACGAAAGCAACAACACCAACTACTGCAACTGCATCAACAACAAATGTAGTAGCACCAAAAATATATAATAATTCTAATGTTGTTACATTCGAGTCAGAAGATACCAGTAGTTTAGCGCAGGACTTAGATGCTATTTTTTCGTATGATGACTATTTGTTATTTATGGATAAGTTTTTGGAGAAGGATGAAGACAAAGACGCAGAAGAAGATCCTAATTATTTTGCTTCAAAGAATATTAATTATAATATACCTGTAATGAGTTTATTAAATTCAAAAATCTAAAACTACTAGAATGTCACGAAGCCACTGAAAAAGTCTCCTCAAGAGACTTGACATGAATAAAGCTGTATGGTTAGGGTGTCAAAAGCCCTTCGTAACTGAGATTATGAATAGCGGTGCATATCTATTCGTTTTGTCGTAGACCGGCTGACAAGGCTGCTTATGTCCGACTAGAGACTCAATGAAAAACAGAGCGACTGCGATGTTTTTCATATCTTTGAGGCTCTATAAAGGACATGCCGCCGGAAGGCAAGGTAGACAAAATGAATATATATGTGGCGCTATTCATTCCACAGCCTAAATAGGGCTTTTGACACCCTAACCCTGTATGTATATTCATTCTGAAACTATTTCTGAGACTTTTTTAGTGGCTTCTTCGGGAGTAGTAAAATAAATATTGCTGCGCATAACCTCCATATGCCCCATACTTTTCTTCTGCAAAAAACTGAATTTCATCAAGCTTAGTCTCTTCTTTAAAATATAATTTTTCCATTATTCTCTTAATCCAGACATCTATCGGAAAGGATTCGTTTTGTCTTAATCCATATAATAGAACACAGTTGGAAACTTTGACACCTACGCCTTTAATCGTGCATAATTTATTACGTATTTCGGAGAGAGTTAGTTTTTTAAATTCATCTTCCTTTATGTAGCCACTCGATAATTTCTCGCAGGCATCCACTAGATATTTTGCACGAAAGCCAGCCTTACATTCTTTAAAATCGTCCTCTGTTATAGTTTTTAGTTCATTAATAGTAGGAAATGCATAATAAGTGATTCCATTATATTTCTCTAATATAGTTCCATGTTTGATACACAGAGATTCGATTACTTTCTTAATTTGCGGAATTTGTTTATTCTGTGATATGATAAAAGAGATTAGTGTTTCAACAAAATCTTGATTAAGAATCCTTATTCCGGCTCCATTATTAATGATATCTACCATTGTAGAATCTTTTTCGATTAAATAATCCTTTATTTTTTTATAATCTGTATCTAAATCAAAATAATCCTTCCAAATAAGGTTGAAGTCCAAAAGGGTAGTATTATAGAAAATTAATTTGCCATCTATTTGCTCAATTTCTAAAAGCTTATTTTTTGCAATAATGATATATTTATTATCTTTTACTTTAGTATGACGAAAACATTGTCCACATTCTAAAGTTTGAGTTAAATTAAAGTCATTTAGATTATCTATTAAGATATGGTTGTCTTTCTCAATTAGAATCATAATTCACATTCTTTCTTTTCTTTTTTTATTATTATACTAAACAAAATATTTTGAAGCAATGGTTAAAAATAGAATATTTATTCTTCAAAATAGTAATGGTAATAATATCAATGAATAAAATCAATAAAACTAATAAATAATCAATTGAAATTTATAAAAATATACTATAAATATTCAATTTTATATGACAATATAACAGAAAATGATTGACAAACCTAATAATTAATATATAATTAACATCATAATATTTTTTATAAAGACGATGTAGTCAAACAAATTCAGAGTAATTTAATTGGCTACGTTTTTTTTATATAAAGTAAATTAGAGGAGGAAAATTTATGAAAAAATTCAAGAAATTATTGACACTTATGCTTGCAGTTGTTTTAACATTTTCATTGACTGCTTGCGGTGGAAGCAAAACGAGTACAGAAACCACAGATACTACAACTGAAGCAGAAGGAATAAGTACAGGAGAAGCTACAGGGGAAGCTACTGAAGCTACAGGGGATAACGTATTAAATGTACACTTTGACGTAGAAGTTGCTTCTATGGATCCACAGATTGCAACAGATGGTACTTCTTTTGAAGTATTAGCGGCTGTTACGGAAGGATTATATTCTATCGATGCATCCGGTTCTCCAATTTTAGCAATGGCAGAAGCTGTTGAAAAAAGCGAAGATGGCTTAAAGTATACATTTAAACTTAGAGATGCACAGTGGTCAAATGGGACACCTGTTACAGCTAATGATTTTGTATATGCATGGAGACGTTTAGTAGATCCTACAATTGCAAGTGAATATGCATTCATTATGGGAATCGCTGGTATTAAAAATGCTACGGCAATCAGTGCCGGAGAAAAAGCGGTAGAAGAATTAGGTGTTAGTGCACCAGATGACAAGACATTAGTGGTAGATTTAGATGTTCCTGTTCCATTCTTTGAATCATTAATGGGATTTCCATCTTTCTTGCCTGTAAACGAAGCATTCTTTACAGCTGCAGGAGATAAATTTGGTACATCACCAGATACTATATTAAGTAACGGACCTTTTATGATTACAGCATATGAACCAGCTGCTACAACAATTACATTAGCAAAAAGCCCTACCTATTGGGATGCTGCTAAAGTTGCTTTAGATGGTATTCAATATCAAGTAATTAAAGATTCACAACAGGCAATGTTATCTTACCAAAATGGTGATTTAGACGTAGCTACATTATCTGGTGAGCAGGTAGAACAATTCCAAGCAGATCCAGAATTCCATAATATTATGGCAGGTTATTTATGGTACATCTCTCCAAACCAGAAGGTTGCTGGTCTTGAGAATCTAAATCTTCGTAAAGCACTTGCACTTTCTTATGATAAAGCAGCAATAGCTAGCAATATCTTAAAAGATGGTTCAATTGTAGCAGATTTTGCAGTTCCTACTTTATTAGCAACAGGTCCAGACGGAAAAGATTTCCGTGAGACAGCAACTACCTACCTTACAACTGATAAAGTAAAAGCATTAGAGTATTGGGAAGCAGCGAAAGCTGAACTTGGAGTTAGTGAATTAAAATATACTTTAATAGTAGAAGATACAGAATCAGCTATAAACGTAGCACAGTACATTCAATCTGAAATTCAAACTACATTACCTGGTATTACAATTGAACTTCAGTCTATGCCAAAGAAAAATCGTGTAGAAAGATTACAAGATGGCGATTTTGAACTTGGTTTAACACGTTGGGGTCCTGATTATGCAGATCCTATGACCTACTTAGATATGTGGGTTACTGACAACGCTAATAATTATGGTTTTTGGTCAAATGCTGAATATGATGCAATTATCGAATCAGCTAAAAAAGGTGAGTTAGCACTTGATCTTACAGCTAGATGGGAAGCGTTAAAGCAAGCTGAAGCAATTGCTATGGAAGAAGCTGTTATCCTCCCTGTATATCAAAAGGGTGATGCAGTAATGTTTAAAGCCGGCGTTGAAGGAATTGAATTCCATTCAGTTGGTATTAACAGAATATATAAGAATGCAACAAAGAAATAGACAGAATAATTATTCCATATAGCAACGTAGATGTCCTGATTATCGGACATCTATGTTTAGTAAAATGACGCTGTCTAGCGTGTTTAGCACTGATGACAGCGTCATTATTGTATATGGCAAGGAGAGTGACTTTGTGAAAAAATATATTATGAAAAGAATAGTGATATCCGTTGTGACCTTATTGGTTATTCTGTTAGTTCTGTTTTTAATGTTGGAATTAATGCCAGGTTCTCCATTTAATGATGAAAAGTTAACTGAGGCACAAAGGGCTATTATTAATGCAAAATACGGTTTAGATCAACCTGTTGCTATAAGGTTTATTAATTATATAAAAGCGATGTTATCAGGAGACTTTGGTGTTTCTTATACAATTTCAAAAAATACTCCAATTACTGTTTTACTTCAGTCCAGATTACCTATTTCTCTTCGTATCGGTGGGCAGGCAGTATTGATTGGAACTTTGATTGGTTTGATATTAGGAATAATAGCAGCGATCAAGCATAACACCATTTTTGATACAATCACAACGATTATATCTGTTTTAGGAGTAAGCCTACCATCCTATGTGTTTGCGATGACACTTATCTACACGATAGGTTTTAAATTAAAATGGTTACCACTTTTATTTCAAGTCGAGGCTCCTATAAAATCGACCATCATGCCAACAATTTCACTCTGTATGTTTACTGTTGCAACTGTCGCAAGGTTCACGAGAACAGAGATGTTAGAGGTTTTGGGTTCTGATTATATGTTGCTGGCAGAGAGTAAGGGTATAAACAGCTATCACTTAATTTTTAAACATGCATTGAGAAATGCGTTGATTCCAATTATCACAGTATTGGCACCTCTTGTTGTTGGTTTAATGACAGGTAGCTTAGTTATTGAAAAGTTATTTTCTATTCCTGGCATTGGAAGCTTATTAGTAACAGCAATTCAGTCAAATGATTATAATGTCATTGTTGCTTTGTCATTTATATACAGTTTGATGTATATTGGCATCATGCTTGTTGTAGATATTCTCTATGGCGTTATTGACCCTAGAATTCGACTTGCTAAGGGGGATGAAAATGAATAATAATAATACAGAAATAGAATTTGCAGCAGATGATTTTGAGATGGTTTCCAGTGATAGAATATCACATATAGATGAAACCTTTGCTAGCCAGTCTTATTGGCGTGATATTTTCTCGAGATTTGCTCAGAATAAAGGAGCGATAATCGGAGTGATTTGTATTCTACTTATTTCGATTATGGCTATTATCGGACCTAATATGACGGGACATACCTATTATTCACAGGTTATTACACATCAGAATCTGGCACCTAGAATCAAGGGAATAGAAAAACTTGGTGTTTTTGATGGTTCAGAGGAAATGAGTACCTCAACCGGTGTTGTCACAGTTAATAAATATGTGTCCGCTGATTCAAAAGTTACTACTGGTTTGGAAGATGTTTATTATTGGTTTGGGACGGATGTACTTGGTCGTGATATATTCACCAGAACATGGGCGGGAACCAGAATTTCACTTTATATTGCGTTAGTAGCGGTTGCAGTGGATATGTGTTTTGGTATGGGCTACGGTTTGATCTCTGGTTACTTCGGAGGTAAGGTGGATATGATAATGCAGAGGTTTGCAGAAATATTAAATGGCATACCAACCTTGGTAATAGTAACACTTTTGATATTAGTATTAAGGCCTGGATTAACGACGATTACATTGACACTGGCTCTTACTGGTTGGATCGGAATGAGTAAAATATCCAGAGCACAAGTATTGAAACTTAAGGAACAGGAATTTGTTCTTGCTTCAAAAACCTTGGGCGCAAAAAACTTTTTTATAATCTTTAAAGAAATTCTACCTAATATATTTGGACAATTAATTGTAATGTCCATGTTTTCCATTCCAAATGCTATATTTACAGAAGCTTTTTTAGCATTTATTGGTTTAGGGGTACCTCAGCCACTTGCATCTCTTGGTTCACTAATCAGTGATGCTTTTAAGTCATTTACGACACATCCATATATGATAGTGTTTCCAGTTATTGTACTTGCGGTTATAATGCTAAGCTTCAATATGATGGCTGATGGTCTTAGAGATGCTTTTGATCCTAAGATGAAAGAAATGTAGGAGGAATTGTATGGAAAGAGAAGAAATTTTATCAATAAAGAATTTATCCATATCCTTTACAACCTCCGCTGGAGAAGTAAATGTTATACGAGGTGTGGATTTATCCTTATGCAAAGGTGAAACCCTTGCAATTGTAGGAGAAAGTGGAAGTGGAAAATCCGTAACGGTGAAAGCTGCTATGGGTATATCAAGTAATAACGAGAAAATCAATAGTGGAACCATTGATTTTACTTATCATAGAGACAATGAGGTTATACATCAGGATTTATTGAAGCTTTCTAAGAGCGAAATGAGAAAACGAATTAATGGTAAACGAATTGCAATGGTATTCCAAGATCCAATGACTTCACTGAATCCAACCATGTCGATTGGAGCTCAAATCGTTGAGGGAATGATTTATCATTATAAGACACCAAAAAAAGAGGCTTATGAGAAGGCAGTAAAACTTCTTGAACTAGTAGGTATAACTGATCCTGAAAAACGAATGAAGAATTATCCTCATCAATTATCCGGTGGTATGAGACAAAGGGTAGTAATTGCGATTGCTCTTTCCTGTGATCCAGAACTTCTTATCTGCGATGAGCCGACAACCGCTCTGGATGTTACGATTCAGGCAAAAATACTGGAACTAATAAAGGATATTCAAAAGAAAACAGGAATTTCTGTTATTTATATTACCCATGATTTGGGTGTAGTAGCCAAAGTAGCAGATTACGTTGCAGTTATGTACGCAGGTAAAATTGTAGAAAAAGGTACAATTGACGAAATATTCTACGAACCGAGACATCCATATACTTGGGGACTTTTGTCTGCAATGCCGGATCTTAACAGTAAGGATGATAAGTTATATACCATTCCAGGAAGCCCGCCGAATCTTTTACATCAAGTAGAAGGAGATTCTTTTGCAATCCGTAATATTTACGCAATGAACATAGACTTTAAGAAGGAACCGCCTATGTTTAAAATATCAGAAACTCATTATGCCGCTACCTGGCTTTTACACGAGAATGCACCAAAAGTTGAAATGCCACCGGAGCTGCAGTCAAGAATCAATGCTATGTTAAGGGAGGTAAAATAGAATGGATAACAGAAAACCTCTATTAGCAGTTAATGATTTGAAGCAATATTTTAAAATTAACAGGAAATTTACCGTAAAAGCAGTAGATGGTGTGACTTTTGAAATATATCCAGGTGAAACCTATGGTTTAGTAGGAGAATCGGGAAGCGGAAAATCAACAATAGGACGTTCTATCATTCGATTATATGAACCTACCGCTGGAGAAGTTATTTTCAACGGAACTAATATTTCGGGCAAACTATCAGCAAAAGATACGAAGTATCTTCGTACAAAAATGCAGATGATATTCCAGGATCCTATGGCATGTTTGAATCCACGTAAAAAGGTTATTGATATTATTGCACAGGGATTGGATATTCATCATTTGTATCGTTCACAAGAAGAGAGAAAAGAAAAGGTATATCAGATTCTTGATATGGTTGGTTTATCACATGAACATGCGGAACGTTATCCTCATCAATTCTCCGGAGGACAGAGACAGCGTATTGGTATTGCAAGAGCGTTGATTATGAATCCTGATTTGGTGGTTGCTGATGAGGCAATCAGTGCTTTAGATGTTTCTATTCAAGCGCAGGTAGTTAATCTAATGAAAGATATTCAGAAGAAAACCAATACAGCATATTTGTTTATTGCCCATGATCTATCCATGGTAAAATATATATCAGATCGAATCGGGGTACTTCATTTGGGGCACCTTGTTGAGACCGGAACAACGGATGAAATCTTTACGAATCCAATTCATCCATATACGAAATCATTGTTATCAGCCATTCCTCAACCGAATCCTATTTTAGAAAAAACTCGTACTGCAGTATCCTATGATTATGCTACTAGTGGAATTGACTATAATGTGGGTATTAAGCAGTTGGTTAATGGAACACATTATGTATTGTCTACCGATAAAGAATTAGCGAATTGGACAAAATAAATATGGTCAGATATAAAGGCGCTGAATTTTTCAGCGTCTTTTTATTCATGACAATAGAAAGTTCGCGAAGCGTGCTTTCTATTGTGGTGAAGTATATACTTTGACAACATCATTACTTATGATACAATATAATTATATTTTTGGAACGAATTTGAATAATGCAGATGAATTTATAATTTATACTTGACTCTCCAGTGCGAGGGATAGTCTATACTATAATCAGAGAGGTAGCTTATGTATAAAATAGGAGAATTTTCAAAGATAACCGGGCTTAGTATTAAGGCCTTGCGCTATTATGATGAAGAGATGATTTTGATACCATCCTATCGTAATCAAGAGAATTCGTATCGATACTATAACGGTGATGACTACAATAGAGCAGAATTAATTGTGCTTCTAAGAGAACTTAACTTTTCAATCTCTGAAATTAAGGATGTGCTTCTGATATATCAGAATAAATCAGATTTACCTTATATTTTAGAAGAAAAGAAAGCTATAATTCAAGAGAAAATCAAAGAAGAGAAAGCTTTATTAAAGAAAATAGACCTCTTAATTAATCCCAAAATCAAGGAGGAAGATGGTATGAATTATGAAATTGAAATCAAAATGGTACCTGCAGTTTTAGTTACAAGTATACGTTATCAAGGAAAATATAATGAATTAGGTAATTATATAGGAACAATTTATAAGAATCTAAAAGGTAATGCAAATGGGGACCCGTTCAATTGCTATTATGATGAAGGATATAAAGAAATAGCGGACATTGAAATATGTGTTCCTACTAAAAAGAAAATATCAAATTCTGAAGTTAGTTCAAGAGAATTGCCACCTATTAGAGCTATTTCAACTATCCATTATGGTTTATATGAAGAAATAGGTAAAGCTTATAAAGCCATTTTTGACTATGCTGTGAGTAATAATCTTAAATGTATTACTCCATCTAGAGAAATTTATATCAAAGGACCTGGAATGGTTTTTAAGGGTAATCCGAATAATTATATAACTGAGATTCTAGTACCGGTTGAATAAGGAATAAATTTATTTTTGTTCTTGCAAATTGGATAAATATAGTTTATAATATCTGCGTAGCCGTGGTTTGGCTTCGCAGATATTATAAACTATAGTAATTAGATGCTTATAAAAAGCATTTGATTGTATTCATCGTTTCATATCTTGTAATCAAGATATTGCGAAAGGAGATGTGTTAAAAATGACAGAGTTAATAATGGTGATTGTTATTTAAAACTGAATATTGGGCACAGCTAAAACAATGTTTATTGGGGTAAAGACTCCTCTTTTAGTGATGCCGTATATTGTAACCTTTCGTGAATACTATAACTGATGCTATAGCACACTTTTTAGGTGTGTTATTTTTTATATCTTTTTTAAGATACCGCAGAAATAGCCAATTTAATAAGGCTGCTTTCTGCGGTATTTTTGTACCCAAATTTGGAAGTGATTTTAAGAATCAAAGATAAAGAAAGGAGATTATTAATATGATTTTAAATAATTTTATAATGAAATTAAATTATAAACCACTATGGAGGAAAATGAATGATAAATTTAAATGATTATGGATACAAAC
This sequence comes from uncultured Lachnospiraceae bacterium, assembly GCA_963517115.1. Taxonomy (GTDB): domain Bacteria; phylum Bacillota; class Clostridia; order Lachnospirales; family Lachnospiraceae; genus Anaerocolumna. Next base: position 63,096 of record CAUQEW010000002.1, on the reverse strand, counting down.
AGGATTATAATAAAGAGGTGATTGACAATAATGGATTAATTCCTGCTCGAGTGACACAGGTGCATAGAGAGTTATATAAAATTGTATCACAATATGGGGAGAGTAGTGCAAAACTGAAAGGTTCTATGCTTAACAGTGTTGAATTAACCGAGGAATTTCCAACAGTAGGAGATTTTGTGCTAATAAAGTATAATGAACAGGGTAATTCTACAATTGTAAAAGTACTTGAGCGAAAATCAAAATTTTCACGTCCGGATAATTCAGGCCATAGTAATGGATATGTAAAAACTTTATTGGAACAGGTTGTAGCTGCTAATTTTGATTATGTTTTCATTATGGCATCGCTTAACTATGATTTTAATATTAATCGTATTCAAAGATATTTAACCGTTGCATGGCAAAGTGGTGGCATTCCAGTTGTAGTTCTTACAAAAGCGGACTTAGTAAAAGACTACACCGAACAACTGAAAGCCGTTCAACAACAGGCAATCGGCGTTGAGGTTGTTGCAGTTAGTGTTGTAACAGGTTTTGGACTTGATAAACTGGCCGAATATATGAAACCTACAAAAACCCTTGTCTTTCTCGGCTCCTCAGGGGTCGGGAAATCATCACTGGTTAATGCTCTTGCAGGTGATGATATTATGGATGTCAACACAATTCGAGAGGGAGATAGCAAGGGACGACATACTACCACCCATAGACAACTAAATATGCTAGATAATGGAGTTATGGTTATTGATACTCCTGGAATGAGAGAACTTGGAATGTGGTATGTTAGTGAGGGTTTAGGTGAGGTATTCTCTGATATAGAGATCTTATTTACAGATTGTAAGTTTACAAACTGTACTCATAAAAACGAGCCTAATTGTGCTGTTTTAGAAGCAATAGAAAACGGAACATTAGAACGTTCCCGTTGGGAGACCTATTTACAATTAAAGCGTGAAGTAAAGTTTACTGATGATAAAGCGAAATATTTAAGAGAGAAAAAATCATTTTATAAAAAAGTAAATAAGGAAATGAAGGGTAGGTATAAAAATGGAGGGAATAAATAATGCAAATTGTTGATTTTAAACATGATCATATTGAACAAGCGATGCAAATTGTTGATTTTAAACAGGATCATATTGAACAAGCGATGCAAATTGCTAAGGTAAACTATGAGGAAGAAAGGTTACTTGTACCTATGCTTCCCAAAGTAGATGTACTGCCTGATCTAAAAGAATTTGCTGACAATGAACTTGGAGTTTCAGCATTTGAAAATGGTAGAATGATTGGCTACCTATGTGGTTACAAGCCGATTAATGATGCTTGGGGTACAACAAATGCTAAAGGTACTTTTTCACCAATACATGCACATGGTACTATATCTGAGGGCAAGAGTAGAATCTATTCATTATTGTATCAGGCAGTAGCAGATAAATGGGTGAAAGAAGGTATAATAAGCCATGCCATTGCACTCTATGCTCATGACCAATTAGCAATAAATAGTTTTTTTTACAATGGATTTGGACTTAGGTGTATCGATGCCATTCGATTTACCAACCATATTCCGCTGATAAACAGTATTCAATGTGAATATGGTGAGCTTCCAAAAGACGAATGGTATCATCTTTTAGAACTGCAAAATTTATTGCTGACACATCTTAGGAATAGTCCGACATTTATGCCGTACCCATTCTTTCGTAAAGAGAAATTTTTAGAAAGATTATCAGAAGATACCCGTTTTTTTGTTGCAAAAGAAAATAATAAATGCATTGCCTTTATAAAAATTGGGTCGAGCGGTGAAAATTTCGCATGTGACGACAGCAGTATGATGAATATCTGCGGTGCATACTGCCTACCGGAATACCGAGGAATAGGAGTTTATAATAATTTATTATCCAATCTGGTGTTAACATTAATAAGAGAGGGGTATACTCGCCTTGGTGTTGATTTTGAGAGTTTTAATCCTACTGCACGTGGGTTTTGGTTGAAACACTTTACAGAGTATACAAAGAGTGTTGTAAGGCGGATTGATGATAAGATTAACTTAGAATTATAAAATAGAATTAAAATAATTTGAAAATATAATATGTTTTAATTATGTTATTAGGCTGCAATCTAGTTAAATAGTGATATTTAGCTTATTACGATTTATCAGGATTGCAGCTTTTTCATTGTTCCTTTAAGTAATAAAAATAAGTAAGTTACTGCTTTTTAGCAGGTTTTTTAATTAACTCAGGCTGAGTTACGACAGATTTTAATGCTGGTGCAACTGCTGAGCTAATATCTGACTTTTTCTTCTTTTTTTCTTCTTTTTTAATATTTTTATTAGCCATTTGATTCACTCCTTTCATAGTAATATATAAGTTATATATGTCAACTTTATTTGTGTGGATATCGCTGGTAAGAGTTATTATTTGATTTGTCTTTTGGTCTAAAAACTTTCTTAGTGATATCTTTAATCGGTATAGGATCCGTATCTAACTGAGGGTATGGATGGTTTTCTACAACAGGTATAGTTTTGGATATCAGTTTTTGAATTTGATTAAGTTGTTTCATTTCTTCGTTGTCACAAAAAGAAAGGGCAACTCCACCAAGTCCGGCTCTGCCAGTTCGACCTATTCTATGAACATAGGTTTCAGGCACTTCAGGTAAATCGTAATTAATTACATGGGATAATTCATCAATATCAATACCTCTTGCTGCAATATCAGTTGCTACTAATACTCTTGTTTTTTTTGCTTTAAAATTATTAAGTGCTAATTGACGTGCATTTTGTGACTTGTTAGAGTGGATAGCCTCAGCTTGTATTCCAACTTGCAGTAAATCCTTTACTATCTTATTAGCGCCATGCTTTGTCCGAGAAAAGACTAGTGCTGATATTACATCCTTGTTTTTAAGAAGGTGAATGAGCAGATTTTTTTTATTACCTTTACTAACAAAGTATATTGCTTGTCCAATCGTATCAACAGTAGAGGAGACAGCTGTTACTGCTACTTTAACTGGATCTATTAGGATAGAATTAACTAGATTACTTATTTCAGACGGCATAGTTGCAGAGAATAACATGGATTGTCTTTTCTCTGGTAACTGGGCTATGATCTTCTTTACATCATGAATAAAACCCATATCTAACATATGATCAGCTTCATCTAACACAAAGAACTTAACATCACGAAGGTCTACGTATTTTTGATGTATAAGGTCAAGTAACCTACCTGGTGTAGCGATTAGAATATCAATGCCATTATTTAATGCTTCAACTTGAGGCTTTTGCGAAACTCCACCAAAGACAACAAGGTTTCTAAGGCCCAAAAATCTTCCATATGTTGAGAAACTTTCTCCAATCTGTGTAGCGAGTTCGCGGGTAGGAGATAGAATTAAAGATTGAATTTTTCTATTAGTCTTTGAGTTCATTTTTTCATTATATATTACTTGCATGATAGGAATAGCAAAGGCTGCAGTCTTACCTGTACCTGTCTGGGCGCATCCGAGTAGGTCCTTACCCTCTAATAGAAGAGGAATCGCTCTTTCTTGAATGGGTGTTGGGGTTACATAACCCTCGGCTTTTAGAGCTTTTAATATAGGATCTATGATATTTAATTTCTCGAATAACATTATTCTTGTGTTCTCCTTAATGAGTGGCAATATGCATAACCACGAATCTATATTATATATTATTTTTCTTTGAATAGCAATATTTATCATTTGAATTATTTTTTTGTGAATTATTTTTTGATAATATAACGGTTTATGCAGAATACAGTGGGGAGCCACGTGTGGAACGTGAAACCGATTGAAACGTGCTAGCAGTTCTAAGACTCTGAATCCACTTGAAACAGTCAGAACGCGCAAAACTCCGGAGAATAAAGATTAAACAGCTACGCAGTAGCTGTTTAATCTTTATTCTCCGTCAAACAGTTGCGCTCGCGCGATTTATCGCGCGTCTTCCTTGAGCGTTCCTTCAGAGCCTAAGAACTGCACGCACTTATCAAATGGTTTCACAATCCACACGTGACTCTCCACTGTATTCTGCACAAACCTGCTAAAGTATTAATGAAATTCTGCTAGTTTTAGTTGTTTTTCAAATATATTTGGGCTCTGTTACAACATATTGTAACGGTATTTATCTATCGTTTCATCACACCATATATGGGCTTCGATGTATCGTTCAGGACCGTATTTTCCATCATCATTCCAATCTTGTGGTAGTCCATATTTCTCTATAATTATTAATATTTCATCGTAAGTATATAATTTTTTACGGTATTCTTTTCCATCCATTTTATTTACTCGTGGGCTAAATGTAGGGTGGGAATCACCATAAGTAAAAGAAATAGTTTTTAAGTCAAATTCCTCAATGGGAATCTTAATAAAAGTGCTGTTTTCAAACCATGTGCTTAACCACGGACTATGTTCGACTACCATATAATGAGGAGATTTTCTCCTTATAATACCGCCTTTTTTCGCAAACTCTGTCCTAAGTATTTCCTCGTAATAATACCTGTCCTCCATATATTCAGGGTGGCGTTTAGCACTCTGAACGTTTGGTTTAGCCTCTTTGATTGCATTAAGAACAGCTTTTGCTTCATTCATAGGAATATCTGATAAATTGACAAATGGTCTTATTGTTTTATCAAAATAATGATATAAATAAATTTTAGTCACCTCCATTAAAATTAGATGTATTACAATCCAATATTCTTTTTTAATCCCATATAATTGCCACTATCAATAAAATTGTTATTTATTTTTTCTATGAATTGTGTAGAAAATCCATATTTACTAAGTTCATATATTGGAACAAACTTCACATCAAATATGGGGTTTTCATCATATTCATTTGACGGAAGAACGATATTACCTGATACTCTTTCTACCAAAAAAGTAATATGTAATATTGCAGGTTCACCATCAGGCTTGTCACATACATATAAAAGTTTAATTACTTTTACATTCAGACCAGTTTCTTCAAAACATTCACGAACAACTGCATTATCTAATAATTCAGGAGCTTCAACCCGTCCGCCAGGTAATGACCAATCTCTTTCTTTAAGTTTTTGTTTTACAAGTAAAAGCATGTTATCTTCTATTAAAACTGCTGTCACCCTTATTTGGAATAACTTATTATCCATATCGCCTCCATTTATGCAATCTATTCAATTACATATTTACATATTTTAGGTTTGTCTCCACGTATTATTTTTATAAAAAGGCGTTTGCAAAACGCCACATCCCTTATAAACACAATAACATTTTATTGAAGTATCTATTCAGCCCGTAACACAAATCTTTGGTTAGGATAACCAAGATATTCAATCAATTCATCAGGCTCAAATCCAAGACTGATATATAAAGCTCTTGGCGCAATTCCTTTCATATCTTCTTCCCGAAAAGTATCTACAATTATGTCCCTGCTTGTATCTAAATTATTCATCATTTCTTTAATCATAAGTTTCGCTATGCCATTTTTACGGTAATCAGGATGTACCGCCATGCAGCATAACATATTATACTTAGTAGAAAATAATAAAATTCCAATAACCTTATTCCTGCTGACAGCACATATAGCACTTTTTCGATTAATATTTTTAATAACCGTGTTTTTATACTCATCCAATAACGATTCTGTTTCCAAACCAGGAAAATTCCATGCAACTAGGCGAACAAGATCCATCCATGAATTTAATTCATTTATTGTTGCATATTCAATCTTGTATTCCATATTTCTCCCTTAAATTCCTTTTTATTATTAGCTTAAATCAATTGTTTTAATTCACAATTTGATAGCTGAAACCTAAGCACTTATCGGTATTGCAGGACGATTCGATCTGTGTTTTACAGACATTGCTTCTCCAACTGCTTTTGCCAAGAAGAGATCATCTTTTTCAAGCTGAGTATGCCCTTTCATAAGAACCATGTGTGCCAAAGTATTACTCCTTTCATTTTATATCATATTACTAACTATTGTGATGACTTATATAAACTTTACGACCTACATAATACTGAATGATTTCTCTGAGATTTCATTAAAAAATAAATAAATATTACTATTGCTACAATTATTCCAATAATGCCTACTGTATAATCTAGGATGGCATGAACAAGTATTGGTATCCATAATGTTTTGCTTTTTTCTTGAAGATATATAAAGTACCAACCCATTACTATTCCCATACCTATTTCGCTGCACAAGGATAATAGAAATAGACTAATATTTACTTCCGAAACTATGGAAGGTAATAAAGCATGGGGTATTCCCCACAAAATACCACTCAGAATAATTGCTAGAACTTTTGACTTTACTTTTATCTTATTATATAAATAGCCACGATAAATGAATTCTTCTCCAAAAGCAACAACAAAAAGATAAAAGAAAAATTTATAAAATCCTCTTATATTGTAATCATTATGTAAAAAAAATAGTATTATCATAACCCCTAAAAGAATTAAAATTTCATATTGATTTTTTATACACAAACGAAAATCATTTAAATATTTCCCGTTAATGATAATAATAATTAACGGCAATAACAACATTGTTAAAAAATCGCTTAAAAATTTAATACAAATATTATCCCAATTAACATTATTGATGCTAATGAGAATATTATTATTAAAAAAGGTCTTTGAAGCAAAATATAACCAAACGAACTCTATAATGCCTACGGTGATAGGCACTATTAAAAATCTTTTAGTTCTACATTTTTTCATATCTATCCCCTTGTAGTTGATTTTATTCGCTTCTTGTAATGGTTGCGAAGCATTGTAGAAATTGTGACGCAAGTGTGAAAGATTGTAAGCTAAATTAATCAATAGGAAGCCATCTTAATTCATGAGGATGAATTGACGCTGTCTCACCTTGTTTTAATTGATTATAACTGTGTACTTTAAAACTGTCAATAAAATCCATTAATTCTAATAGAAATCTTAAGTTGTCAATAACAGATTCTAATTGAATTTATTTATACGCATATTATGGTTTACCATATGCTTTTGAAGTGGTAAAATGAAAACAAGAAAAATATGGGAGAGAATCTATGATAAAAAATCCTTGGAGTACAGTACCTTTGACCGATTATGAAGAACACATGAAACTTTCTAATGTTTATCAATTACAAACATTAAATGAAATCATGAATAAACAGATTAGTGCTTATGAAATTAATACGTTAGCCATTTTGGGAATAGCAGGGGGAAATGGCTTAGAGCATATTGATGTTGCTAATATTGATAAAGTATATGGAATTGATATAAATCAAAGTTATTTGGATGTTTGTACAGAGAGATATTCCTATTTAAAAGAACATTTAGAATTAATGAAACTTGACCTTTTGGATGTGTCTGCAATCATACCGAAAGTTGACTTGATTATTGCAAATTTGCTTATAGAATATATCGATATTGATGTTTTTGCAAGGAAGGTATCACAGAACAAACCGGCTTATGTTTCCTGTGTAATCCAAATTAATTCCGATAGTGAATTTATATCTTCATCACCCTATGCAAATTCGTTTACGGAATTAACAACAATACATACTGATGTAGATAAAATGGAACTTATTGAAGAAATGAATAGAATAAAGATGAATCTTATTTACGAGAATGAAGTTATTTTACCAAACAAGAAAAAACTTGTCAGACTTGATTTTAATAGAGCATAGGCTATCTTACTCTACTCTACGATTCGTTTACCGGCTTATATACTATACGTAGGTTGCAAAATTTTCATTTAAAGGATAGGATGAACGAGGATGGAAAAAGGGGGCCCGTAATTATTACCTTGATATATTAATCCAATAAAAGAATAGATGGGAGTTATATATGAACAACAAAAAAATAGGCGATTATATTAGTATGTTAAGAAAGAACAATAACCTTACACAGAAGGAATTAGCGGACAAGTTAGGAGTTACTGATAAAGCTATTTCTAAATGGGAGAGAGGTGCAGGTTATCCTGATATTAGTATGTTAAAACCATTATCTAAGGTTCTTGGAATTACTGTAAATGAATTATTAGAAGGCGAAAGTGATGAAGAAGATAAAACAGAAAATGCAGGAGTGGAAGATGACAAAGAAAATTCTGTTACAAATGTGTTAGTATATGCTGAAAAAATCATGAAGATAAAAGAGTATAATAAAGGTAAAATAGCATCAACAATTTTAGCTATCTCATTAATCTTAGCAATCTTTATTTGTGTTATTGTTAATATAGCAGTAGAGCGACGAATGACGTGGTCATATATAGTTATTGGCAGCTGTGTACTAGGCGGGAGCTTATTCATTCCGCCACTATTATACAAAGTACATGGATTTTTAATTAGTTTACGATTTTTAACGATATTAATTATTCCATATTTGGCATTACTTCAATTTATAACGAATCGGCTGACTACTCCAAAACCAGAATGGTTGTGGAGTATGGCATTTCCTATCTCAATGACCTGGCTTTTGATAATTTGGTTAATGGTGGTATTCTATAAATTTAAAAAAATGAAATGGTGGTTAACCATTGCAATTGGTGCATTATTATGTATACCGGGACAGGCTATTACCAATTCTATTGCTGTAGAATATGAAAATGTATTGGCAAGACAAACAATGATAGACGGTACAATTATACCATCTGTATTTATTTGCATCTGTGTTGCGGGAATCTTCATGACTATAGGGTTTATGAGACAAAAACAAAAGTGATGATAGCTAATAAATAATTTTTTTTGGAAAGGGTTGGTGCTAATCATGATATTAGAAATCCTAGTAGAAGAACTATCTGTTTGTAAGTTAAATAATGTTACAGATATTAACTTAAACGATGAATTCGTATTTATCGGAAAAACTGATGAAGAAATATCTTTAGTATGTAATACAAAAAGTGTTCCGAAAGATTTTATAGAATGTGATAGAGGTTGGAGAGGATTCCGAATTCAAGGAGAATTGGATTTTTCTCTTATCGGCATTCTATCTAAAATCTCGAAAATACTTGCAGATAACAAAATTGGTATTTTTGTAATTTCTACTTTTAATACAGATTATATTTTAGTAAAAAAAGAGAAATTTGATTTATCCATCCAAGCATTATCGGATGAAGGTTATGATTTTTCGCCATAAGCCGCGAAGATACTGATTTTTGCAGATTGGCAGCTACAGTTTGAATCAGCACAACAATCACTGCCAACGTTATGAATACTAACATTGGATAAACCGGCTTTCTGAAACCATTGCATAATCTGTTCCCTATCAAACCCCATCCAAACATCAAACTGCTCTGTTCTGAGGAACTCAAAATTGTGTTGATCTAAATCGGTTATAACAAGTTTTCCACCTTTTTTTAATATACGAGTCATCTCTTTAATTGCTAAAAAAGGAGTTTCAACATGATGCAAAAACATATTTGCAAAGACATAATCTACTTGATTATTAGCCAATGGTAGATGTTCACCGTCACCCTCCATACATTCTAAATAGGTATAAGAAGAAAACTTTTTATTGAGAAGATTTAGCATTTCTACAGATTGGTCAATTGCAATAACTTTTACCCCTTTTTTTAACAATCCTTCTGATACAAAGCCTGTTCCAGCGCCAATATCTACAGCAGTCAATCCTTCTCTTATCTCTGCAAGTTCATATGCAACATTACGAACTTGCTCCGAGAAAAAATCACTTCTCATGTTATCCCATTCAGTTGCAACTTCATTAAAATATTCTTTACTTTTTACCATAATTAATTTCTCCTATCTTATAGTAACTATTTAGTTTGATTAATATTTAATGATGTGAAGGCTTGAATAATAATATCTAAAGACTTACTTACATTCGCTTGTTCTTCATAAGGGATAAATTCAAAAATTTTTGCAAAATTATCATTCATATTCATCTCAATATCATTAAAAAGTTCGGTTCCTTTTTCAAGTAATTGTATATCAACACTACGTCGATCCGTTACAGAAGCAGTTCTTTTTACAAAACCAGCCTTAACAAGACTATCAACGGTTCGACTCATAGTACTTATATCGAGTGTTAATAGTGTGGACAAATCTTTTAAGGCTATTGTTTCTGATCTTCCTATTTCTACTAAGGCGTGACATTGAGCTAGGGTAATTTGTTGGCAACAACTGCTATTATATTTATTCAACAAACCAAGTCTTCTTTCAAGTATTCTGATTTGTTCTCTAAATTGTGTAGATTCATATGGTTTCATTTAACGTACCTCCGTCAAAAACAATATATCACATATGATTGTATTATGCAACTATTTAATTATACAATAATTTAATATTGCAATAATTTTATGTTGCATTTTAAAAAAGGATGATATAAAATAAAACATAGAATTTCTTAACACCCAAACTTATATCAATTTGAACTATATTAATTAAGATTTTTAGGTGATCATTATTTATGAATAATGGGGGAAAGGATATGAATAATAATAAAATTAGAGAAATGAAAAAAGAAGATTGGGATATTGTTTCTGATATATATCTACAGGGAATAAGATCAAAGAAATCTACCTTTCAAACAGAAGCTCCAAGTTATGAGGAGTGGGATAAAGGCCATATAAAAGAATGTCGCTTAGTGGTAGTTGATCGTGCAGATACTGTATTGGGCTGGGCTGCAATAAGCTCAATAAGCAGTCGCTATGTATACCGTGGTGTTGCTGAAGTAAGTATATATATAGCAGAGAGTAGTAGAGGGAAACATATTGGATATGTACTTCTGGATGACCTAATTCTAAAATCTGAAGAAATTGGAATATGGACATTACAATCAGGTATTTTTGAAATTAATACAGCAAGCATAGCTTTACATAAAAAATGTGGATTTAGAGTAGTTGGAGTTAGAGAAAAAATCGGCTGTGACTTGGATGGTGTATGGCAAAATACCATACTGATGGAAAGAAGATGTGGAAAGATAAGTTAATGAATAGATAGGAATGAATATATAGGAATGAATGAACATAGGGGAATGAATAAGGAGGCTGGATATGAATTCAATTATTAAAATAGGTATTATAGGAGATTATGATGGACGTCCATCGCATTTAGCAACGAATGAAGCAATAAGACATTGTTCAGAAAAACTGGATCTGAGTGTTGAACTAAAATGGTTACCAACAGAAATTTTAGAGAACGATATTGTTAAAACTTTAGAAAATTTTGATGGATTGTGGTGTGCGCCAGGAAGCCCATATAAAAGTATGATTGGAGCACTGAATGCGATTAGATTTGCTAGAGAGAATGATTATCCATTTATTGGAACTTGCGGTGGCTTTCAACATGCGGTTTTGGAATATGCTAGAAATGTATTAGAAATTAGCGATATTCAAGATGAAAAATTTGATCCTTATGCGCCGAATGAGTATATTACTGCGTTGTTTTGTTCCCTGGTTGGACAAACACGACATATTGATATTAGTAAAAATTCGAAACTTTTTAGTGTATATGGTACAACAGAAATCGAAGAGAAATATAATTGTAGTTTTGGCTTAAATAAAGATTTTCAGGATAAACTCAATCACAGCGGTTTTAATGTTGTGGGAATCGACCAAGAAGGGGAAGCTAGGATTATGGTATTACCACAATTGAACTTCTATATTGCGACACTATTTCAACCTCAATTGAGTTCAACCGCTGAAAAACCACATCCTCTTATATTAGCATTTTTATCTAGTGTAAAAGAGTTTAATAGCAACAAATAAGAAAGTCACAATTCCAAAACGAAGCCATAATTATTATAAGACGATTTAAAAATAAAAGTAAATATACAATTAATAGTTGATAGCATTATATAAGGACTAAGTAAAAATTCTGTAATTACCAGAGTTGCTACTTAGTCTCTATTTTTAATTATAAATATTAATCTGGCACTGTTATATAATTTAAAAGTGGCTATTTAAATAATACCAATTATTATTTATTATAGTTAACAAATAGGAATAAGCGCTTATTCCCCAAAATCAAATTTAATCTTATGGAGGTCATTATGAATACAATACAAACTGCTGCTACAAAACAATCATCCAAAGCAACATCACTTGCCATTGATGGGTTATTTATTGCACTTACATGTCTTGTAACTGCTTTTATCAATATCAGGCTCCCTATTTTGGCGAATGGTGGACTTGTCCACCTTGGTAATGTGCCTTTATTTATAGCTGCTATCCTTTTTGGAAAACGAACAGGACTCTTAGCGGGTGCTATTGGTATGGGATTATTTGATGTATTGTCAGGCTGGGCTTTATGGGCACCATTTACTTTTATAATCGTTGGCCTTATGGGTTTTACGGTAGGAGCAATATCAGAAAAACATAAGACATTTCGATGGAACTTATTGGCTATTACGATTGCTTGTATTATTAAAATTGTTGGTTATTATATAGCCGAAGGTATCATTTACGGTAATTGGATTGCTCCTGCTGCATCCATACCGGGTAACCTTGTTCAAGTTGGTATAGCAGCTATTCTTGTGCTTCCGATTATTCCAACATTACGTAAAAGATTAAAATAGGAGATAGGTATTATGATAAAAATAATGACTCCCGGGCCTACCATGGTTCGTGAAAATGTTCGTTTAGCCAGAAGTCTTGAAACAACCAATCCGGATCTGGATTTGGAATTTTATGATTATTATAAAGAAACTTGTGAATTGATAGGAGATCTTCTTCATACAAAAAATGATGTTTATATATTAGACGGAGAAGGGATTTTAGGTCTGGAAGCCGCCTGTGCTTCCTTGACAGAACAGGGTGATTCTGTTTTGGTTATAGATAATGGCGTATTTGGAAAAGGTTTTGCCGATTTTGTCACCATGTATGGCGGCAAGCCCACACTCTATTCCTCGGATTACACAGAAGAGATTAATATATCTGACTTTGAGAATTTTTTAGAAAATAATCATGATTTTAAATATGCCACTGTAGTTCATTGTGATACTCCAAGCGGAGTACTAAACAAAGTAGATCGGATTTGTCAATTACTTCATCAGTATGGAATATTATCGGTTGTAGATTCAGTTTCTGCTATGTTTGGTGAGCCACTGTTTGTGGATGAAAGTAATATGGATATTGTATGCGGTGGTTCACAAAAAGTTTTATCGGCTCCTCCCGGATTAAGTTTTTTATCTGTAAGTGAAGATGCAATACGTTCAATGGAAAACAGAATTCATCCTATTCCTTCATTTTATGCCAATATCCTAACGTTTAAAGATTATTATATTAAAAAATGGTTTCCTTATACTATGCCAATCAGTGATATCTATGGGCTTAGAGCTGCACTTGATAATGTAAAAGAGGATATAACAATTTTAGAGCGCCATAAAGAAATTGGGGAAGCAACGAGAAGAGCAGTTATGGATGCCGGTTTAGAGTTATACTTAACAAATGGATATTCCAATACAGTAACTGTAATTAAGGTTCCGGAGGGTATCAATTCTGATGACATAATTGGTATAATGAAAAATAAATATCAAATTATGATAGCAGGAAGCTTTGATGTTATGCTTGGCAAAGTTATTCGAATCGGACATATGGGTGAAAACGCAAATAGTAAGGATATGTCGGAAACACTGGATGCTTTAACAAAAACCTTTTCAGAATTAGGTAAAGAATTAAAGATGAATCTAAAAGAGTCGTTTTTATGTAATTAAATAATAGAATACTTATAACTATGGCGAAGAGATTGACATAGCTTAAATTATGCCTATCTCTTCGCCATATTTTGTAATAGCCCCTATCATTATCCTATCAAATGAGCAATTCTATAAGTTCGGTAACATTATCAACGAGTGCAGTTGCCATAATAAGTTCTGCTTTGCTTCCATAACCATAGGTACATCCAATGGAATAAAAATGGTGATTTATTGCCACTTCAATATCTTGATACCGATCACCAACTATAATGAAATCACCCTTGTGCTTTTCTTTTATAAAATTAAATATTTCATATTTGGGTTTAAATCCATAGCTTTCAGTACAATAAAAGTCATCAAAATAATGATCTAAACTAAATATTTTTTTATGTGTATCCATATAAACCTTTTTACAGTTACTAAGAAAGATCAAAGTATAGCCTGCATCCTTCAAAGACTGCAGAACCTCTAAACTATGGGGGTAAAGTTCAGCTGTACCCTCATTAAGATATTTAATCATTGTACTACCGATTAATTCACTGCAGCGATTCTTGGTTTCGATAGGTAATTCTGGCATAAATAAATTCCACATATCTTTACTACTAAAACCTAGCCACTTACTAATTTCTTTTTCACTCCATTCTCTTTTTTCAGCAAATCCAAGCTGAATTAATGATTCATAGGCTATCCGAAAGGCAGGAGCATAAATCTTTATACTATTATGAAGTGTTCCATCATAATCAAATATAATATTTTTCATAGTTAGGCATTAATTTCTCGTATGAGATTTACCATTTCAATAGCAGCAACGGCACTGTCATAACCTTTATTGCCGGCCTTTGTTCCTGCTCGCTCAATCGCCTGCTCTATATTTTCGGTTGTGAGAACACCAAACATAACCGGAATATCACTCTTAAGTGAAACATTAGCGATACCTTTTGAAACTTCACTACAAACATAATCATAATGAGTAGTCGAACCTCTAATAACAGCACCAAGACAGATAATTGCATCATATTTCTTTGATTTCACCATATAAGAAGCAATTAATGGAATCTCAAATGCACCGGGAACCCAAGCAACCTCAATATCATCTTCATTCACATTATGTCTCTTTAGTCCATCCAATGCACCGCCTAATAGCTTTGAAACAATAAATTCATTAAACCTTGCAGCAACAATGCCTACCTTAATATTATTCTCTGAAACCAGCATACCTTCGTAAATTTTCATTTTCATTTTCTCCTTTTATTAAGTTTGGGTGTCATAAGTCCTTCATAACTGAAATTATGAATAGCATAAATTGGGCTTTTGTCACCCTTAATAATTTAAAATATGACCCATTTTATCTTGCTTTGTTTTTAAATAAAAAGCATCATGTTCAGTAGCACTCATTTGTATCGGAACTCGTTCAACAATTTCTAGTCCATAATTAGCAAGGCCATAAACTTTTTGCGGGTTGTTCGTTATAAGTCTTAATGTTTTTGCTCCTAAATCTCTTAGTATCTGTGCACCAATGTAGTATTCCCTCAGATCTTCTTCAAACCCAAGAGCAATATTTGCTTGTACTGTATCAAGCCCAGCATCTTGTAAAGCATAGGCTTTCAACTTATTAATAAGACCAATTCCTCGTCCCTCTTGACGCATATACAAAAGAATACCTCTGCCTTCCTTTTCAATTTGTTTCATTGCGGCTTCAAACTGTTCACCGCAATCACAACGTAATGAACCAAAAGCATCTCCTGTCAAACATTCAGAATGGACTCTGCACAAGACATTATTACCATCTGATATATCACCTTTCACAAGGGCAACATGATGTTCACCATTTAGCTTGTTAATGTATCCATAGGCAATAAAATCACCATATTTTGTTGGCATTTTGGTAGAGGTTACTTGTTCAATCAGTTTCTCATTCTTTTTACGATAATCCTGTAAATCTTTGATTGTAATAAATGTAAGATTAAATTTTAGAGCAAGTTCTATTAGATCGGGTGTTCTCATCATTGTGCCGTCATCCTTCATTATTTCACAACAAAGGCCACATTCCTTTAGTCCTGCCAGTTTCGCTAAATCAACAGTTGCTTCCGTATGACCATTACGCTCTAATACACCGTTTTTCTTTGCAAGTAGCGGGAACATATGGCCGGGCCTTCTGAAATCTTCCTGTTTAACCGACTCCTCCACACATTTAAGTGCTGTGACAGATCGTTCTGCTGCCGAGATACCTGTTGTAGTATCTATGTGATCGATTGACACTGTAAAGGCCGTCGAATGATTGTCGGTATTATTGGTAACCATCTGCGGGATATTAAGTTTATTGATTAATTCTTCTCCCATAGGCATACAAATAAGTCCTTTACCATAGGTTGCCATAAAATTTACATTTTCAGTTGTGGCAAATTCTGCTGCACAGATGAAGTCACCTTCATTTTCTCTATTCTCATCATCGGTTACGAGTATGATTTTACCACTTTTCAGATCCTCCAATGCTTTGTCAATAGTATTAAATTTGAACATAGTTGCGGCTCCTCCTTTTATTAAAATCCTGCTTTTGCAAGAAATTCAGCTGTAATGTTACTTTTTGATTTATCTTTCGGTTGAGATAAGCTCAAAAATTTTTCAATATACTTTCCTACGATATCATTTTCCAAGTTCACAGTATCGCCAACCCCTTTACTCAGGAGAATAGTTGACTTAGAAGTATGAGGAATAATAGATACTCTAAAATAATTATCTTGAACATCTGTTATGGTAAGACTTATACCGTCAATCGCAATGGAGCCTTTTTCAACGATATACTTTATTAACTTTTCAGTTGTTTTAACGGTAAACCATACTGCGTTGTCATCTTTTAAAATAGTTGATATTGTACCTATACCATCGATATGACCGGATACAATATGTCCACCAAATCTTCCATCGGCGGCCATTGCCCTTTCTAAATTGACACCGCTACCTACCTTTAACAATCCAAGAGAACTTCGATTTAATGTTTCACTCATAACATCAGAATTGAAGATATTTTTATCATAACTACTAACCGTTAAGCAAACTCCATTTACAGAAATGCTATCACCAAGTTTCAGACCATAAAATATTACATCTCCCTGTATCGATAATATGGAGGATTTTGGACCTTTTTTTACTGATATTATCTTTCCAACTTCTTCAATAATTCCTGTGAACACTGTTTATCACCTCATATTCTATTAATATATCATCCCCTAAAAGTGTGATTTCCCTGTTAGAAAGACCGAAAACATTATTGGTATCATCAATTCCTAAACCACCTACAGGTGTTTTCGCATCTACACCACCAAATATTTTAGGTGCTATATATGCTTGTACCTTGTTTACAATTCCACTTGTTAACGCACTGAAATTTAAAGTAGAACCACCTTCAAGTAGAATACTGTCTATTTTTTCTTCACCTAACCTTACCATTAAGGAATTTAAATCAATATGATTTGCCTTCTTTGGTACTTGGAGGATTCTGCAACCCATGTTTGTAAGTAAACGTTCTTTTTCTGAATCATTACATGCTGTTGCAATATAGGTTGGAATTTCCTTAGCAAGTTGCACAATTTGAGAAGAGAGAGGTATCCTTAAATTAGTATCGCATATAATTCGAATTGGATTTTTACCATTTGGAATTCGGCTGGTAAGTTTAGGATTATCAATAATGACCGTATTTAAGCCCACCATAATAGATGAATATCTATGGCGTGAATAGTGTACATGTTCTCTTGCAATTTCTCCGGTTATCCATTTTGATTTGCCTGTATAAGTAGCAATTTTACCATCTAAAGTCATGGCATACTTCATAACAACATAAGGGGTTTTTGTCTGAATATAATGAAAAAATACTTCATTTAATTTTTGGCATTCTTCCTCCATAACACCAGATATGACGGTAACACCATGTTCTATTAAGATTTCTATCCCTTTTCCACCAACTAAAGAATTAGGATCCTTCGATCCCACAACCACGGTTTTGATTTTATTTTCAAGAATTGCATCAGTACAGGGTGGTGTTTTACCATGGTGACAGCAGGGTTCAAGGGTAACATACATTGTTGCACCCTCTGGTGATACGGTACAAGACATAAGGGCATTCCGCTCTGCATGAAGTTCTCCATATCTTTGATGGTACCCGCTTCCAATTATTTCACCATTTTTTACAATAACTGCACCTACCATTGGGTTAGGGTTAACATTACCACAGCCTTTTCTAGAGAGTTCAAGAGCAATTTTCATATAGTCAAAATCATTCACGTGTTTATTCTCCATTCTATAAAAAATAATGCCTTAACATAATGTTTAAGGCATTCAAATACGAATAAGTATGCAAATGTCTAACACCATATAAATTTATCTGCAAAATAAAAAAACCTGAAAATCAAAAGATTCTCAGGGTATAAAGCAAATATAAATATAAGTATTAGCGATGCAAATACTTAGTATCTTCTTTTATCCAGACTATACTGTCGGCTTCGGAGTTACACCGAATCATACCTTGCGGCTCGTGGGCTATACCACCGGTAGGGAATCAAACCCTGCCCTGAAGACTATATTAAATTATAACGTAGCATACACTATAATTTATAAAGTGTCAATATTTATTTTGCATGTAAGTTCTGCCATGTAAGCTTTGCCTGATTTAGCTTTGATTATATTTTATAAATTATATTGTACGCTGTTATCGCTGCATTTATCCTAGAAAAGGCATAAGTCAATTTACTTCGTCCAATTAAAAATGTTTTAAAAAAATTCTTTTGGTGTAATATTTAAATTTTTCTATAAACTTTAAAAAAATAAGAGTAGTCTTGAAATTCGCATTCTGAAGCAATTTTATAGTAATCTGTTTCACCAAAATCAAGCATATGAGCCACCATTGAGATGTAAGACGATTTGTTAAAGCAGAAAAAGCAATTCCATTAACCAAGAAAGAGGGGGTGGCCAATAGATTTCTCTATTGGCCATTATGAAAAAAATTATGTTAACAAGGTGGGAACCTTGCTTTATGCTATGAACTTAGTATACCGATCAACTGTGTATATTGTATGAAGGTTTCTTGAAATTACTGTGAATATTTAAGAGGGAAATTATCTGTTGGTTGATGATTATTTTTGTTTTTTAATGCATTGACCAATACGTTTGAAATGTGTAAACTAAATCTTGAATAAGTCGAACTTTTAGAAAACACACATTGCTTACCATTGGAGGATATGAAATGAAATATACAATTGGTGAATTTGCTGAATTACTTGGAGTAACAGTAGACACATTACGGCTGTATGAAAAATATGAAATTATTCAGGCAATAAAAAATAAAAAAAATAACTATAGGTATTTTGATGACTTTGATGCGAGAAATATGCTTATGAGTCGATGGTATAGGAGCTTTCAAATTCCGATTCAAGAGGCCGCCCAGCTTACACAGCAAGCTTCATTTGAGTCTATTAAAGAAACAATTCAGAAAAGAAAAATGGACTTAGAAGAAGAAGTGAAGAAAAAAATTATGCTCTTGGAAAAGATGAATGAAATCAGTGAAAATATTGAAGATATAGGAAGAAATCTGAATAAATGCACCCTTAAGAAATTACCTGGAATATATAGATTAAGGCAGACAGACAAGAATAATCTCGTAAGAGACGCCGCTTTAGTCGGTCAGGTGGAAGAATGGATGAAACTATTACCTTATGTATTCTTTTCCTTTAGAATTATTAATACGGATGTTTTATCTTCTGTTAGTTGTTTCGATTATAATTGGGGACTTGCATTATTTGAGAATGATATAAAGAAATTAAGCATTGATATTGATGAGAATGTTGAATACATAGAGTCTAAAAGTTATCTATCTTGTATCATAGCATCTTGCAATGATTATATTACAAGAGAATCAGTTCAGTTTATGTTTGAACATCTAAGTATAAACCAATATACAATTGATGGAGATATTTTTGGTAAAATCATACTTACTGAAAATACTGGATCAAATAAGCAATACTATCTAGAAGTAGACATTCCTATCATTTTGAATCCTTAAGTTATTATATAAAACTTAGTTTAATTTTTAACAAACTATTGACCTTGGTCTTACACCAAGGTTTATTATGTTTCTATAAGTAATTATGTGCTTATATTACTATTATAGGGAGGAGAAAACGTTAAAAATTAGATTTTAGAGTGGCATTAGCAAAGTAATCATAAGTCCAGCAAAAAAAGTTTCATAATTATGACTGTAATTACTTAATAAGATGCTAGTGACCGAAAAATAAGTTTTGGAGGAATTATGAAAGAGAAAAGATACAACTATCAAACTATTTTGGTATTATGTTTAATGATGATGTTTGCACTACTTTTAAGTGGATGCAAACAAAAAGAATCAGACCCAGCAACAAATGAAACTACTGAAAAAACAGTAAATGAAAGTTCTGAAGGAACAATAGTTGAAACTACTGAAGGAACTGTAGATGATAGTTCAACACAAAGTTATACAGCCGGCACATATACGGCAGAAGCAGAAGGTAAAGATGGTTTAATTAAAATTGATGTTACATTCAGTGAAACTGATATAATAGACATTAAAATTGTTAGTCAAACAGAGACCGCAGGTATTGGAGATGACGCTCTTAATAAAATTAAAGAAGAAATCTTAGTAGGTCAAACATTAGCAGTAGATGCTGTTTCAGGTGCAACAGAATCTAGTAACGGACTACTTGCCGCTATTGAAGATGCGGTAACACAAGCGGGTGGCAATGTAGAAGTACTTAAAGCCAATACCATTGAAAAAGAAGGAACAGGAAAAATAGAAAAATTGTCAGTAGATGTAGTAGTGATAGGCGCGGGGGCTTCTGGGGTATCCGCGGCAGTATCAGCAGCAGATAAGGGAGCAAAAGTTATTATAATTGAAAAAACAGCTAATATTGGTGGTGCCAGTAATTTATCATGGGCTGGTAAATTTTATAATTCATCCGCAGCTGTTAGTAGTGGTTTAAAAGTTGAAATTGAAAAGGAAATTGCTGATTGGATTGTAAATAATCACTGGCGTGTCGATGCAGCTGCGATAAGACAATATGTAACTAAATCGGGTGAAACCTATGATTGGTTAGCTGAAAAAGGTTATCAAACAACCTTTATAAATTTTGCTGGAGAACAACTTCATATGTTGCCCGCTTATGAAACACGTCAAGAGATATTAAGGAATATGTTGGCTGAATCGGTAGAAAAAGGTGGCGGACAAGTATTAACAGAAACAACTGGAAAAAAATTATTAACCAATGAATCAGGAGATGTTATTGGTGTCAGTGCGGAAAAAGAAGATGGAACAACAATAGAAATTAGCGCAAAAAGTGTAATCCTAGCAACCGGAGGTTACGCAGGAAATGCAGAAATGGTCAAAGAGTTATTTGGATTTGAAGGTATTAATGGTGGATTAGGACAAAATATTGGTGAAGGTTTAGAAATGGCATGGGATGTTGGTGCTAAAGTACCGGATAATATTGGTGGTCAAATGCTACATCAAACACTAGCAAGTGCAACTGCGAATCTTAAGAAAACATATGAGTCTTTTGAGGCAAGCTATCCTCTTATGTTAACCTATCTTCCGGATTTTATGAATGTAGGTCCTTCTGGAGCAAGATTTAGAGATGAAGCAGCAACCTTAACATCTGTTGCAGCAGCCAATACAAGTGCATTTAATGGGCCTTATCATTTGGTTATTGTTTCTAAATCTCAAATAGAACTATTAATAGCAAAGGGTATGAAGGGTGTCAATGCATCTCAACTACCAGGTATGCCTCCAGAATTTTATGCAGATTTTATAGATCAATTTACATTAGATACTCCTTGGAAAGATGCCGAAGCAGTATTTGATACTATGGTTGAAAATGGCGATGGTTACAAAGGAAATACCATTGAAGAATTAGCAACTAATGCAGGAATGGATGTGAAAATCTTTACAGAGGAATATAATAATTATGTAGAGGCAACAAAAACAGGTATAGATACAGAATTTGGAAAGAGTGCAGATTATTTACTTTCCATGGGTGAAGAAGGTCCTTATTATGCTATTACTGCAGAAATAAATAATTTGGGATCTGTTGGTGGCTTGTTAGTTAATACGAAATTTGATGTATTAAATGATGAACGCGTCCCAATCAACGGATTGTTCGCGGTAGGATTGGAATCAGAAGGGGTATTATTTAATGATACTTATGTTGGCAATGGTGTCGGACTTGGATATTCCTTTACTTCAGGACGTCTAGGTGGAGAAAGTGCAGCACTTCATGCTCTGGACAATAAATAATACTTGACGATTAAGATGAGGTTTTATATTAGGACTAAGTTAGAGCACTCAGTTATTATAGGGGTGGCTACCTAGTCCTAGTTTTTTGTCAAAATTATGATTCGGGTGCAGTGTGGCGAACTTAGGTACAATAAACTTTAAATAAGAATTCATACGCCTTAGGATATTTTTGTTGCGTTAGGTAATCTTCACTCTTGTAGCAAAACTTTTGACCACGAAAGGTAGGACTATTATTTTTCTTTTTTAATTAAGAACGCCAACGTTTGTTCACCACATTCCTGTGCCTTATCTAACCATGGTAAGTGACCGGCATTTTGTACTTCATGGAATACTGCATTATTTACATATTCTGCAATGCGCCTTCCAACCGCAGTGCTTCCAAATGGGTCATTTGTTCCCCACAAATACAATACTGTTTGTCTAATACTCCGCAATTCGTTTTCTCTTATTTGTATACGTGGATTCGAGCCCCATGGCCTATTGATACTTTCCATCATAGACAAACTAGATATTTTATAATTCGGAAGTTGTTGAAAATTATAGTAACATTCCCCCATCGCCTCGGGAAGTTTTTTCAGTGTCTCTTCCGAATGTCCCATAAACTTGAGACCATTTAGTGTTTTCTCTCTTTTTCCGGACGTTGCAAATTTATAAAGAACTGCGTTAATTCCGTGAATAGACAGCACTCTTAATATGGCCGGCGGACAAGTACTTATGATATTTCCCGGAACTCCGAGCAAAACCAAAGCCTTCACGCGTTCTGGTCTTTCAATAGCAAACCATTGACACCAATGACCTCCTATTGAATGCCCAATCAATGGTGCACTGTCA
The DNA here is from genome assembly GCA_963517115.1 of uncultured Lachnospiraceae bacterium. Lineage (GTDB taxonomy): Bacteria > Bacillota > Clostridia > Lachnospirales > Lachnospiraceae > Anaerocolumna. The sequence continues at coordinate 40,340 of CAUQEW010000002.1, read as the reverse complement.
ATCTGAAAAGTGTTCATAACAGTCTCGATAGTTTCGATTGCTAATTCTCTAAAATCAATATTTCGATGATCCATGCCATCACTTAATCCACCACCCGGACGATTGATTGCTATAATTCTTCTGCCTTTTAATTCTGGCATAAGCGGTATCAATGGAAACACATCTCCAGTATTACCCGGAACCAAAATAATAGGCTTACCCGTTCCAATTTCCGTAACTCTTATTTTGATATCTGCCTTAACTAAATGGATATAGTGGTCCTTTGTTTCTAATCCATAATAAGAATATAAGTTCTGCTCCGCTTTTTGTGAAGCCAATACTTTAGGATCTTCCCTGTTCAATATAAGTGCTATATTATGTTTCATTCTTATCCTCTCCTAAATAAAAAAACTTTTTCATTAACGAATGAGCAGCTCCTAATTCATGAATGTTAAGTGAGCGCTTAAATTCGTCCCTAGCTTCTCTTTCATAGAATTTAATTCGCTTTTGTCGTGATATGAACCCGCACGTATCACAGCATCAATCTGATGCAGATTTTGGACACTCTCTATAGGGTTTGCATCCAACAATACTAAATCGGCATACTTACCGACTTCTACGGTGCCCATATCATCAAGGCGTCCCAAATATTCAGCTCCGTTAAGGGTAGTCATCTGAAGAACATGCAGTGGAGATATACCAGCTTTCTCAAGCTCGTCAAATTCCTGATTCTATGATATGCTTCAGCTGTGTTTCATCCTTTGCTCCTCCGGAGGACTTTATCGCTAAATTTGTAACTTGTTCATTCACAAAATCTCTCAGACCCTTTATCTTCATGAACTGTACCAAGATTGGATTTACCATAATTGAGGGAATCGATGTTATCCCCTCCCTCAAGGCAGTTTCATCTGTTGAGCAGGATATCAAAGCTCCGTTGTTAATTCCGAAGTGCTCAACACAACGGAAGCCATTTTCTGCAACCTCTTTTAAGTTCATATCCGGCAGCACATGTCCTACAAAAGGAAGATTAAGTTTATTCGCCTCTGCCTGAACAGCCTTGAACACATCTGGCGTAACGCCACCCACTTTGATAAAGTCGACACCTTCCTCTTTTTGTAAGCGTACAAACTTTACAGCAATCTCAGGCGTCGGTGCGTTAATCGGCGTTAGTATATCGCCAGGCATTGTTAACAGTGTCGGCTGATCTGTCGAGTTGGAAAAGGCACCGGAATGCCATTCTTTTATAAGTTCATAAGATCCACTCATTTGCCTGAATCCGGTTATGCCATTGACCAGCATACTATCCATTGTTTTCGTGGTGTGTTCGGCACCTATTACATGCATGTGCATATTCAGGTACCCAGGAACCACATATTTTCCGGTGGCATCCACAACCTTCGTGTCCGAACCTGCCTGAATGGTACCGGCGGGTGCGATGACTTTAATTTTTCCATCGGCACACAGGATACTCCTATTAGAGGTTAAATTACCGGTGCGTGTATCCACAATTGTTACGTTGTTCAGTAAAAATTGATAAGAAACACGGGGCTGTTCCAAATTTTTAGCCGTATAAGGCTGCAAATCCACCAAAGGCTGTCCCGCAAATAAAGCTGTCCATGCAATGGTATAGGTTACGATCCAACTAAGAAAAACGCGCCATCCATGCCAGAAGCTTTTTCTTCTTAAAAACACGAGCGATCCGACAGAAGCAACCAAAATCAGATAAGCAAACCAGCGTTCTTCACTGCTTATCATCAATATTAAAACAATGCCAAATAAAACTACTACTAGCAGTGTAAATCCAATCGTCTTTAAAATATTTCTTTTCTTATTCTGTTCCATAATAAAATCCTCTCTTGGTGACTAACTATTGATTAAGCCAATCCTCTGCTTCTCCTTAACAAACCCCGCTCCAGTCCCTGTAAACACAGTTCTGCCTTCATCGACTCAGTTGTACTATCAGCTGTACTTATAAAATCTTATACTTGTTAAAAAGTTAACTTTATGATACATATATATCATAAGTACATATAAAGTCAATAGAAATCAAGAAGTGGAACAGGAGCCGCGATAATGTATCGTATCGGAAATGATAAACGAAAAACACAATCCGCAAAACTCATTTGCAAAAGTTTAGAAGAATTACTAAAAACTCAAGATTATAACGATATCACAATCACAAATATCGTCAATACTTCTGGTGTCGGAAGAGCCACCTTTTACCGTTTATTTGACGATAAGTCAGATGTGATCCTATACCAGATGGAAGCGGTATTCACTGAATTGATCTTGCGTGTGGAATCCAATTACGAATCTAAAGAGATTGTCACATCTCTTTTTGAAATCTGGCTTGAACAAAAGGAACTCTTTCTATCTTTAATTAAGGCAAATTTGTATGAAGAGTTTCAAATAAGACTCGCTTATATACTTGAAGATAAACTAAAGTTTATAAAAGAAGGAATTGGTCTGGATGACAGGAGTTGGCATTACTTTATACACGTTCGCGCTGCAATGCTCTTGACAGCGTTACGAGTTGCGATTACTCAGTATAATGAAGATGATTCGCAGGTCATTTCTGAAACATTAAATTCTCTATTTGGTAAACAGCTGGTGATATTTCATTCATAAACTGACAAATTCCAGTGATTGTAAGTTTCTCACGTAGGAAAAGAGAAAGAACGCTAAAAATCGAAGCTTACCAAGGCCTGTTTTTTTCGTTCCAAGACCAGGAGGTGAAATTATAAAATGAGATTCTTAAGCAAAAAACATGAAGAAAGATATTAAAAGGTTAGTGTGTCAAAAGCCTTTCATTACACAGCCTAAAGTGGGCTTTAGACACCCTAATCATTAAAATAAATAATGGAGAAATCGCATTACAGAAGAAAAGAAAAAGTTAAATCGGAGTGAATATGAATTGATGTCTTTTATTGGAATATAATTCAAAAATTACAATAAACTTTAATTAAGTATTTAATTAGGATGATAAGATTTGAAAAATAAAATAATTGGAATCATAAGTATGTTGATTGTGCTGTACTTCTCATCATTGTCATATTACGAACGGATATTTGCTAAACTGGAGACAGAAAATAAGCAGGTAAAGAATTTAACGATAAGCAATGATGAAGAAAAAGAAAATAACATAGAAGCGGAAGAGACAGATGAAAAGACTGTAAGCGATTTGACTACTACCGAAAAAGAAAACTTTAAATTATACGCCCTGTCAGCGGTTTTAATGGATGCTGATAACCAGCGTGTTTTGTTTGAGAAAAAAGGAAATGTAGAAATGGCAATGGCAAGCACAACTAAAATTATGACCTGCATTGTGGTTCTTGAGAATGCCAATTTAGAGGATGTGGTAACGGTATCAAAGCATGCGTCTAAAATGCCAGATGTTCAACTTAATATTGTAGAAGGTGAGCAATACATATTAAAAGATCTTTTGTATTCATTAATGTTAGAATCACATAATGACGTTGCAGTAGCAATCGCTGAGCATGTGGGTGGTTCGGTAGAAGGTTTTGCTGCTATGATGAATGCGAAGGCGAAAGAACTTGGTTGTGAGCACACTAACTTTGTTACTCCAAACGGTTTGGATGCAGAAAATCATTATACTACAGCTGTAGAACTTGCTAAAATAGCAAGTTATGCTATAAAAAACAAAGATTTCATAAAAATAACAAACACTCCTTCGTGGCAATTCGAGGAGTTAAAAAAAGGCCGTTCTTTTTCAGTTAATAATAAAGATAGATTTTTATATATGTATGATGGTGCGATTGGAATCAAGACAGGATTTACGGGCAAGGCAGGTTACTGCTTTGTTGGAGCAGTCGATAAAAATGATAAAACTTTTGTATCAGTAGTATTAGGTTGTGGCTGGCCACCAAGTAAAAATTATAAATGGCACGATACTACATTACTGATGGATTATGGAATGGATAATTTCGAATTGAAGCAGATTTTTGATGTAGATAAAGTGTTTGAACCAGTTTTAGTAGAAGATGGGAAGGAAAATTATGTCGATTTATTTTATGAAGGAGATATCTCTTTATTAATGAGTAAAGATGAAGAGGTAAAGGTAGTATATAAGGTGCCTACGGTTATTAAAGCACCAGTAATAGAAGAGACAATAGTTGGAAGTGCAAAGTATTATATAGGAGAGGAATTAATTGAGGAAATACCAATATTAACAGCTATGAGTATTGAGAAGATAGATTATGAATTTTGTTGGAAAAAAATCCGTGATATTTGGTTATTTCATTGACGGTAATGTTTGATTGTTGATTTGAATATATAAGAATTATATATAATAATGTACAAAAAAAAGATCCGAAATTATTACTTTTTCGGATCTTTTTAATGGAATTATTTAACTATAAATGATATAATTGATTGGTAAAGATTACATTGTGGCTTAAATAAAAGTTTGCAAAAGGGACACATGACCTTTTAAAGTTTGTTGATTAATACTAAAATGTGAATGATAAGTCGTTAAAGTTTCACAATTACGAATGGCAAAAAGGGAAGTTAACTTGAAAAATAATAAATTTAAGCATTTTTTTATGGATTTTTCAGTTGATTGTCGGGTCATATGTCTCAAATTTCACAGGCTTATTAAGAGGGAGGTGTATTTAAGGCAAATAGTTTAAGAGAGTATAAATAGAAAAAGGAGGAAGGGTAATGGTAGATTACACAGAGGGATCAGGCAAACAGTATCACATTCAATTAAAGCCAGGCGATGTTGGTAAATATATTATTTTACCAGGTGATCCGAAACGATGTGAAAAGATTGCAGAACATTTTGATGATGCAAAACTGATGGCTGATAACAGAGAATTTGTTACCTATACTGGTTATCTAGATGGGGTAAAAGTCAGTGTAACTTCTACTGGAATAGGCGGACCATCAGCTTCAATTGCTATGGAGGAATTAGTTAAATGTGGTGCTGATACTTTTATTCGCGTTGGTACCTGTGGAGGTATGCAGGAAAATATCATGGGCGGAGATATCGTAATTGCTAATGGCGCCATTCGTATGGAAGGCACCAGCAAGGAATATGCACCGATCGAATTCCCGGCAGTTCCAGATATTTACATAGTGAATGCACTGATGAAAGCAGCAGAAAAGATCGAAAACCCCTACCATGTAGGTGTTGTACAATGTAAAGATGCTTTTTATGGTCAGCATGAACCAGAAATTAAACCTGTCAGCTATGAATTGATGGATAAATGGGAAGCATGGTTGCGCTGTGGCTGTTTAGCATCAGAGATGGAATCAGCAGCATTGTTTGTAATTGGCAGTTACTTAAGGGTAAGAGTAGGCTCTACCTTTTTAGTTGTTGCAAATCAGGAACGGGAGAAAAAGGGATTAAGTAATCCTAAAGTTCACGATACAGAGGTTGCCATTAAAGTGGCAGTAGAAGCAATTCGTAATCTGATCCAGCAAGATCTAGCTAAGATTTAAAGATAGGATGGAACACTTTTAATTAACCTAAATAACAGAATAGGAGATATAAATATGAAAAAGAAAATAATCGCTATTATTTTAACCGTTACTATGGTTCTTACTATGACAGCATGTGGAGGTTCCACTACAAAAACTACTACTGAAGAGCCAACACCAGCAGCGACTTCTGACGAGGCAGCAGCTACTACTGATGAAGCAGCACCAACTGCTACTGTTGAAGAGACAGCAACAACAGAAAAAACCATCCGAGTTGGTATGGTTACTGATGTCGGTGGAGTTAATGACGGATCTTTTAACCAATCATCTTGGGAAGGATTACAGAAAGCATCCGAAGAATTAGGAATTGAAGTTAAATATCTTGAATCAGAAACTGATGCTGATTATGCTCCTAACATTGAAACTTTTGTTGATGATGACTATGATTTGATCATTTGCGTTGGTTATATGCTTGCTGATGCTACGAGAACATCTGCTGAAGCAAATACAGACCAAAAATTTGCAATCATTGATGATGCAAGCTGTTCAGATCTTCCTAATGTTACCTGTTTGTTATTTGAACAAGCACAGGCTTCCTATTTAGCAGGTGTTGTAGCCGGAATGACGACAAAGAGTAACAAAGTTGGTTTTGTTCTTGGTATGTCAAATGCTACTATGAATGAGTTTGGTTATGGATACACTGCTGGTGTATTAGATACTAATCCTGATGCTACCGTTTTACAATACAATGCTAATGCATTTGGTGATACTGCAGTTGGTAAGAGTTCAGCTGTTTCCATGATTACAGATGGCGCAGATGTTATCTTCCATGCAGCTGGTGGTACTGGACTTGGTGTAATTGAAGGATGCCAAGAGAATGGTGTATGGGCAATTGGAGTAGATACTGATCAGAGTTCCCTTGCTCCAGAGAATATTTTGACATCTGCTATGAAGAGAGTTGACATTGCATGTTATAACATTTCAAAGGCATGCTTAGAAGGTACTTTAACTAACGGAATTATCACTTATGATCTTACTACTGATGGTGTTGACATTGCACCAACAACTGATAATCTTACACCTGAAGTAATTGCAGCAATTGCTGATGTAAAAGCTAAAATTATCAGTGGAGAAATTGTTGTTACTAAGACACAAGCTGAATTTGAAGCAAAATATGGCGATGTATATGAATTAGACTAAATATAATTTGACAAAAGGAGGAATTACAATTGAGAGATATATCAATGGAACGTGTAAACACATCTAGAAACAGAATTTTGGAAACAATAAAGAGCCCTACACTGACTCATGAGCAAAAGATAGCAGCCATGGCAAATGAAGCGGATTCTTTGATGGAAGTATTAAATCTGCCAGAAGGACTTGAGGAACTTTTAAATGTACCGATTGACCAAAAATGTATCTGCGATTTAGGTGAAGGACATGCACCGGTAAGACCACGTTATATTGTTCCGGACTATGAAAAATTCATGAAGGAAGGCAGTAAGTTTCTGCAATTGGATCCACCAAAAGATTTGTATGAAGCACTGAATTCCCTTCTGATTTTTTATAGACATGTACCAAGTGTTACGAACTTCCCTGTATATGTTGGTCAGTTGGATCTCCTCCTTGAGCCATTTATTAATGATGTAGAGGAAGCCCAGGCAAAGAAGCTACTAAAACTGTTTATGATTCATGTGGATCGGACAGTTTTGGATTCATTTTCTCATGGTAATATTGGACCACAAGCAACTAAGGCTGGGCGGCTACTTCTGGAAGTTGAAGCAGAATTAGAACATGCAGTTCCAAATCTGACAATGAAATATGAAGAAGGTGTGACACCTGATGATTTCGCAATGTTAGCAATTAACACGGCATTACAAACTGCTAAGCCTAGCTTTGCAAATCATAAAATGTTTCAAAGTGAATTTAGAGAAAATTACGTCATTGCAAGTTGCTATAATGGATTACCACTTGGTGGAGGTGCTTATACCCTTTGTCGTCTAATCCTTGGTAATATTGCCAAACGTGCAAGTAGTTTAAAAGATTTTAAAGAAAATCAACTCCCTTATGTTTGTGATATTATGGCTCGGTATATGGATGCCCGCATTAAGTTTGAAGTAGAAGAAAGTGGATTTTTTGATAATAATTTTCTGGCAAAGGAAGGTTTTATTCATAGGGATCGTTTTACGGCTATGTACGGTATGGTAGGTTTGGCAGATTGTGTCAATATATTAATGGAAAAAGAAGGTTTACTAGGTCGTTTCGGTCATGATGGAAAAGCCAATGATCTTGGTGTTGCTATTATGGAACAGATTAACAAAATAAATGAAGACCACAAGAGTCCATATTGTGAGATTTCAGATGGTCATTATCTGCTGCATGCGCAGGTTGGTCTTGCAGATGATGAACATGTTACTCCGGGAACTCGTATTCCAATTGGAGAGGAGCCGGAAGAATTGATTGATCATCTTTTGGTATGTGATAAGTTCCATAAATATTTCCCGTCTGGAACAGGAGATATATTCCCAATCGATACCACGGTACACAAGAATCCAGAATATATATTGGACATCATAAAGGGATCTTTTCGTAAGAACTTACGTTATCTTTCTTTTTATGAGAAAAACAGTGATTTAATCCGTATCACTGGTTATCTGGTCAAACGTTCTGAAATTGAAAAGTTGAATGCAGGTCAGAATGTATTGCAGGATACGACTGCATTGGGAAGTGGCGCTGTAAAGAATGGCCATATTCTAGAGAGAAAGGTTCGATAATATGCGGGCAGCTGTGAATAAAGTAATACCATTTAGCTCGGTGGACGGGCCTGGAAATCGGACAGTGGTATTTTTACAAGGATGCAACCTGGATTGTAAATACTGTCATAATCCGGAGACAAGAGAAATCTGTAACCAATGTGGAATCTGTGTACAAACCTGCCCGGCAGGGGCGTTGTTAATGGAACAGGGAAAAGTACACTATGATGCAGATAGATGTGTGCAGTGTGATACCTGTATACATACCTGTCCTTTTGACAGTAGCCCAAAAACACAGAATAAAACAGCGGAAGAGGTATTTGATCTAGTAAAAAAGCAGATCCCCTTTATCCGAGGTATCACTGTGTCAGGTGGGGAATGTACCTTGTATCCTGATTTTTTAAAGGAGCTGTTTGTTCTTTGCCAATCAGTAGGGCTTACTACTTTGATTGATAGCAATGGTACATTAGACTTCTTAAAATCAGATCTGCTAAGTGTAACAGATGGTGTTATGCTGGATGTAAAAGCATTTGATCCACAGCAGCATGAAGTTGTGACAGGTTTTAGAAATGAACGGATCTTGGAGAATGCGGTTCTACTAGCAAAATGCGGCAAACTTTATGAGGTGCGTACTGTAGTTGTACCTGAATTGTTTGATGCTAGTGAAACGATTCAGAAAGTAGGCAGATTACTGCAACCGTATCTGAAGATACAAGATATCCGCTATAAAATCATTGCATATCGTCCAATGGGTGTACGAAAAGAATATTCCCACTTAGAGACACCAAAACAGGAATATCTAAACAGTTTGGCTATTCTATTAAAAAATGAAGGATTTCAGAATATTACCATTATTTAAGAAATCAAGGAGGAACGAGATTGGAAAAGATAAGTCATTTGGATGAAAATACAGTCGTTATTTCCATGAAAGATATTGTTAAAAAATTCGGCAATTTTGTAGCAAACGACCATATTAATCTGAACGTCCATAAAGGTGAAGTACATGCCATTCTCGGTGAAAATGGGGCCGGAAAAAGTACATTAATGAACATACTGTTTGGACTATATAAACCTACATCCGGTGAAATCCAAATAGGGGGAAAACCAGTGCATATTGATAGTCCAAAGCATGCCATTGAACTTGGTATTGGTATGGTTCATCAGCATTTTATGTTGGTACAGCCATTTTCTGTTACTGAAAATATTATTCTTGGCATGGAACCGGTGAAAGGACTTAAAGTAGATCTAAAAGCAGCAAAAGAGAAAGTAATAGAACTTTCAGAAAAATATAGCATGCAGGTGGATCCTGATGCAAAAATTGAAGATATTTCTGTTGGTATGCAGCAAAGAGTGGAAATACTGAAAGTTTTATATCGTGGAGCTGCCACACTAATTTTGGATGAACCAACAGCATCCTTAACCCCTCAGGAAATTAATGAACTGATGGAAATTATAGATCATTTAGTCACAGATGGAAAATCTGTTATTTTGATTACTCATAAATTAAAGGAAATCAAGGCGATTGCTGATTACTGCACGATTATTCGTCAAGGAAAATTTATCAATACTGTCAAAGTTGATGATGTCAATGAAAATGAATTGGCTTCCATGATGGTAGGGCGTGACTTAGAATTTGTGGTTGAGAAGAAACCATTAACACCAGGAGAGATTGTCATTGATGTGAAACACCTTCATGCGAGGGATTACCGTGGCGTGGAAATTCTAAAAGGCCTAAACTTGAATGTCCGCCGGGGTGAAATCGTAGGTCTGGCCGGTGTTGATGGAAACGGACAAACGGAATTAGTTGAGATTTTGACCGGACTTCGAAAAGGAGATTCTGGGGAAGTAATCATGAATGGACAAGAAGTATTCAATACTAGTCCAAAGTCAGTCTTTGAAAAAGGAATATCTAGTATACCTGCAGACCGTCAGAAACATGGACTTGTTATGGAATACTCCGTGGCTGACAATCTGATATTGCAGAATTTTGAAGGTAAGCCATATTCAAAAAATGGAATTCTACAAAGAGGTGTCATCAGTGACCACGCAAAAGATTTAATTGAAAAATTTGATATTCGTCCGGCGGATAGTGTAAATAAAGCAGCTGGTAAATTGTCTGGTGGTAATCAGCAAAAGGTTATTATTGCCAGAGAAGTGACGAATGATAAAGATCTGCTGATAGCAGTTAATCCAACAAGGGGACTGGATGTTGGGGCAATTGAATTTGTTCATAAATATATTGTGGAACAGAGAAATAAGAATAAAGCTGTTCTTTTGGTTTCGTTTGAATTAGATGAAATAATGAGTCTGTCTGATCGTATCGAAGTTATTTTTGATGGTAAGATTGCAGGAAACGTTGCTGGAAAAGATGCAGATGAAAATACATTAGGATTAATGATGGCTGGAGGCATGACAAATGAGTGAGAAGAAAAGCATTTTAAATAGTAAAGCGCTGTATACACTGATTGCCATCCTAATTGGGTTCTTAGTAGGCGCTGTTCTGCTAATTATAGCGGGAATTAGTCCGGTAGAAGCATATGCCAGGTTGTTTAGTTCTGTGTTCAGTAAACCAAAATATATTGTCTGGTCAATTATTTATGCAAGTCCTTTGATTTTTACAGGACTAAGCGTTGCCTTTTCCTTTCGAATGGGTGTATTCAATATTGGAGCAGAAGGCCAATTCATTGTAGGTTCGTTAGCAGCCTGTATCGTTGGTATTTTGGTGGATGTTCCACCAATCATTCATGTTCCACTATGTATTCTTGCAGCGGCAGTAGCAGGTGCGTTATGGAGCCTGGTGGTAGGACTTTTGAAAGTTAAGAAGGGAATTAATGAAGTATTATCCTTCATTATGTTTAACTGGATTGCCTTTTATCTTTCTAATTATATAGTAAATCTCGATGTGATCCATAAAGAAAATGGTGGAGAAGCTACTAAAAACATTTTGGATTCAGCAGCTATTCTACTACCCAAAAGTATACGTACTGCTTTGGACTGTACCAATGCTAATTACGGCTTCCTGTTAGCAGTTATTGCTGCAGTAATCATATGGTTTATCATCAATAAGACAACGCTAGGTTATCGGATCTGTGCAGTAGGTTTCAATCAAAATGCTGCTAAATATGGTGGTATTAATTCAAATAAGGCAATCATGGTATCAATGGGAATCTCAGGTGCTTTAGCAGGACTAGGTGGAGCGGTACAACTTCTTGGTATGTCTACGAGAATTAGCCAGTATGCAGGTCAAGAAGGATTTGGTTTTCAAGGCATCACAGTAGCCTTGATTGGTGGTTCAAATCCGATTGGTTGTATCTTTGCAGGACTTTTCTATGGCGCAATGAAATATGGCGGATCCAAATTAAGCCTTATTGATGCACCTTCAGAAATAGTTGATATTATTATGGGAACTGTTATTATTTTCATTGCAATATCCCATGTATTCAAGCATATCTTAGCAAAGAGATTAAAGAAAAAGGAGGATAAATAAATGGATGTAATAATTAAGAATCTCGGATTAATCATCAATGCAACACTGATTGCTACTCCTCCTTTACTATATGCTGCTCTTGGTTCCTGCTTCTCGGAGCGAAGTGGTGTTATTAATATTGGTATTGAAGGAATGATGACAATGGGTGCTTTCACCGGTTCTGTTGTAGCCTTGTATTCAGGAAATCCATGGCTTGGATTTATCTGTGGTGGTCTGGCTGGTGCACTGTTTGGACTGCTTCATGCAATTGCTTGTATTACTTATGGAGCGGATCAGACTATTTCTGGTACAGCCATTAACTTTCTTGCACCGGGACTTGCTGTTTTCCTTTGTAAGGCAATGTTTGATAACTCCTCTAATACACCAGCACTTGATTCTAGTGATAAATTACCGAAATTATTCGATGGAGTATTTCCGGTAGGTTCTTTCCTTAACAATGCTTTAAATACTTATGCTGCTGCATACCTGTGTTTTATCGTAGTAGGCATTGTTTGGTTTGTTTTTTATAAAACACGTTTTGGTATGAGACTTCGTGCTGTTGGTGAACATCCACAGGCCTGTGATACACAGGGTATTAACGTATATAAAATTCGTTATATCTGTGTTATTCTGTCAGGTTTCTTAGCTGGCCTTGGTGGTGCATATGTAACACTGGCAACAGTAAACCAATTCCGCCCAATTGTTATTGTAGGACAAGGTTTTATTGCGATTGCAGCGGTTATCTTTGGCAAATTCACACCACATGGTTCGATGAAAGCATGCCTATTATTTGGTCTGTGCAGTGGATTTAAAGTATTGGCGAGTTCAGGAAACCAGGTTTCTCCAAATCTTATTTCTATGATTCCTTATGTGGTTACAATAATTACTCTTATCTTATTTGTAGGCAAAGCAAGAGTACCTGCAGCGAATGGTAAACCTTATATTAAATCAAAATAACGTTGTACCGCTAAAGCGGCATGTCTGGAAATGTGAAATAGAACGTGGAGGCAAGTAATGGACAGATCAGAATTAGTAAAATTAGCGATAGAAGCAAGACAGCACTCTTATAGTCCCTACTCGAATTTCAAAGTGGGGGCTGCACTAATAACAAAAGCAGGGAAAATATACAGTGGCTGTAACATTGAAAATGCTGGATATTCGCCAAGCAATTGTGCGGAGCGTACTGCGTTTTTTAAAGCAGTTAGCAACGGAGAAAGAGAATTTGAGGCCATTGCCATTGTAGGAGGCCCTGCGGAAGGGAAATTAGATTATTGTGCACCCTGTGGAGTATGCCGACAGGTCATGATGGAATTCTGCGACTATGAAACCTTTGAGATAATTCTCGGTAAATCAGAAGAGGAATATCAAAGTTTTACGTTACAGGAATTGTTACCAATGGGATTCGGCCCCAAAAATCTGACTACTAAAAGGTAGAGGTATAGATAGATGGAAAAAGGATGGTTACAACAACTGCCAAAACTTGATTTGCATTGTCATTTGGATGGTTCTATGAGTTTGATTACAATATCTAGTTTATTGAAGGAACAAGAGATAACTATACCAGAGAACCAATTGCAATACGAACTTCAGGTTTCAGATGATTGTACTAGTTTGACGGAGTATTTAAAACGATTTGATTTGCCAATTAAGTGTCTCCAGACGGAAAGAGGGCTAAAACAAGCGGCCTCAGATCTGTTAAGAGGTGTGGCAGTAGAAAATGTAAAATACTTGGAAGTGCGGTTCGCACCAATGTCTTCTACTCAAGGCGGACTTAACTGCCATCAAGTGATTGAAAGTGTTCTTACTGGTATCGCAGAGGCAGAACAGCTTTGTGATAGTAAGGCTTCTGTCATTGTTTGTGCCATGCGTCATCATTCCGTGGAAAAGAATATTAAAATGCTGCGCTGTGCCAGAGAATATCTTGGTGAGGGCGTTTGTGCCTTGGATTTAGCTGGAGATGAATCGACTTATCCAACCTGGGAACAGAGAGAACTTTTTGAATTGGCAAGGCAATTAGAGGTACCTTTTACGATTCATTCCGGAGAATGTGGCAGCATAGAAAATGTGCAAGAAGCCATTGCAATGGGAGCAATAAGGATAGGTCATGGAATTGCATTACAGAAGGATAAGTCCCTAGTGAACCTATGCAGGGAAAAAAGGATTGGAATCGAAATGTGTCCAACTAGTAATTTTCAGACTAAGGCGGTGAATTCCTGGAGAGAATATCCCTTACAACTATTTTTAGAGAATGGGTTACTGGCAACCATCAATACAGATAATCGTACGGTTAGCAATACTTCCGTGACGAAGGAACTATTAACAGTATCTGAAAATATCGGATTGGAGAAAGACATAATCTTGCAGCTTCTGCAGAATTCTGTGGAAATCTCGTTTGCTGATGATAATATCAAACACAGGCTTTTAAAAGAAATGAGGAAATAAGTGTGCCAGAAGATAATATTAATAAGATTGTCAAATTACAAAACTGCTTGGACAAAGAACAGAGAGAGTATTTAAATAGATATCTGAGCAATGCACCCCGTTGGTTTTTAGAATCCATGCAGATTGTTCGTAAAGAAAAGAACAGCATTTTTATACAAGAGGGTTCAGAAGTCGATAATGTTTATATTTTAACTGAGGGAATTGTAAGGGCAATTGATTACCGTATTTTGGGCATTGTATATGATTATATGTGGTTTTATTCGGTCAAGGTGTTTGGAGCTATGGAAATTCTGCTAAAGATGGAAAATTATAAAACAACGCTTATGACGGTAACGCCCTGCACGATGTTGGTAATACCAAAAAATACGTTTGAAAAATGGATGCTAAATGATATGAATGCATTACACATGGAAATTGAGTCTATGGGACGTTATCTTTTAGAACAGGCTAGAAAAGAGCGGCTATTTTTATTCCTGCAGGGGATTGATCGTATTATCTATTTATTTAGCCAATTTTATGAGCAAAATGGTGGGAATACACAGTGTATTATTAATCTTACCAGGAAGGACTTGTCTGAGCGTTCCGGATTGAGTATAAAAACTATAAATCGTTCCATTAAGAAATTGGAGGATAGTGGATATATCAGCAGGGATGGCAATAAGATTATAATTTCAAATGACCAGTTTCTTGCTATGAAAAAATATCTAGCACCAATTGTTGATCAATCATGACAGAAGATTAAAATAGGTCTTAAAGCTTATGGAATGGAATAAGTAAAAAGTAATGGATTTGCTATTGATGAAATACATCGATAGCAAGTCCATATTTTTTTATTGTAATCTTGGTTCGGGTGACGAAAGTCCAATTCGGGGTATGAAATGAATATTATGATTCGGGTGTCATAAGCCCAATTTAGGTTGTGTAATGAATATCGGTGTATATATATTCGTTTTGTCTACCTTACCTTCCTGCGGCATGTCCTTTATAGAGCCTCAAATATATGAAAAACATCGCAGTAGCTCTGTTTTTCATTGAGTCTCTAGTCGGACATAAACAGCCTTGTCAGCCGGTTTACGACAAAACGAGTATATATGCACCGCTATTCATAATTTCAGTTATGAAAGACTTATGACACCTTAACCGTGCATATATATTCATAAATGTAGTTTTGAAGGGCTTTCGACACCCGAACCAATGTTGTAATTATAGTCCGGGTGTCTTAATAGGATATAATTATTTATTAAATAATGGAAAGTACACTTGACATGATTATGAATTGATTATATAATAAAAAAGGAAAGCAAACTTTCCATAAAAACCATGGAGGGAAAATGTGAAGAACAAATTAGAAGAAATCAGAAAAGCAAGAGGGATACGTCAGGAGCAATTGGCACAAGATTTAGAGGTATCAAGACAGACTATAGGTTCACTTGAAAATGGTCGATATAATCCATCGATTACGTTAGCTTTTAAGATTGCACGCTACTTTGGTGTGTCTATCGAAGAAATTTTTATTTATGAGGAGGAAGAAAGATGAAAAGAATTTTATACATTTTAGAATTTGCAATAGGTGCTATTTTGTTGTTTTTATCTTTTCAGGTTTTTGACACGGAACAAACAAAAACTTTATCAGGTCTTTGTATTGGATTTGGTAGTGTTTTAGCAGTGCTTGGACTTGGAAGCATTATTTATTCGTTTGTTGTTTCCGAAGCAAAAGATAAAGAACTGAAACGATTAAATAAAATTGAAGTGAATGATGAGAGAAATATTAGAATAAATGAAAAAACTGCTTGCATGGTTAGCAAGATTATGTCATATGTCCTGTCAGCATTTATCATTATATTATCATTTATGAATGTAGATAAAATTATAATAATAATGGTTGCTTCAATTCTTCTTGGGAAAGGTTTATTATTTATAATATTTTCTAATTATTATGCAATGAAAGTGTAGTAGGAAGGGCGTGTCAGAAGAAATGAAAACTATATTGGTAGTAGAAGATGATATAAATTTGAATAGAGGAATCAGTCTCAGACTTGAAAAAGAAGGTTACCAAGTTTGTTCAGCTTTTGGTGTGGAAGAAGCAACTACTTACTTTAACATGGGAAATCTTGATCTGATTATTAGTGATATTACGCTGGAAGATGGAAATGGTATGGAATTTTGTCAAATGATTCGTAAGCAAAGTGACGTCTATATCATTTTCCTTACGGTGCTGAATCAAGAAATAGATATTGTAAATGGTTATGATATTGGAGCTGATGATTATATTACAAAGCCATTTAGTTTGATGGTATTAATGTCAAAGGTGAATGCTTTAATGCGCAGAAGGGATAGTACAGAGAAGCGAAACCTTATTTCTGATGAAATTAGCATTTCTTATCAGGATATGAAAGCGTATAAAAATAATGAATTAATGCAACTAAGTAAAAAGGAACTACAGCTCCTACTTTTTTTTATGGAACATGCAAAGCAAATAGTTTCGAATGAGCAAATTCTGGAGCATGTATGGGGTAACGATGGACAATTTGTGGATGACAATACAGTATCTGTAAACATCTATCGCTTGCGAAATAAATTGGGAATTGATTATATCCAGAACGTGAGGGGAATGGGATATATATGGGTAAAGGAAAGTATAAAAGAGTAGTTTTGATCTTAATCATGTTTTCTCTACTAGTACTGTCAAGTAGCATGATACTTCATAAATTAAAGCTTGAATTACAGATTAAAGAACAAATACAGTTAGGGCAATTGATAGGGAATCATCCAGAGCTGGAGCAGGAATTAATACAAGTGTTTGAAGGAAAGAAAGTAAATGCTGCTAATGAAATAATACTTGCAGGAAGATTATTAGAGGAAAAATATGGATATACAGAAACAAACAATATAAACGCGAAGTTAATAGGGCTTTATCAATATTATATGATAGGAATGGCAGGAGTAATTGGAATACTAATGGTACTAATGTATCTTTATCTTGAACAAAAAGAGAAGCAAAAAGTTTTTGAAGACCTGCAAAATGTGTCCTTATGTTTAACCGCATATTTAGATAATGATTTCTTTTTTACATTTGATGAGGGGGATAATGATGATATTTATACACATATAAAAGAGCAACTAAAAGAGTTGGGACAACATATTGGTAATCTACAAGAAAAATTGCTTTTGGAAGAAAAAGAAACGAAAGCTTTGGTTACTGATATTTCTCATCAGCTTAAGACACCACTCGCGTCGTTACGAATGAGTTATGAGATAGCAGACTCAGATACCTTTACCGAGAAAGAGAGACATATGTTCTTGATTCAGGGACGGGAAGAAGTTAGAAAACTGGAATCATTATTAGAGGCATTGATTAATCTTTCTAGATTAGAAACCAATATGATACAAATTAATCCGGTTTCAACTAGTCTTAAAAACACATTAATTGCAGCTGCCAACAGCGTTTATATGAAAGCATATGAAAAAAAGATAGAGCTTGCTATGGACGAATTTGAAGATGTTAATATAATGCATGACTCGAAATGGACCCAGGAAGCATTTATCAATATACTTGATAATGCAATCAAATATTCAGAGGCAGAAACAAAAATAGAAATACATGTTTCCTTTATGGTATCGTATGTTCTAGTTGAAATAGCGGATGAAGGGATCGGAATACCACCTAAAGAATATCCTAATATATTTAAAAGGTTTTACAGAGGACATTCACAAGTAATATTGAATTCAGATGGTTCAGGTGTTGGACTATATCTTTCTAGAAAAATACTAGAAGAGCAAGGTGGAAGTATTCGCGTCAAGCAAGGAATATTGAGGGGAAGTGTATTTCAAATTACGCTACTAAAACCAATCATATAATTCATTAGACAAATCAAAGAGAATGAATAGGAAATCTTACAAAACTGTTAGACTTCTTGAAAGGCTCCTGTAAGACTTTAATGGTAAAATTAGAGAAAAATAGGCAGATAGGAGTTATATGAAAACAATATTAGAGGCAAAAGATTTAATAAAGTATTATGGTTCTGGAGAAAATCTAGTAAAAGCAATAGACCATACCGATATTCAGGTTCAGGAAGGTGAGTTTGTTGCTATCGTCGGGCGGTCCGGATCTGGTAAAAGTACTTTACTTCACATGATTGGCGGTTTGGATCATCCGGATTCTGGCAAAGTCATAATTGAAGATAAAGATATTTTTGGGTTAAAGGATGATAAACTTGCAATATTTAGAAGGAGAAAAATAGGGTTTATATTCCAAAATTACAATCTAATTCCATCTTTAAATGTATGGGAAAACATTGTTCTTCCAATTGGATTAGATGGAAAAAAGGTAAATGAAGTATTCGTTAAAGAACTGATTAAAAATATAGGAATGTGGGATAAGATAAAGGCGCTCCCTAATACCTTATCAGGAGGAGAACAGCAAAGAGTAGCCATTGCTCGCGCCCTTGTCTCTAAACCTGCTATTATCTTAGCGGATGAGCCGACTGGAAATTTAGATTCAAAGACGGAAATGGAGGTTATTTCGCTACTTAAATCTTGTGTTTCAAAGTATGGGCAAACCTTGGTTATGATTACTCATGACGAGACGATAGCACAAATGGCTGATCGTATTGTGATTATTGAAGACGGCAAGGTGGTGAGTGAATGAGAACGGTAACGAAGACTGCACTAGCTAATGTAAAGCAGAATAAAGGTAGAAATATTCTTTCAGGTATAGCGATCTGTTTGACAACAATACTTTTATATTTAATTCTAACCATTGGGTTCGGAACAATTACGTTACAATTTGAGGCAATAAATAGGGTATATCCAACATGGCACATGATGTATCGGGATGTAAGTGAAGACAAAATACAGGCACTAAAGCTACATGTTGGCATTGAAACATTAGGATTAAGACAGGATGTTGCGGAGGTTGTGGATGACGAGGCCACAATCATACTGACATATGCAGATGAAGTTGCATATCAGCTAAATAGAATAGAATTGGAGGAAGGTGATTATCCAAAAAATAAGGAGGATATTATTGTCTCACAAGGATTGCTTGATGCGTTAGGATTTCAAGCAGAACTTGGAGATAACATAGTGCTTCCTTATCAAATATTTGAAAAGAATGGAAAAAGTTTGGAAAAACAGGGAACCTTTCATATTTGTGGAATAATCGCTACAAATGAAGCCAATATACAACAGAATACGTATAGCGGTTTAATTTCAAGGGCATTTATGGAGGAGCAGGTACCAGAAGAGGAACGCTCTTATTGGGCTATGTTTCGTATCATGGATGCAGATAAAATGACTACAGATGAAATTGAATCGAGAGCTAAGGAAATTGCATTGGGTTTTGAAATTGATGAAGCTAATGTTTTGAAAAATAATGAATACTTATTGGCAAATTATATAGATCCTTCGTTTTATATAGGAATAGCAGTTATCCTATTAGTTGTTGTGTTTGCAGGAATTTTAACAATTTATAGTATTTATTATGTTTCTATGGTTCATAAGGTACAGGAGTTTGGAAAATTAAAGGCACTAGGAGCGACAAAAAAGCAGATTCGTCAAATTGTATTCCAAGAAGGCTTTTTAGTGGCTGGTATCGCAATTCCAATAGGACTTATATTAGGATTCTTATTTAGTAACATTTTTTACCAATATTTTATGGAACCAGCCACTGGAACGAATGCGGTTAGTCAAATGATGATGCAGTTGATTCAAGATGGTACCGTGACTTTATTCAAACCGTGGATAGTTATAGTAACAGTTATAGTGAGTTCTGTAACAGTTTATCTATCCTTATTAAAGCCAATGAAAACAGCAAGTAAAATATCACCTATAGAAGCTTTACGGTACGGAGGTGTTATTAATTCAAAGGCAAAAACTAGGAATGGATATATCAATTTGTCACTGGTACGTTTAGCAAAAGCAAATTTATTTCGTAACCGAAAAAGGACAGCTATTACAATTATAACTCTTGGGATGACAGGAATTCTGTTTATAGTAGTAGCAACGGTTCTTACTTGTGCAGATCCGAAAGAAATAGCGAGGGAACATATCCTATCAGATTATCAGATTACTATAGAATCTTGGCATGGAGATCAGATGCATCCAGAAAGAGAATGGAGTAGTATACAGCAGAACAATCCACTTAATGATACCTTTGAGCAACAGGTACAAGCAGTTTCAGGAGTTGACAAAATACAAAAGATTCAGTATATAACAGTAGACTTGAATGATTTTATGGATGGAGATAATGCGTGGCGGACGGGAATAACGGGTTTGACTGAAGAGTGTGCAGAGGAATTAGAAGAATACCAAATCCAAGGACAGGTAACCTATGAGGAGTTAAAGGCAGGAAACAAGATCGTTCTTTCAAAAATCTTTTTACGCTGGTTCCCAAATGTTAAAATAGGTGATTATATTACTATGACATTATATAATGGTGAAGAAGAAATACAAAAAACTTTTGAAATTGCGGCTGTGGGTGATTATTCTTATGCTTTTACGGGGGGAAGTTCTTTTGTTTTACCTAGCTCTGTCATTGAAGATATTTGTTATAATAACATGGTATACAGTTATGAAATTACTGTAAATAAAGAAGAAATATCTGAGGCAGGAACACAATTACAATCTATTGTTGATAATCAGAAAATGTTAAAAATGAATAGTTATGAAGCAATGGTTGCTGAATGGGAAAATGCCATGGATGTTATGTCAAAAATGGGATATGCATTTATGATTGTACTTGCTGGTGTTGGCATTATGAACTTAATAAATACTATGATTAATAGTATTTATACCAGAAAACGTGAATTGGGTATGATGCAGGCGATTGGATTGTCAGAGCATCAGCTTATCCAAATGCTTCAAATGGAAGGATTATTTTATACTCTTGGAACGTTAATTATTTCTCTGGGGATTGGAAATATGGTTGGGTATGGCGTATTTTTATATGCAAAAGCAGATAGATTACTTAATATTACCCGCTACCATTATCCTCTCACCCAGACAATATTATTGACGGTGACTGTGATTGTTTTACAGTTGCTCTTGACGCTTGTAATTAGTAGAAATTTTAGAAAGCAGAGTCTCATTGATAGAATACGATTTTCCGAATAGAAAACAAAGCAATGATAGGAGTGAACAGATTTATATGAAAAGAATGATGTTTAGAGCGCAGATTAAAAATGGCAAAGAAGATGTTGCATTAGAAAATATGAAACAGGAAGAAAAAGCAAAAAGATTAGTTGATGATGGCAAGGTGATGACAATAGCAGCCTTCAAATGGCAGAAAAATATTTTTTTATATTGTGAATGTATAGATACAGAAGTCCAGCCGGAAGAAATATTTAGTTCTTTAAGTGATTATATGGAAGATTGGCCGGGAAAGATTGAAATGAGAAAATGGATACCTATGATCGACGTCTTTCATTTTAATGAACCGGCTAGTGAGGAACACTGGAAAAGGAAACAGTCGGTAGAGCGTCGAGTTGGAAGGGTAGCTCATTTAAAACCTGAAATGATGAGCAGTTATATCTATTATCACTACCAATTACAAGAAGAGAGAGCTTTTTTAGGTCCCAAATATGAAATAATTGCAATGCATGAGAACCTACTATTCGGATATCAGGAGTTTCCGAATGTAGTGGAGGAACCTGAAGTCACAAAAAAACTGACTACATCAGGAACACCTAAGGATTGGAATGATTCTAGAATGGATTTACACTTTCAAGCTTGGCAGGATGGTCATTTGTACTTTAAGCCAATAGAACAGATTTTTGCATATTACGCATAAAAAAACCAAGGGGCAGTCGCAAAACTAACAAATTAAGTTAGTTGAACGATGGCTCATTTTTTTGTAAAAAAACAAAAATGCGGATTCAGAAGAACCCGCAAAAATGGTAAAATTAGTTATGCAACTAACACAATTACACAATAATAATTAAACCGAATTTAATGATACTTTTCAACTGGTATTTTAGGTTTTGATATTTCAAACAATTTATAAAAAAATGTAATAATTACCATAGCCAAGGAATAAACTTATACTGTTGTATAATAAAAATTTAAAAGGAGGATAAGCTTTGAAAATCAAAAAACTAATCTCATTAATGCTAGTAGTTGCGCTAACAATACCCATGACCATGTTTACAACATCGAGCGCAGCAAAAAAACCTGCTTTTCTTACAGTTATGTCACAGGAAAGTAATGGTTGGGTAAGAAACTTTAACCCGAATATTAACAATGCTTTACACGCTTCTTTGGGATTTATGTACGAGCCATTGGTTATTTTTGATAGCTTCAACAATAATAAGGAAACACCATGGCTTGCTGAAAAGATTGTTACAGAACCTGACTTTAAAACTCTAACTGTATATGTACGAAAGGGTGTTAAATGGAGCGATGGTAAAGATTTTACTGCAAAGGATGTTGCATTTACCTTCAACTATACAAAAACACATCCGGAGATAGACAGAAATGGTGACTGGGATCACGATGGTGTGAAGGGAAGAATTGCTTCTGTGACAGTAGTTAACGATTATACAGTTAAAATTGTCATGAAAGTAGCGAATCGTTTTGTACGTAATAGTCTATTCTTCCAACGCTGGATGTTGCCGGAACATATTTATTCAAAGGTTAAAGATCCTGCAACTTATGTGGAAAAAACCCCTGTAGTTACAGGCGCATTTTCAGTAGTTAAGTCATTCAAACCAGAAATGATTGTACTTGACAGAAACCCTGAATATTGGAATGCTAAAAATATAAGTGTTGATCAACTTCGTTTCCCGCAATTTAATGGCAACCAAGCAGCACTTTCATTGCTTCAAACAGGAGCTGTTGACTGGGCACATATATTTATACCGGACGCAGAAAAGAACTATGTACAGGGCGACCCGAACAGAAAATTCTGGTATGGCAAAAACGATGGTGTACGACTTGCATTCAACTTTATGGATGAAAATACCAATACCTTAAAGGCATTTAAAGATGTTAATTTCAGAAGAGCAGTATCATTATGTGCTGATAGAAAAGGTATCATTGATTCAGCCGTATATGGATATCTTTCAAAGGATGTTCCTCCTGTAACAGGTTTACCACCGGCATTAATGGGGTACGCTGATAAAACTGCACAGGCTGAGTTGGCTAAGTATGCTAAATTCGACATTACTGCAGCTAAAAAGTTATTAGCAGATTCTGGATACAAAGATACTGACAAAGATGGATTTGTAGAAAATACGGACGGTTCTAAACTTGCATTCGAAATTACATCACCTGCAGGTTGGACTGATTGGAATGATGGTGCAGCAATTGTCGCACAAGGACTACAAAAAGCAGGCATCAATGCAACAGCAAAAGCGATAGATCTTGCAATGTATATTGAAAGCTGGAGATCCGGTAAGCATGATATTCTTTACGGTGGATATGGTATTTCCGGAGATCCATATAGATTCTACTTTGACACAATTGGTGATCAATCAAGAATCAAAACAGATACCTGGTGGACAATTACCATGAATAACTATGCCAATGATCAGATGACTGCTTTAATCGCTAGCATGCCAACTGCTAAAGATTCTGAATTAAAATCGATAACTGCTAAGATAGAACAATATTTTGCAAGCAATATGATCAATGTTCCATTATTCTACAATGGAAACTGGTTTGTTTATAACACAAGCAGATTTACTGGTTGGGCTACGGAAGATAATGTAGTATGTAATCCTGCTAATTCTCAACATGATTCAAAACTTTTACAGCTTATGCTATTAAAGCCTGTAAAAAAATAAAAATAATTTATGAATCAATCAGGTATGGCATAAGTTTTACTTATGCCATTCTTGATATATTAATAGTCAACTAAATATAATTTCGGAACTTTATAAAGACCATTTACTTGGAGGTGAGGATAGCAGTGAAATACATTTTAAAAAGGTTATGGTTTTATATCATAGCGTTCTTTGGGGCTTTGGCTTTAAACTTTTTTCTTCCACGTATGATGCCGGGAAATCCTGTTCAGATGTTCTTGTCTAACCTTTATTTATCAGGTGGAGTTGTTGATAATGCTGCAATAGCTGCGGTAGAGAAATTATTTGGGTACGATACCCAGACACCTATTATCATAAGCTTCTTTAATTATGTTGCAAGCATTTTCAAAGGCGATTGGGGAGTTTCTTTTACTTTTTTCCCTCAGACGGTATTGGAAGCTACGGGACGTGGAGTGAGATGGACTGTATTCCTTCTGGGATCAGCATTGATTCTTGGATTTATTATAAATACATTGCTTGGTATTCTTGTTGCATGGAAACGTGGAAGCAGATTAGATACAACATTAACTGTTGGCGGGCAAATTCTGGCTAATATTCCTTCAGTTGTAATTGCAATTATTTTAAGTATCGCACTTGCCTTTACGGATATATTTCCAAGAGGTTATGCTGTTACTCCGCTTTTTGTAGCTGACAATATCTTTCAATACATAGGTGATGTTGCTTATCATGCATTCTTGCCTGTTCTTGCAGTTATTATTACAGGCCTTGGAGGAATTATGGGCATGAGAGCAAATATGATTAACCAACTTGGTGAAGATTATATAGTTATGGGAATTGCCAAAGGTGTGCCTGATCGAAAAATCATGTTTGGCTACGGCGCAAGAAATGCACTTTTACCTGTTGTTACATCACTTGCAATGCAGATAGGTTTTTTATTCGGTGGCTCATTAATCATCGAACAGGTTTTTAATTATCCTGGTTTAGGTCAAATTATGGTCATGGCTATTAGTAGACGAGATTATCCTTTAATGCAAGGTATACTACTCATGACAACAATAGTGATGCTTTCAGCTAACTTTATCGCAGACATTAGCATATTGATCCTGGATCCAAGAACTCGAAGACAAGGTGTGAATGGAAACTGATTGAACAAGGAGATAGAGAGTATATGAAAAAAATATGGAATAGTAATATAATACGCTTTTTCAGAAATAGTCCCAAAACAAGTATTGGAGTTATTCTGGTACTTATAATTCTTCTCCTTACCATTGGGGCAAATATGTTTACGAGTATTGATCCTACAAATAGATTTGCCGACGAATATCACAGCTTACCTTCAAATAGTCATATCTTAGGCACAACTCAGTTGGGTAATGATGTATTCGCTCAAACCTTGTATGGAGGCCGCACATCAATCCTGGTAGGTATATTTGCAGGTGTTCTTACCGTGTTTTTAGGAATGATTTTCGGAATCACTTCAGGCTATTTTGGAGGATGGTATGATAACATAATAACAACAGTGATAAATATTATTATGGTTATACCAAATATAGTTTTGCTACTTATCGTTGCAGCACTTCTAAATGGGGTATCGCCATTCTTGATTTGTGTCATTATTGGGCTGACTTCCTGGCCATGGAATGCTCGTGTACTTCGTGCCCAGACAATGAGTTTGAGAAACAGAGAATTTGTTTATTCTGCTGAAACATTAGGAGAATCAAAACTTAGAATCATGTTTATAGAGATTATGCCTAACATGCTTTCTATTATAAGTTCTGCTTTTGTCAGCACACTTATCTATGCCATTACGGCTAGTGCTACTCTTGAGTTCATTGGTTTCGGTGATCCACTTTCGTGTACATGGGGAATCATGCTTTTTAATGCAAATAAATCTGGAGCATTGACAAGTGGTGCGTGGTGGGAATTGCTAGGTCCTATTTCTGGGATTGTTTTGTTTGGTGTAGGACTTACATTAATCAACTTCTCCATCGATGAAGTATCAAATCCGAAATTGAAAGCACAAAGAATCATGAGAGCTTATTATAAAGTGAAAAAATTACAGGCAAAAAATATGAAAAAATTAAGTTTGATTAACATCAAATAGGAAGGAGGAACACTTGAAGATGGGTGATTTATTAACGGTAAAAGGACTTAGTGTTGATTATGTGACTGCTAAAGGGGGACATGTCAGAGCTGTAGACAATGTCAGCTTTTCAATAAAAGAGGGTCAAAGCTTTGGCTTAGCGGGAGAATCCGGCTGTGGCAAGAGTACAATTGCTTACTCTCTTATGAGATTACACAGGCCTCCAGCGTTAATATCAAATGGACAAATTATTGTTGGCGGTAATGATATAGTACATATGAGAGAAGATAAAGTTCAGCAATTACGCTGGAGTGAGATAGCCATGGTATTCCAATCGGCCATGAACTCTCTGAATCCCGTTGTAACAATGGAAAAACAGTTTTTTGAAATATTCAAGTATCATGGGATTACCAATAATAAAAAAGTTTCCAGAAAGAAGGCTGAAGAACTGTTATCCTTTGTAGGTATCCCAGCAGAAAGATTAAAAGATTATCCTCATCAATATTCAGGTGGTATGCGCCAGAGAGCAGTTATTGCAATGGCATTAGCGCTTAGACCAAAGCTTCTTATATTAGACGAACCTACTACTGCACTTGATACTGTAGTACAAAGGGATATTTTACAGTGTATTTACGACCTAAAAAAGGAATTACAATTCTCTATTCTTTTTATTACACATGATATCAGTTTGATGATGGAATTTTGCGATACAATAGGTATTATGTACGCTGGGAAGATCGTAGAACAGGCTTCTTCAGAGCAGATTCTGCATAATCCAAGACATCCATATACATATGGCTTAAAGAATTCATTTCCCTCTTTAAAAGGAGAAGTTAAGTATATGGAAGGAATACCTGGAACCCCATTGGATTTAAATGCAATTCCTGTAGGATGCAGATTTCAAGATCGTTGTTTTAGAACATGTAATGACTGTTTTACAAAAGAACCAGAGATTAGCACCACTAATGAGGGGTTCTTTTATTGCCATAATCCATTAGATGAAGGATAGATGTAAATTAATTCATGACAAGTGAACTGGCTTGCCAGTTCATCTTGTTTGTCACCTAACTACCAAACGCAATGTATCAATTATACGAGGTGTGAAATGAAAGAAGAAAAGCAAATAATATTAAGTGTAAATAACGTTGTGATGGATTTTAAAATCGGTGGAAAATCAATCCTGTCTAAGAAGAAAACTTTACGTGCTTTGAATGATATCACTTTTGATTTATATAAAGGTGAAGCATTAGCAATTGTTGGTGAATCAGGTTGTGGAAAATCTACTATTTGCAGGGTCGCTATGAAATTTTACAATCCAACATCGGGAACTATGACTTTTGAAAATAATGACATTCATAAATTGAAGGCTCAGAAATTAAAAAATTATCGTCAAAAAGTACAGATGATTTTCCAAGACCCTTTTTCCTCACTAAATCCATTACATAATATATATTATCATTTGGAGAGGCCTCTTAAATTATACCATCCTTCAGACAGAATAACCATGAAGAAGAAGATGGATGAGTATTTGACTTTGGTGGGGCTAGTTCCGCCAGAAGAACAAGGCAGCAAAAATCCTCATCAGCTGTCTGGTGGGCAAAGACAAAG
The DNA here is from genome assembly GCA_963517115.1 of uncultured Lachnospiraceae bacterium. Lineage (GTDB taxonomy): Bacteria > Bacillota > Clostridia > Lachnospirales > Lachnospiraceae > Anaerocolumna. The sequence goes on along the minus strand of CAUQEW010000002.1, from coordinate 12,806 downwards.
AGCTTATTTAGCAAGAATATTGTCTGTAGGTGCAGAAGTTATATTTGCGGATGAGCCAACATCAATGTTAGACGTATCAATCCGGCTGGGAATTCTAAACCTTATGAACAAATTGAAAAAAGAAAATAGTAAATCGTTTATTTATATTACACATGATATAGCCACTGCACGATACTTTGCTGATAGAATTATTGTTTTATATGCTGGGCATATGGTTGAATGGGGTAATGTTAATAAGGTTATTGTCAATCCTGCGCATCCTTATACAAAACTTTTGGTCACAGCTGCTCCAGATCCAGAAAGAGAAGGAGTTGTGGAATTGCCAGTATTAAAAGATAAAGAATCAGAAGTTACTTTTTGGACACCAGAAAGCAAAGGATGCCCATTTAAAAGCCGTTGTCCTGTCGCTGAAGAGAGATGTTCAAAGGAATTGCCACAGGTAAGAGAAGTTAGCGACGGACAATTTATTAGATGTTTCCATTCGTTAACATGAGGCACATACAGGTTAATCTGAAAAATATTGGAGATACATGGCTAATCTCTAATACAAACAAAAAACTAGCATTTTGACAGACCAAGATTATTCAAGGGCGTGTCGCAAAATAGCTTTTTAAGTTAGGATGCGGCACGTTTTACTTTATCACAACTATAAAATCCGAATGTAGTCTGGAAAATTAACCAGTACAGTCGGATCTTTTGATTTTAGACATATTGGAATCCGCATTTATAGTTGATTTATCTATCCTCAACCCATTTTAACAGTAATGCGGAATTTACGATAACCACAACTGAGCCGATATTGTGTACTAATGCACCTACAATAGGATTTAGAATGCCTGTCATAGCCAATACAATAGCAACAAAATTCAGAGCAATTGATAGTGTTAAATTCAGTTTAATGGTTTGCATGGTTTTTTTTGATAGGCGTAGCAAATGAGAAATGCACTTGATGTCATCACTAACTAGGGCGATATCTGCAGCGTCCACAGCAATATCACTACCAATTCCCCCCATTGCAATGCCTACATATGATTTTTTTAATGCAAGTGCATCATTAACACCATCGCCAACCATACAGACCATCTGGCCTTTGTTTTGATATTGTTCAATGGCAGACATTTTATCTTCCGGTAAACAATCTGAATAAACATGATTAATACCTACAACATTTGCGATATGGGAAGCTGCCTGACGGTTATCACCTGTTAACAGTACACTTTCTACACCTATTTTTTCTATACTTTTTACTGTGTTAATAGCATCAGAGCGTAATGTGTCGGAAAGGGCGATAAATCCAGCAGCATGATGATTCACAGCAATATAGATAATAGTGCAGCCATCATTTTTGTACTTTGCAGCTTTATCCTTCATCTCGGGTGATAATAGAACAGAATTTTCTGACAGCATATCAGAATTACCAGCCAGAATGATATTATTACCTACGGTGGCGTTAACTCCTCGCCCTGCTAGCATCTTAAAATCTATTGGTTCCTCTGGAGAGTCACTGGAAATAGACTTAAAGTGAGAGACAATGGCCTTGCCTAATGGATGCTCTGAACGCAATTCAGCAGAGGTTGTAAGAGACAACAATGATTCGGGTAATAAGTTTTGGTCAAAACTTTCAACTGCAGTAACAGTGGGCTTGCCATATGTAATAGTGCCCGTTTTATCAAAAGCAATAAGACTTACTTTAGCAAGCTTTTCCAAGGCATCGCCTTCACGAATCAAAATGCCGTATTTTGCGGCATTACCAATACCGGCCATGATAGCAGTTGGCGTTGCAAGAACCAGGGCGCAGGGGCAGAATACAACCAATATGGTCACAGCACGTATGATTTCTCCGGTTATCAACCACGTCAAAACAGCGGAGCTTAAAGCAATCAATACAATCCAAGTTGCCCATCTGTCTACAATCCCGACAATTTTAGCTTTACCGGCATCAGCAGACTCAACCAATTTAATCATTCTTTGTAAAGAACTGTCCTCGTCTACTTTTGTGGCTTTCATATCAAACGTACCAAACTGATTTACGGTACCACTGGAAACTTCATCGCCCACACTCTTGTCGACGGGTAGGGATTCCCCTGTCATCACGGCCTGATTAATCGAGGTCTGTCCGCTAATGATGATGCCATCTACCGCAATTGTTTCTCCTGCAAGTACACGAAGAATATCATTCACTTTTACCTGTTCAGCTGGAATAACGCTTTCTGCTCCTTCTTGTATTACTCTTGCCGTACGAGGAGATAGGTGTACTAATCTTTCTATACCCATACGAGCTTTGGCAACGGTTCTTTCTTCCAGCAATGCTCCGATTGTCATAATAAAGGCTACCTCACCGGCAGCAAAGGTTTCACCAATAAAAATAGATGCAATTAAGGCGATTGAAACCAAAAGGTCAGCTTTTATATCGAACTCTCTAATTAAGCCTACTAGGGCTCCTTTTATGATGGGGATACCACAGAGTATAATTGCTATCCAAGCTAAGTCTATTGGCAGCTCTCCAATATTAAAAAAGCTTACTATTAAAGTAATACCAGATAATAAGATTAATAAAATATCTCGTTTTTCTTTATAAAAGTTCTTTAATTTATTCATGATATACCTAACCCATTCTCGAAAAAAGTTCGACTGCCTTTGTGAAATCGGCAATTGTTTTATCCGCGTCACCGTGCTCGATACCATCACGGACACAGTGATTTAAATGGCCTTCTAATACCACTTGACCAACTTTATGTAGAGCACTTTTAGCAGCATTTATCTGAATCAGTATGTCTTCACAAGGAACATCCTTATCAATCATTTCCGAGATAGCCCTAAGCTGTCCTCCGATTTTACTAATTCTAGCTTGTGTTTTTGGAATATCAATACATTGGCGCATAAATTTATCCTCCCAAATATTTCTTTGAATTTATACCCATGGGGGTATGGGTATAAAATAACATAGAGTAATTATTTTGTCAACAATAAAAATAAATAAAGAACCTATATTTTACATCATATCACTTGACAAATCATTACTTGCGTACTATACTAACTGTATTATGAAACTTAGTACAGTTAGCATGGTAGATTCGTCAAAAGGAAGAAAGGAGAGACCTATGATAATTATAGATTATAAAGATCGAAGACCAATTTACGAACAGATAGTGGAACGTTTTAAAGATTTAATATTAAAAGGCGTTCTTGAACCAGATAGTCAACTTCCATCGGTTCGAAATCTAGCTATGGAGTTATCAATTAATCCAAATACAATACAACGGGCTTATGCTGAATTAGAACGGCGAGGATTTATTTACTCGGTAAAGGGACGAGGGAGTTTTATCGGCGCTAATGACCATCTAATCCAATGCAAAAAGGATGAGATATTTAATTCGGTTATGGCGTTAATCAAAGAGGCAATAGACATTGGTATCACAAAAGATCAATTTATAAGTAGTGTAAATGAGGGGTTTGAGGGGAGGAATGAAAAATGATTGAAGCTGTAAAGGTTAGTAAACAATTTGAAAAGATAAAAGCAGTCGATCAAATTACGGCTACCATCAAAGAAGGTAATGTATTTGGATTGATTGGAACCAATGGTGCCGGAAAGAGTACTTTTATCAGAATGTTATGTGGCATCTTAAAACCGGATGGTGGAACTATAAAGATTGACGGCATGGAAGTATTTGAGAATATAAAAGCAAAGGAATTATTTTTCTATATATCCGATGATCAGTATTTCTTCAGTAATGCCACACCAAAAGATATGAAGAAGTACTATCAGGTAATGTATCCTAAGTTTGATAATAACCGATTTGATATATTAATGAAGCAATTCGAATTAGATCAGAATCGTAAGATTAATACATTCTCCAAGGGTATGAAAAAACAAGTATCCGTTATTTGTGGTGTATGTGCCAATACGAAGTATATATTTTGCGATGAAACTTTTGATGGGTTAGATCCTGTTATGCGTCAGGCAGTGAAAAGCATATTTGCAAAAGAAATATCAGAACGTAATATGACGCCTATCATTGCATCTCACAATCTGAGAGAATTAGAAGATATCTGCGATCATGTAGGGCTATTACATAAAGGTGGAATATTATTATCTAAAGATTTATTTGATATGAAGTTAAGTATCCATAAAGTACAATGTGTATTTAAAAATGAAGAAGATATGAAACTTGTTTTTGAGGGGATAGAACTTCTGAAGGTTGAAAAGAGAGGTTCTCTTTATACTATTACTGCCAGAGGTATCTATGACGAGATTATTAAACGAATTGAGAAAACAAGTCCAATTTTTTCAGAGGTGCTTCCATTAACACTGGAAGAAATATTCATTAGTGAAACGGAGGTTGTTGGTTATGACATTAAAAAGCTTATTTTTTAAGTTGCAAAAGGAAGATTTAAAAAGAAGAATATGGACCATCGCTTTAGCCGTATTAGTGTTATTCCTCAGCATGCCAATTATTTGCGCTATGAGCCTCGGAAATTTTGGTGATAATATGACGAGAGAAGATATGATTGAGCAGATATATGGATTTATGGGACCTCAATATCCGATTGTAATTATGTTTACGGTTATTGGAGCAATTGTATGTGGCCTGAGTGGATTTTTCTATTTACATTCTAGAAAAAAAGTAGATTTGTATCACAGTATTCCGGTACGCAGAGAATTATTATTTGCTATCAGTTACATAAACGGAATACTTATCTATATCATACCATATATCCTAAATGTTATATTATGCTTTATTGTATTACAAATTAATCATTTTATGAGTATGGAGATATTTACATTAGCCTTGTCTGCAATAGCTGTAAACTTATTATTTTATTGTTTAATTTATACGGTCGTAATTATTGCGGTCATGTTAACTGGTAATTTTGTCATTAGTTGTTTTGGAACAGCGGTATTTCTCCTGTATGGATCGATGATAATGTTATTGAAGGAAATGTATTTTACTGATTTTTTTAAGTCATATTATAGTAGTAGCAGGATGTTATATGATTTACAATTTTTATCCCCAATTGGGATTTACATTGGTGTAGTAAACAAGATGGAATCAGGGATGAATCAAGGAGTTTATTGGAGAATTATACAAGTTCTGATTGTAACGATCTTACTGATTGCTTTGGGAGTATTCTTATATAAGAAACGTCCATCGGAAGCTGCCGGTAAAGCAATGTCCTTTCAGATCTCTCGACCAGTGATTAAGTTTTTATTAGTAATTCCACTTTCCTTAGGGGGAGGAATTATCTTTCGAGAAATTGCAAATAAAGGTTCAAATGGTTGGTTTATATTTGGTCTAATCTTTTCACTCATTATTATTTATGGAATTATTGAAATCATGTATGACTTTGATATTCGAAGTGCCTTTCATTATAAGAAACAGCTATTAGCTTCTGCTGGTGTCATTACAATAATTGCTTGTATCTTCCAATTTGATTTATTTCATTATGATTCATATATTCCTAATGAAAACAAAATTAATAGTATGAGCGTGGCAATTTCTGGATTGGATGATAACACCCGATATTATGAAATGGAGTCAGATGATGCCACGTACATAAACAACATTGACTATCAATTGAAATATATGAAATTAACAGATTTTGATTCTGCGTATGCATTAGCTAAAATGGGAGTGCATTATATTGACAATAGAGATGATATGAATGAGTATTATTCTTATTATGTAAAATATACGTTGAATAATGGAAAAGTAGTTTATAGAACCTATCAGTTAACTACAGATGAGAGTTATGATATGATGAAGGATATTTATAATAAAACTGAATTTAAGGAAACACATTATCAAGTTAATCAATTGGATATAGAAAAGATAGGAAATATATCCTGCAATAATATGCTTAGTAGTAAAGAGTTCAGCCTAGATATCACGGAAAAAAGCCAACTGCTAGAGATATACAAAGAGGAATTAAACAATCTTACGCTGGATGAAATTTCTAATACTTATCCAATTGCTACTATGATGATCAAGATAAATAAATACAGTCAGTTAGAGTATAATGTTTATCCAACGTTTGAAAAGACAATAGCCTTTTTAAAGGACCATGGATTTGATGCAAGAAAAGAGGTTGAAATACAGGATATTAAGCAGATAGATGTCAATAATTATCAAGCATTAGTAGATGAATTTGGTATTGAGATCATAGACCCAATAAGTGGAAATGATTACAAATCAGCAACCTATGTGGATGAAGAGCAACTAAAAGAGATATATCCTAATTTAGTAGAAAGCAATTATTACTGGAGTAATCGGAGTATAATAAATGCGGATACTTTGCTAGATGTTAATACAGTAATTCGTAGGGATGAGTATGGCAATGAAGTAAGTTATTCCTTTTTCTTCAAGAAAGGTACGATCCCAGACTTTGTTAAGGAAGATGTTAGATATGGCGGTAAATAAAAGATATAAAGGTAATAGAATCAAATATTGGGTTAATTAATATGGTATGAGGTAGAAAGAATTTTATGGTAAAATCTTTCTACCTCAATTTTAATATAAACTAAACTAGGTAATACAAAAGGAATAATAAGAAAATTCAAACAGAATAAATAAGTCATAAATTCAAACAGAATAAATAATTCAAACAGAATAAATAAGTCAAACTTGACTTTTTCTATATTTATACTATAATGGTTCAAAACTGATCTATATTAAAAACGAAAGCCTAATGATGAAGGAGATTTTATATAATGGAAATACTGAATATGATAGCAGGACCACTTATTGGTGCCGTAATAGGGTATGTGACTAATTACATAGCTGTAAAAATGTTATTTCGCCCACTCCATAAAGTGAAAATTTTAAATTTCACTCTGCCGTTTACACCGGGAATTATACCAAAAAGAAAAGATAAATTGGGACAAGCGCTTGGAGAAACAATAGGCAATAACCTATTAACCAAAGAAGATCTTGAAAAGGTGCTACTTTCTGATAACATGAAAGATGCAATTTTAGATGAATTGTTGAAGAAACCAAAAGCGGAAAGTGAAGTTACCAATAGTATTCAGACATTGCTGTGTGGCTATTTCGGACAAGAGCAATACGACAAAAGTACAGAAAAAATGGAAGAAATCATTTATCAGAAGTTAATGGACGGTATTGAAAGAGTAGATGTTGGTTCCATAATTGCAACAGAAGGTGATAAAGTTATTAAGCAAAAAACCCAGGGAACAATGTTAAGGTTTATTGTAAATAACGAATTAATATCCTCACTTGTAGAACAAATAGGAGTTGGTGTCAATGACTATATTAAGGATAATGGTAAAGATTTATTACAACCAATCATAACAACCGAACTTTCAAGTTTCGTGAGTCAATCACCTGAAAATATACTAATGGCAATGGGTAAAACTGAGGAAGAAATACGAAAAGTCATTGGAGATATTTATACAGGATTTATAAGCAAAAAATCAGAGAGTATTATGAAACAATTTAATATTGCAGGAATTGTGGAAGATAAAGTAAATGCTATGGATGTAATGGAAATTGAGAAACTTGTCCTATCCGTGATGAAGAATGAACTGGATGCAGTTGTAAATCTGGGTGCAATCATCGGATTTATTCTTGGATTATTTAATTTATTCTTCTGATAGGATAAAAGAGTGGTATTTTATTAATTACACCATACAATAAAAGAATAAAGTACTTATAATCAAGATAGTTGGATATACAAAAACGCAAGGTAGGGAAAGCAATTAGAGGCTTTCCCTATATTGCGTTGGCGACTTAATGAGGTATTGATTCGTCTGTGATTGATATAGTCAATTACTGTGATTTGAAGTTCCTTACGGAATAGTCTTAAATAGCAAAAAATCTTTACGAGAGCCGGTACTTATTTATTAAAACGATAAATAAATATCGGCTTTCATTATGTTTCATGATAACTTAAAACATTGATAATCAATTTTTTATAATTTCTTTAGGATTGTAACATTGATTAAAGTATAAGAAAAGAGTAGTATGACAGAATAGATAAGATGGTACAGGTATAAAGTTATGTGAAAGATTAGGGAAGAAAAGCAGGTGCGAACAGTTGAGTGACCCATATCAGATATTAGGTGTATCAAGAGATACATCAGAGGAAGATATAAAAAGAGAATATAGAAGTTTAAGTCGTAAATATCATCCTGATGCAAACATCAATAATCCCAATAAAGCTGCTGCAGAAGCTAAATTTAAAGAGATACAGCAAGCTTATCAACAGATTATAAAAGAGAGAACACAAGGATACACTGGACAAGAATCCTATGGTGGCAGCAATCAGACGGAAAGTGGTAGCCCTTATGGAGATTTCGGAAGTTTCTGGGGATTTGGAGGCTATAATAATAGACAAAATTCTGGTTATGTTAATGAAGAAGCTACACATCTTAAGGCTGCGGCAAATTATATTAACAGTGGGTATTATCAAGAGGCATTGAACGTACTTAATGATATACCGGAGCGAACTGCCAGATGGTATTATTACAGTGCTGGTGCCAACTCCGGTATTGGAAATAATATAACAGCTTTGGAACATGCCAAACAGGCGGTACAGTTAGAACCTGGAAATCGTGAGTATCAGGAACTTGTCAGTAGGTTTGAAACAGCTGGAACCTGGTATCAGAACAGACGAAGTCCTTATGGTGGAACCGTGGTAGACGCCAGCAGTCTATGTATAAAGCTGTGTATCGGAAATATGATCTGCAATCTATACTTCGGTGGAAGTGGGATTTGCTGTGGTTAAAATGAAAAACTTAAGCGGTGATAAAAAGATGGAGGATACTTATGAGTAAGATTATAGGAATTGATTTAGGAACAACGAACAGCTGTGTAGCTGTTATGGAAGGTGGAAAACCGGTGGTTATTACAAATGCAGAAGGTTTAAGAACAACCCCTTCTGTTGTTGCATTTACCAAAACTGGTGAAAGACTGGTTGGAGATTCTGCAAAACGGCAGGCTGTAACCAATACAGATAAGACTATTTCATCGATTAAAAGACAAATGGGAACAGATTACAGGGTATCAATCGATGCGAAAAAATATACACCACAGGAAATTTCAGCTATGATTCTGCAGAAATTAAAAGGGGATGCTGAAAGTTATCTGGGTGAGAAAGTATTAGAAGCAGTCATTACGGTTCCTGCCTATTTTAATGATGCACAAAGACAGGCAACAAAAGATGCTGGAAGAATTGCTGGACTCAATGTTTTAAGAATTATCAATGAACCTACAGCTGCAGCATTAGCTTATGGACTTGATAATGAAGGAACACAGAAAATCATGGTATATGACTTAGGCGGTGGTACTTTTGATGTATCCATTATAGAAATAGGTGGAGGAGTCATTGAGGTTTTGGCAACCTCTGGAGATAATAGATTAGGTGGGGATGACTTTGATGAACGAATAACAGATTATTTAATAAAAGAGTTCAAAAAAGCTGAGAAAATTGACCTTTCCAAAGATAAAATGGCTTTACAGAGGATCAGGGAGGAAGCGGAAAAAGTAAAGAAAGAATTATCAACTTCTACTACAGTAAATATTAATCTTCCTTTTATAGCTATGGCGAAGGATGGTGGCAAACATCTTGACTTCACTATGAGTAGAGCAAAATTTGATGAATTAACTTTTGATTTGGTTGATAGAACAACTGCTCCCGTACAAAATGCATTAAGTGATGCGGGATTAGCTGCTTCTGATTTGAATAAGGTGTTGCTGGTGGGTGGTTCAACCCGTATTCCAGCGGTTCAGAATAAAGTGCGACAGATGACCGGTAAGGAACCAAGCAAAAGTCTGAATCCAGACGAATGTGTTGCATTAGGCGCTTCCATTCAGGGAGGGAAATTAGCGGGAGAGGTAGGTCTTACGCAAATCCTACTTTTGGATGTAACTCCACTTTCTCTTTCCATCGAAACAATAGGAGGAATTGCTACCAGATTAATAGAGAAAAATTCAACGATTCCAACAAGATACAGCCAGATATTTACAACCGCAGCCAGTTTCCAAACCTCCGTAGATATTAAGGTACTGCAGGGAGAAAGAAGATTCGCACGTGATAATAAGCTGATTGGAAACTTCCGCTTAAGTGGAATTAAAAGGGCTCCAAGAGGAGTTCCACAAATAGAAGTAACATTTGATATTGATGCAAATGGAATATTAAAAGTATCCGCCAGGGATCTTGGTACTGGAAAAGAACAGCATATAATGATTACTGCAAGCACAAACCTGTCGGAAGATGAAATTGAAAAGGCTATAAAAGAGGCAGCTCAATATGAATCACTAGACAAGTTAAGAAAAGAAGCAGGAGATATTAGAAATGACGCAGAGGCTTTCATATTTAAGACTGAGAAAGCACTTAATGATGCTGGTAAGAAACTGGATAAAGATAAAAAATCTCAAATAAAAGAGGATCTGTCAGAGTTAAAGAAATTGGTTAAGAAGACAAAAATGGAGACAATCAGTGATATAGAAGCTGGAGAAATAAGAATTGCAAACGAAAAATTGGAAAATTCAACGAGAGAATTATTCCAAAACATCAATGAACAGGTACATCCTAACACAGAAACTGAGAAAGATGAAAGTGATGATAATAACAATTAGCACTGGATACCAGAAGCTAGAATCGATACACCCTAAAACAATGTAATCATAGCATGAAGCCACTGAAAATGTCTCTCGAGGAGACTTTTTCAGTGGCTTCTCATTGAATTAGGGTGTTTTTTTATTTCAATTTTTTATTTCAATTCATCGCCTTAAGGATTTTGATCGATTTTGATCGATTTCAATATAATGATAAAAGAATATTATTTAACGATAAACATTAAAAATATATTGACATATGTATAATGCTGTGATATATTACCTATATAAAGACCTAAGTTGAGTTATAAATAAAAATAGGAGATTAAATAATATGGCAGTAGAAAAGTCAACGGTAGAAAGAATTAAGTTAACAAGTAAAGTATTATCGGTTATTCTTAAAGTTGCACGTGTTTGTTGCTTTGTAGGAATTGCAATTATAGTAGTTGGACTTATTTATATAATGATTTTTGGAAACCTTGATTTACTTGTATTGAAAGGAAAAGTAATTTTACATAGTCCTTTTCCAAACCTGAACATGATGGGAGTAGATAATTGGAGAATAATTACTGTATTATCAGCAGGAATTGCAGCTTTAGTAATAATGTCCATTTTATTTAAAGAGGCAAGAAGTATTTTTGCAGATATCAGTATTGATGATTCACCTTTTGAACTTAAACAGGTAAAACGAATTAGAAAAATTTCTATTTTATATTTTATTATTACGTTAATGGATTTTGGTACAAAGGAAGTCTCATTCTCCTTCACAGTAAACGTTGTAGGTATTGTAGGTGCATTAATGTTCTGGTGTATTGCATTGATTTTTGAGTATGGTTGTGAATTGCAAAAAGAATCAGATGAAACTTTATAGGGAGTGAAACTATATGGGTATTATTTTAAGACTGGATAGAGTTATGGCTGATAGGAAAATTAGTTTAAACGAATTAAGTGAAAAAGTTGGTGTAAGTAATGTGAATTTATCAAAAATGAAAACAGGAAAGGTCAGTGCCATTCGATTTTCTACTTTGGAAGCAATCTGTGATGTGTTAGATTGTCAGCCTGGAGATATTCTTGAATATGTACGCGAAGAAAATAAGAAGGAAAATGTGTATGGAAAATGATAATTTAATATTAACTAAGAAAAGAATATACATTTATCTTATTTTTACCATTGGCTCCGTATTTCTTTGTGGTATACTAGCGAATGTTTTACCAGATGAAATTGGTAAACAAATATATAGTGTATTAGCTGCTATATTTACAGCAATTCCTGTATTATCAGTAATTATTACCCGCAAATTAACGAAAGATAAATCACCTTGGAATTTAAGTCTAAAAGTATGGAAGAATTGGAAAACATGGCTTGGCTGTGCATTTTTGCCAGGAGTTGCTATTTTTTTGGGAGCAGTAATATTTTATAGTTTATTTCCAAATGACTTAGATTATTCAGCAGCATATTTAGCACATAACTATTCTGTTTACGGTGTACCACAGGAACTTAATTTAACTACATTTTCAATTATAAAGGCTGGACTTGTTACCATATTGATATCAGCAGCTGCAATTCCACTTCAGTTGTTTGAGTTAGGAGAAGAAATAGGATGGCGTGGGTATTTACTACCATTACTATGCAAAGCTATGGAAATTAGAAAGGCAGTTGTAATAAGCGGTATCTTGTGGGGAATTGCACATGCTCCTCTGATTTATTTTGGTTTTAACTATGGTTTGGACTATTATGGAGTACCTTATACTGGTATACTTATGATGATTTTTTTATGTATGGTGTTTGGTATTTGGTCTGCATATGTAACCATTAAAACTGGAAACTGCATGTATGCTGCAATCATGCATGGGGTCATGAATTTGATAGGAGAAACCCCTATTTTTGTTACATTGTCTACTAAGAGTAGATTGTTGGGACCACAGCCTACAGGAATTATTGGTATGAGTGTGATAATATTGGGTGCTGTTATCTTATTTGTGAGAATGAAGAATGTAAAAAGTAAATTAACATAATAACAAAACTCAAACAAAAAGAAGGCTAGTCATTTTGATGATTTGATGATTAGCCCTCTTTTTGTTTGAGTTTTGTTTTTGTTTTGTTTGACATTTTTTTTCGGGATTAGTTTGTTTTGTTTGTTTTGTTCGGGATTATGTTCTGGATTATTCAGGATTATCCTCAATTGTAAATCGAAATGCAACCCTTCCGATTCCAGATTGAGTAATAGTGCT
>CAUQEW010000001.1:0-305242 GCA_963517115.1 uncultured Lachnospiraceae bacterium | reverse complement strand
ATATGCGGCGATATTCATTACACAGCCTAAATTGGGCTTTTGACACCCTAACCATGTACCGCTATTCATTACACAGCCTAAATTGGGCTTATGACACCCTAACCAACAAAAGAAGTTTAAGTTTTATCATTTCAACTTTAAAGGTATTCCACAGAAAAGTATATAAACTTCATCTGATATTTCTGTAACCTTCTGATTTATTCTTCCTAAAATATCCCGATAAACGCGGCCTACCTGATTATCAGGTACTATGGAACAACCTACTTCGTTTGTAACCATAACAAGGTCTAAACATAAATCTTTTGATTTATTAACTAGCGCTTGTATTACCTGAAGGACTTTATCTTCAATTGATTGTTGAGTTGTACTATCTATTTCAGTTTTTTCTTTTGATATATCGAACATAATATTAGAAGTTAATACCGTGATACAATCCAATAGATAGTGTTTTTCAGATCCTACAGCATCTTCAATATTGTAAGTGCCCTCAAAAGTTCTCCAGTAATTAGGGCGAAATGCCTTATGCTGACTAACTCTCTGCCTCATTTCATCATCTTCAATTCTTGCGGTAGCAATATATACTACATCTTTTTTTCCATCATAAAGGGATTCAGCAAAAGAGCTTTTTCCACTTCTTGCACCTCCCACAATTAAAGTTACCATACATCACCTCATACTTCTCTAAATAATTAATTTATATTGATTATATCCTATGAAAAGTGCAATCACAAGAAATAATAAAGGATAAGCTTATATATTTTAGTTTTGGGTATGAAAATAACAAGTCTATGTTTTCCATCATACATATGATATAATTAAGAAAAAGAAAACGCAAATCCTAAGGAGGCAATTATGGACGCACCAATTAATATAGAAAAGTTAAGAAGAGATTTAATGAATCATTATGGAACGGCTATATTTGCAGGCTTTGATGCCGCATTGGAAGACTTGATAGAGGTAAACAGCGCTTCTGAGGAAGTTCTTATTAGGCATGCTAAAAAGGAAGGTATAGACGTACAAAAATATAAAGAATGAGAGCAATATTAAAGGAGATATTTGATATATGAATTTTTATTTTGCACCGATGGAAGGTTTAACTGGGTATATTTATAGAAATGCCCATAATACTTTTTTTAATAATATAGATAAATACTTTTCACCTTTTATTATAGCAAATCAAAGCGAAAGTTTTAAAACACGGGAATTAAATGATATTTTACCTGAAAACAACCAAGGAATAGCTTTGGTTCCACAATTACTAACCAACAATGCAAAGGATTTTATTCATACCTCAAAGAAATTAAAGCTGCTGGGATACAATGAAATCAATTTAAATTTGGGATGTCCTTCTGGAACTGTAGTTTCAAAAAATAAAGGGTCAGGATTTCTTTCGAAACAAGTAGAACTCGATTTGTTTCTAGACGAAATTTTTTCGCAGTCGATAACAAAAATTTCTGTAAAAACCAGAATTGGAAAAGACCAGCCGGATGAATTTTATGAATTAATCAAAATATTTAACAAATACCCTATAGAGGAGCTTATCATTCATCCCAGGATTCAAAAGGATTTTTATAAAAATAAACCTAATCTGGATATTTTTACAGAAGCCTTGATTTTAAGTAAAAATCCTGTTTGCTATAATGGTGACTTATTTACAGTCAAAGATTACAAGAAGTTTTCGACAGATTTTCCTAGTGTAGAAACTTTAATGCTTGGTAGGGGATTAATAGCCAATCCTGGACTTATAAACGATATTACAAATAATATTAAACTCGATAAAAATTTATTAAAAGACTTTCATGATAAAATTTACGAAGATTATAAAAAAATTCTCTTTGGAGATAGGAATGTCTTGTTTAGAATGAAAGAAATATGGTTTTATATGATTACGATGTTTTCTGATAATGTAAAATATGCAAAAAAAATCAAGAAATCAGAAAGATTATACGATTACGAGGAAGTTGTTTCAAGCTTATTCAGAGAACAGGATATTTTATAAAATGGTAAATATAGTGAATTTACAAAAAAACAACTTAGGTTGTCTAGAATATATAAAATGATTAGAATTATAAATTATTAGATATAATTGATACAGAAGAAAAAATCATAAGAAGAAAAAATCATAAGAAAAAGAGGATAAGATGAATTCAATAATAGAAGTTAAAAATTTCACTAAAAAATATGGCGATTTTACAGCTGTGAATGATATTTCTTTTGAAGTGGAGGAAGGAACTATTTTTGCTTTTTTAGGACCAAATGGTGCTGGGAAGAGTACTACGATAAATACGCTATGTACAATATTTGAAAAGACATCAGGTACACTTGTAATAGATGGAAAAGATGTTACTACGCAAAAAAGTGAAGTTAGATCAACAATTGGAGTGGTATTTCAGGATTCAACTCTAGATTCGAAAATGACAATTGATGAAAACCTTAAAATGCACTGTGTCCTCTATAATGTTCCTAAAAAAGAAGTGAATGAACGTATACAGTTTGTTTTAAAATTAGTTGATTTATTGGGAGAAAGAAAGAAATTAGTAGGCGCTTTGTCAGGTGGAATGAAACGTCGTGTAGAAATTGCTCGTGGGTTAATTCACTATCCCAAGGTTTTATTTCTTGATGAGCCGACCACAGGACTTGATCCACAAACACGTGCTCATATTTGGGAATATATTGTGAAACTTCAAAAAGAGAGAAATATAACTATTTTTCTTACGACTCATTATATGGAAGAAGCAGAAATATGCAATAAGATTGCGATTATTGACGGTGGAATTATAGTTGCGCATGATACACCATATGCTTTGAAAAAAGAATTTACAAAAGATAAAGCATATATCACTACAAAAAATGGACCGGAACTTGAACAGTTACTGGCACAATATGAACTAAACTATGTAATAAGAGAGGGCTATTATAAGGTTGATGCTGAAGACATTAATCGCTTATTACAAGTTTTAAGTCTGCAAAAAGAATCCATTACTGATATAGAAATAAAAAAAGGTACATTTAATGATGTTTTCCTGGAAATTACAGGGAAAAAGATCAGAGAGGAGGCATAATATGAATACTGTATTTGCACTGTGGAAAAGAGGATTGAAAGCCTTTATAAGAAATAAAACGGGATTGATTTTTTCGCTTATTTTCCCATTTTTCTTTGTTTATGTGTTTGGAGCAATTTTTAAAAATGACTTAATAGAAAATCCTATCGCATATATGCTCTCAGGAGTTATTATAACGACCGTGTTTGAAAGTGCACTTAATCTCGCCTCGTCAACCGTTGATGATATGGTAAGTGGATTTATGAAGGAAGTCTTAGTTTCTCCTACTAAAAGGATAACTGTTGCAATGGGGCAATTATTATCGGCAGCCACTGTTTCTACAATACAAGGGGTTATGATTTTAATTCTTGGATTATTTATAGGTATTAAATTTACATCGTGGATAACACCACTATGGATTCTTTTAGCAATGATTTGTGTTGGACTTGTTTTTTCTGGAGTCGGTTTATATTTAGCAACAATAGTACGAAGCGGTCAAACATTTCAAATTGTTAAAACGGCTGTAACACTACCCCTTACGTTTATATCTGGTGCATATATTCCCTTATCAATGTTACCAAGTTCACTTCGATTTGTTGCTTATTTTAATCCAATGACGTATGCAACTGCTTTTTTTCGTATGATTGTATTGGAAAAAACAAATTTATCTCCTGCTGAACTTGTAAGTGAGGGATTGGCGATTGATATCAATGGATTTATTATTACGCCTATTATGTCTTTTTCTATCATAATAGTTATAGGCTTACTGTTTTTGATATTATCAACAAATTCATTTGTTAAAACAGATTTTTCTCGGGTCAACAGAAGTTCCAATGATGCAAGTGCTTTATGGGGTTAATCCTCGCTGCGACTTTATACTTGCCTTCCATGATCTTCCTAATGTTCTGAGAATGAATACAATTATTCATTCTCAGAACGTAAACCTATCACCTTACTTAATTGGAACAACAACCTGCAAATCCATAGCCTGTCTAAAACCAGGTTCGGCTGCAACAACAGCGGGAATCACATTAATGGTTGGTGCAGTACTTGTAACATAGCTCTCATCCAAAGGCATCAATCCTTTGATATCAACATCCAGGTCTCCTGGTAAACCTTCGATATGAATATGATCTCTGATTTCCGGTTCTACTGCTACGTCATTACAAATTTTATGTACATAACACAGAGTAACAACCTCTTTTTCATTAATTACGCCTGACATTTTGAAACGGTGACCACTGATTGTACCTTTGTTAACAGTTCCCCAGACAGGATACAAATCATTTGGTGCCGTAAACACTTCATGTGTAGATCGTACTTCGTCAAACTTCATACCCAGACGATCACCCATTTCATACACGCCTGATACATAATAGCCTACGATGCCAGCTTTTAATTTCTCATTTGGGAATACAGCAGGATCAATACCATAGCCAAAAACTTTTACCCAGCTGGAATTATTATGTTGATCATCTTCACCGCTTTCTACCACAATCTTGTCAATCCGTCCCATGACACCACTTAAAACCATTGGGATATACGAAGCGTAAGCACCTGGAAGTAAACCTGATGGCAAATAGGTTACCCCATTTTCTTTCGCACAGTCATCAATCATTTTATATAAATTAGGTGTTGCTACATGGGAATAATAAATTGGCAGTGTTGTAATCACGTTTTTCTTGGCTTTTAAGGCTTTACAAATGTCCATTGCACTTGGTGTAAAACCACCTTTTTCATCACGAATAAGTGGTGTGTAATCCAATACAACATCTGCTTCTATTGCGAATACCGCCTCTACATCATTGCTGACTATCACCCCTACTGTACCAAATCCGAAGATCTCACCGGCATCTTTTCCTACCTTATTTGGATCTACATCAATTACACCAACCAGCTCAAGAGATTTTTTTTCCATAATCATACGAACAGCACAGCGTCCCACATTTCCAAGTCCCCATACTATTACTTTGTAAGTTTTCATAAGAATGTCTTCCTTTCAGAATCTGTTTTTATTTTAACAATGTAACTATATTACTTATATTTCGCATTCAAAAAGGACAAAAGGGCTAAAATGTGTAATTATTACACATTTCAGCCCTTTTGTATCAGTTCAGTGATTTATCTATATAAGATGTTCCTGCACATATTTTTTAAGGGAGCCTATTACAATGCTTTTCCATTTTGCGGCTATTATTTCGGGCCTAATTGTAAATGTTGTCCCTTACGGAAATATCTTTAAATTTTTTCTGCTTCATCAGATCTTTCATTGAGCTAGCAATTACTGTTTTAGTGATATTGGAATTTGACATGAATATCCTCTCCTTAAAGGCTTTTTATTTGTATTAAGATATACTATATTTTAACGGTAAGTTATGAAAATAACAAGGTTATATTTTACATTATACTTAGTTGACGGCTTTGAATAATGCAAAATGTGTGCAAAAAATATTATTGCTTGTAAAAATGTACCAAAAGTATATAATATAACTTATCATAAGATGGTTTTTCTCTTCTGATAAAAGATACCCTGCGGGGTTGGAATGGAGAGGACAATGACTATATATTGGCTTACCGCGGGAGGCGGTGTGAAACCTGCACTGTATAATGGGGATATGAAGCCGATGGTTGTGTTTGGGCAGGATGGCTATGTACTGCATGGAGATTTATTCGGAAGGGGAAAAGAGGAGGTCATTATTATAACTCCTCAAACAGCCTATATTTATTCCGGTACGCCATATGATCTGTCAGAAACCCCAAGTCAAAAAGCAATACCTCAAATAAAAAGGCTGTATGCTTCGACTTTATATCCGGGGGGAGAATATCGGTAAGCTGTCAGATATAAAGCAGGCTGCAGGCGTATGAAACCCGTCGCCGGATAACTATATGAAGATGGAGGAAAAACGATGGAATTATCGAAGCTAAAAAACATATATATCTGTTTTCCGGAAGGAAAACATAAGGTACTTACCATGAGTTATGATGATGGAAAGGAAGAAGACAGACGTCTGGTGGAACTTTTTAATCAATATGGAATGAAAGGCACTTTCCATGTAAACTCCGGGTTGCGGGAAAATTCCAGAATTCCTTTAGCGGAGTATAAGACCCTCTATGCCGGACACGAATTATCTGCTCATACCTATACGCACCCCACTATTGCCCGTTGTCCCATAGAGCAAGTTGTGCAACAAATTATGGAAGATAGGAAACAGCTGGAGGAGGCAGTTGGCTATCCAATACGTGGAATGTCCTATCCTAACGGCTCTTATTCAAAAGAGATTATGGGGCTGCTGCCATCCCTTGGAATACGTTATTCCAGAATTGTGGGAAATTCAGATAATTTTGATATGCCGGAGAATTTTCTGGAATGGAAAGCAACCTGCCATCATAACCATAATCTCTTACAATTGGGTGAAACATTCGCTGGTCTGAATAAGACACAGTATCTATACATGATGTATGTATGGGGACACAGCTATGAGTTTACCGATAAAAATAACTGGAATTTGATGGAAGATTTCTGCCGGCTGGCCGGACATAGAAAGGATATCTGGTATGCTACCAATATTCAGATAGTGGATTATATGGATGCAGCAAAACGTCTGCAGTTTACCGTAATCGGCGACCGTGTCTATAATCCCTCTTTCCAACCGGTGTGGATCAGCGTAAACAGTCGAATATTCGAAATCAAAGGCGGTCAGATGGTTATATTGTAATTGTTGGAAGGGTGAAGGAAATAAAATCTTAAGTATGAAGGATAAATATATTTTTTCATATAAAGGTTATTACGTGAATTCCTTCTTTAAGAAATGCATAATATTAAGCAACTAACTAATTTAATCAGTCTTAATTTGGTTTATGAGGCTTATCTTTTTTTGGTAAGATGTTACTAATAAGCTTTTGAATTATGTATTTGATTGGTTAATGATAGGAAAATGAATGTGAAGCAGGGAAAATTACTTATTTTTGTCAATAACACGGCTTATGACTGGAGACAGACGTATAGACATTCTAAGGAATGGGTTTACTGGAATTTACCGGAAAGGGTACGAGCAGATAAAACGGTATCCATTTATGTGGAATGGGAAACCGGTATATTTTACACTGAGGGAGATAAGTTAGGAGAATCCGTCTATAGCATGGAAGGTACAACAGATACTTTTTTGATACAGGCAAGGAAAGCGACTAAAGATGTTATTATGCTAGTGTATTTTGAGAATTTGAATACGGATTCCATGAAGAATGGCGGGCCAGCTCAAATGATATTAAATCCTGACGGATATTTTACCCTTATATTGTCCGGCGTGCATGGAGATTATATCTTACATAATTGGGAGGATTCCAAGGGGATAATGGATTATCTGCATGTGCTGAGTAATAATTCAGATCAAAAAAGCATGAATCTTATGGCAGAAGATTATAATGCTGAAAATGCTCATTGGGAGAAGGAAACCAGGAATGTAAGTAATATAAGTCAGTTACATTTCCCGGGTGATAAAAAATGGGAAACCTGCTTAGTTGAGGTGAGAGGAACCAGGAGAAATCAGAGATTTTCCATTGTGATAAAAGTTGATGGTAGGGTGCTTACGAAACAGGAATTTAGTTTAGAAAAGGATGAAATCAGGATTATAGAAAGAAATATTCATAGGAACTGCAGTATCGATGTGACAGGACAGCTTATGGTTAACGGATCTTTAACTGCAGGCGGTTATGTTTACGTTACCTGTACCTACAATCCCATGGAGCAGTTCAAAAGTAAATCGGTGACCTGGAATGCATTTACGGAAGAGATGAGCAGTATTGATAATTTATGCCTATATGATTCACAGCTGTGGGAAAAATGTGAGATTTTCATTCAAGGTTATGAAAATAGAAATACCGGATGTATGATTACATTAATATCCAACGGAGAAATAAATAATAATGGTATCATTGATTGGATGGAACTTATGGATACACAGTCCGAAACATTTTCCTTCCAGATAAATCAAAAAGTTTCCTTAGTGGTAGCAGGTTACATTTCTAATTCATCATTAATTGGGGCTGGAGCCAAACTGACCTTAATGGGTTTCTATAAATAAAAGGTGGGACTATGATTGGTGATAAATATTGGGAAAATATAATGTGGGCAGCCTCAAGACTGGCCTTTAGTATTGTAGATGGCAATCTTCCCAAGGATTATAAAACCAGAATCGATTACAAATACCAGGGAGAAGAAGGAAATTGTTATCAGAAGGCAGAATTTCTAGGAGATGTCTATTCCTTTACCGGAGGAATTGAAAGCATTCACGCAGGATTGGTTGGAATCTCTAAGGTTGGGATTATTATTTCCCTTCGGGGGACGGATGGGAATGATACAGAGTTTGGCAGCTTTTTGGACTGGATGAATAATTTTCTGGCAATGCAGGTTCCCTTTGCTCCTTATGGAAAGGGCAATGTCCATTTGGGATTCTTAAGTGCTGTCAACTCCATTAAGGATTCAATTATTGCAAAAACGAAAGAACTGCTGTCTAAATTAGGAAATTATGAGAAAGCTCCCGTTATTTACATAACCGGGCACAGCAAAGGCGGTGCAATGGCGGCAATCATGGCAAAAATACTCCAAAAGCAGGTTAATAACCAAATTATTGTATATACCTTTGGTGCACCACGAGTAGGGGACAGTGAGTTTAGGATGAATTATCTGGTACCTCATTTTCGGTATGAATCTTTCCTTGATATTGTCTGCCACCTGTCCTTTTCACAGCAGGAGTTAGTGTTAATCCCAAGAATGGGGATACTCTATGAATTTTTGTCTACAATTTTAGTTTTTCCAGCATATGCGACAGTAGGAACCGGTATCTGCATTCATAAACCCCGTGGAAGTTATGGATTACTTCCCTGGAATACGGACAATGTCTTGGAGGAAAAACTTAATTCCTTTTGTGCAATTGAACAAGTGATAAGGGGAGGGGAATTTCAGATAATTTATGATGCCCATGCATATGATTATTATTAAGGGTTTGACAGGTATATTTCGTAATAATGAAAGATTGTGTTGACAAGTGAGCAAGTGATCACTATAATTAATAGTGACCACTTGCTCACCATTTTATTCATGAAAATAGAAAGTTCGCGAAGCGTGATTTCTATTGTTTAGGAGGTATTAGTCGTGACAACAAAGGAAAAAATATTGCAGGAGTCTATGAAACTATTTTCAGTACAAGGTTATGATAAGGTTACGGTCAGAATGATAGGAGAGGCTGTTGGTGTGAGGAATAGTGCATTGTATAAGCATTTTCCAAGTAAACAGGCTATTTTTGATGCGATTGTAGAGACATCTAAGGCAATGTTTCTTCAAAAATACAGGGAGTTAGATATGACGAATGAAAATATGGACGGTTTAAAAGAAATGTGCCTTAAGATGTTTGCGTTTCAGACAGAGAATGAGTGGATTGTTATGTTTAGGAGGATGCTCATTATGGAACAGTTTAAAAATCCTCAGATGGAAGTTGTTTACAGAGAACTTTTTATTGACATGCCGTTGAAGGGTCAGACGTTAATTTTTAAGGGATTGATGGAGGAAGGTATTATAAAGGATAGGAATCCGGAAGTTATGGCACTGGAGTTGTATGCACCTTTTTTCTTATATCATACGGTAGAGTGCGACAAGAAGAATCTTAATGAATTGTTTAGTGAACATGTTGATAATTTTATAGAAATGTTTTTTGGACCAAAGTGTTAATTTTCAGACCTGCATAGCAGGCAGAATGGAGAAAAGGATGATCGAATATCCATTACTCACAAGAAAAGCAGTAAGGAAAAACAAGGACCTTAGACGGGTACAGAAAAACGCTAAGAAACGTTATCGGCATATAAAAGGAAGATTCCCCAAAGCGAGAATAGATAAAGTAGTTGAATTGAGGACAGGGGAGTCATTTGTTGATCTAACGGGAATTACAGTAAAGCAAAACAGTTCAAATAATTCCAGTCTGGAAGAGTTTTTGAAAAAGGTGGGAAATAATGGACTGATTGGTCTAAGTGGAGATGGATTTCCTACATGTGAAAAGATAAAAACACTACTTCACGCAAAGGTTTCTGAAAAGTATTTTATCATCAATGGTGTAGAATGTGAACCGGGACTAATTCATGATGAATGGCTTCTGACAGAAAAGCTTGAGAAAGTGGTGTCAGGTGTAAAGGCTTTATCTGAATTTGTAAGTTTTCATAAGGTAATTCTGGCAACAAAAGAAGCAGATATAAAAGAACAGGGGATTTTTTCACTTCATATGGTGCCAAACCGATTTCCAATGGGTGAAGAAAAGATATTAACAGCTGAGATACTAGGAATACAGCTTGGAAGGAATCAAATTCCGGCTGAACAGGGGATACTTGTGCTAAATGTCCAGACAGTGATTGCATTAGGTGAAATATTTGATGGAAGTTATCAGGCGGGTGCAAGATATATTACGGTGTCTCATTTTATCACAGGTGAAGCAGTTGTTGTAAAAGTTAAAGTTGGTATGAATGTTAGTGAAATTCTTCAACTGACTTTAGGAAAACGGAGTAATGAAAAGATGTATACCGGTAGTGGCATTCTGAAGGGCCATGAAGTGGGGAATGAGGAAGTAATTACACTAATGACGAACTTCGTGGCTTATGGAAATAGTGTGGTTTATACGAATGAAGCGAAGTGTAGAAAATGTGGAGGCTGTACACGGTATTGCCCAGTAGGAGTTGAGGTCATGCAGATTGTCAAAGGCTTAGAAAACGATAAAAATGTGGATGTCAGCGCATTTCATCCAGAATTTTGTATTGGTTGCGGAACGTGTACCTATCGCTGCCATGCAGGAAAAAATACCATGCAGCTGGTACGGCAATTTATTGTAAAAAGGGAGTTATTGATAAAGGGGTGAATGAGTAATGCGGAATAAGAAATGGTATATAAGTGTGGGGATTTTAATTCTTTTCAGTATAACATTCTATTTGGTAGAATTTAGCCCGTGGAGTAGTACGGCGCTGAAAGAGTACAATAACGGTTATGGTACCTTCGACATGAAAGCCTATAATTCGAATATTGTATATGAAGTTATTCAGCAGATGCAGCCTAAGGGGATGGAAATCTATAAATCGTATTTAATATGTGATTATTTGTTTGTGTTAAGTTTTGGAGCATTGCAGATTATACTGATTTTGTCTGCTTATAAATGGACAAAGCGTAAAATGCTGATTAGTTTTGCGGTTTTAATACCAGTACTTCGTGGTATTTTCGATTTGATTGAGAATACAATCTTTATGTCTGTTTTAACAAGTTACCCAGACAGGCTGGATGGATTAATCAATATTGCAAAGTTGGTTACGCAAATGAAGCTGGGAATGATCGGAGTTTGGAGTGTAATGCTTATTTGTGGATTTATATTAAAGCAATATAGTAAAAAGAAAAAGCCTCTAGTTATCAAGTAAAATCCAAGGATAGGGAGAAAAAGAAGATGGACATACTTACAGCAAAAGTAAAGATTTTTGAGGATAATATTATTGGGAAAATTAATCCAATGATATTTGGAGGATTTATAGAATTTATCCTAAAAGAAGAGTAAGTATCTATTGAGATAAAACTAATAGCAAACTTTAGGTAGGAGAAAATATATATGACAAAAACATATTTTAATCCAGGTTGTGCTTTAAGTATTTATAAACCTGAAATGGAAAATAAAATCATGAAATTTTTAAATGAGAATTATAGGGAAGTTACTTTACATAAAATATGCTGTCACCATGATCCAGAGCTGGAAACAGGTTCGATAATTATTAATGTATGTGCTGGCTGTGACAGACGTTTCAGGAGTTTATATGAGGGTATATCAACAATCTCTATATGGGAAATTCTTGATGGATTAGATACATTTCAATATCCTGATTATAAAGGTTTGAAGATGTCAGTGCATGATGCCTGTCCTGTGCGTGGAAAACCACAGGTACATCAGGCAGTACGTAACCTGCTTAATAAGATGAATATTGATGTTGTAGAAACTAAGTTCAACGGCACAAATTCGATATGCTGTGGAGATGATTTTTATCTGAAGCTTCCGATGAAACAGATTCGCCAAAAAATGAAGGAAAGAGCAGATTCGATGCCTTGCAATGAGGTATGCGTATATTGTGTTTCCTGCATTAAATCAATGTATATTGGTGGCAAGACTCCAAGACATTTGATGGATCTTCTGATGGGTGAAGCAACTGAGCCACAGATATACGATACCGTGTTGTGGCACGAACAATTACAAGATTATATTAATAAACATTAATAAAGGAATGACTAGGTACTCCATCAAATATATTATATTAATAATAGTTTGATGGAGTTTTTTATGAGACTAATAAAATATACAAAGATACTAGCAGCTATTTGTCTATTTACGTTTGCATATTTTTTAGGTGGCGGGATTGCCATGTTAGCGAATGCTTACGAGAACGAGATACTGAAGGAAGAGAGTAAAGAAAACTGGGGTCTTGGATTCTCGTCGGAAGGTCAGCCGCCTACAGGAAATGCAACAGCAGATGAATTAAAACGAAGTGATGCTTACTATATTGGAAATACAAAGGAGAAGGTTATTTATTTAACTTTTGATGCAGGATATGAAAATGGGTATACTTCTGCGATACTTGATGCATTAAAAAAGCATAATGTACATGTAACCTTTTTTCTGGTTGGTAATTATATAACATCAAGTCCTGATCTGGTGAAACGAATGGTAGTAGAAGGACATCATGTGGCAAATCATACATACAATCATCCAAATATGTCTAACATTTCTACAATGGATGCTTTTCGCAAAGAGATTGAGGATTTAGAGAAAGCTTTTGAGGATGTTACAGGACAGAAGATGATAAAATATTATCGACCACCTCAAGGAAAATATAGTGAAAATAATTTAAAAATGGCAAAAGAACTTGGATATAAGACCTTCTTCTGGAGCCTTGCGTATGTAGATTGGTATAATGATAAACAGCCTACGAAAGAAGAAGCATTTAAAAAACTATTGGGTAGAATACATCCGGGTGCAATCGTTCTCCTTCATTGTACATCTAAGACAAATTCTGAAATCTTAGATGAGTTACTTACGAAGTGGGAGGAGATGGGATATACCTTCGGATCATTAGATGATATAGTTCAATGAAGATAGAATCACACCTTTTATGTTCTTGAATTTGAGGTAGATCAAGAGTTTTATGGGCTGGGTGAGTTAATAATTCTGAAAACCATAAAATATCATCATATATTTAGGTTACTGGATTCATCAAAATTAAGCCGATGAATTCAGTAACCCATTTTATTTTTTAGTTATTTATAAAGATGTAAGAAAGCTATTTTTCGCTAATTCACGAAGTCTATCTTCAAAAAGGAAGGGATGATCAATGGTATTTGGATTAATTATCTGATTGCTACATTTATTTCCATTCTTTTATGTGTTATAATTGAAAAAGCGATACCTGATTATAGAACGATAAAGGCTATACCACTTATTTATTTTACAGGAGGCTTTTTAGGTGTGCTGACGACCTATTTATTTAATATCATCGTACACAAAGTGCCTGCAGTATATATAGTGATTCTGCGGTTTATTGGTCAGTTTTTAGCCAGTGCACTCATAGATTATCTATATTTGCATATTTTCTCAATTGGAAAGATCGTGGGATGTATTCTCTTTTTTTTAGGTATGATGCTGAATGCAAGAACGGATAAAAAACATGAAAGAGAGAAAATAAGATTAGAGTAAGAGAGGTAGAAAAATGGAGATTAAACCACAAACAGTAATTAAAATGACTGTGATAAAGAAGAAAGAATACTGTCCGATTTTCAATGAGGGAGATCAAATCATCATTAAAAAGCATTGTCTTGATACCAATTTGAATGAACTAGAAAAATATTGTTATGCGACTTTAGCGGATATATATCCAAAATGCAATGAGTTAAGGAAACAGCCGGTTGGGAAGAAGGACTACTTTACCTGCCGCGACAATGGTATTATTGAATTTGAGCTAGAGAGAATGGAAGATGAACCTTATGATTTTGAAAGAAAGAAAAGAATATATGATTTACAGTGTGTGATACGGGAAGCTATAAGCGATGATTTTGAGCAACTGAGGGATATTTATTTTCAAGCTAGAAAGAATGATTTTCAATGGGTAGATCCGACAACGTTGAAAATGAGTGACTTTGATAAATCGGTTGAGGGAGAATTGATACTAGTAGCGCTCATAAACAATCGGATTGCAGGTTTTGTATCCATCTGGGAAGCAGACCATTTTATACATAATCTTTTCGTAGATCATTATTATCGTGGTTGTGGTATAGGGAAAGCCTTGATAGAAGAATCCTTAAGAAGGTCAGAAAAACCGATGATTTTAAAGTGTGCTAAAGAAAATGAAAGGGCACTTAGATTTTATCAAGCGATGGGATGGAAAATCGTAAAAGAAGAGATAGGGGCAGACGGACCTTACTATGTTATCACTTCTGCTTTTAACTAGTGTGGTGGTTTTGAAGTCATCGAAGATGGTTCGAGATTTTTGAAAGGCAAAAAATAAACTAATATTCAACTTCTAAAGCATGGAGGAGTATATGAAAACCACAACTGTGAAAAGACTTGGAATCGAACCTATCGGTAAGTTGTTAATTAGCATGAGTTCGCAGACTACACTGGCTTTATTTGTATATGCGCTTTATAGTCTTACAGATATATTTTTTGTATCCCGAGGGGTGGGAGCACTAGCAGCAGCTGGAGTTTCCGTATCTTATCCTCTTCTGATTGCGCTTGGCGCTATTGCAAGTACCGTCGGTGCAGGTGGTGCTTCTATTGTATCGAGAGCATTGGGTGCGAAAAATGTGGAAAAAGCCTCGCGTACTATAGCAAATGCTTTTTTTATCTTTTGGACGGCGGCTATACTAGTCACGATTTTTGGACTGTTATTTCTGGACGAACTTATCTATATGATGGGTGCGACAGAGAATATTATGCCATATGCGAAGGATTATGGCAGAGTGATTCTGATTGGAGCTCTTACGAGTACCGGCTATTCTGCAATTATACGAGCAGATGGAAATGTATGCACATTATCTGGATGCTGTTACAACACCTCATTTTATTCACTCTGATTGCTGGGATTCCAATGTTTTTGTTAAGGAAGATAAGGTTGTTGGTATTCTTGATTTTGAACGTGCATTATGGGGTGATCCACTCATAGAGTCAATATTCCGATTAAGTGAACCAAACCAGCTGGGTGGATACGGCAAAACTGTCTTTACATCTCAGGAGATTGCCAGATGTAAGCTTTATAATGTTTATCTCTATCTTATTATGGTAATCGAATTTAAGTATAGGTATTATGACAATGATTGGTCGTTTCGATTTGCATGGGAAGGCCTTATGGATACAATGGAATGGCTGCGAGAAGTACACTAATAAATAGCATACTGTTTCATGATACAAAAAGAGCATAACAAAAAGAGCATAACAAAAAGAGCATAACAAAAAGAGCATAACAAAAAGAGTGTATCAAGAAGTATTAAATCACTTTTTGATACACCCTTTTTGTATTATTTTAGATTAGATAAGTTCCTAAAAGGGATTCAAATTCTTCTCTATGGGAAAGCATATATTTATTAAATTCTAGATTACTTTCTTTTATTTGAATCGCTAATGCATATAAAAATATTGGGATGTCGCTTGCTAATAGATCTCCGTACTCTTTGGCTAAATGTGTGTCTTCTCTACTAGTATTTCCACCTATGTGAAGAGAATAAGCATCTTTCATCTCTGTATTAACACGCTTTTTCTTGCCTTGGAAACCAATCTCACTTACTTGGTGTCTTGAACATGAATTGACACATCCTGAAATATGAACAGATGGAAGTATATCTTCGGTGAAATCCTTTTCCTTAAAATATGCTATTATATTTGCTAAAAGCTTCTGACTGTTTTGAACGCCTATCTGGCAGGTAGGAATTCCAATACAGCTTATACTACGGCCTAATCTTGTAGTATTTCTTAAGTTCTTTGTCATCTCTAATAATTCTTTGGTTTGTTCAGCTGTTAAATTTCGTATTATCATGCTCTCATCCATGCTAAGACGGATTTGCACACCGGGCAATTCTTCTATAAACTGGAGGATATTATTGGAATCATTAATGTTTAAAATTCCACCTTGAGGATGGATAACCACACTATATAGATTTTCTTGTATTTGAGGAATCACATCTGGACAATCCTCTAATTTTTCATTATTTGAGCTTTTTATAGTTACCTGATAATTATTTATAAAATCAAAATCTAGTATTTGTGTTTCTTTTACTTTTTCCAAATGTTTTTTATAGCATTGAAGGAAAGCTTCGCTTCCCATACGTTTTACAATGAATCGTATTCTAGCTTTTCCTTTGTTTTCAAAATCCCCTTCTTCTCGAAATAAATTAAGTAAGGCTTCTATATGATATAAGATATCTTTCGGATCAATGAGTTCATCATAAGGAATGGAAATATCGCCATTAAGGCCTAAACTGCCACCAATATATACTTGAAAATATTCTTTTCCACCTTTTTGTATTGCTAAAAATCCAAGATCAGCTATGGATGCATTTGCACTGTCCTGTTCATTGTTTGAAAAAGCTACTTTAAACTTTCTAGGTAATTTATAAGTGTTAATTTGGGAAACAAAATATTTATTTACAAAAACGGCATATGGTGTTACATCAAAGGCTTCCTCTTTTTCCACACCAGAAAGTGGAGATAAAGACACGTTACGAGGAAAATTTCCTCCACCGCCACGTGTAATAAGGGTATTGTCTAAACTTTGTTCCATAATATCTATGACATCATCAAATTGCAAATTGTGAAGCTGTATAGTTTGACGTGTTGTAAGATGGATAAAATCCAGAGTGTATTTATTAGCAAAGTCTTGTATTAGTTTAAAAGTTTTAAAATCTAATACACCTGATAATACTCTTAATCGGATCATAAATTCCTTACCGCTTCTTTGGGCATACACGCCCATACCTCCTGAAGCAGCCTTGAATTCGTTATTTGAAATGTCTCCATTTAAAAATTTATGTCCAATTTCTTTAAAATTCAGAATTTCTTTTCTGTATATTTCTTTTACTTCTTTGATTCTATCATCTAGTGTTTCTTCTATTAATTTTTCCATTTTTTCTTTCTCCTTATAAATAATCTTTATAAATACTGAAGATATCCGAATGTAAGATATTTTCTTCAGATTTTGTTGAAAAAGATTTTATTCTCTTTTATTACTCTGAAAATAATATATCATAATTATTATTGAAGATATATAGCAATAACTACATAATAAAAGAAAAAAGAAAAAAAAATTACACAATATCAGATTCTACAAGTAAGTAAAGTATATTGACAGGATGAAAATGCTATGTTAGAATATGAATGAAAAAAAAAATATTCATTCATATTCTGGAGGCTAATGAAATGGAAGATAAAAAAGAAGATATTTTTAATTGTGGGAAGGAGTTATTCAGTTCCAAAGGATTCAAAGATACGAATGTTTCCGACATTACCAAAATGGCTGGAATAGCGGTAGGTACATTCTATAGTTACTATCCTTCAAAAGAAAAGCTATTCCTGGAGATTTATATGAAAGAAAACGAGAAACTTAAAAAAAGTTTTATGGAAACTGGAGATCTAGATGAAGATCCTGTTAAAGCGATTAAAGAAATACTATCTTTAAATTACATTGGCATAAATTCAAATCCGATACTGAAAGAATGGTATAATAGGGATCTATTTAGTAAATTAGAGAAGGAATTTTATGAACAAGGCGGAATAAAAGGCATTGATGAACTAATGAATAGTGGTACAGCAGAGTTAATAAAAAGATGGAAAGCAAATGGAAAAATAAGAGATGATTTGGATGATGATTTCATATTCGCTCTTTTAAACGCTATACCTTATATTGATATTCATAAAGAAGAGATTGGTATTCGACATTTTCCACAGATTTTAGATTATTTAACGGAGTTTATTATGAAAGGCCTGACTGATTACCCAAAATAGAAGGAAGGCAGCAGGTTTTTTGCCTGGACATGAATGAATAATGAAATATTCATTCATGTATTTGAGTTAAGGAAAGGAGGTGTGCAAGTGGACAGAACAGTATCTGCTCAATCAATCAACCTTGGAATGAGCACAGTAATGACTCATAGAGCATTTGGCAAACATGCAGAGGAATCCCTTAGTGCAGTCCGTGATGAAGTTGTTCGTCTGGAAAATCTGCTGAGCCGATATTTACCCGGAAGCGAGATAATCAGAATCAACAGATCTGCTGGCATGACATGTGATATGGTCAGCGATGATACATATGAGGTATTGTCACGTGCTATAGAATTTTCAAGAAACTGTCAAGGCATCTTCGATGTCACCATTGGGCCTTTAGTAGATTTATGGAACACTGGTAAGGTTGCAAACAGGGTTCCAGAGAAAACAAGGATAAAACAGAATCTTTCTTTGGTGGATTATACTGATCTGATATTGAATTCTCAACAAAAGACTGTCGGACTTCAAAGGATTGGCCAGTCCATCGACCTAGGGGGTATTGGAAAAGGATTTGCTGGTGATAAGATTTTAGAGGTATTTAAAAAATACGGCA
Source organism: uncultured Lachnospiraceae bacterium (assembly GCA_963517115.1). Lineage (GTDB taxonomy): Bacteria > Bacillota > Clostridia > Lachnospirales > Lachnospiraceae > Anaerocolumna. Next base: position 286,556 of record CAUQEW010000001.1, on the reverse strand, counting down.
TCTCATCAGCTTTTACAGATATCGGGGGAAATGTAGTGGATTTTGGCGCAAAACCCGATTGCTCGCCGTGGTGTGTAGGTATCCAGCATCCCAGGCAGAAAAACAGCTTAATAGGTATTGTTTCTGTAATCGATAAGGCAGTAGTTACATCAGGGGACTACCAACGATACTTTATTGATATATATGGTAAGATTCATCACCATATTTTGGATACTTCCACTGGAAATTCGGCAGAATCAGGATTGGTAAGCGTGACCATTGTTGCCGATAGCTCCACGGTTTCTGATGCGCTATCCACCATATTGTTTGTAGCCGGGATGGAAAAGGGGCTTGAACTTCTAAAACGATTTCATGGAACCGAAGCCATTCTTGTGGACAAAGACTTACAGGTTTTTGTTACATATGGCTTGAAGGAATGCTTTCAGGCTGGGGAAGGGATAATCGCAAATTTTTTAAGTAAAAAGGAAGGAGAAGATTAAAATGAAAAGGAAAGCTAAAGGGAGGATTAGAATGCTAATAATGATACCAGTAATATTGATAATCGTAGTAGCGGTGGGTTTGGGAGCAGCGCTTATGCTCACTTCGGAGGAACGCCAAGAAGGTAAAAACCTCACTATCGCTGATGTGGATTTTAGCAAACTTAATGATGGCACATATATTGGGGAATATGAAGGTGGGATGAAAAAACTGAGGACCAATGAAGTTCAAGTGACAGTATCCTCAGGCAAGGTCGAAGAGATTAAAATCCTTAAGCATAAAGAGAACCAATCGCCAGAATTTACAGGTGATTTATATAATAGAGTAATCAAAGCTCAGTCACTACAGGTGGATGTCATAAGTGGTGCAACCATTACCTCTAAGGCCTATCTAAAATCGGTTGAAGATGCACTAATTAAGGCACAGAAATAATATTCTGGGACACAATATGAAAATTAATATTACAAATAATATTACAAATAATATCAAAAATAGAGGTGCTAATATGAAAACATTAATTATTTATAAATCGACTAATAAAAGGAACACAGAGAAGATAGCAAAAATTATGGCAGAAGAAATGAATGCAGATATTGCAAAGGTTGATAACATCCAGCCAGAAGATCTTTTGAAGTACGATCTGATTGGTTTTGGTTCGGGTATCTATGCTGCAAAATTTCATAAAAAGATGTACAATTTTATAGAGAAAATGCCCTCCAAAAACAGGAATGTATTTATTTTTTGTACATCAGCATCAGGTAAATTGGACGAAAAACAAATTAGAGGGAAACTTTCAGATAAGGGTTGTAAAATCGTAGGCGAGTATAGCTGTGCCGGCGAATTCAACATGCTAGGATTAACTCTAGATAAAAAGGGGCATCCTGATCAGAAAGACATGGAAAGTGCTCGTATTTTTGCAAAAAATCTTTTAAATTAATAAGTCAATATTGGTGTTTTTATTCGGAAAAAATAGGAATCCGTTATCTTTCATATGGAAGGTAACGGATTTTCTACGTTAATAAGGTACCTGCAAAAAAATATTGACAAAACGCGAAGGTACCTGTATAATAAAATAATAAGGTACCTTTAAAAACAACCATTAAAAGGAGGAAATTTATATGAATGAAAATAATGAAATGAATGAAAAGAACATTGACTTGATTGAGCAATTTACACGAATCGAGTGGTTACTCCATCGCTACCATCAGCAAAATCATATTCAGCATGGCCCTATGGGAGATCCCCGCAGAGGGCAGGGCAGAGTGTTAGCAATTCTTAAAATGCAGCCTGAAATCAGTCAAAAAGACTTATCATATCTCTTGGATATGCGACCTCAATCTTTGGGAGAGCTTCTTACTAAGTTAGAGAAAAACGGATACATTACGCGGACACCGTCGGAAACTGACCGCAGAGTTATGAATATTAAGCTTACCAAAGAGGGAACCGAGGCAACCGAAGAAATCGAGAAGAAATTCAGCTTTGACGAGCTGTTTGATTGTCTGAGTGAAGAAGAACAAAAGAATTTGAGTAGTAATCTCAACCGCATCATAGAAACGCTTGAAGCCCAGATCGGTGACGAACAGACCGAACGTGGAGGAAATCCATTTGGTGATCGTTTTGGAGAACATCATGGAAGGATGCCTTTTGGTCGCCATTTTGTTGACTTTCCATTTGATCACCATCCGGGAATGGGCAGAGGGCGTGGTGAACGTCCTGACTCGTCAAGATAAACCTGACTTAAAACATGTAGAATACAACAACATAATAGGAAGGTGCTGCCAACTCTTTTCTAACGCTGCTCTACTTTATTCATATCACGCAGCAGATGATGTAATATGACAATAATGAATGCGGCTAACAGTGAATTGAGAAATCCATTCATATTGATTCTGGGAACAAAGTAATCTGCAAGCATAATGGTCCAGGCATTTACGATAAAGCTAAATAACCCCAAAGTCAGGATGCTGAAGGGCAAAGTAATTAAGAGTAGCAAGGGCTTCAACAATAGATTGACAATCAACAGAACCAATCCCATAATCAGTAATGCGGGGATGTCATCAATATAAATTGTGTCGATCACCATTGATAATAAGTAAATTGATAATATGATTGACAAATATTTTATAAATATTTTTGTCATGTTTTCCTCCATATGATTAGGTATTACCCGATTTTTATAGATACCTTGAACTTGTTGGCCGTTACGTCAACAAGATCATAGGGTTCATCCTCTGTTAATGAATCAAATAGGTTTATTGTCATTCGTACAAGTTCTTTTACCGTATAAACGGAAAGGGAAGAGCCTGGATTTTGTCTGTTTGGTGCAATGTAGTATACAAACTCCAATAAATCCAAAATACAATTTAACAATTCTTGAAATATATAAAGTGGAAGGGGAAAGGAAATATATAAATTCATATTTTCTTCCCTTTGCAATTTGAACCATAGGATACGGAATTTTTTATTCAACATATATTTTAACCTTTACCATGGCTTTATGTTCTTCATCCCATGCTTCTACATCCACAATATTTGGATCATCCAATGTGCCATTTATTAACTCTTCAATAATTTTTGCGAAATCGATATTCGTGATGTCAATACCTTTCCCTTCCATCTCCCTTCGAGCATCCGCTGGTACCATTGCAGTCATTTTGCCTGCCATTTCACCAATTGCTGTCAAAAGCCGTATAGGAACATTCACATTCACATTCACAGACTGATTGTCAGAGGTAACTTTTATCTTAAGATACTTATAAATTCGCTTAGAAGTCTTATACATTACCTCAACGGATTGTACCTGTTCAGGTTCATTCGTCATATTGAGGGCATCTAATAATTCCATACCTTCAGCAGCTGTAATTAGCCCTTTTTCGATCATCTCTAATATTTTTAGTTGCTCACTCATTTTAAACCTCCTTCAAATTATAGATTTTTAATTTTTTCAGTTGCTTCTTTTGCAGTAATCTCGCCTTTTGATAATTGTTCAAGAATTTCTGTTTTAGCAGCTTCCTTTAGTTCTTTTTCCTTTACGTTATCCTTAGATGTGACTTCGAAGCCCAGACCTCTTATAACACCATCTAATTTACCTCGAACGGTGGGATAGGATATGCCTAGTTCTTTTTCAACATCTTTAATATTACCACGACATTTGATGAATACCTTGACAAAATCAAGATCCTCTTCTGGGAGACGACAAAATTCACAGGGTTGATAATTGCCTTCAATGGCTGTAGAACACTTGGGACAGCTCAGCCTAGTAATGGAAAGCTTTTCTCCGCATACAGGACATTTGCCAGGAGCTTTGTATTTCATTGTTTTCACCTTCTTAATGTACTTTGATGGCTATAATATACACCTACTAATTCATAAAGTCAATATTAAAATTAATAATATTAATAAATTAATTAAATATATTAATAAAATAATAAATTATATTGATTTTGGAATAAGATGTTAATAATTTATACATGATATAAAGTAGATTAATACAATATATGGTTTTTAACGAAATATAGGCCTATAAAGAAGATTATAGAATTAAGTTGATCTATCTATTTTCCTTGTAATTTTAAACAGATATGGTATTTAGTAAAGTCGAGATAGCGAGTAAAAATATTGTATGCTGCAGATAATATTTTTGTATCTTATTTTTAAACTGTAAAGAAAGAGGAAAAAACATATGAATAGTATAAGGCTTAATATTGAAGGGTTGCAACAAGAAGAAACACAAGAAAAAGTTAAAAATCAATTAGAAGGCGTAATAGGTGTGCAGGATGTGTGTTTGAGCGCAGGCCAGACTTATGTAGATATCGATTATGATGAGCAAACATCAGATATGGAAATCAATAACCATTTACAAAATAATGGATATAAAATAACGGATATAACAAAAGTAATTTGAATAGGCAATTATCCTTGGTCAGCGAAAAGGTAGCCAAATGCTTCAGGTTTTTTGATGGTGATCATATTGCGTTCCAGTATAATCAGACCATCTGTTTGCATGCTTTTTAATTCACGTGAAACAGAGGGTCTTGCTTAGTTATAACCTTGTAAATAAATATTTTAAAAGTTGCATTTTTTGATAAAGATTTAGTGAAATCTATAATTGTTTCGGAAGAGTATATATAGTATAATTAATCCTATATAATAGCGTTATATATCCGCAATTAGCATTTATGTAAAAAGCGTACTAAAAAATCATTTGTTACAATTAATAACTAACAGTTTGACAGATTATATTTTACAGGAGGAGATAAAATGTACATAGCTTTAGGAATACTAATTCCTTTAATTGGAACTACACTGGGGGCGGGCTGCGTATTTTTCTTAAAAAAACGCATCCATCCAACCGTACAAAAAGGATTACTTGGATTTGCATCGGGTGTTATGGTGGCGGCAGCTGTATGGTCATTAATTATTCCGGCACTCGATATGTCAGAGGATATGGGAAAATTATCATTTATTCCGGCTGTGGTAGGATTTGCAATAGGAATTGCATTTCTGCTACTTATGGATCAAATCGTACCTCATTTACATATGGATAGTAATGAACCGGAAGGAATAAAAAGCTCATTAAAGAAAAACACAATGCTTGTACTTGCGGTTACATTACATAATATTCCTGAGGGGATGGCTGTGGGTGTTACATTTGCCGGATTAATGACGGGAAATGGTAAAATAACAGTAGCAGGGGCTTTTGCCTTGGCAATTGGAATTGCTATTCAAAACTTTCCCGAAGGAGCTATTATATCATTACCACTAAAAAGTGAAGGAACAAGTAGGAAAAAAGCATTTTTATATGGAATGTTATCAGGAATTGTAGAGCCAATAGGAGCAATTCTAACTATATTGCTTACCAGTATGGTAGTACCAATACTACCATATTTACTATCCTTTGCTGCAGGAGCAATGATATATGTAGTTGTTGAGGAGTTAATTCCAGAAGCATCGGAAGGCGAACATTCTAATATAGGAACCATTGGATTCGCGATTGGATTCTTAATTATGATGACACTTGATGTTGCACTAGGATAGAATGAATCTAATAAAAATAAGTGGCAATATTAGCAGAATATGCAAGGGTAGTGAATTGGAGGAATAATGTATGGGTTCTGATATAAAAAACCTAGCAATAGTAACTGGGGGAAATTCAGGAATGGGTAAAGCAACCGTTGCTGCAATGGCCGATCAAGGTTATACAGTAATAATGCTTTGCAGGAATAAGATAAGAGGCGAGGCTGCTTTACAGGAATTGTTGGTTAAAAAGGATCGAGATATTCGTATGATGTTGTGTGATCTAGGATGCATGGAGGATATCAGGAGGTTTACGGACGATTTCAAAAGGTTATATCCTAGAGTAGATATACTTATTAATAATGCAGGCGTTATCTCATTAGTCCGGAGGGAAACAACTGATGGATTAGAGGAACAGTTTGGAGTTAACCATATAGGACATTTTATGTTGACACTTCGGCTGCTTGATAGGATGAAACCAGGCAGCAGGATTGTGGTGGTAGCTTCGGGTGCTCATAAAGCCGGAAAAATACATTTCAATGATTATAATCTTAAGAAAGGATTTAATCCTGTAAAAGCTTATAGTCAATCTAAACTTGCGAACATATTATTAACTCGGGAATTAGCTGATAGATTAAAGAAAAGAGGAATCACGGTAAATTGTTGTCATCCTGGTGCGGTAGCGACCTCAATGGGAGTGGATCGGACAACCGGTTTTGGTAAGACCATTACTGGGGCTTTAAAACGAATATTCTTAACACCCGAATCAGGAGCGAAAACGGCAATTTTTTTAGCTACAAGCCCAGAGGTAGGAAAAGTGACAGGTAAATATTTTTACCAGTGCCAAATCTCGAAAACTTCACATGCTGCAAAAAGCAGAAAACAAGCAAAACAATTATTTGAGCTGAGTGAGAATATTACAGGAGAATTTTTAAAGTAAAAGGGTTGAACCTAAAAAGAGGACATTTAATTGATGTCCTTTTTTTATTAGAAAAGCAAGAACCTTTATGATAACAACTAAGGACACATAATTTGCAAATGAGGATGTTACTATTTATTAATTTAAGTGTATAATAAAAGTAAGGTTTGAAGAAAAAGGAAAATAAAACAAATCTTTCTAATGGAATAGGATTAATCTATTGACGGAATATATAGAAATGGTTAATTTAATAATATAATAACCATATTTGAAAGGAGGAACTTTTATGAAAGTTCTAGATACGGAATTTGTAAAAGGCTTTATTAAAATGGCGAATGATGGATTTATGCAAGGTTGGCATGAACGGAATGGAGGTAATCTTTCTTACAGGATTAAACCGGAAGAAGTTGACAGTATAAAAACTAGACTTAATGTTAATTTGGAATGGTTTCCTATTGGTGCTAAAGTTCAAGGTTTAGCGGGAGAATTTTTCCTTGTAACAGGGAGTGGTAAATACTTTCGTAATATTATTGTTGATCCGGAGGCTTGTATCGCTATTATTGAACTTGATGACACAGGTGAAAATTACAGAATCAGCTGGGGACTTGTGGATGGCGGTAAACCAACTAGTGAGCTTGCATCACACTTAATGAATCATGAAGTAAAGAAAATTGCAACAAATGGCATCCATAGAGTAATTTACCATGCTCATACGACTAATATAATTGCACTTACATTCGTCCTGCCATTAACGGATGAGGCTTTTACGAGAGAACTATGGGAAATGGCTACTGAATGTCCTGTGGTATTTCCAGATGGGGTAGGAGTGGTACCCTGGATGGTTCCAGGTGGGAGAGACATTGCAGTTTCAACAAGTGAACTGATGAAGAAATATGATGTTGCAATTTGGGCACATCATGGTATGTTCTGCTCAGGAATTGATTTTGATTTAACATTTGGTCTTATGCATACAGTTGAAAAATCTGCTGAAATATTAGTAAAAACTTTATCCATGTCACCTAATAAATTACAGACAATTCAGCCACAGAACTTTAGGGATTTAGCTACTGATTTTAAAGTACACCTGCCTGAAAGATTTTTATATGAAAAAAATAAATAAAATATATAATTTATAAACTATGGCAGGCGGAGAATAAATTCTCCGCCTGCCATAGTTTATAAAATGAAAGAATTATTAAATCTTTAGTGGGAATACTAATCAAAAATAAAAGGAGATTATATTATGAAAGATAAAGATATGTACACCGCCAAAGAGATTAAAGGACAAACACAACAAATTCCAGGAAAAGAAAGTAGAATGGATCCCGAGCCTATTTATGACAATGTTGATAACAAAGGATATGGCAGATTAAAGAATAAAACGGCAATTATAACCGGAGGAGACAGTGGAATTGGAAGGGCTGTTGCTATTGCATATGCAAAAGAAGGCTGTAACATATCCATTGTATACAATATAGCTGATGATGATGCAAATGAAACAAAAAAAGTAATCGAAGATTATAACGGTAAGGTTATACTTATAAAAGGTGATATCGGGGATAGTAATTTCTGTTGCCAAATAATTGACCAAACGATTCAAGAATTTGGTTCTTTAAATATATTAGTCAATAATGCGGCTGAGCAACATGTTCAAAAAAATCTTGAAGATATCACAGATGATCAATTATTAAAAACATTCAAAACTAATATTTTTTCAATGTTTTATCTAACAAGAGCGGCGCTTCCATACCTAAAGGAAGAAAGCACTATTATAAATACCAGTTCGATAACAGCTTATAAAGGTAATGCTGATCTGTTGGATTATTCCTCCACGAAAGGAGCAGTAACATCATTTACAAGATCCTTATCTGCCAATTTAGCTGGGAGAAAGATCAGGGTAAATCAGGTTGCACCCGGCCCAATATGGACACCATTAATACCTTCAACACTAGAGATAGAAAATGTGCAAAACTTTGGTAAAAATACACCTTTAAAGAGACCAGGGCAACCGGTAGAACTTGCAGAGGCTTATGTGTTTTTAGCATCGGATGGTTCAAACTATATGACAGGTCAGACAATTCATATAAATGGTGGTTCTATAGTAAATGGATAGAATATATACAGTTCAACCCAAGTATTTACGCAGTAATCAATTAACAAGCAAGTTGATTATTGCAGAAAGAGGTTAAGATGACAAATACACAATCAATAATAGAAACAGGATGGAACTTAGATAATAGTTATGCTCGTTTGCCAAAATCGTTTTTTACACACCTTAGCCCAATCCCTGTGAGTTCACCAAAGTTAATGTTGTTCAATGATTCATTGGCAACATCCCTAGGGCTTAACGTTCAAGCGTTACAAAGTAGTGATGGCATAGCGGTGTTTGCTGGCAATCGGATTCCTGAAGGTGCTTTGCCGCTTGCTCAAGCATATGCTGGGCATCAATTTGGGCATTTCACCATGTTAGGGGACGGCCGTGCTTTATTAATTGGTGAGCAAATCACTCCCCAAGGTGAGCGGGTTGATATTCAGCTCAAAGGTTCTGGCGAAACGCCATACTCCCGCCGAGGTGATGGGCGTGCGGCACTTGGACCGATGTTACGCGAATATATCATTAGTGAAGCAATGTTTGCCCTTGGAATTGCTACAACTCGCAGTCTTGCGGTGGTTAAAACTGGTGAAACAGTATACCGTGAAACCCAGCAGCCGGGTGCGATTCTGACTCGAGTAGCGGCTAGTCATTTACGCGTAGGTACCTTTCAATATGTATCAAAATGGGGCTCTGAACAGGATATTCGAACCCTTGCTGATTACACCTTACAAAGACATTTTCAGGATTTTGATACTGCACCTAATCAATATCTTTTCCTACTACAGGAAGTAATCAAACGTCAGGCCATGTTGATTTCTAAATGGCAATTGGTTGGCTTTATTCACGGCGTGATGAACACCGATAATATGGCCATTAGTGGAGAAACCATTGATTATGGTCCTTGCGCCTTTATGGATACTTATGACCCGGCAACGGTATTCAGTTCCATTGACATTCATGGCCGCTATGCCTATGGCAATCAGCCTAATATTGCAGCGTGGAATCTCACAAGATTTGCTGAAACACTATTACCATTGATACATGTCGATCAGGAAAAGGCTGTAAAACTTGCCCAGGACGCAATTTCAGAATTTGTAAACTTGTTTCACAATTATTGGCTCACAGGAATGAGATCAAAATTAGGAATCTTTAACGAAGAGTCTCAGGATGAATCACTTATAGAATCACTCCTTAATATGATGCAGAAGTATCGTGCGGACTATACCAATACCTTCCGTGCATTAACTTTTGATAAGACAGAGGGTATAACTTTGTTTACCACCACTGAATTTGCACAGTGGAATGAACAATGGCAGGTGAGATTAGGAAGGCAGCAGGAAACAAAAGAATCTTCACTTCAATTGATGCGCAGCTCTAATCCTGGGGTAATTCCTCGTAATCATCGGGTAGAAGAGGCATTAGAAGCTGCAGTGAAACTAGGTGATTATGGCCCAATGAAGCGACTTCTTGATGTCTTATCAAGTCCCTATGAACACTCTCCCGAACAGAATAATTATTCTACACTGCCGGAGCAAACTACATCTCCTTACCAAACCTATTGTGGAACTTGATTTATACCTTGCGCCAAAGTTATACGATAGCTACAGTCATCGGAAAGGATATAGTTATGGATTTATAGAGGTTGAAGGAAGTGTATTTTTATGAAAAAATGATGTGAATTTGATATAACACAATGAATTTTCTAGTGGATAGGCTTTGTCAATTACGAATAGACAAAGCCTATTTTTCTGGATTAGGATATTATAGTGTGGTATTATATATTTAATCATTGTACATAAGTAGTGGATAAGTTTAAGCGAAAGGAGTACTTTTAATGTCTAATATTATCGTTAATGGAGCCAGAGAAGGAAATTTAAAAAATATGCAATAGGTACCTTAGGCGCATATCCAAAAATCGAAAGGATTTTAAAACTACTTCAGGATGTAGGATTGGGATATCTGGAACTTGGTCAAACATTGACAACATTGTCCGGTGGTGAAGGGCAACGCTTAAAATTGGCAAAAGAACTGATTAATAATAAGGGAAAAAGCAATTTATATCTGATGGATGAACCTACGATTGGGTTGCATCCAGTGGATGTAGAAAACTTCCTAACACTTTTAAACCGTATTGTAGATTCCGGAAACACAGTAATTGTCGTTGAACACAATCAACAAGTTATAAAAGTCTGCGATTGGATTGTAGACCTTGGCCCAGAGGGAGGTAAAAACGGTGGACAAGTCGTATTTACAGGGACGCCATTGGAAATGTTGAAGAATGGAAAAACAATTACGGCAGACTTTTTACGATGAAGTGTTAGACAAAACGATGAGTTTCAATTGCTGCGTACAGTAAATGGGACGGATATCTTGGAATATACCTTTACTTTAGCAGCAAGACAACTCAGCGATTTCTCGGATCGCTGTGTTTTCTTTGAATCATCCAAAGAATCTAGATTCATAAAAAACAGCATTTGCTCTTTAGAAAAACGGGATGGCCGAGTTTCTTTGACGGAAACTAGACTGTTGCAATCTGAAAGAGGAGTCCAAACAAGAACAAAAATTCAAAGCAAGAAAGAATTTGAACGATATTTGCAGAGTATTTTTGATATTGAAAGTGAGAATATTACTATAGCACCATTGGCATCTAGTATTATAGTTCCTTCATAAACTCATTTGGTGTCATTTCGGTATTTTTCTTGAAGATTCGGGAAAAGTAGTGGCTATCATAGTAACCGGACATGGCTCCGATCTCTGAGATGCTATAACAAAGGGAATGATTTTGTACCATCAGTTTTTTGGCATGTTCCAGACGAAGAAAAGTCAGGTATTCTATTGGTGACATTCCGGTTAATTTTTTAAAGCGCCTTCTTAGATGATCTTTACAATAGGGACCATCTGTTAAAAGGTTGGATATGGAAAATTCGGGATTGGTAAAGGATTCAGTAATCAAATTTTTTAATCGAACCACATCCTTTTCTTCTGCGGTATACGGAGTCCAACTAAATAGAAGTTGCTGCATTGACTCCCAGAGAGAATTGACCAGAGGTTTATAATTAAGCCCCTGTTGATGATAGGTGCGGAGTGCTAAAAAGAAAAGGTTTTCAAAAGAATGTTCGGTGTCGTCCTGAAATAGGAGGACACCTTCATTTTTGGCCAACTTATCTAAGGTAAATTCAGAAGGGGTAATATAAATATCACGAAATCCGTCATCGGAGAATTTGGCGTGAGGAGTATTCGGAGGGCAACACAGAATGGTACCAGGCCTATATTCAAATCGTTGATCTCCGATGTGTGTATAACCGCTTCCCTCAAGATTCAAGGTGATTTCCCAGACATCATGCTTATGTACTTGAATATAATGATATATTTGTTGGGACATACCGATGCTAGTAATTGTCATAAATTCCTCCTTTTGTCATTTACTTCAAATGTAATACAAAATATCGTTTTTGTCTACTTATATCTATGAAACGTTCTCACTACCAACGACAAAATCTGATATAATATTTGGATGCGGCAAAAATGCCCTTATTAAGAGGAGTAGCAATGATCATAAAGAATCTAAATAGAAACCTTAAAATCATATATTTCAGTATGTTTGGCTCGTTAGCCTGTTTTTTTCCATTCCTCGCTGTATTCTTTCAAAACAAGGGACTCAGCTTATCACAAATTGGTATGATGTTTGCATTATGGTCGGTTACAGGAGTTATAGCTAACCCAATATGGGGTTATATTACGGATAAATATTTCAACAAAAAAATTACTATAATGATAACAATGGGGTTAAGTGCAGTCGCTATCTATTCCTTCATATTAGCTGATAGCTTCTTTACTATAGCGATATCAATAATTTTATTTTTTAGTATACAACCCCCGATTAATACAATTATGGATGCATATACTTATGAAATTATCGGCAATCATAGGGGATTACAATTTGGCAAGATTAGATTTATGGGTTCTCTTGGATATGCTTTGGTCTCCATAAGTATGGGACTGGTAGTAAAGTCATTAGGTACCAACGCGTGTTTTATCGGATATTCTATTGCAGTGGTCATTGCTTTAGTGGGTGTCAGTGGAATTCATTATAAAGGTGAGATTAGCGATAACCGTTTAAATATGAAAGAGATTACCTTACAGCTCCGTGACAAACGATTTTTATATTATATCCTGTTGATTATGTTTTTCAGCATATCCTTTGGTACTAATACTGCTTATATGAGCATTTTAATTAAAGAGAAAGGAGGGGACTTTTTTCAGCTAGGATTGGTTGGTTTTATCATCGCCATGAGTGAGTTCCCTTCTCTTCAATTGGGATCAAGATTGCTAAAACGTTTTGGGGACATCAATATTCTCTTTGTTGGATTATTTTTCTATTCAATTCGCTATTTCTTAGATTCCATTGGGACAAGTTCAGAGATGGTACTGGCAATTCAAGCAATGCAATCCCTGACCTATCCCTTATTCCTCATAGCTACCTATGAATTTATAGGAAGAACAACTCCACTAAAAATGAGGACAACTGCGTTATCCATAAATGCAGCCGCTATGGGAATCGGTGGTCTGGCAGGGAATATTGGAGGTGGAATATTGCTGGAATACATGACCTTATCTGGCTTATATAAGGTTATAGCAGGAATTAGTCTAATCAGTTGTTTTTTGGTTCTTGGTCTCAAGAAACTGAATGTAAGTTATGAAAGAAAAAGTAACACCTTATTATTAAATGAGATGGTTGAGTAACAATAAAATAAAATTTCTGCAAAGAAGGCGTTCTCAACTCTGAGGATGCCTTTGTTAATTAAATAGCAAAGTTTATATGGCAGTTATAATCAAGATGTTGTATAATAATGTTATTTTTATAATATATTTAATGGAAATGGGCGAAAAACTGCGAGAGTATAAATTGTATTTGAACTTGAAAGATTAACAGGACAGTTCAAATTGTGATTTATTACGGAGGTAGAACAAATGGGATATAGTGAAGATGATAATATAAGTTCTGAGACATTTACAATAGGTCAGGTCGCAGCAATAACAGGAATATCAAGGGATAGGCTAAGATATTATGATGAAAAGGGAATTCTATATCCCGAACAAAATCAAGTTAATAATTATAGAAGTTATACTGTATCTGATATAGATATAATTCTGTCAATAGAATTTTATCGATCCATGGACTTGAATATGAAGGAGATAAGTGCAATATGGTCGAGTGATGAAACTAGAGATATTGCAAATATATTAGATGACAGGGAGAAAGAAATCACTTCAAAGATAGACGAATTGCAAAAATATCTAAATAATATTCAGAAAGGGAAGAATGCCTGCGAAAAGATAGCAAAATATCTTAATAAATTTTTGGTGCAACCTATGCCAGCTTTTGAAGTACTAGGAGAAATATCAGATTTTAGAGCTTTTTCTGAGTATGGGGAAATTCATAATAGAAAAGATGAATTAGCAGGAAAATCTATTGTTAATAGCATAAAAAGGATAATTACTTTTTCAGAGAATGGCATTGAGGATAATAAGATGCTGATTACGAGAAATACTAGTCCCAATGATGCTGTGGGTACTAATAGAATGGAATATGATAAATGTTTATATACAATTGTGGAAGACACGCTAGAAAAAGGAGATATACTAGAAGAAATGTTTGAAAAATCATCCAAATGGGCTAGTGAAAATAATCTTGAGTGTACAGGAACTGTTATAATTAATATGATTTTGATTACTGTAAATAAGAGAGCAGCTAAATCTTATCTAGAAATATTTGCTCCAGTTGAATAAAAAAGAACTTGACCTTGGGACAGTCCTAAGGTTTATATTTTCTTTAGGGACATGAGATTAATGCAATGTCATCAAATATTATTCTTGGAGGAATCATTATGACAGACAAAAAAATGAAACAGCTTTCCGTTACTCAATTACTATTTTTGGTATTTTTTCCTGCATTGCTAATACTTGGAGCATATTTATGGGCGATACAGTTTCGTGCAACAATTCCACCGTTCTTCAGTTTGATGGTTATTATTCTGGTAATATTAATCCCTAGTGAATTAGGAATTATTTTAAGCTTTTCGAAAAAGGAAAATGGTAAACGAAATCTACGAAGTGCTTTTATTGAGCAGGAAAATCTTTCTGCTAAAGAAATTATTGGAATATCTATGATTTTAGTAGTTTTTGCAGCGATGATATTTACCTTTATTTCACCAATTGAGACCAATTTTATGTTTACGACAATATTTCGTAATGTACCAGAGTACTTCAAACTTGCAGATTTTTTTAATAATTACGAGAACTATTCAAAAGAGATTGTGTTAACTAGTCTCGTAATTTATGCAATTGGTAATGGAATTTTGGGTCCTATCGTGGAAGAATTATATTTTAGGGGGCTCATTATGCCACGTATAAATCGATTTGGAAAATGGACACCAATTATCATTACGCTTCTGTTTTCAGCTTACCATCTATTCTCTCCGTGGGAAAATATTACAAGAATTATAGCTTGTTTTCCTTTTGTGTATTGTGTTTACAAAAAGAAAAACATTTTCATAGGAATGGTAGTTCATTGTACTCTAAATACGGCAAGTATTATTATGGCAATTATTAGTCTGATGTCGAATTCAGGATTTTGGCAAAGGGTATAATGAATTTTAAGCAGATAAGAACAAAGTAAATTTCTAATCATATATTAATAACAAGTACTTTTAGAGGAAGATTATGATTATGGATCAATATTGCGAAGATCAAATTTATAGCGAAGATTATTTTGACCTGATAATCGAGTCAAATAGATATTTAGATATACCAAAGACCTTCCCTGGTTCGTGTTATCTAATTCCGTCTACTACTCATGTAGTTGTATATGTTCCGGTTAACACTCTACCTAGAAATTTAATTCAGAATTATGGTTATGCAGTAATCCCAAAATGTTATGGATTATTGGATACTGCAAGTTTAGAAGCCTCTGGTGTAACCAGAGTTCAAGAGTTTCCAACTTTGAATTTAAGGGGGCAGGGCATATTAATTGGAATAATTGATACAGGTATTGACTATAGGAACAATGTATTTCGATATGAAGATGGTACATCAAAGATAATATCCATTTGGGATCAAACCATTCGAAGCGAAACAGCCATTAATGAAGACATTTATTATGGCACAGAATATACGCAGGAACAAATTAATTTAGCACTTGCAAGTTCAGATCCATTATCAGTCGTCCCAAGTATGGATGAAAATGGTCATGGAACTTTTCTATCCGGAATTATTGCCGGCTCAAACAATATTCAAAATAATTTTGCAGGGGTAGTACCGGATGCTAATCTGATTGTTGTCAAACTAAAACCTTCCAAAACGAATCTGAAAGATTTTTTTATAATTCCTCCGGAAACAATATGTTACCAGGAAAATGATATTATAACGGCATTAAATTACTTGGGTGAAGTATCTAGAAAGTTAATGAAACCAATTTCAATCTGTATAGGACTTGGTACCTCCCAGGGAGCACATGATGGCCGTGATGCCTTGAGTAATATTATTAATAGGCTGGGTGATTATCCGGGTGTGGCAATAACCGTAGCCGCCGGTAACGAGGGTGCCCGAAGACTTCATTATTTTGGTATCATAGACTCAACAAGCGGAGGAGATTTAGTAGAGTTAAAAGTTGGGGCAAATGAATATGGATTTTCAATGGAGTTATGGGGTAATACTCCAAACACCTATGCAATTGATATTTTATCTCCTTCCGGTGAATATATTCCACGAATACCGGCAAGGCTTGGAGAAACTAGGGAAATTCGATTTTTATTTGAACAGACTATAATTGTAGTAGATTATCAACTTGTTGAAGCTGAGACAGGTGATGAGCTTATACTTTTAAGATTTAGAAATCCTTCGGAGGGTATCTGGCGTTTTCGTATCTATGCAAGCGGTACTCAAATAAGCGATTTTCATATATGGTTACCCATGCATGAGTTTATAAGCAGTGAGACTTATTTTACTCAACCTAACCCTGATACGACTATAACTGCCCCAGGTAATACGATTGTCCCAATCGTGGTGACGGCATATAATACTTCCAATCAGAGCTTGTTTCTTAATGCCAGCAGAGGCTTTACCCGAAATAATAATGTCAACTTGGATTTAGCTGCACCTGGGGTTAATGTGATAGGACCTACCTTAAATAATGAATTTACAACTGTTTCAGGTACCAGTGTTGCAGCTGCCCATACTGCAGGTATCGCTGCCATGTTGTTAGAAT
This sequence comes from uncultured Lachnospiraceae bacterium, assembly GCA_963517115.1. GTDB lineage: Bacteria > Bacillota > Clostridia > Lachnospirales > Lachnospiraceae > Anaerocolumna. The sequence continues at coordinate 269,783 of CAUQEW010000001.1, read as the reverse complement.
GGGGTATTCTGAGAGGTAATAATGTTTACATGGATAGCCAAAGTATCAAAAGTTTATTAATACGTGGAGCTACCAGAAGCCCAAGCCAAATATATCCGAATAGACAATGGGGATATGGCATTGTAAATGTTTATAATACTTTTCTGGGTTTACGAGGAAGTTCTTAAGTTACTGCGATTTCGAAATATTTATTCCAATTTAATTATAATAAGTGAGTTTTATGTTCCCCCAAACCTAAATGGTTTGAGGGAATTTTCATTCTATAGAACCTAAATTACATCGCATTATGTAATTTGTAATAAATGAAGAATTACTATCATATTATTTTTATAGAGCAATAACATTAAAAGAATAAAGGTGGACGCGGAAATGTTTGGGACATTCAATAACCCTGATAATAACATAATAAACTACCAATATAATAATTCAATGCAATATACTCGAAATACCTTTAAGGCTCTTGTAGATGCAATAATTCCACGGACACCAGAACTAGCCGAAGAATATGGAAGGATACAGTATTTTGGAGCATTGGATTTACATACATATGAGTTTATAATTTTGACACTTAATAATTACTATACACCGTTGGCAAATTCTACAGCTGAATTGTTAGATGAAGCTGCCGAGCAGGTTGTATTTATGGAAGAACCTGAAAGATTATTTAACTTTTCAAGGCTTTCCGGAGGGGGTACATTTGCTGCGCTATCACCAAGTAATCAATTCCGTGCTTTGACTCTTTTGGAACAAGGATATCTTGAAGATTTACCCATTGTATTTTATGATAATCAGGGATTTGTGCTTTCTGCTAATATTATTTTAAATAGAAACACTATGTTGGGTTATTATTCTGAATGGTTCGGATATGGAACTACTCGATTGGAGACACCTAATCAACGTATATTAGAGTTTTACCCATTAAGTTGGCAACAAATAGGATATCCAGGACCTTCACTTGGTTATCGCGCCTTAAGAGTATGATTATTGTATAAAATATTTCGTGTGGGGTGAAGAGTATGAATAATGACGCTGATGTTATAATTATTGGAGCAGGTGGTGGTGGTGCGGTTGCTGCAAAAGAACTTGGTGAGAAAGGAATAAAAGTGCTGCTACTTGAGGCTGGACCTTGGTATGGAAATAGTAAATGGCCGTATCCTAATGCTGAACCCGGTGCAGTAAGTAGTTCTAGTTATGAGGATCTGAGTATTGAAGTATTAAAGGAAAGCTTTACAGATTTAGAAGATGATATGAATGATTTAGTATCTGGAAAGCTTCGCTGGGGCCCTGCAAATAGAGACCTAAGTCCATGGCCTAGAAATATTACTCAAAATGGTTTTGCTTGGCAAAGTTCAGGAGTTGGTGGGGGAACACTAATCTATTGGACGAATTGTCCTCGTGCGTATCCGGAAGCAGTTAATAATGTATGGCCTATATCCTATGAAGAACTTATTCCTTACTATGAGAAAGTAGAGGCAACACTTCCCGTTACGGCAGCACCGTCGACAGCAAAAGAGGACTTGTTCTATTATGGTGCAAAAAAAGCCGGGTGGCAACTCTTAGATTCACAAGATGTAACTAGCCCAGGTTATCGACCACAACCAAATGCAATTTTACATACAAATCCACTTCTGAATGATCCTGACTTTGATTTACAGAATAACCGTTCTGTTGGTTGTACCTTAAGAGGGCATTGCGTTAATGGATGTCACATAGGACCAACGATAGAAGGAGTTGCAAAAAGATCAACTTTTGTAAGCTATATACCACGTGCACTTAGTTCAGGTAATGTGGAGGTAAGGCCAAATACATTTGTGACAAAGATTTTGACGGAAGATGATGACGTGGAAGGATTACATGCTGTTGGTGTTTTATATAGAGACACTTGGACAGGAGAAACAGGAGAATTAAGAGCGAAGGTAGTGGTAATGGCAGCAGGTAGTATAGAATCACCACGTCTATGGCTAAATTCTGGATTGCCTCAAAATGATTGGGTTGGAAAAGGGCTGATAAATCATTGGTTTGATAATTTATCCGGTATTTTTGACGAAAAAGATTTAATGAATATACTGGGAGTTGGGGATGTGAAACCATATGTTGGTCAGAATGCAGCAGCAAGATTTGATTACCCAGGTCTCGGTGTTATTCAGACATACGGGTTAAGTCCTGGACTATATTCTTCGATGATATATGGAACTAGTGACAAAGGTTATAATTTTTTGAATAAACCTGATTCACAAGCACCTTGGGATGTTGAAGGATTGGTAGTAGGAGAACAGCTAAAAGATTTTATGAGGGATTATAATAGAACATTAAGCGTTTTAATATTTACTGATGATGAAGTTAATCAAGAAAATGGAGTTACATTAGACCCAGTACGTAAAGATGAGAATGGGTTTATACCAGTTATTCATTATATGCCAAGTGAAGTTGCTAATGAAAGGCGAGAAAAACTAGCTGTTATTGCAGCAGATATTTTTAGGAAGGCTGGAGCAAAAACTATTATACGCTCTAATTGGCCACCTGGGGTCTTTATACATATACAAAGTACCATGCGTATAGGATATGTGACTGATACAAATTGTGAAGCGAATCAAGTTAAAAGGTTGTACATAGCTGATAATAGTGTGTTATATAATGGATTGGGTGGGCCGAATCCTACACTTACTACTCAGGCATTAGCGACACGTACATCAGAAAAAATAGTAAATAAATATTTTAGTCCATTAAATTCTTAATCTAGTATGCCACAAACTGCGTATCATAGGAACATATCTTTGTTCCTATGATACGCAGTTTGTGGCATTTTTCGCCATTAACATTTAGGCAAAAAGAGTAATATTAAATAGGGAAAGATAACAACTAGCGAAACATTTATTTCATATTAAATAATTGCTACTGATATTTTATTAGATATGTTATACTTAATCAGGACGATCACCCATTGTACTAAGTTGTTGATACTAATGTGGTGAATATATATAAATTTGGTTGGAGGTATCACTATGTCACAGACGACGAAAAAAGCACTTGCTGCATCATTAAAAAAGCTGCTGGCAGATAAACCACTTGATAAAATTACCATTATTGATATTGCTGAGGAGTGTGAAGTTAATCGACAAACTTTCTATTATCATTTTCAAGATATTTACGACCTTATAGAATGGATTTATACCAGCGAGGCAACAAAGGCCCTTGACGGTAATAAAACCTACGATACTTGGCAACAGGGTTTTCTGCAGATCTTTGAATATGTTCTTCAAAACAAGGATTTTGTGATAAATACATATCACTCCATTAGTCGAGAACATCTGGAAAGTTACCTTCACAACGAAACCTATAATCTATTAATTGGGGTTATCGAGGAAAAAGCAATCGGTATGCGCTTAAGGGATGATGATAAGGCATTTATTGCTCACTTTTATAAATATGCTTTTGTAGGACTTATGCTAGAATGGGTTAGCAAAGGAATGAAGGAAAAACCGCCTGTAATTATTGACCGATTAAGCATTCTTATCGGTGGAAATATTACCGAAGCACTTAAAAAATTCAGAACCGACCGTCATAGTTAGACAAATTGGTACTGTTGTATAAAGATTCTACAATATCAGCATTGTGTCGAAAGCTTCAACACAATGCTGATATTGTCTATTGTGGACTACCGAAATATCTTTTATTATTTAGACATAAGATAAAGAGATGGAGGTATTTACAATGTATTATAGCAATGGAAATTATGAAGCATTTGCACGTCCTGAAAAACCGGCTGCTGTGGATAAAAAATCGGCATACTTAGTGGGCTCTGGTTTGGCATCTCTGGCAGCAGCATGCTTTTTGGTACGTGACGGTCAAATGAAAGGTGAACACATTCATATTCTGGAAGAACTTAGTATTCCGGGTGGTGCTTGTGATGGTATTAATGACAACCAAAAAGGTTTTATTGTTCGTGGCGGGCGTGAGATGGAAAATCATTTTGAATGTTTGTGGGATTTGTTCCGTTCGATTCCTTCTCTTGAGACGGATGGCGTTTCTGTTTTGGATGAGTATTATTGGTTGAATAAGAAAGACTTAAACTATTCTCTGATGAGAGCAACTGTCAATAGAGGTCAGGATGCCCATACTGATGGAAAATTCGGACTGAGCGAAAAAGCTTCAATGGAAATTGTGAAATTGTTTATGACACTCGATGAAGATCTTTATGACAAGAAGATAGCAGATGTATTCACAGATGAATTCTTTTCATCGAATTTTTGGCTCTATTGGAGAACAATGTTCGCTTTTGAGGAATGGCACAGTGCCTTAGAAATGAAGCTATATATTCAAAGATTCATTCATCACATTGGTGGACTGCCTGATTTTTCTGCTTTGAAATTCACTAAGTATAATCAGTATGAGTCTCTAATTCTGCCCATGGTAGAATATCTAAAATCACATGGTGTGAAGTTCCAATATGATACCACGGTAACAAATGTTGTTTTTGATATTAAAAACGATAAAAAGATTGCCAGAAAAATTGTTTGTCAACATAGTGGCAAACAAGAATATATTGACCTAATTGAAGATGATTTGGTGTTTGTTACGAATGGTAGTTGTACAGAAAATTCTTCTCTTGGTGATGACAACCACGCACCAGAGCTTAATACTTCAGCCGGGGGCTGCTGGGAGCTTTGGAGAAATATTGCCAAACAGGATCCATCATTCGGGCATCCCGAAAAATTCTGTACCGATACGAAGGCAACAAACTGGGAATCTGCAACAATTACCACGCTGGATGACAAAATTCCACCATATATTGAAAAAATATGTAAACGTAATCCCTTTAGTGGAAAAGTTGTTACTGGTGGCATTATTACAGTGAAAGATTCGAAATGGCTTATGAGTTATACCCTAAATCGACAACCTCATTTTAAAGATCAACCAAAAGACCAGCTAGTAGTTTGGGTATATGGGTTATTCACAGATGTTCCGGGTGACTATATAAAGAAACCGATGCGAGAATGTACCGGTGTTGAAATTACCGAAGAATGGCTGTTCCATATGGGGGTACCTGAATCCGAAATTCATGATATGGCTACAAAATCGGCACACTGCATCCCATGTATGATGCCATATATTACTGCATTTTTTATGCCGAGAACAAAAGGAGACAGACCCAAAGTTGTTCCAAATGGTAGTGTAAACTTTGCATTTATTGGACAATTTTCAGATACAGTAAGGGATACGGTATTTACAACCGAATATTCAGTCAGAACAGCAATGGAGGCAGTTTATACCTTGTTAGATATAGATCGTGGTGTACCTGAGGTTTTTGGTTCCTGTTATGATATTCGTGTATTGCTGGATTCTACTTCAAAGATGATGGATGGCAAAAAACTTGTTGACATGAAATTACCATTTATATTGAGTTTCGTTAAAAAGAAAACATTAAAGAAGATTTCAGGTACTGTCATTGAAGATATGTTGAAAAGGTATAATATAATATAATCAACTGTTTTTCAACAAAATATTCAAAAATATACTTAATTATTACAGAAAAGTACAAAGTAGTTATTATCACTCATTGACATAAATAGTAATATTTGTTAGTATTTTATAATTAAATAAATATTTACGGAGGATTATTATGTCAGATATTGAAAAAGAAAAAATGGATACAAGGAAAGCATTATTAACTAGTGTAGATGCAGAATTATTACTTGGAGGACAAAAGGTGACTACTGCCTCAGTTCATAGTAAAAAGACTTCAAGACGTTTGTCTCTAGTATTAGGAACTGCTATGGTTGCTTTTGCAGCCCTATTGCTTGTCATCTTTATTCCGACAGCTGTTAATGTATATGCAGAAACTACAAAGAGTCCTGTAGAATATTATCAATCGGTTGAAAAATCCAACCTTGATAAACAAATTGATGCATTTTCAAAAGGGTATGGTAATTATCTTGATAACTACAAAACCAGTGCAAAAGGGGTTGGTACAGAAGTATCATTAAAAGCAACACTTGACCCAAGCATTGCAACATTAATGGATTTAAAAGGTTTGAAGAGTATGAAAGCTTCCATTCTTTCAATGCAAACTGATCAAAAGTCCAAATCTACAATATCACTTTTTACAAATGATAAAGAATTTACAACTTTAGATCTATTAACTGATACCGAGAAAGAATTAGCTTATATACTGATTCCAGAATTAAATAAAGCTTATCTTAAAATGACTACGAATCCTAATTATGGGGAACTAAGTGGAACAACTGCTCCTTTTACTACAAAGGAACTTACATCACTGTTAAACGACAATCCACTTACAGAAATATTATTAAATGAATTATTAAAAAAATATGCTGCTATTATGGTTGCTGAGATTGACAATGTTACTATTGCCTATGGAGATAAAGTTACTGTCGGCGATATTACTGCTGGTTATACTAAAATTACCGCGAAATTAGATGAGAAAACAGTATTATCAATTGCAGAAAAAATGTTAGTTGCTGCAAAAGAGGATGAAGAATTATTGAATCTGTGTGTAAATTTTAAATTATGCACGAAGCCTGAATATAACATTAACATTAAAAAAGCACTAGATGACATTGCTAATGAAAAGATGAATTTATCAACCAAAGAAGAAGTTGCAATAATGACTGTTTTGGTTGATGATAAAGGAAACATTGCAGGTCGCGATATTTCTTATGAATCTGATTCGGAAACAATATCTTTTGGATATAAAACTGCTAAAGAAGATACTGATCTTGGCTTTGAAGCTTGGGTAACAACTGATAAAAGTGAAACATTAAAAGTAGTAGGTAAAGTTGGAATTATGAGTAAAGGAGTTAGCGGAGATGTAACAATCACTTATAATGATCTAAGTATTGATTCATCTGAAGTCTTTAACATTAAATTAGATGATCTAAAATATACCCGTACAGATTCAAGTGGCTACATCAACGGAAAATTCACTATAACAGGTGAAAGTTTATTAGGTATGAGTATTCTTGTTAAATGTACTGGAGACGTGGAACAGCAGACGATGAAGATGGATTTTGATCAGGGAGAAAATAACCTTGTATCTGTCTTAGTGGAATCAAAATTGAAAGATTATAAGGACTTTAAGTTGCCATCTGAATCAGTAAAGATCTATGATGCAGAAACGCAAATGGATGATTACATGTCTAGTGCTGATATCAAAAATTACTTGAAAGGTATCAATGAAAAGATAGATGTCAAAGGTATAAATACTCTCATTGATCAATTTATTAAAACTTATTCCGAGAATTAATCCTATTAATTATAGAGTGCATTCCAGGCCATGGGATTGCACTCTATTTTTGCTTTTCATTATAAAATAGACAAGATTGGATTTTATGATAGTGAATGAATGGAAAAAACTTCCTAATCATACAAGAAAGTTATTGACATTAATATTGCACAAATGATATAATTAGTTTGACGTTAAACCTAAGTAAATACAAATAAAAAAATAGTCAAGAAAAATGTTTATTTGTGTAGTTTAACGTAAAACTAATAACATTTAATGTAAAGGAAGGGGTAAGCTTTATGAAAAGAATGAAAAAGATTGTTAGCATTTTGTTGTGCCTCCTGTTTATTGTAAGTTTGTTTACAGCTTGCAAGAAGGAAAGTAACGATACACCAACAACGAGTACACCGGCTGAAACTGAGGTTACAGCTGAGGAAAAAGCAGAACCAACAGAAGAACCAACAGAAGTGGCGACATCAGAGCCGACACAAGCTCCATCCGAAGAACCATTTGATTTGACACTTGGTATTTGGCCAGAGGGTACATTGACAGAAGAAATCGCATTACATGAGGGTTATGTTGAGAAATTTAATGAAATCCATCCTAATGTTTCTGTAGTTCCTGCCTATTACTTTTATGCTGTAGATACTTTTGTACCGTTGGCTGAATCAGGATCACTTCCTGTTATATTTCACACATGGTACACAGATACTCAGAAATTAATAGAAGGTGGTTATGTTGCTGATATTACTGATATTCTGAAAGAACGTGGATGGTTAGATACAATCAACCCATCGATCCGTGATCTTATGTCAAAGGATGGAAGAACTTATGGTATTCCACGTGATGGTTATGCATTAGGATTAATGATTAATGTTCAACTGTTTGAAGATGCAGGCATCGTTGACGCAGATGGTTTACCAATTTATCCAAAGACTTGGACTGAACTTGCAGAGACCGCTAAGAAAATTAAGGATAAAACAGGAGCAGCTGGACTTTGTCTGTTAGCTATGGATAATGCAGGTGGTTGGCATTTTAGTAATATCGCATGGGCATTTGGTGCTACACTTTGCACAACTGATGCAGATGGTAAATTCACAGCAAATCTTGATTCACCAGAAGCAATTGAAGCAATGGAATATGTGAAATCCTTAAAGTGGGAATATGATGTTCTTACAGCTGATCCTACAACTGAAAACTGGGGTACTGGATTTACACAGGTAGGAACTGGCGCAGCAGCTATGTATATCGGTGCTAATGATGCTGTAAATAACCCTACCTATGTGAATGGACTTCCGGTAGAAGATTTTGGTCTCGCTCCATTACCTGCAGGTCCTAAGGGAGATCAATATTCACTATCTGGTGGCACACCTTATATGTTCTCTAAGGATGCTACGGAAGCACAAATTAATGCTGCATTAGATTATATTACAATCATGGGTAGAGGTCCGGTACTTGATAGTTCAGGATACGAAGCAGATTGCAAATTTAGAGTTGAGAGTGGTATTCCTGTAATTTCGCGTTTCCCTTGTTGGGTAGACCCGGCAATCTTGGCTCAAGAAGAAGCACTTACAGTAAAATACTCTAATGTTGATACGAGATTATATGATGATTACTTTGCTACTGTTAAGAAAGAAGGTAACCTTCGTATGGAGGAACCTGGTAATACACAAGAAATGTATCGTGAATTAACCAATGTACTTCAAGCTGTTATTACAGATGAAGGTGCAGACGTTGCTGCTCTTATGAAAACAGCAGACGAGAATTACCAGAAAATCCTCGATGATACTACAAATCCTAATTAATACTTTTTCTTAATATAATTGGTTAGGGTGTCAAAAGCCCAATTTAGGCTGTTGAATGAATAGCGTCGCATATATATTTATTTTGTCTACCTCGGATGCTTTAGCTTCCGTGCCTTCACTGCGGCATGTCCTTTATAGAGCCTTAAAGATATGAAAAACATCGCAGTAGCTCTGTTTTTCATTGAGTCTCTAGTCGGACATAAACAGCCTTGTCAGCCGATCTCAGTCGAACAAGTTCGACGACAAAACGAATATATATGCACCGCTATTCATAATTTCAGTTATAAAGGGCTTTTGACACCCTAACCATAATTAACTAAATAATGATGGGGTTTTCTATATAAGATTATCCCATCATTTGAAAGAGAAGGAAGATCATTCGTATTAAACTTAAAAGGAGGGCGGATAAAGTGATCGAGTCAAAAAGTGATAATATCCGACAAATAAAAAAGAAACCTTTGATGCAAAGAAAAGACCTAGTTGGATGGCTGATTATGCTTCCTACCGTTTTATTATTTGCTTTTTTTGTATGGGAGCCATTATTAGAAAGTATTAGACTCTCCATGTATACAGCGAAAGGATTCCGATTACAAGAGTTCGTTGGTTTTGATAATTATATAGAACTATTTAAGTATCCAATCTTTTTGAAATCCCTTGCAAATACCTTCGCATACATATTTTGGTCTTTAATTATAGGATTTTTTACACCTATGATTGTGGCAATATTACTTACTGAAACGGTACACCTTAAAAGTTTTTTCAGATTTGGAGTCTATTTGCCGAACATGATACCTGGTTTGGCTACCGTACTTATGTGGAGATATTTATTTCTTCCTGGCAAAGCAGGCGTCTTTAATATTTTATTAGCTAAGATTGGCATAACACCACTTGAATGGTTAAATAATGCCAAAATGACGATTCCTCTCATTATTGTAATAATGACCTGGAGGGGATTGGGTGCTACCACACTAATCTACATGGCAAATATCGGAAATATTGATCCTGCTTTATATGAAGCTGCTACGATAGATGGTGCTAGCATATTTAAAAGAATCAGGCATATCACATTTCCTACTATATTTTCTTTAGGAAAGACATTGTTAATTATACAGATTATTGCTGTGTTCCAAATTCTATATGAACCGTTAGTACTCAAACAAGGCGGACCTAATAATGCAAGTGTCTCAATTATGATGGTAGTTTGGAATTATGCCAATAGAAATTTTGATTATCCTATGGCTGCAGCAACATCAGTTGTGATATGCGTTATTTTGATTGCTTTAAGTGGGCTATACTTTAAAATTACCAAAACCAGAGAAGATTAGGAGGAGATATTATGTTTTTTCAAAAGTATAGTAAAAAGGAAGATGGAACGATTCGCTTCTATGATCTACATTCCACGAAAACCAAGATATTATGCGTCATAATTTTTATTATTTGTCTTTTGATTATGATTATAGCATTATTTCCACCAATATGGGTATTCTTGGCCGGCTTTAAGACGATTAAGGATTTCAATACGAAACCGACAATTTTTCCTGAAAAGTTTGACTTCGCAGTATTCACTAAGACATGGAATGATTTGCACTTTATAAAGTACTATATAAATTCATTTTTTGTAGTAGCTGGTTCTATAATCAGCGCAGTGATATTTAATGGTTTACTTGCTTATGGTTTAGCGGTACTAAAGCCAAAGGGATATAAGATTATTTATGGTTTAGTAATGTGGAGCATGTTGATTCCTGCAACAACAAGTATGGTTGCATTATTCGTAAATTTAGCCAAAGTTGGATTGCGGAATTCCTACCTTCCGTTATGGCTTCAAGTTGGTGCGAACGCTTTTTATGTTATATTATTTAAGCAATTTTTTGAATCACTACCCAAAGAATTGATAGAGGCAGCGAAGTTAGACGGTTGTGGTTATTTACAAACCTTTATGAGAATTATCTTACCACTATCAAAATCAATTGTTATGGTAATTGTTATTTTTACAGTTAACGCAACTTGGTCAGACTTTTTGTTGCCGTATTTATTATTAAATGGTTCGGGAAAAGAGACCGTTATGGTACGTTTGTATATGTTTCAAGGAGGAGCTACCACAGCTGTAGATGTACTTAGGGCTGTTGTATATTCAATTATTCCACCAATAGTTTTATTTCTTATTTTTCAAAAACAGATTACAGAAGGCGCGGCAACTGGAGCAGTAAAGGGGTAAGTGTGAATTAGAAATTGGGAAAGATAATTTCAATGGAAAAATACTTTCACACTGAGGTTTGCATTCATTCCCAGAACTTGGAGGCAATTTATGGCAAAAATAGCAGATATTTATTATAGTACAGATCCATGGAACATTATAGAGGAAGATTTTGACCCAACACATTCCTTAGTTTCAGAATCAGTTTTTTCACTAGGCAATGAATTTATGGGAGTTCGAGGTTATTTTGAAGAAGGTTATTCGGGTGAGAGCCTGATTGGAAGTTATTTTAATGGTCTATATGAAGCACAAAAGGTAGAAAGCTCTGCATACAAGGGTATGATTAATAAAACAGAGTTTATTGTCAATTCCGTAGATTGGCTATATCTCAGGATTCAAGTTGAGGGAGAAGTTGTTGATCTAAATGATTCGAAGTATAAAGATTTTAAACGTGAGTTGAATCTACATACCGGTGTGCTAAAACGGTCTTATATCTGGGTATTGAAGGATGGTAGAGAACTTAAATTAGAATTTGAGAGATTTCTATCTATGTATGACGCGCATTTTGCTGGTCAACGTATATTTATGACTGCACTTAATTTTACAGGTGATGTTGTGGTAACAACAGGATTAGACTTTTCGAATGATCACCAAACGGTAGGGAAGAATTTGTGGGAATGTAAAGAAAGAAATGCTGGTGAAATGTGGTGTAGTATTCTTGCGAATACAGTAAATACAAAACAAACTGTTTATTCCTACTGTCACTTTGAGGGAGAAGCTAAGGAAGAACATGATCTTTATGAACAGAAGAGGGTGTTAAAACAATTTACCTTAGGATTAGAACAAGGTAAAACAGTGACGCTTACTAGGGTTGTTATGAATAAAACTAAGAAAGAAACTTCTTCGGAAGATGATGGTAAATTTGACTTAAGAGACCAAAACTTAGAAAGGTTGTTTGAGAAGGTAACATATGAATCCCTAATGGAAGACAGTGCTAAGTGGTGGAAAAAAATGTGGGAGGATTCAGATATCCTAATTGATGGAGATGAGTTAAATCAACAGGGAATTCGGTTTTGTATCTTTCAGATGCATCAGACTTATCATGGAGCAGATAATGGTACCATTATCGGAGCGAAGGGATTAACAGGAGAGGCCTATAGTGGAAATACTTTTTGGGATACGGAAACTTATTGTCTTCCATTCTACATTTTTAACAATGTTGAAGCAGCGAAGAATTTGCTTAATTTTCGCTCGATTACATTACCAGAAGCGAAGGAACGTGCAGAAGCTTTAGATTGTGAGGGCGCTTTTTATCCCATTGCCACAATTAGTGGGCGGGAGTGCTGCAGTTTATGGCAGCATGCTAGTATACAGCTTCAACCATCGACGGCGGTTGCTTATGGAATCCGACATTATGAGAAGATTACCAAGGATGAATCCTTTGTATTTGAGACTGGATTGCCGATTTTAATTGAAGTAAGTAGAATGCTTGCAACAAGAGGTGATTGGAACGCAGATGGAACAAAGTATGGCTACTTTGGTGTTATGGGTCCAGATGAATTTCAGATGATGGTTAATAACAACTGTTATACCAATTTTATGGGTAAGGTTACACTAGAATATACCTTAGAGGTCCTTGATCGATTAAAAAGTAAGAAGGAAGGTACTTATGAAGCTTTTATAAAGGAGCATAAGGTGACTCAAGAAGAATGTGACAAATGGGCAGATTTTGCAGAACATATGTATATTCCATATAGTGAAGAAACTAAGCTTTTTGAACAACATGAGGGATATTTTAATCTTCCTAGTATTGATGTTGATAAAATACCTATTGAGGATTTTCCACTCTATCATCATTGGAGTTATGACAGAATTTATCGTAATGATATGATTAAACAACCGGATGTACTTATGATGATGTTATTGTACAATGGAAGATTTACCAAAGAGCAATTGCAAAATAATTATGAATACTATGAACCAAGATGTATTCATGAGAGTTCATTGTCTCCCTCAGTACATTCCATTTTAGCAGTTCAATTGCAAAAACATGAGGAAGCCTATAAGTTCTTTGGATTTGCAACCAGAATGGACTTGGACAACTATAACCGTAACACATCAGAAGGATTACATACCACTTCCATTGCGGCAGCTTGGATGAATATTGTGTATGGTTTTGGTGGAATGCGCTCCGATGGGGATATACTTAGTTTTACGCCTTCCATACCTAGTGACTGGAAGGGATACTCCTTTAGCATTCATTATCAGAAGGATGTAATAAAAGTAGAGATAGAGAAGGAAAAAGCAATATTCCACACAATAAATGGCACTGAAATTAATGTTCTAATATATGGGCAGTCAATAACTTTAAAGAATGATAAATCAGTATTTTCAATTCCAAATGAATGGAGAGGATAAGTCATGAATGACTGGGTGATAAAGGAAATAGGTTTTGATCAAGAAAAAATTACTTCCACCGGAAATAAATTCCTAGTAGGCAATGGATACCTTGGGATAAGAGGAACACTTCAAGAATATGAGAAAAGCGAATTTCCCGCAATCAATTTGGCCGGTATTTATGATCAGGTAGGGGATACTTGGCGTGAACCATTGAATGCACCGAATGGTTTATATACCTACATAGAGTTTGATGGGAAGGATTATCGGGTACCTAAGGTCTTGCCTACCATCCATAATATTTCATTAGATTACAGACACGGTATATTTTACCGTGACACAAAGTGGGACACACATAACGGTGAGATTGAAATTAATGCCGAGCATTTTGCCAGTCTGAACCAAAAACACCTCATTGCTATGAAGTACAGCATACACACCCAAAGTGGTGGCGATATAAAACTTTATACTGGTATTGACGGAGATGTATGGGATATTAATGGCCCACACTTTGATCAGATGCTGTTATCTCAAAAAAATCAAATTGCGTGTGCAGAGGGAATCACTCATGAAAGCAAAGACAGAGTATGCGTATGTGAAGCAATCAGCACAGATTTCACAGTGCAGGAGCAAATCAGTATAGAGGGAAGAAAACTTCTGAGAATATTATCGTTTCATGCTAAAGCGGATATGACTTATAATCTGTATAAATGGGTTAGTATCTATACAAGCAAAGATAGGTCTGATTATTATGAGAAAGCAGTCGAATTGGTTGCGAATTCGAAGGCTGAAGGTTATGATTCGGTGTTGAAAAAACATAAAGCGGAGTGGGAGAAAAAATGGAGCATCTCGGAAGTGATGATTGAAGGAGATGATGTTTCTATGGAGGCGTTAAATTATTCAACCTATCATCTTCATTGCATAGCACCGAGACATGCGGACAATTTATCGATTGCAGCAAGAGGCTTATCTGGCCAGACCTATAAAGGCGCAATATTCTGGGATACAGAAATGTTTATGTTGGATTTCTTTTTGTTTACGGAACCAGAGGTTGCTAAATCTCTTTTAAAGTATCGCATTGATACGTTAGAAGGAGCAAAAGAGAAAGCAAAGTATTACGGTTATCAAGGAGCATTTTTCCCCTGGGAAAGTCAGGAAGGCGGTTATGATGCCTGCTCTGATTATAATGTAACAGATGTATTTACAGGAAGACAGATGAGGACGTATTTTAAAGATAAACAGATTCATATTTCATCAGCAGTCGTATACGGAATTATGAGATACATGGACCATACAGGAAAAAATGATCTTTTAGCAGAGGGTGGAGTAGAAGTAATATTAGAATGTGCCAGATTCTATTATTATCTTTTAGTAAAAAAAGTTCATTTGCAACGTTATGAGCTTCACGATGTGATAGGCCCTGACGAATACCATGAAAGAGTAAATAACAACGCCTATACAAATCGCATGGCTAACTATACTTTTGAAAGTGCAATCCGAGTAATTAAGTTGATTCCAGAGCTTGGAAACAAGGTTGAAAAGAAAATAAAGGAGCAATATGATTTGGAATTACTTCTTACCATGTTCCAAGATGCACGTTCTAAACTATATATCCCACAAGCGGATGCTAATACCGGTATCATAGAACAGTTTGACGGATATGAACAATTAGAAGAAGTTGGATTAGAAGAAATAAGAGGACGTTTATTAAATGAAAAGGAATACTGGGGTGGAGCCTATGGAATTGCGTCTCATACGAAAATTATTAAACAGGCAGATGTAGTAACCATGTTAAATCTTTTTTCACAGGAATACAACAAAGAGATTCTTCAGAAAAACTGGGAATATTATGAGCCAAGAACGGAACATGGGTCATCCCTAAGCGCATGCATGTATGCGATATTAGCCTGTAAATGCAGTATGCCGGAAAAGGCATACCCCTTATTTCTAAAATCGGCATCAGCAGATCTTAACGGAGGTGGAAAGCAATGGGCAGGACTTATCTATATAGGTGGTACTCATCCCGCTTCCTCCGGTGGAGCATATATGACCGCAATTGAAGGTTTTGCCGGTATCCACCAAGAAGCAGGCATATTAAAAGCCACCCCCAATTTACCATCAAGCTGGAATCGACTTTTATGTAAAATAATCTATCATGGAGATCTATACCAGATTGACATAACGAAAGATCACACAGAAATTAAAAACCTTGGTGAATATAACTTTTTATAATGTAACAGATGAATTACGAAATAATTTATAATAATTAAGAGGTATATTAATAATTGTGCACTCGAAAAGCACTGAAAAACCCAGATAATGCACTTGGCATGAATATATAAACCCGGCTTGGATGTCAAAAGCCCTTAATAACTGAAATTATGAATAGCGGTGTGTATATATTCGTTTTGTCGTAAACCGGCTGACAAGGCTGCTTATGTCCGACTATGAGACTAATCTTTGAGGCTCTACAAAGGGCATGCCGCCGGAAGGCAAGGTAGACAAAATGAATATATACACACCACTATTCATTTCACAGCCTAAGTTGGGCTCTTGACACCCAATCAACACAACCTTATGTCACTTCAGCGATTTTACACTGTTACGTTCTACCAGGCGGATAGGAAGTATAATTTCACGATTGTCTATTGGTGTATTTTCTAATAGGTCTATTAAGAAGTTGACAGCTAACTTTCCTTTTTGTGGCGCATCCTGATGGATAGTTGTGAGTTGGGGAGAAGTAAGTTGGCATAGGTTAATATCATCAAAGCCAATGACGGAAATATCATCCGGTACTTTTTTACCTGATTGCTGTAAGCCTGCCATTATGCCTGCGGCTAGAATATCAGCAGTAGCAAAAACTGCAGTAATATCATTTCGTTTGGATAGCTTACATCCAAGCGATATTGTCGTAGCTACATCAAGTTCCTGCTCAAAGACCAACTCAGGACGAAATAGAATGGAAGCCTCTGACAGAGCATTCTTATAACCTAAGAAACGCTCATATACAACACCTCGTTCTTTAATATAGGGGGAGGCAAAAGCGATATCTTTATGACCGTGATCAATAAGATAACGAGTTGCGGTGTATCCTCCTTTATAATCTTCCAAGCCTACATTACAAATATTGGAGTTAGATACATAGCTATCGATTAAGACAATGGGAATATTTAATTCAGTAAGTACCTGAAAGAATTCATCCTGAAATACACCGGTAAAGAAGAGACCATCTACATTCCAATTACGAAGGAATGCTATCAGTTCAGCAGTTGTTTCAACGGTTCGAAGCATAATATAATATCCTTTATCACTCAAGGTTCTTTCAATGGAACCAATAAATGCGGAGTGAAATGGATCTTCTACAATACTTTCGTTTTTATGTGAAGTCATGTGACTAATTACTCCGATAACTCTTGAGGAACTCGATACTAAGGAACGAGCTGACATATTAGGTACATATCCTAACATATCAATTGCTTCGTTGATACGCGAAATGGTTTCTCCGGATACACGCCATGTTCTACCATGGATTACGTTTGAAACGGTTGTACAGCTAACACCAACGGCTTGTGCAATATCTTTTATAGTAGTCATTTATGACATTCCCTTCTTCTTACGTTTAACGTTAATCTTATCCTATAGTCTAACATATTAATAGTTATTTGTACAGAATTAAAGAATCATTACGTTACGTTATGTGTAGTGGATTGGAAGGCAATTTTACAAGATTGATGGAGGGTAATTATTGTATGGAACGAAGAAAACAAGTTATAGCAATTGTTGAATTGGTTTTGATACTGGTTTTAATTGTTACTTTAGTTGGAGTTATAGTATATACAAGAGAAAAAAAACAAGAAGTAAAGCAAATGATTAGTATACAGAATTCAAAAGTAGTGCTATATGAAGGACCGAAATCGCTGAAAGATGCTACCGAAGCAGACTTAATGGCGGCAAAAGAAACAGCTAGAGATTTTTCATTAATGCACTGTACCGATACTACAATAAAAGTAAACGGATTTGAAAGTTATGTGTATGATACAAATGTAAATCACAGTAGATCATGGTCAACAGACTATATGCCTTTGCAGTCAAGAACTCCTATCACTTATTTTGACTTCGAAGGGACTGCCAATATTGAAGTCACTGTACCTATTATTGATTTAGAGACCGTTAAGATAAGTCCGGTTAGTGTAGGTATTGAACCTATTATTGATTCAGTAAAACATACAGTTACCTTTACCATTACCGAACAAGGTACCTATACCTTGATTTTTAATGATTCACCTTCTCGTGCTGTACATATTTTTGCGAATCCAATAGAGACGAATGTCCCGTCTCCTGATGATGAGAATGTAATTTATATTGGTCCTGGTGAATGGAATATTGAGGCTATCATTATGGAAGACAACCAAACACTCTATATATCAGGTGGCGCTGTTATTCATGGTGTCGTGAATGCAAATGATGCCAAGAATGTTACAGTTTTAGGCAGGGGAATTATTGATGGGTCCCAGTACGAGACCTGGAAAGGCACTCTGGCTTACGTGCCGCTAAGGTTTGATAATTGTGAGGATGTTGAGATTCGGGACATAATTATTCTAAATCCCAATGCGTGGGTATGTAATTCTTTGAGCACTAAGAATGCATTAATTGATGGAATAAAGATTATATCATCTAGGCCTAACGGTGATGGAATTACACTACAATCCTGTGAAGATTATACGGTACAGAATTGCTTTGTAAGGAGCTGGGATGACTCGCTTGTGGTAAAGAACTATGCTGGAGATTCCAATCATATTACATTTAAGAATATGCAGCTTTGGACAGATCTTGCGCAGTCCATGGAGATTGGCTTTGAGACAAATAAAGGTAGCAAGGAAAATGCTGTTATTTCTAATATTACCTTTGAAGATATTACAGTTATTAATAATTTTCATAAACCGGTTATCTCTGTTCATAACGCAGATGATGCTACTATCAAGGATATTATATTTAGAAATATTACGGTAGAGAATGCTCAAATGGGTTCAGGGGACGGATCAGAGATGCCATATCTCATAGATTTTTATATAACTCAAAATTCAAACTGGTCAACCACAGAGGAGCGAGGTCAAATACGAAACGTACTGGTTGATGGAATAAAAGTTTTATATGGAAAATTTAATGGATCCAGGATAAACGGTTACGATGAGACACATACGATTGAAGACATTACAATTAAAAATATTGAAATTTTAGGTGAGAAAATTACCAGTTTTGAACAGGGAAAGTTTGAGATTGATGAAAATTCTACAAAGAATATAGTGATTGAGTAAAGAGGGTGTGTTTAAGGTTGAAAGAAAATATAATTAGAGAAAGGATGCCACATATTGATTCTTTCAACCTATTTCGTTGTGGCAGTATCGCAGGCAAGTTTGCGATATGCAATGGGTATAAATATGAAAATATTACGAAGAGGACTTATAGTCTTATTGGTAGTAGCAAATATTGCTTTACTGACTTATGTTTTGTATGGTATAAAAGAACCTCCCAAACAAATTGGTTCAGATAATGTTATTGTAGTAACGGCACCAGAACAGACTGAGGCTTTAGAACACCCGAATTTTATTGAGGAAGAGTTTGTTCTTGTTTTACCTGAGGGTGAAAATATAGCAATCGATAAAAGTATTGATACAAATGGGTATGTTGATGTTTATGTAGCCGGTAGGGCGGTTGACGGTTCTTCTGATGGAAGCTCTTATTGGGAGGGGAATCCAGAGTATCCCAATACATTAACGGTAGACTTACAAGCACCTACAAGTATTCATGCTATTCGACTCTCCTTAAATCCATTGTCTATGTGGGGAATGCGTACTCAAACCATTGCGGTTAATATTAGTGAAGATGGTGAAAACTTCGAGGAATTAGTTAAAACACAACAGTATACTTTTGATCCTGATACTGGGAACCAGATACAGATTGAATTTGATGATATTGAAACTAGATACGTGCAGCTTGTATTAACCGAGAATTCTGGAGCTAATGCAGGGCAAATCGCTGAATTCGAAATTTATAGTAAGTAATGATTCGGGTGTCATAAGCACTATTTAATCTGTGTAATGAATAGCGGTGCATATATATTCATTTTGTCTACCGCGGATGATTTAGCTTCCGTGCCTTCACTGCGGCATGTCCTTTATAGAGCCTCAAAGATTAGTCTCATAGTCGGACATAAACAGCCTTGTCAGCCGGTCTACGACAAAACGAATATATATGCACCACTATTCATAATTTCAGTTATGGAGGACTTATAACACCCGAACCAATTTTGAAATTATTTTAAAATAAGGCTTGACGAATATAACAAGTTTATATAATCTTGTTATATTAAACTTGGTATTTAAATATGTGGAGGTACATTATGAAACTAATGATAGCATCTGATATACATGGTTCAGCATATTATTGTGAAAAGATGATAGAAGCATATGAAAAGGAAAAGGCAGATAAACTTCTTTTATTAGGGGATATCCTTTATCATGGTCCAAGAAATGATTTACCTAAAGAGTATCAACCGAAGCAGGTCATTGAAATGCTAAATGCCATGCAGGAAAACATCTTATGCGTGAGGGGAAATTGCGATACTGAGGTTGATCAGATGGTTTTGGAATTCCCGATTATGGCGGATTATTGTATTCTTTATATGGAGAATCACATGATATTTGCCACACATGGACATAATTACAATGAAGAAAAGCTGCCACCATTGCACAAAGGAGATATTCTATTACACGGTCATACACACGTGCCGATATGTAGTATTAAAGAGGATTATATCTATATGAATCCGGGTTCCGTATCCATACCGAAAGAAAACAGTCAGCATAGTTATATGATAATCGAAGGTAATAAATTTTACTGGAAAGATTTTGAAGGTAATGTTCATAATCAATATGAAATTTAGGTATCGTATTGCTTGAAGGTGGTGTTTATATGAAATTTTCAACTTTTTATTTTAGTGGAACAGGAAACACAAAATGGGTAGTAGAGCAGTTTAATAATATAATTGCAAACAATGGGCATAAAGCGGAAATGTTGCAATTGTTCTTGGCGGAACTTATGCAAATCCCAATATATATTATAGATACAGAGGGCCTGAAATTGAATAACAATATTTGAGACCTATTCGCATGAATTTTAAATATGACACATTGCTGTTAAGTATTAAGTTATATAATGTTTAAGAGGTGATAATATGCAGATGAACCGGCTTTTTGAAATTGTCTATATTTTACTTGACAAAAAAAAGATAACGGCTAAAGAACTAGCGGAACATTTTGAGGTATCCGTAAGGACGATTTACCGAGATATTGATATTCTGACTTTAGCCAACATACCAATTTATACAACACAAGGTAAAGGTGGTGGAATTACCTTGCTGGATGAATATATACTAGATAAATCTATGCTTTCCGAAAATGAGCAAAACCAAATATTGTTTGCATTACAAAGTCTAACAGCAACGAATTATCCGGAAGTAGATAATATACTTTCAAAATTAAGTAGCATATTCAATAAGGATAAAATCAATTGGATTGAAGTTGACTTTTCCTCATGGGGCAGTAACAAAAATCAAAAAGAGCATTTTGATATATTGAAAAATGCCATTATAGACCATCAAGTCATTACTTTTGAATATTTTAACTCATTAGGTGAAAAAAATTATCGAAAAGTAATACCTGTAAAATTTCTCTTCAAAAGTAGAGCATGGTATCTGCAAGGGTTTTGCTTGTTAAAAAATGCTAATAGGACATTTAAAATTTCACGCATGTCAGATATTCAAATAATAGGAAGCCCTTCCATAGAAAACTCTTTCATAGAAAATTCGTCAATTGAACTGGTAGATTCTGATCAAGAACAGGAAATTGTTAAGTTAGTAGATATACGCCTGAAGATATCTTCTGAAGGTGCTTACAGAGTATTTGATGATTTTGATGAAAATGACGTTGAGAAAAATGCAGATGGATCTTTTACTGTTACAACGTCTTTACCTGAGGGCGATTGGTTATTTAATTATATCTTGTCCTTCGGGACAGTTGTTGAAATATTAGAACCGAAAAGTATTAGAGAGGGTATTCGTAATAAATTAGAAGGACTTATTGAAAAATATAAAAATTAATGATCATAACCTGACGTTATGCCGTCAAGTTATGATTGGTATAATAATATCATGATTACTTTTACCAGTATGTAAAAGAATAATCCAAAAATTTTTATAGAAAGAAGAAAAGAAAATGAAATATTTGAACTTTAATTAGGGGAATAAGTTAATGGGAATGTTGAGGATTTAAAATAATTTACTGTTACCTTTTCCTTTATCCTTTCATTTTAGAAAATAAGCCTTAAAATGGTATTGCATTAAAGTATACTTTAAGGTTTATAATTTAAAAGTATTAGTTAAAATTAATATTTTTATGGAGGGATGATTATGAAATACAGAAAGTTTGGAAAGTTGGATATTGAGGCATCTGCTTTGGGGCTTGGAACGATGCGTCTTCCTACCGATGATAGTTTAATGAGCGACAGACTCAGTAACAACATTGTTGAGGAAGAAGCCATAAGGATGATTCGATATGCCATAGATCATGGGGTGAATTATGTTGATACTGCCTATGGATATCATAAGGGAAACAGTGAAATTGTTACAGGTAAAGCATTAAAAGATGGATATAGAGACAAGGTAATGTTGGCAACAAAATCACCGGTTTGGCTGATAAAAGAAGCCGCTGATTTTGACAAGTTACTGGAGGAACAGCTTAAAAAGCTTCAAACAGACCATATTGACTTTTACCTACTTCATGCTATTTCTGGAGATAGATGGAAAAATGTCGTTCTGAAGTTTGATGTTTTGAAACGTGCAGAAGCTGCTAAGTTGTCTGGAAAAATTAAGTATCTTGGTTTTTCATTTCATGGTGAGGGTGACGAATTCATAGAAATAGTAGATGGATATGATAAATGGGATTTTTGTCAGATACAGTACAATTACATGGATATTGAGAATCAGGCAGGTACGAAAGGCTTGAAATATGCAGCAGATAAAGGACTTGCGGTTGTTATTATGGAACCTTTACTTGGTGGAAGATTGGCTAATCCACCTAAGGATATCCAAGCAATTCTTGATGAAGATGGTGTTAAGAGGTCTCCTTCTGAATGGGCACTTCAGTGGTTATGGAATCAACCGGAGGTTTCTGTG
Source organism: uncultured Lachnospiraceae bacterium (assembly GCA_963517115.1). Classification (GTDB taxonomy): domain Bacteria; phylum Bacillota; class Clostridia; order Lachnospirales; family Lachnospiraceae; genus Anaerocolumna. The sequence continues at coordinate 246,912 of CAUQEW010000001.1, read as the reverse complement.
GTATTGAGCGGTATGAGTAACATGGAGCAAGTGGAACAAAATATTGCTTCTACAGATCGTTCAGGTGTTGGACTTTTACAACCGGAGGATTTGAATATTATTGAACGAGTACGACAAAAATATAATGAAAGAGCTGCAATACCTTGTACAGCATGCAACTACTGTATGCCTTGCCCGAACAATGTAAATATACCAAAGAACTTCGAATTGTACAATGGTAGTGTGATTCATGATGATACAGCTACTTCTCATATGACTTATAACAATTTTTTTGATAAGGTTAATCGTGCAAGTGCATGTATTCAGTGTAAAATATGTGAAGAGAAATGTCCACAGAGTATTCCTATCAGTGAATGGATGCCAAAAGTGCACAGTATGTTAGGATAAACATAGATGTTTTTTTAAGGTTTTAGTTGAAAGTTATTACTCTGTCTAACTCAGATAGAAAAATTACAAACATCCAAGCTAGTTTGTTCCTTTTGGATCTTACTTGTTTGGATGTTTTTGTTAAGTATACTTGTTTTACTCCTTGCTTCGTGAGCACAAAGTAATGTGTCATTCGAATTGACTTTATCATTTAGTAGACTTATAATATATTATATAAAACATATATGAATAGTGTGAAATATAGTACATTTCACACTTCTTATTTGGGCAGTACCGCAAGCAAGCTTGCGGTATGCATGGGTGTTAATATGAAATAAGCCAATTGTGAGGTATGATGATATGCTAAAAACTGAATATTTGCAAGGAATATTAGAGGAGTATTTTGAATGGTTTCACAGACATCCAGAAACTGCATTGGAAGAGTTAGAAACTACAGAACAAATCAAAAAGGTGCTTGAAAAGAATAAAATAGAAATATTAAATAGCTCTTTGGAAACAGGACTTGTTGGTATCATACGTGGGAAACGAAATAAACCTGTGGTTGCTTTGCGATGTGACATTGATGCGCTTCCAATACAAGAAGAGTCTGGATTGTCTTATCAATCAGAAAAGCCTGGAAAGATGCATGCCTGTGGGCATGATTTTCATACGACGGCAATTCTTGGTGCAGCATTACTCTTAAATGAGAGAAAACAAGAACTAGAAGGAACAATAAAGCTCTTATTTCAACCTGCAGAGGAAGCAAAACACGGAGCAGAAAAGGTTTTAGAATCGGGAGTATTAGATGATGTGGAGGTTATTTTTGGACTTCATGTAAAACCTGATACGGAACTTGGTACAATTGTTCTTACAAAAGGTGCCAGCTATGCAGCTGTAGATCGATTTGTAGTTGATATTGAGGGTGTAGGTAGTCATGCAGCACAACCCAATAAAAGCATTGACCCTATTATTGTGTCAGCACAGCTAATCAATGCTTTTCAGACAATTATCAGTCGAGGAATTGATTCTTTTGATAATGGGGTAGTCAGCGTTACAAGTGTCCATGCAGGTAATACATGGAACGTTATTCCAAAATCTGCGCAGATGGAAGGAACAGTCAGGACCCTGAATCATAATACACGAGATTTTATACGTAAAAGAATGGAAGAGATTTGCGAAGGCACAGGCAAAGCATTTGGTGCAAAAACAGTATTTAACTGGTATCCCGGAGCTCCCGCAACCAATAATGACTCGGAACTGATACGTTTTGTAGAAGAAATAGCTGCCGAGGAGGGAAGGAAGACTATAACTGGCCATCCTACTATGGGTGGAGAGGATTTTGCTTGTTATCAAGAGAGAATTAGAGGTGCCTTTTTGGAAATTGGAATAGGTGACAGTTATCCCTTACATCATCCCAAGTTTAAAGTTGATAAGAGCATCCTGTTTTCCACTGCAAAATTATTTGCGGAGATAGGCGAAAAAATACTAATTAAGGAGAAAATATAATGGAAAAGTTACTTTATCCTGATTTTTTTAATGATGTTTTTGGACCTATTATGCAACCGGGTTCCAGTAGTAGTTTTGCTGGTACCAGTCGAGTTGGTCGAATCGCCCGTTATACCTTAAAGAGTGAGCCAAAGCGAGTGAGTATACTGTTTAACCCAAATGATAGGCATTTTATTAATATTGGGAATATGATGGAGGATAGAGGATATCTTGGCGGACTTCAAGACTTTCCTACAGATGATGAAAGACTGTACAATGCTCATGAACTGGCAAGAGAGAGAAAAATTTCTTATGAATTTGGCGTGCTGGATAATAAAAATCCTTATGATGGAAGTGCACATTTTGAGCTTTTAGGTATTGATGGTGATACAGCAACGGTAACAGCCAAGTCTATAGGTGGCGGAATGGTGACTACATATGACATTCATGGCTTCGATATTAAGTGGCAAGGGGATACCTTTGGTATATTGATTATGGATAAGAATAATATGATTTCTGAGGATGCGATTAATAATTATAAGAAAAAAGTCGAGGATAGCTTTGTTACATATAGTCGCCATACGAGAGAGGATGGAGCGGGAGCAGTTTTTCTTGAACTTTCTAAGCAGCCTGTTTTAGAAGATATCTACAAGTATTTTAATAAAGCTAATATAAGGATTTTGCCTGCACTTTTACCGGTTGTAACTACACGTTCCAGAAAACCTCAACTATTTAAAACAGTAATTGAGTGGAGACAAGTTGCTAAGGAAAAGGGTATCAGCTTTGTTCAGGCGGCCATTGAATATGAAAAAGCATCTTCCGGTTGGAGTGACGAAAAAATATGGGCGTATTTTGAAAATATATCTGAAATACTAAATAATCAAATACACTCACTGGAGAAAGTTGGATATGATAATGCAAACCCTACTCCACTACTACCTATATATGGCAAGAAATGGAATGACTATATGCAAAAGGGGGAAACTTTGTCAGATCCCATAACGAGACATATTTTAATACATGGATTTTCAACAAACGCAAAACTGCCGGGATTTCCTATTGTGCCTGGTCCAATGGGCACAGGTGGTGGGTATCTATTTTCAGCATTAGATGCTGTAAGAGAGGCAAAGGGTTTCTCTCACCATAAATTAATAGAGGGGTTGGTTGTTGCTGCAGCTTTGGGTGCTTTGGCTTATACCCATACCAATGCAACAGGGGATGTTGGTTGTGTGGGTGAATCTGGAGTTTGTTGTGCAATGGCATCAGGTGCGGTTACATGGATGGCAGGTGGTGATGGTAAACAGGTAGAAAATGCTGCTTCTATGGCATTACAGGCTAATTTGGGTATTCCTTGTGATCCAATTCCCGGAGGGTTGGAATTCCCATGTATTACTCGTACATTGAGGGCGGCGGTTACTGCACCATTGTATGCAGATCTTGCACTTAGTGGAATAGATCCTCTAGTACCTTATCATGAGGTGCTTCAGGCAATTGAGCACAATTATCGCAACGGTAACATAGAACAACTTAGTGGTGCATTCTGTGGTGTGAATTGTACCAATACTTCACAGAATTGTGGTAAATTTCTTCGGAGTGAGATTATGGGAGATAAAATGAAATATGAAGTAGAGTAATAAAAAAGTGTTCTTCACGATATCGGTTAGGTGAAGGACACTTTTTTATTACTCAACTCCATTTATTCATGACTTGTTTACTTATATTCCACCATTTGTATCAACAAAACCTAAGTTTGTCTGAGACAAGAATTGTTTGGTTCTTTCGTGTTCAGGATGATTGAAAATTTGATTTGGAGTACCGTCTTCTAAGATAATTCCTTTATCTAAGAATAAGATGCGATTGGATATATTTTGAACAAAACGCATTTCGTGTGATACTACAATCATAGTCATACCATCGGCAGCAATCTGATTCATAACAGTGAGTACTTCACCAACCCATTCTGGATCTAGCGCACTGGTTGGTTCGTCAAAGAGCATTACTTTTGGACCTACTGCCAAGGCTCTGGCAATGCCGATACGTTGCTGTTGACCGCCGGAGAGCCTTGAAGGATACTGATCTCGTTTATCCTGAAGGCCTACCTTTTTAAGTAGTTCCATGCCGATTTCATCCGCTTCCTGTGCTTTTAATTTTTTTACATGAATAAGACTTTCGGTGATATTTTGTAGAGCTGTTTTGTTACGGAATAAATGATAATGTTGAAAAACCATAGAAGTTTGAGCACGCAGATTCGAAATTGCTTTTTTGGATGGATTATCTGCATCCACAAGAGCATCCCCAATACAGATTGTACCTGCATCTGGGTGTTCAAGCCAGTTTAGCATTCGTAATAATGTTGTTTTACCTGCTCCACTTGGTCCTATGAGAGTAACAATTTCACCCTTTTTAATATGCATATTAATATTGAGTAATACTTGATTGCTACCATATGCTTTTTGTAAGTTTTGTACAGTTATCATTTAATCACACCTCTTTCGTAACGTCTTAAATATTTTTCAATTAGTGCTAATAATTGTTCAATAACAATACAAACAATCCAATACAGAATCGAAACTACAATATAGGTTTCAAAAAAACGAAAGGAACGAGCACCAACTAGTTTTGCACCAGCCATAAGTTCGACGACTGAAATACTAAAGGCAAGAGAAGTTTCTTTGACCATGGAGATAAAAGTATTACTTAAAGATGGCAATGCAACAGTAAGGGCTTGAGGAATAATAATCAAGGTAAGAGCTTGCCGAATATTCATGTTTACACTGTAACAGGCTTCTAGTTGGCCATCATCCACAGAAAGCATAGCACTTCGGAGGGTCTCAGACATATAAGCACCTGAATTAAGAGATAAGGCTACAAAAGCAAAAGCAATACGTGGAATGGTGCTGACACTAAAATTTGTATCGAATTCTGCGTTTATTGCCTGAAGTAAAATAGGAATACCATAATACACTAAAAAGAGCTGCACTAAAGTTGGTGTTCCACGAATAAAGGAAACATAAACTTTACAAATAGGAGTAAGTATTTTAACATTAAAATAACGAATTAAAGCAATAATAAATGCAATTATCAAGCCTATTAGAGAAGATACAATAGCTAAAATAAGTGTGATTGGTAAATAGCTAATGATTTCCGGCACAGTTGAAAGCATATAGTTTATATCAAAAATTTTATTCATAATTGTGCTCCTTAAGACATTGATATTCCATGTACGGTATAGTTCGAATAATTATTCTGTAATGTTGAAAGCGTCCTCCGAGGTATAATCTGTACCAAGGTATTCAGTAGAAAGTTTAGCAAGGGTACCATTTTCAGTAAGTGTTTTTAGAGCTGAGTCTATGAGCCCTTTATATCGTGTACCATTATCGGTTTTTGAGTACAGAAAATACACTGGATTTATTCCAAGTTCTGAGACAAGAACAGATTCAATATCAAGATTTTGTTCCTCGGCAATCAATTCTGTTGTTACCGGGTTGTTTACTGTTGCATCAACACGTCCAGAAATAATATCTTGAAGCATAAGGCTTACGTTACCATCATAATATTCAATAGTTATGGGGTTACCATTTTTTTCATTATATTCTTCTAGCCAAGTGGTATTATTAGAACCTATGCCAGCTGCAACGGTTTTACCATGCAAATCCTCAATTGATTGAATATCGGTTCTTCCCGCTTTGAAAATAATTGAGTTTACAGAATAAGCATAAGGAACATCTGCGAACTGGTATTTTTCTTCACGAGATTCGTTTTTTGCGATTTGACTTACAATCAAGTCAAAGTTACCTGCCTCAAGTGCAACAAAGATAGAATCCCATGCAGTAGGTTGAAACTTAAATTCAATTTCCGGAATAAGCTCATCAACAGCAAGTGCAACCGCTGCGTCATATCCATCTACAGTACCATCTTCATTCACATAATTGTAAGGTGGATATTCTCCCTCAGTTCCTACAATAACAACTTCAGGGCTGTTAGTGTTAGTAGTATCACTAGCGACGTTTTTATCAGCACATGCGGTGAGAGAAAACACCATTGTTAATAGAAATAGCAGTAAAATAGATTTGTTCATTTTTTTCATATTAATTCCTCCTGTTTTAATTCATACTAACAAAGTATGAATTGTATGATATATGTTGCAATATTAATATACATTGTTTTATTTGTCAATCATTTTTTGATAAATAATTATCTCGGTACTGCAAACAAAGTAAAATTTATTTGTAATAAGTCGTATATTGTACTATAATTCAATTATAAAAGTATATAGAACATAGCATTCCTTAAGAGAAACTTTTTATGATATATATGATACAAAAATGTGATGGATTTTACACAATTTGGTAACAATATTAAATGTTAAATGATTTCATATTTGAAGGAGGAATTTATATGCAAAAGATTATTCCACACTTATGGTTTGACAAGGAGGCCGAAGAGGCATCAAAATTCTATATGTCCTTATTTGAAGGTTCGATACTCAAGGACAAAACTATTCTAAATGGTACACCTTCAGGAACTGTAGATATGATTACAGTTGTATTAGCTGGACAAGAATTCATGTTATTGTCAGCGGGACCATATTTTAAATTTACACCAGCGGTATCGTTCCGAATAGCCTGCAACACTGTTGATGAGGTAGAAATACTCTGGAAGAAACTTATTGAAAACGGCGAAGCTCTCATGCCTTTAGACACTTATCCATTTAGCTCAAAATATGGTTGGTTAAAAGACAAATATGGGCTATCTTGGCAAGTCATGTATATGGGAGAAATAGAAATTAAGCAAAAAATCACCCCAACCTTAATGTTTGTAGGAGATCAGTGTGGAAATGCCGAACAAGCTATTCAATTCTATACTTCTCTGTTCAACGATTCCCAAATAAGTGATATTCTTCGCTATGGTGAGAATTCAATGCCTGACAAGCCTGGTACGATACAGCACGTAACATTCACACTTGAAAATCAAGATTTTGCGGCAATGGACAGTGCCCATAAACACGAGTTTTCGTTTAATGAGGCTATATCATTTATTGTGAACTGCGATACACAAGAAGAAATAGACTATTATTGGGATAAGCTATCTGCAGATCCAGAGGCAGAACAATGTGGCTGGTTAAAGGATAAATACGGTTTTTCATGGCAGATTACGCCTACTATCATGAATGATATGATGCAGAATAAGGATCCTAAAAAAATGGCACAAGTGACGGAAGCATTTCTTAAAATGAAAAAGTTTAATATTGCTGAATTGAAGAAAGCTTATGAAGAATAATGAAAGATGAATGAAATACTTAAGAAATACAAGCAACTTTAAGCTAATAGTTTAAGGTTGCTTTTTGTAAACCAAGCATCTAAATATTAAAAAAGTATAAACGAATCATTAGAGACTTCTAAAATATTTATTTCTGTGATATGATAATGACCTACGAGAAATTGTAGCTTCTTCGGAGTCCGTAGAAGGTTTATATCAATCATTTATACACACAACAGAAAGGATATTGATAATGAAGAACTACTCAGGCCCCCAAGCACTAACAGAATACATATTATATCAGAGTAAACATAAAGCAAACAAATCTTTTATGATATTGCTAGTACAAGGGATACTTGCAGGAATGTACATCTCACTTGGCGCTATTGGATATTTAAAACTTGCAGCTAATACTGTTGATCCAGGATTAGGCTCTTTCTTAGGTGCACTTGTATTCCCGGTAGGTATTATTGCTATCCTACTAATGCATGCAGAACTATATACTAGTGACAGCATGGTAATGGTAGCTGTTTATGCTGGTCGAACTAAAATTAATAAAATAATTAGTATATTAGTATTAATTTTTACGGCAAATTTAATTGGATCCATTTTTATCGCTTTTTTGACTAAGGTTGCTGGGATATTCAATGAACCTGTTATGACACTGGTCATAGAAAAAGCAGTTCATAAGGTTCATATGCCCGTAGGTCAACTTTTGGCTAGTGGTATACTGTGTAATATTTTGGTTTCTACAGGAGTTTGTCTTGCTTATAGTTGTAAAGATGAAATTGCTAAAATTGTTGTTGTATGGTTAGCCATAACGGTCTTTGTCCTTAGTGGTACAGAGCATGTGGTAGCAAATATGTATTATCTGTTTATTGCTTATTTTGGTGGAGCGGATATTACGATGCAAGGCATTTTCTATAATCTATCCATTGCAGCTATTGGTAATTTCATCGGAGGAGGTGTTATCGTATCTGGTGTTAACTACCTGCTGGCTTATAAGGATATTGAAAAAACAGATAGGGTTATTGAAAATTAAGTTATAATATAGGAGCCGGGTGGGATAGTTAATAATATCCCACCCGGTTTATTTTGATATTGCCACTTACAATATACAAAAACTTGGCTATTTATGATATAATTTTAAATTATATTAACTATGGTTTCATAAAGACATTTCTCATCAAGAATATAGTTTTGTTTAATGATATTATTTAAGCATAAAATATAAATCGGAGGTAGTTATTAATGGAATCATGGGAATGCATCGAAAAGGTAACTGACTATATTGATAAAAACTTGGGCGAAGAAATAACGATTGACTGTTTGGCTGATATTGCGAATCTTTCTCCATTTTATTTTCAAAAATTGTTCAAGAGATTGGTTAATAAGACTGCAATTGAATATGTCAAATTAAGAAGGTTGGCAAAGATTTCGGAAGAGCTTAAAATCAATAGAAAAGACAATATACTAGATATATGTATGAAATATGGTTTTGAGAACCATGAAACTTTCAGCAGATGCTTTAAAGATGCATATGGCTTAACTCCTTCAGAATATAGGGCTAACCCAGTCATGTTATCTCATTTTTTAAAACCGGAAATATACTTACAATATAACATTATTGATGAAGATGTTCCTATTGTTACAAATGGTATCGTGCTTGAAATAACTAGGTATCATCTAGATATACCGAAATACTTTGCTGGATACACAGTCGAAGTAGCACTTAAATCACCTAGTATTGATCCATTAGAAGATATTTGGAACAAAGTGCATGCTACAAAAGCAAATATTGAGAAATATATGCCGGAAGGTAATGAAATCGGAATAAGCTTAAATATTGGAAATAGCGATAAATTAAAATATTTTGCAGGTGTCGAAACAAGCGAAGAAATAAAAGAGGATAAATTGGAAAAGTACACTCTCACTGATAGAGGATATATCATATGTAAATTTGAGGCAGAAAATTTCTATACGCTGATAACAGAAACAATTGATAAGGTGTACGAATATATGTATCTATGGATTACTAAGAAAGAAATTAATGTTGAGCATACAGCTATTGAATTATACTATGGCTCTTCACCAGATAGAACCTATATGGAATTATGGATACCAATAGTTGATGTAGAATAGGGGGATATATTATAATGAATACACAATTTATATGCTATTCAAAATGTAGTACTTGTAAGAAAGCTAAGAATTGGTTAGAGGATAATAACATCCAATTTAATGAAAGACAAATCAAAGAAAATAATCCGAAGGAAAATGAGTTAAAGGAATGGATAGCTAAAAGTGGATATCCTATTAAGAAATTTTTTAATACAAGCGGAAATTTATATAAAGAGTTAAATCTAAAAGAGAAGATACTAATAATGTCGGAAGATGAGCAAATTAAATTATTAGCAACAGATGGAATGCTTGTTAAAAGACCACTTCTGATAAGCGCAGATATGGTGTTAGTCGGTTTTAAAGAGCAGGAATGGAATAATTATAAACTACTTCATAACCCTACATAATTGTGCAGAAAATGTCGGGTAGGTTCATTTAGCTTCTGCTATTATATTGGAGAGAGGAGGTTTTAAGCTTGGATTCGTTAAAAAATATGAATGAAGCATTAGGTTATATTGAAGAGAATCTTACGAATGATATTGATTATAAAGAAGTTGCTAAGCTGGCTTTTTGTTCGGAATATCATTTTCAAAGAATGTTTTCGTTTCTTGCAGGCGTTTCTCTTTCAGAATATATTCGCCGTAGACGCCTTACTCTCGCAGCTTTTGAACTTATTAATAGTAAAATGAAGATAATTGATGTTGCCATTAAATATGGATATAATTCTCCGGATTCTTTTACGAGAGCTTTTCATAGTTTGCATGGAATTAAACCTTCGGATGCCAGAAACAACGGCCATTCGCTAAAGGCCTATCCAAGAATGGCATTTCAATTAACAATTAATGGAGGGAATGAAATGAACTATCGAATTGAAGAAAAAGAAGCATTTCTAATTGTTGGTATTAATAAAAGGGTTCCTATTATATTCAATGGAGTGAATCCTGAGATTACAGCTATGTGGAAAAGTTTAGATGAAGAAGCAATAATTAGGCTGAAAGAACTTTCTAATGTGGAGCCTAGAGGTCTGCTTAGTGCATCTGTAAACTTTTCAGAAGGTCGAATGGAGGAGAGAGGGGAATTGGATCATTATATAGGTGTGGCAACGAACATGATGTGCCCTAATAGCTTTTCACAACTTGAGGTTCCGGCTTTAACTTGGGCTGTATTTGAAGCTGTCGGACCTTTCCCAGATACGTTGCAAGAAATTTGGGGGCGTATTTATTCTGAATGGTTTCCATCCTCTAATTATGAACTGGCAAAAGGGCCGGAAATCCTGTGGAATGAGAACAAAGACATAACCTCATCAACCTTTAGAAGTGAAATATGGATGCCGGTTTTGAAAAAAATATAAACTAAGGAATTTTATTTACAAGCAACCTATGACTTGACAATTGCTTTCTATAAGCTATAATGTGTTAAAGGTTTTACTATATCTTGCAAGATATAGGTACAAATTGATATTAAAAGGAGTGGACAGAATGGAATGTTATTCGAAACAAAAAAGAATATTGGCTTTCCTTCTGTCCATTTGTCTGGTGGCAATTATTACTTGTTCTATGGTGTTTATAGTTACACATATAAACCATAATTGTTCAGGTGAAGACTGCCCAATCTGTGCCGAGATTCAAGTAGCAGAAGCGGTGATACATAGGTTTAGTACAGCAGTTGCTGTATTAATTTGTTGTGGAGCTGCTTTTGCAACGATATCGCACATCGACAGCCATTTTCAATGCTTTATTCAAGCAAATACTCTAATCAATAAAAAAGTACGTATGGACGATTGAAGCTTTCATAGGGATTTACTGCAATTTTTCGGGCAGGAAAGCCCTGTTTTTTGTGCTCTTTTTTAGGAAAACAAATAATATTGGAGGCTATGATCATGAAAAATAAAAAGAAACTAGGTGCAGCTTTTTTTGCTGCATTATTAGTAATGTATCTATTTACAGGATGTTCAAAATCGAATCAGGTTTCTGAATCTATAATTAAAACAGAAAAAAAAGATTCGAAGGAAAAAATCAATGTAGTTGCTACAATTTTTCCACAATATGATTTTTTGCGTCAGATTGCAGGTGATCATATAGATTTAACAATGTTGTTAACACCTGGGTCAGAAAGTCATAGCTTTGAGCCTACACCTCAGAACATTTTAGCTGTACAGAATTCAGATCTGTTTGCCTATGTCGGTGGAGATTCTGATGTTTGGGTAGAGGATATTCTGGATTCTATGAATCAGGATGGTATGAAGATAGTGACGTTGATAGATTGTGTCGATTTGGTGGAATAATAAACAGTAGAAGGTATTTAACAAGATTATTATGATGATGATGATGATTATGAGGGAGAATCCAATGAACCGGAAATGGATGAACATGTTTGGACCTCACCTAGAAATGCAATATTAATTGTACAGAAATTAAGTGATGCTTTGTGTGAAATTGATCCGGTTAATGCAGATGACTACAAAGAGAATACAACAAATTATATAGAGCAATTAAAAAATCTCGATGGGCAGTTTCAGGAAGTCGTAGATAATGCGGCAAGAACCGAGATAGTGGTAGGTGATAGATTCCCATTCCGTTATTTTGTAGATGCCTATGGATTGACATATTATGCGGCCTTTCCAGGATGCTCAACTGAAACGGGTGCTAGTGCTGCTACGGTGTCATTTTTGATTGATAAAGTAAAGGAAGATAATATTCCGGTGGTCTTCCACATTGAACTCACGAATGAGCAAATGTGTGATTCTATCAGTGAAGCTACAGGTGCAAAAAGTGAACTATTAAATGCGGTTCATAATGTAAGTAAAGATGATTTTAATGCAGGTGTTACCTATCTTGAGCTTATGGGACATAATGTTGAAGTACTAAAGGAGGCATTAGACTAATATGAGTTATTTAATTTGTCAAAATGTATCCTTTTCCTATGAAGGAAATACGGTACTGTCGGACATTAATTTCAGTGTAAATGGCGGAGATTATGTGTGCATTGTAGGAGAAAACGGTGCAGGGAAAAGCACCATAATAAAAGGACTTCTTGGTCTAAAAAAACCTTCAAAAGGGGAAATTCTGACAGGGGATGGTCTGCGGGCAGATGAAATCGGTTATCTGCCTCAGCAGACCGATACACAGAGATATTTTCCAGCAAGTGTTCTTGAAGTAGTTTTGTCAGGTAGACTAAATAGTCGAGGATTAAAACCATTTTACAGTAGGGAAGACAAAGAAATCGCGAAAGGAAATATTAGTCTGCTAGGAATTGAAGATTTATCGAAGCACTGTTACCGGGAATTATCTGGAGGACAGCAGCAGAGGGTTCTTTTAGCTAGGGCATTATGTGCGACAAGGAAATTATTGCTGCTTGATGAACCGGTTAGTGGCCTAGATCCAGTTATGTCTGTTGAATTATACAGACTCATTCGGAATATTAACAAGGAAGAAGGAATTACTATTCTTATGGTGTCTCACGATATACATGGTGCCATAGATAATGCAAGCCATATCCTCCATCTCGGAAGAAAGCAATTGTTCTTCGGTGCAACCGATCAGTATCTTAAAAGTGAGATTGGATTAAGGTTTGCGGGAGGTGAGCAGATTTGATAAATACATTCTTAGAAATGCTTTCCTATCCATTCTTAGTAAGAGCACTTTTAGTTGGTATTCTTGTTTCTCTATGTGCTGCACTGCTTGGTTCTAGTCTTGTGTTGAAAAGGTATTCAATGATTGGAGATGGACTATCTCATGTAGGATTTGCAGCACTGGCAATCGCTTATGCTATGAATGCGGCGCCTCTTGTATTAGCAATACCGGTCTGTGTAGTGGCGGCATTCTTACTTCTTCGTATGTCGGAGAATAGCAAGATTAAAGGAGATGCGGCGACGGCATTATTATGCAGTGGTGCATTAGCAGTTGGTGTTATGACTATTTCATTGACCACAGGGATGAATACAGATGTGTGTAACTATATGTTTGGAAGTATCCTTGCCCTCAGTAAAAGCGATGTCAGGTTGTCCGTTATCTTATCAGTTATTGTATTGATACTATTTGTCTTGTTTTATAATAAAATATTTGCTATTACTTTTGATGAAACCTTTGCAAAAGCCACGGGTACGAATGCTAATTTATATAATATGATTCTAGCACTGCTGACTGCGATTACCGTTGTACTTGGAATGCGAATGATGGGAACACTGTTGATTTCAAGCTTAATTATTTTTCCGTCCCTGTCAGCCATGCGAATATGCAAACATTTTTGGACTGTTGTAATATGTTCAGCAATTATTTCTGTATTGTGTTTCCTTGCTGGAATCATATTCTCTTATCTATATTCCATACCAACCGGTGCCAGTATTGTGATAGCTAATATTATTGTATTTCTTATATTAAGCAGCATAGAGCGTATCAGAGAAAGGGTGTGAAGAGTATGATAAATTATTGTAATAAGAGGAATCGTATGAAAATATTTTGTTTTTTATTGATAATATTCAGTTTTTCTACAGTTGGATGCAGCAGGAAACAGAGTGCTACCTATAACAACCGAATACAAGATGACACGAAGGGCACTATTACGGAGAAGGAAACTGAGGATATGGATGAAGCAGGGACTGCTTGGGATAGTTCGGATACTTCAAATACTGATCTTGTGTCAGATGCAAGTTATATTGGTAATTCCACGTATTATTGTGTCTTTGATAGTGACAGAGTAGATTTTGATGAAGATAATATAGATATAGTTGTGGGAGACAATCTGTATGCGACCCAAATAAATGACTGGTATATGTATTTTGACCAGTATGAGGGTGAAACAGTAGAAATTGAGGGATATTATATCGATTCTGATCCATATACCATCATTGGCAGATCGGGACCCTCCTGCCCATATTGTTCAGGAGGATATGTGTCTTTTGAATTCTTTTCAGATGGAGATTTATCTGGTCTTGTATCGGAATCTGATTGGATTAAAGTAAAAGGGATTTTGCGACAAGGAGACGATAGTGATTATGGACCGTTTTACTACATTGAAGCAATATCTGTTGAAAAAATGGACGAAGTTGGTCAGAGTACAGTTACAGATTAAATAATTATGATCCAATTGTTGGAAAATATGTATTGGTGCAGGAAGTTAAGATAATAGAAAATCAATAATGAAATAGCATAAAAAAGAACCTATAGGATAGACTATGTTAATCGAGTCTATCCTATAGGTTCTTTTGATAAGAAATATCATTTGAGTTTATTGATAAAAAGTGTACTTTATGAACCTTGATAATGAAAGGATAGTATTGTATGATAAATAACAGTTAGCTAGAGCTAACCCATGGAAAAAGGAGGTATATATGAGCACGGGAGTAATTCAGATGTGTAAAATATCGAAAAATCAGGAACTTGAGATGCAAATTGCAAGGCAGTGTGCACCTCTCTTAACAGGAATCAAAATGTCGAACTTACTCAATACGCATATATCAAATAAAGAAAATATATATAAGATATTTGAGAATACCTGTATTAATATCAAATGCATTTATTTTGACAACGAGCGTATCACAATTCTATTGTATAAATCAGATGAATTACTCGAGTATTTGAGACAATCTGATGTTCAATGTTTTATGAGACATGTGGGATATGATAATATGAGCGAAAATAGTATTTTAGATAAATTTACAAAAAGATTTTCGACCTATATGGAAAAAATGGATAGGTTTCCTCATGAAATGGGAATTCTACTTGGTTATCCGGTAGAAGATGTAATCGGGTTTATAGAGAATAAGGGTAGGAATTCCTTATATACGGGATATTGGAAAGTATATAGTAATCTTTTCTGTGCATTAAATACATTTAAAAAATATAATCAGGCAAAAGAAACAGTAACACATTTAATATCACGTGGGGTGAGTATTAAAAATATATTGAACGAATATCATTCAGTTAATAGTACTTTAAATTCAAATCAATTAATCACAATATGTTTATAATCATGCAAAAAGTAATCTGCTTTACTTGTTTCATATATTACATCGCGTTCGACTGTTTTTTCAGTTTGGACGCTTTTTTTATTTACTAGCTTAAGTAGGCGTTCTAAAGTATAAAGAGAGGTATTGTATCATATATTTAAGAAATAAAGGAACAAGCCAATACATTAAAAAATCCAATGTGAAATGCAAGGATGCTACAAGAAATGGGGGAAATAAAAAATGAGTGAAAATAGTAAACTGGTAGAGCAACTATCAAAATGTATGAATGAAGTGTTATCAAAGTATTCTTTATCTAAAACGAATAAGATACTGCGTAGATTTCCACAGGTTCTAAACAGTATATGTACTGACAAGAAATTATTGAATAAAATCAGTATGGTAAAATCAAAAAAAGGATTTCTAAATACTATTTTGGGTGTATTCGGACTTAATCTTACATCGATGCATGAACAAGATGAGTTGAATATTAATAAAAACTTTTTTAAGAAGTTTGTTGAAGTAGATACTGATAAAGCTAAAAATAGCTTAGAAAGTTTGGCAAGAGAATTTCAAAATGTTGAGAATGATATAGAATCAGAAAAGAAAAAAATGGTAGACCAAATTGCACAACAGGATTCTACTAATGAGCAACTTAAGAAGGAATATCTAGATCTGAAAAATCTATACATGTTAGACAAGGATGTGTATTTAATAAGTATGCAAAGGCTATTAGAAGAAATTGGTCCAAACCCGGTACAAGAAGGATTATCAAAACTAGAATTAATAATTAAACAATCGCTAGAACAATTTGGTGTTGAAGTACTCTGGGTTATACCAGATCTTGATAATGGTAAGCTGTTTTCGATATATAAGACTAAGTTAAATCATGAGAGAATGGTACAACAGCCTTGTTTCATAGGTAAGGAAGGGTTGATCTTAAAAGGGTTAGCATATCAGAAGGTGTAGGAATCTGAGCGATGAAAAGTATTATTTATAAAGGCGGAGAGGTTATAACATGATAAAATTAGAAATTATTATAGACAATATTGAATATGGGGAGATTGCTGAGAAAGTGATTCCTATTGTTTTACAGAAACTATCCGAGAAGGAAGATAGAAGTAGATTGGTAAAAATATTATCTAATGTTAACGGATTATCTAATAAAGTAGCAAAAGTAACATTGTCATTATTATCCCAGGACTGCAAAGATGATTTAGCAGTTTACTTTTTATCCGACTATAAAGAGGAGATTGTAGATTATGCAAATCAATTGATAAAAGCAAATCAATTCGCAATTGAAGTAAGTGAAATCAATATAGAGAAAATATAATTTGGTGTAATGGGAACCTGTAAAACTCTTTGTATTTCTTCATACCTTAGTATATAATGTATAATTAGTACTTATATAAGTGAGAATAATCTGCTGTTACTAAGCTGATATATGAAAAGGAGATAATAAATGTCACAAGAGATATTAAATGAAACTATTTGTTTAAAGCAATATCTATCTGAGAAAGAGTATAGAGAGATAGATCAACTTGAGGAGATTTGCCGCTCACATGACAAGACAAACCTTAAGTTAGAATTAGATTATAAGCTTAATATGAATAGAACCTCTGAGATAGGTTTAAAAAAAATGAATGAGTTCCTATATTATGTTGAGGATAGCTTGGTGGCTTACCTTGGTATTTCAAGCTTTGGAGGAAGTAATATTGGCGAAATAAATGGCTTGACTCATCCGGACTTTAGAAGAAAAGGATTATTTAAAAAACTTTTTGATCTTGCAATTTTGGAGTGTCAGAAGAGAAATTTTAAAAAGTTATTACTATTATCAGATGGTAATTCTAATTCTGGAATTAAATTTATTGACTTTGTTCATGGCGAATATGATTCTTCAGAGTATAGAATGAAGGTATTTAACAGGACGACTTTAGAAAATAATAATTCCATTGTATTAAGAAAAGCTGAAAAGTCGGATGGAAGAGAAATTGGCAGACAGGACGCAATTTATTTTAACTTTTCTGAAGAATATGAATATGTTCCGGAAGAAGAGGACGAATTTAATAGAACAATATATTTGGTTGAACTAGATGAAAAGGTAATTGGAAAAATTGCTATAAACTGTAGTGAACAGCCAGCATTTATAAGTGGATTTGGAATATTGCCTGATTTTAGGGGCAAGGGATATGGAAAAGCAGCATTAATAAATGCTTTACATTTCATAAATGAGCAAAATATCTATGAGATAGAATTGGATGTGGAATGCAAAAATAGTAATGCACTTAATCTATACAAAGCCTGTGGTTTTAAGGAGATGTCTGTCATGAACTATTATAAGTATAGCATCTAAGATTTGTTGGAGGAATATATGGTTTGGAGTAAAATGAAACAAAATCTAGAGAGCTTTCTTTGTCCCGCACTCGTTGGAAGAGTGGAATACCGCGCTACTGGTTATCGCTATATGCCGGATAAAATCGGGCGGTGTTATATTACGGTGGATAAAAAGGAAGTTTTTAATATGAGTGATGCAACCACTAGGGTACGTTGGTATCAGACCGAGCAGGAAATCAAAAATGATCAGGAGGCTCTAATTCCGGTTAGTCAGGAAGACATAGAAGAGGTCAGAACTGATACCTTAGGGAAAGTGCCAGAGGAACGTCTGGTGGTGATTGCAAGAAAGCGAAAGATCTCCGACTATGCAAAAGAAATGATGGAAGTGCAGGCAGTACTAAGTAAATCAGATTTCTATGCTGCTGCAAATACTTTTTTATCTGTTTCTATAGAAGAAAGTATTGAAAGTAAGGACATCTTACTAAATATCTTTGCTTTGGTGGACAGACGTGTTGGGAAGAAGAGAATCCTAAACTTGGAAGAGAAGATGAAGTTGAAACATCCGATTGTTCAGTTTTTCTATGAACTCCGTCGCGGCACCATGTGACAGAGTTCTGAAATGAAACAGAATGGCTGTAAATAGTAAATCACTAGTAAAAGAATTCTAGCGTATTATTTCGTTGACATCCCAATAATCATGCCAGATATAAAAGGTATTAACCAAATAAGCCAAACAATTATACTAAATTTATGGAAATTAGCCTTAGCCTTATCATTATTTTTAACTAATACTATGGAAGCCCAAAGTGCATGGAAAAGCATAAGTATAATTGCCAATAAGCCGGTTATACCGTGAAAGTTAAATTCAAAAGCATTGTTGGAGATTTTGCTCATTAATGTTGTACCTATGGTATCAAATAATAGTCCAAGCCAGAATATGGCCAAATGCCATATTTTTAATGTCCCCTGTATTTTTTCACTCCATACCCCGATTGTATAGAGTAAAAGAGCAGATGTTATAGATATAATTGCGTATAGTAACATGAATATTCTCCTTATTATTTATTTTATATTCTTAATGATTGAATCCAATAATCCAGGGAAACGCTGTTCTAATTCATCATATCGAATGGATAGAAAACGTTGTTTGCCTTCTATTCTTACTCTTATTAATCCTGACTCCCTCAATACCCTGAAATGATGAGAAAGTGCAGATTTCTGTAAATTAATATTACAGCAGGCGCAAGTAGTTTCAGTGTTAGTAGTAAGATTTTTTATAATATTAAGACGGACTGGATCTCCCAAAGCATGTAATATGGTTGATACGTTCATTTGGTCTATATTGGGATGAAATAATTCTCGCAAATTTATAGCCTCCTTAGTATGTTCTTAGTAAGTAAGAAATTATCTTGTATTATATCACATTCTATGATACATTTAAATAGTTCAATAGTTATTTAACTATTTAAATGAAAATATTCTTTTTAATAGTTTAAAGATAAACCAAGGGTAATATATTGTCAACAAAAATAAAAGGAGGAACAAGAATGAATGAGGTTTTAAAAGTATTAAAAAGCAGGAGAAGTGTGAGAAGTTATAAGCAGGAGCAGATAAGTGAAGAATCCCTAGATTTGATTATTAAATCTGGAATTTATGCACCCTCTGCAAATAATCAGCAGCCATGGCATTTTACCGTGATACAAAATAAAGAGCTGCTTGATTTTATTAACGAGAAAGCAAAAGAATTAATGATAAAATCCGAATCAGAATTTCTACAAAAGGCCGGTGCAAATGCTGATTTTCAAATAACTTATCATGCACCAACGTTGATAATTGTGTCGGGGAAAAAAGATGCACCAAATTGGAGTACAGACTGTTCAATAGCCTTAGAGAATATGGTTATAGCAGCAGAGAGTCTAGATATTGGATCAGTTTGGATAGGTATGTTGAGATTCTTTTTCCAACAAGAAGATGCGGTTAAAAAATTAGGTTTACCGGAAGGTTATGTGCCTTTTTATGGAATAGCTTTAGGCTATAAGGCGAACGAAGTGGAACAGAGTGAACCTAAGCGAAATATGGATGTTGTAGAGTATATAAGATAAGTATTAGAAATATAAATTGATATTGTATTCAGGAGGATAACTTATGAAAGTTCTTGCTATAAATGGAAGCCCAAGAAAAAAAGGAAATACTGCGGTACTACTGAACCAAACACTTCAAGGTGCCACTTCAATTGGAGCAGAGGTTGAGCTAATCAATCTATATGATTACAATTATAAAGGTTGCATCAGTTGTTTTGCATGCAAGTTAAAAGATGGTAAAAGTTTTGGCAAGTGTGCCGTGAACGATGACTTAAAACCTATTCTTGAAAAAGTTGAAGCTGCAGATGCACTTGTTTTTGGGTCACCAATATATCTTGGAATGGTTACGGGAGAGATGAGATCTTTTCTGGAGAGGTTAATTTTTCAATACTTAGTATATGATAAGAACTACTCGAACCTTTTAGAAAAGAAAATTTCAACAGGATTTATTTATACAATGAACGTTAGGCAAGATTATCTAGCACAGCTGGGTTATGAACAGAACTTCAAAAGTATGGAAATGACACTGAAGAGAACTTTTGGAGAAGCAGAATCACTATGCGTTACTGATACATATCAGTTTGACGATTATTCCAAATATGAGACATCTGCATTTAATGAGGAAGAGAAAGCAAGGAGACGGAAAGAAGTTTTTCCGGAAGACTGCAAAAAAGCATTTGATATGGGTGTTAGGTTTGCGAAACGTTTCAATTAGCATTCTATTTAAAATTATGGAAAAGGGAAAAAATATGAAAATATTGTATTTTACAGCAACCGGAAATAATTTATACGTAGCTAAAAGACTTGGAGGAACCAAGTATTCCATTCCTAAATTATTGAAAGAAAACCAATTTGAATTCGAAGATGAGAAGATTGGTATTATATTTCCTATATACGTTTCTAATGTTCCTAAGATCGTAGAAGAATTTTTAGATAAAGCTAAGTTAAATAGTAAGTATATATTTGCAATAGGAACTTACGGAGCCATGTCCGGTGGAGCTGTTAGTCACCTATTAGAGATAGGTAAGAGGAATAACATACAATTTTCCTATATTAATACCTTGCTTATGGTTGATAATTATCTTCCTGGCTTTGACATGAATAAGCAAATGGTAAAAGAACCCAAGAAAAATATTGAAGAAAATCTTTCACTAATAATAAAGGATGTTGAACATGGAAGGAACTTTATAAAAAAGAGTTCTGCTATGGGTGGTGTAATGAGGTTTATAGCTAGTAAAATTACAAGCGACCATTTTGAAGATAAATTCTATGTTGAAAGTAGCTGTAATGGATGCAAAACATGTGAAAAAGTCTGTCCGGTAAATAATATAAAAGTAAAGGAACAGCCTACTTTTCAGAATAATTGTCAACAATGTTTAGCATGTATACAAAATTGTCCGCAAAAAGCAATACGTTTAAAAGGTGAAAAAAGCAGTGCTAGATTTAGAAATAATAATGTTGATTTAAAAGAAATAATAGAAGCAAACAAATAAATCTTAATTAACTAAATAATTCAATATCTAGAAAGCAGACATCAATACCACAACTTTGATGTCTGCTTTTTATTGCCAATAGATGTATATAATTGTAAATTCCATGGTGGAAAATTTGATAATCCATGTTGCTCTGCAGTAGTTTATGTTAGTATAATTTTACCAGGAGATATGGGGAAAGAATTAAAAAAATATAATGGGAGGAAACAAAATGAAACACAACAATGTATTGGCAATATTATTAGTTACAGTCATGATTATTGGTTCATTGGCGGGATGTAGTAAGAAGGAAGTTAAAACAGAAGAAACTATAGCTGAAGAAACCAAAACAGAAGAAACCAAAACAGATGAGCCTAAAACCGAAGAAACTAAAACCGAAGAAGCTAAGGTTGAAGAGACTACAACCGAAGAAACAATATCAAACAGTCAGTGGGAATACAAAGAAGCAACATTAACTTTAAATATTGATTCGGATGTTTCTTTAGCTGGACTTCAAGCAGTAGTAGATTTAGCAAAAGAAAAATTAGGTATTACCATTGAAATTGAAACCAGAGCGGGTGGTGCTGAGGGTGATACCATTGTTAAAACACGTTTAGCCTCCGGTGATATGACAGATATATGTGGATATAATTCGGGCTCGTTATTAAATGCCCTTAATCCTTCTGAATATTTCATGGATATTTCAAAGGAAGATTTTATTACAAGATTAGATGAAACCTATGTTGGTACCGTATCGGTTGATAATGCTACATACGGTATTCCATTATCCTCTTCACAAGCAGGTGCTATTCTTTATAGCAAACCGATGTATGAGAAATATGGTTTAAGTGTACCTAAAACTTGGAGTGAATTTATAGCAAACTGCGATGCCCTGAAAAATGCAGGAGAAACCGCTATTATTGGAACCTATGCAGATAGTTGGACTGCACAAGTATTATACTTAGGTGATAATTATAATGTATTGGCAGCAGTACCGAACTTTGCAGAAGAATTTGAAGCAGGTAAAGCTAAATATGCTACAACTCCAGCAGGTTTGGCAAGTTTTGCAAAATTAGCAGAAACCAATAAATATTATAATGAAGATTACTTAGCAGCTTCCTATGATGATGGTTGTGACATGATAGCAAATGGTGAAGGTGGACATTGGGTAATGTTAACGCAAGCCTTATCTAATATTTATAGCTTATATGGTGATAAAGTAAATGATATTGGTGTTTTTGCAATTCCTGGTGATGATGCAAACAACAGTGGTTTGACTGTGTGGATGCCTACCTCGTTATATGCAAACAAAGCTTCGGATAAATCAGAAGATATCTTAAGGTTCATGGAATTCTATGTATCAGATGAAGCACTTGATGCATATACAGCAGCAGTATTACCGGACGGACCATATTGCATTAAAGGTTATGAACTTCCGGATAATTCTTATGATGCTGTTTCAAAAGATATGCAGGCATATTTTGATGCAGGTAAGACAACCGTTGCATTAGAGTTTTTAACAGCAGTAAAAGGAGCAAATTGCCCTGCAATATGTCAAGAAGTTGCATCAGGTCAAACGACCGCAGAAGAAGCAGCAAAATCCTATGATGATGATTGTTTAAAGCAGGCAGTTCAGCTAGGACTTGATTGGGAATAAAGCATATAATGTAGACAATCTTAGCCGCGCTTTTATAGGCGGCTAATGATTTATAAGGTGTATTATTTATAGAAAGGAAGACCCTATGGATAAAAAGAAAATTTATACACTTTGGTTTTTAGTGCCATCACTTATGATATTTGGAACGTTATTCATTGTCCCAATGATTACCTCCTTATTTTTTAGTTTAACAGTCTGGAATTTTACAGATTTCACCTTTGTTGGATTGGATAATTTTAAAATGTTTTTTACAGAGAGGTCCTTGAATAACGGTATTAAAAATACATTAATTTATGCAATTTTAACCTGTGGAATAAAAGTTGTTTTAGCATTATTTCTGGCAGTATTTTTGACAAGTAAAATTAAAACAAAGAATTTATTAAGGGCAATCGTGTTTTTCCCTAATCTTGTTAGTACAATAGCGGTTGGAATAACATTCAGCGCTTTATTTCATCCGACAAAAGGTCTTATTAATAAATCATTAGTAGCAATTGGCTTTTCGAAAATTGATTGGTTAGGAGATATTAAAGTTGCACTATTTTCTGTAATTGGCACCGATGTATGGAAAGGTTTAGGTGTGGCAACCGTGATTTATATAGCGGGCATTCAGGCTATCGATAAGAATTATTATGAAGCGGCTTCTATTGATGGTGCAAATGGATGGGAGCAGTTTAAACATATTACCTTTCCATTATGTAGGCCTGCTATGAATTCAGTGATTATTTTAGCTTTTATAGGTGGTATGAGAAGTTTTGATTTGATCTGGTCTATGACAGGCGGTGGTCCCGGTTTTGCGACAGATGTAGTAGCATCTATTGTTTATAAGCAATATGCAGCCGGCTTCTTCGGATTATCTACAGCTGGCAATGTTATTATGTTTATTATGATTGGATTAATTGCATTCCCATTACAAAAGTTTCTGCTAAGTAAGGAGGTTAATTAATCGTGAACAAGAAAAAAAGGATTTATTTGCTTGGTGATATAATAGGCATTACAGTAGCAATTATTATTTTTGGTATTCCTTTTTATTTCATGTTCGTTAATTCCTTAAAAGAGCGAAGGGAAGCTAATTTATTAAGTGTTAATTGGCCGGAAATATTGCAATGGAATAATTATAAAGAAGTATTAACTGCTAGTAATGGAATCATATTTACGGCATTTAAAAATAGTATGCTATTGACGATTGGTGCCGTGGTATTGTTAATTATTACTTGTTCCATGTCAGGTTATGTATTACATCGCCGAAAGGATAAAGCAACTAGTATCATTAATGTGATTATTCTTTCAGGTCTTATGGTGCCGCCGGCAATTATGCCTACTATTTGGGTTATGCAAGGTTTAAATATTTACAGAACTTTATATGGTATGATTCTTATAGAAGTGGCTTTGCAGACACCCTTTACAATCATGTTATATCGTGGGTTTATGAGTAGTATACCGGTAGAACTTGAAGAAGCAGGTTATATTGATGGCTGTACAAGAATTAAATTATTTCTACAGATTGTTTTTCCTCTGTTAAAACCGGTTACAGCTACCGTAATTATTCTAAATGCAGTAAATGTTTTTAATGATTTTACAAATCCATTGTATTTTCTGCCAGGAACAAAAAATGCAACCGTACAGTTGACCTTATATAATTTCCAAGGTCAATTTTCAAGTTCCTATAACTTACTGTTTGCAGATGTAATTATTATTACAATTCCTATGCTTATCTTGTTTGTGTTTTTCAACAAAAAGATTGTAGAGGGTATGGTAGCGGGAGCAGTTAAGGGGTAATACTAATACAAAATATGAATACGCATAAGGACCAAAATTTAACATTTCATCTTATTTTATAATAAGAATTATGCTATGATTAAAGTACTTTATTATGGAGGTTTAGAACTATGCGTTTTCGTACAAGAATTACGATTACTTATTCAATCCTAATAATTTTTTTGGCATTTATTTTAGGAATTGCTTATCATAATTATAATAGTAAGGTATACATAAAAAATGAATATAACAATCTGAAGATGATGACAGAAGAAATATCGAAGCAATTTGAAGAAACGATAAAACCCATGGAGTTTATTTCTGAATATGTACTATCGGATTTAGAAGTACTAAATGCTATCTTTACCTTGGGTAAAGTTGGTCCGGATAGTGAGTTAAAGAATACTTACATTACGGAGGCGGAAAGTAATATTTCTTTAAAATTAAATTCTTACTATATAACAAAAAACTTTCACCGAGTTTTGCTATATAATTCATTTGGTAATGTTGTGGCAAGTAATAATTATTCAGATAATGTTATTAATACAGACGTTAAACTAGAGGATTTAAAATGGTTGTCTCAAGTAGTTGGTAAAAAGGGAGACCCTATCATAGTCGGAATTCACAAAGACGAATGGAGTATGAAAAATTCAGAAAAAGTCTTTTGTGTAGTAAAAGAAATTCAAGGTAACTCCTTGGGGTTCATCGAAGTTCAAAAGAAAGCTTCTGAATTAGAAGAAATATTTTCAATAGCCAATGAAAATGTAGACGTAATTGCTGTAAAAACAGATGGGGAGATTTTATATAGCAGTAAAAAATTAAATGAGGATGGAGCATCTTTTTATTCGTCTATAGCAAAGGATAAACCAAACGATTTGTGGGAATGGGAAAATCCTATTAACAATAAGCTTGAGGTGATATCAAGTCATTATTCTGATATATCCAATATAACTGTGTTATTAGTTGAAAAGGTAGATGTAATTACAGAATCACTCTCTTTTGTTACTCCGATTACATTGTTTGTAGCAGGATGTATCTTATTCGCATCTCTGGGATATATATTTATTGTTTCGGGATTACTTACAAAACCAATTCTACAATTAAAAGGACAAATGGAGAAAACAGAACTTGAGAACTTAGGAGAAAAGATTATTTATGATAAATCAAATGATGAAATAGTGGCACTGAGTAAGTCCTATCAGAAAGTGTTAACCAGATTAAATGAAGAAATCATTAAAGAACGCAGGATGTCTTTATTACAATTAAAGGCTCAGTATGACAGTTTACAGGCACAGGTGAATCCACATTTTATATATAATGTACTTAATGTTATCTCTTATAGAGGTTTAATTAATCAGGATGAAGATATATGTGATATGTGTAATAATTTGGCGTCGATGCTTCGTTATTCTACCAATACAAAGGAAAAGGAAAGCAGTATAGCGAATGAGATTAATCATTTAAAACAATATTTTTATTTATTAAAAAAGAGATATGAACATAAGTTTGATTACAGTATTAATATCGATAAACAAATTGAAAACCAGATTATTACCAAAATTGTATTGCAGCAGATGGTAGAAAACTCCATTACCCACGGCTTGGAGAAAACATCAGAAATTATGAAGATTGTAATAACAGGTTGGGAAGAAAATGGCTTTTGGTTTCTAAAGGTCAGTGATAATGGTCAAGGTTTTTCTGAGGATGTTCTTAAAAAATTGGAAAATAGAAAGCAAGATATAGCAAAGGAATTAATAAATAGAGAAAGTAATATAGAGTTAGAAATAGGCGGAATGGGATTAATCAATACGTATGCTAGATTATTCCTGCTCTATGGAGACGATTTAGTTTTTATCTTAGCAAATCATGATCATGGTGCAGAAGTTACAATAGGAGCACCTATGAAAGAAAAAAGGAGGGTTAATAGATGTTTAC
This sequence comes from uncultured Lachnospiraceae bacterium, assembly GCA_963517115.1. Classification (GTDB taxonomy): domain Bacteria; phylum Bacillota; class Clostridia; order Lachnospirales; family Lachnospiraceae; genus Anaerocolumna. The sequence continues at coordinate 220,503 of CAUQEW010000001.1, read as the reverse complement.
TGTAATTGTTGTAGATGATGAACCAGCGGCAGTAAATCATATATGCAAGATAATAGAGCTGAAATGTCCGCAGTTTCAAGTTGTGGAAACAGCTGAAAATGCCAAAGAGGGTTTAGAAAAGATACGAATACATAAGCCTGATTTAGTTATTACAGACATTAAGATGCCAAATATGAATGGCATTGATTTTGTTAAAATGGTAAAGGAAGAATTTCCGTTTATATATTCTATTATTGTAAGTGGATATCAGGATTTTGAATATGCAAAAGGAGCAATTCAATTAGGAGCCTTAGATTATATATTAAAGCCTGTCAACCCTACCTTGTTAAAAAATATCTTAGATCAATTAACGGACAAACTTAAAATTACACTTTATCAGAATAGAAATCTCTTGATCCGTAGTATGTCACGAGGAGTAATTCAGAATGATACTGAAATCAAGAGATATTTTCCTGGCGAAAAATATTATGCTGCTATTATCAGGCGTAACGGGTTACCTAGAAGATTTTCCAGTAAGTCAGATATTGAAATATTTTCAGGTGAAGGTGAAATGATGTATTTGTATGGAAGAGATGAAATGGAAGCTTTATATATATGCCCTGAAGAACTTATATTTTCAAAGAATTTTGCGGAACTAATTACAAAGATTTCAAATAAGGAAACCGATATACCTGGGTTTACTACCTCAGTCATAATAACGAAAAGTTTTAATACAGATAAGTTATATGAAATGATTAAGACTTTGTATAAAACATTGGATTCGAGACTTGTAATTGGTTATACCCAGGTGATAGAATTAGAAGGAGATATGATTGAGGAACAAAACCGAGACTGTAATAAAATGAATATGCTCATGTATATTGAACACTTAAATAAGGATCATAATTGGCATATCTTTAAATCAGAATTCACTAGACTTATGATTAGGTGGAAAGAAGAGAGACGTCCAATGCTATGGATAGAGAGAAAGGTAAGATTAATTTTTTATTACATGCAAATAGAAGAATCAAATATTTACGGTGAAGACAATGAGTATATGTTGGTAGATGCATTTTTTTATGCGACATCAATGGAGGAACTTATAGATAGCCTGTTATATATTCTTGATAAAAACAAACACGAAGAAAGTAAATGCTTTTATAAAGTTGACACACAGGAGTTTATGGAAAAAGTAAAAAATTATCTTAATCTACATATATCAGAACAGATTACACTACAATCGGTCTGTAAGAAATTTGGGGTTTCACAAACATATTTAAGTAAGTTATTCCGTAAATATGTAGATGATTCTTTTAATAATTATCTAACTACGCTTCGAATCGAGTTCGCTAAAAGGTTAATGTCAGAAAATAAAAAATTCTTAGTAAAAGATGTTGCATCCATGGTAGGCTATAGTGATCAATTCTATTTTAGCAGAGTTTTTTGCTCTGTAACAGGGACACCACCATCGGTATATGCAGATTCTTTATAAAGTTCATTGAAAGATAATGTAAAAAATAATAGAATCATAATTTGAAAAGGAGAAGTAAATATGATAAAGATTGAAAAATTAATGTTAAATTATGAGGTAAATCCAATTGGTATTACAAAGGCTACACAATTTGGTTGGATTATAGGAAGTAAATATTCAGATGTATTGCAAACCTCTTATCATCTACAAGTGGGAAAGGATGAGAAATTAGAAACGGTATTGTTTGACAGTGGATTAGTTAAAAGTGAAGAATCTGTACATGTAATTGCAGAAGGTTTTACTTTAGAATCTTGTACTAGATATTATTTTCGTGTAAAAATCACGGATAATTACGGAAATGAAAGCCTATGGAGTGAACCGGGTGTATTTGTCACAGCATTATTGGATAATAAAGAATGGGAAGGTAAATTCATTTCTGCGGAAACCCTAGAAGATGTCGATAACTCGAAAGGAACTTATGTTAGAGGAACGTTTGAAACGAAAGGAAATATAAAAGAGGCGTTTGTATATACAACCGCTTTGGGACTTTATAATCTATATCTAAATGGGCAAAAGGTTAGCAAGGATGAGATGACCCCAGGTTGGACCTCATATAATAAACATTTGCTATATCAAACCTATGATATCTCGGAACAGCTTCAGGAGGGAAATAATGCAATTGGTGCTATGTTAGGTGCCGGATGGTATAAAGGGAAAATGGGTTTTGAAGGAAGAAGGAACAATTATGGAAAGCAGACTGCATTTTTATGTCAATTGGTAATTATATATGAAGATGGTACTCATCAAATTGTTGTTAGTGATGAAACCTGGAAAGGTTTTGATGCACCGGTTGTATTCTCAGAAATATATGATGGTGAAACCTATGATGCAAGGAAAGAAATTAAAGATTGGAATCGATTTACCTTTGACGATACAACCTGGAGGCCGGTTGAGATTATAGCTTATGATAAAGCAGTTTTAACTGCGCAGGCAGGATGTCGTGTGAAAGAAATTACAGAAATTCCAGCAAAGAAGATTTTGACAACCCCGGAAGGGGATACTGTAATTGATTTTGGTCAAAATCTGACTGGGTGGGTAACTTTTAAGGTACAAGGGAAAGCTGGAGATGTTGTTGAATTAAATTGCTTTGAGATATTAGATGCCAGTGGAAACGTATATCTAGATAATCTTAGAGGAGCAAAAGAGACAATCACATATATCTGCAAAGATGAGAAAGAAGTGGAATTTCATCCGTTTTTTACCTATCAGGGCTTTCAATATGCAAAGATTACTTCATATCCGGGAGAAATTAAATTAGATAATTTCACTGCTTTTGCAGTCCATTCTGATATGGAGCCAACAGGTACCTTTGAATGCTCCAATAAAGACATTAATCAATTACAGCATAATATTCTATGGGGATTAAAAGGCAATTTCCTGGATGTTCCGACTGATTGTCCACAACGAAATGAACGATTAGGCTGGACTGGGGATGCGCAGATATTCTGCCGGACTGCAAGCTATTTAATGAATACATATACCTTTTATAAGAAATGGTTGGTCGACGTTGCAGCTGATCAAACAGAGGAAGGTGGTGTACCACATGTAGTACCGGATATTTTATCACTTTCGGATTCAGATGACTGGTTAATCAGGCAGGGAACACATTCCGCAGCAGCATGGGCAGATGTAGCTGTTATTAATCCATGGACCTTGTATTTAACCTATGGAGATAAAGTAATTTTGGAAGATCAATATGAGAGTATGAAGTCTTGGGTTGAATTTATGTTTACCCATTCAAAGAAGGGGATATGGAATTATAAATTACAGTTTGGTGATTGGGTAGCCCTAGACGCAGAAGAAGGAAGTTACTTTGGAGCGACACCAAATGATTTAACTTGTACAGCATTTTATGCTTACACAACTAATTTGTTTTCTAAGATTGCAAACGTTTTGGGAAAGAAAGAAGATTATGAGAATTACACTAATTTATATCATTCTATTAAAGAAGTATTTCAACAGACTTTCTTTCAAAAAGATGGGACATTAACGGCACAAACCCAGACTGCACATATTATATCTTTGTATTTTGACCTTGTACCAGAGCAATATAGAGAAAAAACAGTCAATTCTTTAATTGAATTGTTAGATAAAGAAAATGGTCATCTGGTAACCGGATTTGTAGGAACACCATATTTTTGTCATGCGCTTAGTCAAAATGGGCACACAAAGGAAGCTTATGACTTATTATTGAAGGATGATTTCCCATCTTGGTTATACCAAGTAAAAATGGGTGCTACTACTGTTTGGGAACACTGGGATGGTATGAAACCTGACGGAACTATGTGGAGTCCGGATATGAATTCCTTTAATCATTATGCTTATGGTGCTATAGGGGAATGGTTATATCGTGTGGTTGCAGGCTTTGAGATTAATGAAGAGAAACCGGGTTATAAACATTCCATTATTCATCCTCACGTTGGCGGTGACTTAGAATTTGTTAATGCTACTTATGATTCTGTTTATGGAATGCTTAAAGTAGCTTGGAAAGTGGAAGATAGAAAAGTTACTTTGGAGGTTACAATTCCGCATAATACTACGGCTACTATTATCTTGGATGGTAAAGAATATGTTGAAAAGAAAGTGGGATCCGGGCAGTATCAATATGATTATGAGATTTAATTCTTTAGAATAATAATAAATATAGTACTAATAATCTACTATGGGTAAAACTGTAGTAGATTATTTTTTTATATAAATAAAGCGATTGGATTTCACTAATTTAAAAAATTTTATCAATATGATAGATATAACAAGCTATTTTAACATAATTGTGATAAAATGCAAAAGGAAGTGACAAAATAGAGGAATCTAGAAGAACTGAGTGAAAGAAAAAGATATTTTACAATTGAAACACGTAAACAAAAAATGATGAATGCTCGTAAAGGTTCAAAATGAGATAAAGGCAAGGAGTTAAGATGCAATTTAAAGAATTAAATATTATACCCACTATATTAAAGGCATTAGAAAAAGAAAATTATGTTGTGCCTACACCGATACAAGAAGAGGCAATCCCAGCAATTTTAAGTGGTAGAGATTTGCTTGGATGTGCGCAGACTGGAACTGGAAAAACAGCTGCATTTGCGATACCGACACTGCAACTTATCAGCGAAGAAAAGCTTCCACAGACGGCACAGAGAAACATACGTGCACTAATTATTACACCAACAAGAGAGCTTGCACTTCAAATTTATGAAAGTTTTTGCACCTATGGTAAATATACAAAATTAAAATATTGTGTCATCTTCGGAGGGGTTTCTCAAAGGCCACAGGAGGAAATTTTACAAAACGGAGTTGATATTCTTGTGGCAACACCTGGCAGGCTTAATGACTTAATAAATCAGAAATTAATTGATTTAAAACATATAAAAATATTTATATTGGATGAAGCAGACCGCATGCTGGATATGGGATTTATTAACGATGTGAAAAAGATTATAGCCAAAACACCTGCAAAAAAGCAAACTCTGCTTTTTTCGGCTACCATGCCCCCTTCCATTGCTAGGATGTCGAATACAATCTTAAATAATCCAGTTAAAATAGAGATAACGCCAGTATCTTCTACGGTAGATACTATTGAACAGTATCTATATAATGTTGATAAAGAGAACAAAAAAGACCTGTTGGTACACATTTTACAAGACAAATCTATCGTGTCTGCACTTATATTTACTCGTACCAAGCATGGCGCGGATCGAATTGTACGTCAATTGGCTAAAGCAAAGGTTACGGCACAAGCCATTCATGGTGATAAATCTCAGGGTGCACGCCAACTTGCGCTTAATAATTTCAAAAATAAAAATTTGCGGGTACTGATTGCAACCGATATCGCAGCAAGAGGAATTGACATTGATGAACTATCTCATGTTATAAATTATGATCTGCCCAATGTACCTGAAACTTATGTACATCGTATCGGTAGAACGGGTCGTGCAGGACTTGGAGGAGTAGCAATTTCTTTTTGCGATTATGATGAGAAAGAATCTCTTTCAGATATAGAAAGGTTGATTGGAAAACGTATTATGGAGGTAAAAGATCACCCTTACCCACTTCTCAACAATTTTCCAGCTACCAAAACGACCCAGCAGAAACGAGAATCTTCACAAACAGTTACATCACCAAAGACAAAGTTACGAATGACTGCAGATGGTACACTAAAAGAAAAGCGGAGCAATACGAAAGAATCAAATCAAGGTAGAAAAGAACCAAGGTACTCAAAAAAGAAATAAAAACTAAACCAAATTTGAAGGTATTGCATGTTAGAATGCAATACCTTCTTGCTATACTTGGATTATTATACAACTGTAATACTAAAATAATTTTGAAAGATCTATTGACCGAATCGGTTTATTGTGCTATCTTTAGTATAAACCGATTCGGTCAATTGAATGTGAGGTGAGAAGTTTGGAAAAGTTTTTAAATTTATCTTTAGAAAAACAAAATAATATAATTGATGCAGCACTTATCTGTTTTGGCACAAATGGATATAAAAAAGCATCAGTGAGTGATATTGCCACTGCGGCTGGAATATCAAAGGCAATGGTGTTTCATTATTTTGGAACAAAAAGAGCTCTGTATTTTTATTTAATTGAACTATGTGGAAATACAATTATGGATGCTATGAATAGAACCCGAGACAAAGACGTATCAGATTTTTTTGATCGAGTTTTGCAGGCGGCTAACATTAAAATGGGGGTTTTGAAAAAACATCCTGCAATATTAGTGTTTTTAAACAGTGTTTTTTTTGAAAAAGATGACGAGGTTGCAACCGAGATTAAAGATTATTTAGCCAAAGGAGAAGGGGTTAGAAATGATATTGCTATAACTGGAATGGACACAAATAAGTTTAAGGAAGGAGTAGACCCCCAGCTTGTACTAAAGATGTTGACCTGGATTAGTGAAGGATATATGAGTGAACTGCCTACCATAGCTTCCTTTGATATTGAAAAAATGAGCAAAGTTTTTGAAGAGAGTCTGAATTTATTAAAAAACAATCTTTACAAGGAGGAATATTTATGAGCCAAAATATTATTGAAATCAATGAACTTACAAAGTGTTATGGCAAGCATATGGGCATTGATAAAGTATCCTTTAGTGTAAGAGAGGGTGAAATCTATGGCTTTATCGGTCCAAATGGAGCAGGTAAATCCACCACAATTCGCACACTTTTAGCACTCATTCACCCAACAAGCGGAAGTGCTACTATCTTTGGTAAGGACTGCATCAAGGAGGCAGAGGTTATTGCAAAAGAGGTAGCTTATCTGCCAAGTGAAGTAAGCTACTATGAGAACATGAAGGTTTCCGAGCTGCTTCGCTATACAGCCGAGCTTTATGGGAAGGATTGTAAAAAGAAAACAGACGAGCTTTGTGGCAGGCTAAATCTTGATGTTACCCGTAAAATTGCCGACCTTTCTTTTGGTAATAAGAAGAAGGTGGGAATTGTTAGTGCACTCCTGCATTCTCCTAGAATGATAATTCTTGATGAACCAACCAGCGGACTGGACCCACTGATTCAACAAAACTTTTTTGACATTCTAAGAGAAGAAAACGAGAAAGGTGCTACCATTCTTTTTTCCTCTCATGTTTTAAGTGAGGTGCAAAAAATATGCAGCAGAGTAGCAATTCTTAAAGAGGGCAAGCTAATAAGCGTTCAACTGATAGGCGAGCTAAGAGAAAAAGGATATAAAAAGATTGAACTTATTGCTAAAAAACCAATTCCAAACGACTATTTTAATGGACTTAGCATTGCAGACTACAAGCAAAATGGCGATAGCGCATCCTTTATATTTATGGGAGAGTCAGCACAAATTATTGAAAAGCTACATCTTTTGGGCGTAAGTGACATTTATATAGAAGAGCCTACACTGGAGGAAATATTCCTTCATTATTATGAATAGGGGAGTGTTAATATGACTATTTTCAAATATGAGCTTCGTCAAATTCGTGGTTATATACTTGCATGGTCGTTAGCAGTGTCGATTTTAATAATCGGAATGCTTCCGACTTATATGGGATTTATAATTGGTGGCCAAATACCTGTGGATTTTGGGGATAATTCCTTCTTTGTAGCTTTGGGAATAAAAATGCAGTACCTGACAACACCAATCGGGGTATACAGCTTTCTCACCTCATTTTTCATGCTTGCAGGTGCAATAAATGGTTTCTTTTTAGGCATTAATGTTTTTACGAAAGAATACATGCAAAAGTCTGCAGATTTTTTGATGACTAAACCATATAGCCGCACAAAAATATATGTTTCTAAAATGGCGGCATCGGCTTGTGGAGCAATCTTAATCGGAAGTGCCTATGCGGCTGGTTCTCTTGCGGCTGTCCTGTTAAATGTGGAAGATAGCGTTGATTTTAAAGCTTTTGCACTCATTGCCATTTCGTTTACACTGATTCAGTTGTTGTTTTTAAGCTTGGGGGCTCTTGTAGGGACAGTTCTTCCCAAAATAAGAACACCTTTTACCGTATCAGCAGGGTTTGCCTTTATGGCATATGTTGTTGGAGCATACAGTAGGAAGGTTAGTAACAATTATACAAAATTTTTATCACCATATATTTATTTTGATGGATTTAACATTATGGAAACAGGTAGTTATAATGACAAGTATATCATAGTATATGTAGTTTTAATGTTAGTGCTTATCGCATTAAGCTATGGTATCTTTATTAAAAAAGATGTTATTCTTGTATCATAGAAAGGTGGAATAGGAATGAAAGCAATTTTTTTGAAGGAGCTTAAACGTAGTCGAAGAAGCCTTCTTCTGTGGTGCATTGTAATTGGTGCTACGACCCTTTTCGGAATACTTGAATACCCGATTATGGCAGACTATGGCGATATGATTGAAAAAACTCTTGATGTAATGCCGAAGCTAATACAGATAATTTTTGGTGTATATGGAGCAGATCTTACCACAACTATGGGTTATTATGTGGTTATGTATTTTTGGTTTGGTCTTATTGTGTTCACACACGCAACCTACTTGGGGGCAAGTATTATTTCAAAGGAACAAAGGGATAAAACGTCAGAATATATTTTTACAAAGCCATACAAAAGAGATACTATTGTTTCAGCGAAGATAATGGTTGCAGTAGTAAATGTCTTAGTTGTCGCTATCGTAATAGGGTTTATTTCAGAACTTTCCATGGTTGCTTTAGGCGTAAAGTTAGGTGAACTAGAAAGTGTGTTTCTTTCAATAATCGGTATGTTTGTTACACAACTTGTTTTTGTAGCAATTGGGCTTTTATGCTCTGCGGTTACTACTAAATACAGAATTGCTACTTTATCCTCTATTATTGTCCTTATTGTGACATACATAGTGGGATTCGTATTAGAATATATCGGTACTGTCGATTATTTAAACTTTCTGTCCCCAATTCGATATTTTGTTGTGCAACGTGTAGTTATTAACGGAATAAGTATGCTATATCTGCTTGTTTCTGCATTGATCATTTTATTATCAATTTATTTCACTTTATTTATATATAGGAAAAAGGATTTTCATGTTTAATTAATGCAAAAAAAATAAAGCTTCGTCCTTGAATTTTGAACCGCTACCTGTCTACTTGACAAGGAGTATATCAAATTACGAGGATGGAGCTTTTTTAAAGTTTGCTGTATTTATTCCTCTTAGATAATATTAGTCAGTTACTCGAATTGTACATCGTACCTTTGTTCCATCCTCGGTAGCATAGATGTAAGCGGTACCTTTTTGCAATGCTGTGATTTCTCCTTTTGAATTAATAGAAACAATATTAGTATTACTTGAAGTCCAAACAGGTGTATTACCAGAAGATACGGATGCTGTAATTGTTGTTCGATTTCCGTTCTTTAAGAAAAGTCCGGTTGAGCTTAATTTAATATCAGGTTTTAGAACAATAACTTCACAGGTTTTTGATACTCCATCAACAGTAGCGGTTATGGTAGCAAATCCATTTTTTTGTGCAGTTATGATTCCTGTTTCATCCACAACGACTACACTTTTTTTATTCGTTTTCCATTTTGGATTTACGTTAGAAGATACACTTGCAGAAAGTTGAGCGGTTTGACCACGATATAATTTAATGGTTGTTTTATTAAGTTGTATCGTAGGTGATTTAACAGTGAATATACAGATTGCACTACTTCCATCAGCCTTAGCAGTGATAGTAGTTTCTCCGGGTTTTACACCAGTTACTGTTCCATATTCATCAATTGTTGCAATGCTACTTTTACTACTTTTCCAAGTGATTGCAGAGTTATTAGAGGTAGTTCCAGATAATTTAAATGTCTCTCCATGCTCGATGGAAGCACTCGTAGCGTTGATATCTACTTTCGTTTTGTTCACGGTAATTTGGCAGGATGCTTCTGAATTTTTAATTTTTGCAGTTATTGTGGCAGTGCCAGCCTTTTTTGCAGTTATTATACCATAAGTATTTACGGAAGCAATTTTTGAATCGCTACTTTTCCATGTTGCGGATTTTCCGGTTGAAGTGACTGCAAGTAGCTGGATTTCATCTCCAATATCAGCAACAGCTTCATACTGCGAGAGTACAATGAATGTAATGGAATTGGATAATTGTGCGGATACCATTAGATTTGGTACAGATAGACTTATTAATGAGATACATAAGAAGATAGATAATATGAATTTTTTAATATGTGACATGAGAATCCTCCATTCATTGAATGTGAGGAATAAATACTCAGCATGATGCTGACAGCAAACTTTTATTAAGTTTAACATAGATACCATAAAATGTAAATATGATAAAGTGATTTTGCAGGTGACAGTTCAATCATATATGCCGCGAGGTTGAATAGTAACTTTTGCAGTATTTTGTATTAGATAAGATATAACATTGCATGTCAATATAAAATATAGTAAAATATTGTTTTGGAATATGTTGTCATACATAACCTGGGAGAAAAAGTAATAAAAAGGTGGTTATCACACATATTGCATTATTAAAATCTACTACATAATCATAGCAGAATGGAAAGGAAATAGTAATTATGAAAAGAAAAATCTTGCAGATGCGCCCTGAAGTTTTCATGTTTTTTATTCTGATTTCAGCCGTGTCTCTAGGTAACGGTTTAAGTGATGGGGTCTATTCTAACTATTTTAAAGAAGTCTATCAGATCTCAGCATTCCAACGAGGATTCATTGAGTTTCCACGTGAACTACCAGGGCTGTTGTGTGCAGTAGTGATTGGAAGCCTGGGCTTTCTAGGGGATCTAAGAGTAGCCTTTATCGCACAGGTATTTGCAGTTATTGGGGTAGCTTTACTAGGTCTTTTTACACCTGTTTTTGGTGTGATGTTAATATTTCTTTTTATCAATTCGATGGGTATGCACCTTTTTATGCCGCTTCAGGATGCCATAGGGATGTCTCTTGCGGAACAAGATAAAATTGGGGAACGTATGGGGCAGTATTCCAGTATCCGAGCGGCATTTAGCCTTATTGCTGCGCTTTTAGTCTTCTTTGGATTCAGGTTCGGTTTCTTTACCTTTAATTCTTCTATAAAGTGGATGTTTATTGTGGCTGCAGGTGCCTTTATATGCGCCGCAGTGATGACTGCAATTATGATTCGACGTATTAAACCACAAAAGTCTGCACCACGCAGGACAAAACTAGTACTGAGAAAACAATACCGTTATTTTTATCTTCTTACAATACTACACGGAGTTCAGAAGCAGATTGCATACGTATATGGCACATGGGTTATCGTCGATTTGTTATTGAAGAAAGCAGATACACTTGCATTACTTACAATTGTCGTTGGATTCATTTCTATATTCTTCTTGACTAAACTAGGGAAATGGATGGATCGGTTTGGTATTAAGCGCATGATGTATGTAGATGCTCTTACATTTATTGGTGTTTATGTTATTTATGGTTTTGTGGTTTGGGGCATTACATCAGGGGTACTTCCGAATCAAGGTTGGTCAATATGGATCGTATATCTGTTATTTGTGCTGGATAGATTGTCAATGCAGATCGGTATGGTAAAATCAATTTATTTACGCTCAATAGCATGGGATCAGGAAGAGGTTACCTCCACATTATCCATGGGAATTAGTCTTGATCATATAGTATCAATATTAGCAGCAGTTGCAGGGGGTTATGTTTGGACACAATGGGGTAGTCAGTGGGTTTTCTTTTTGGCAGCTACGTTATCTTTAGGAAATCTATTCGTCGCTTATCGTGTACAGCCTGAAAAAGAGAAAGAAGTAGCAGAAAAGATGAGATTGGAGTTGCAAAAAACAGATGGGAGAGAGGTAGCGTAATGATAAGAGCAACTGAAAACAATGAATATTATGAATTGACTAGTCCTACTAGCCTTCCAAAGGCTTCCGGATTCTTATGGAATGAAAAGATGATGATTCAAGTAACATGCCGCGGGTATGCGACTGCTCAGTTTATGCAGCCGGAACCAGCAAAATATTCCTATGCGCCGAATCTGGAGGCTAAAACGTTTATGCAGCCGGAGCAGCCTTATTATGCTAATCATCCTGGTCGCTTTGTTTATGTAAAGGATGAAGTTAACGGAAAGATTTTCTCGGCACCTTATGAACCTGTTCGCGTTCTTCCGGATAATTATATCTTTTCTGTAGGTAAGAATAACATTGTATGGAAGGTCGAAAGTAATGATGTTGTTATTGAAATGAGTTTGAGTTTACCCAAAAATGACGTAATGGAACTTTGGTCTATCAAAGTGAAAAATACTTCACAATATAAACGAAAATTAAGTATTTATCCATATTTTACGATAGGTTATATGTCATGGATGAATCAATCAGGTGAATATAATAAAGAGTTACAAGGAATTGTATGTTCTTGTATTACACCTTATCAGAAATATCAAGATTATTATAAAATTAAGGAATTTAGTGATAAAACCTTTTTATTAGCAGATAAAGAGCCTTTCTCTTGGGAAGTTAATCAGGAAGCATTTGAAGGAGAAGGTGGTATTACATTACCAACAGGGATACAAAATGATGAGTTATCCAAAGGGGAAGCTCGCTATGAAATGCCGGCGGGTGTCCTGCAATATAAAGAAGAAATGAATCCGGGTGAAGAGAAGGAATATCGGTTCCTATTTGGTCCGGCTAAAAGTGAAGAAGATATTGCCCACATACGTCAAAAATATTTCAAAGAAACGGATGAAGGTGGGCGTGATGGTTTTCAATTAGCAGAAGTAGAATACGCCAAATACATAGCAGAAGGTCGAGGGTGTATTCATATAAAAACACCAGATGTCGATCTGGATAATTTTGTGAATCATTGGCTACCTCGACAAATGTATTATCATGGTATAACCAACCGTCTTTGTACAGATCCACAAACTAGGAATTATCTTCAAGACAATATGGGAATGAGTTATATCAAGCCACAGGTTACAAGAGACGCTTTTCTAATAGCGTTAAGTCAGCAAAATGAATCTGGAGCAATGCCGGACGGTATCATCTTACATAAGGATGCTGAATTAAAATATATCAATCAAGTACCTCATACGGATCATTGTGTTTGGTTGCCTATTTGCTTGAGTGCCTATTTAGAGGAAACGAATGATTATGGAATACTAGAGTCAAATGTCCCTTTTGCAGGAGGTAAGGAAACCGCATCAGTATTTGAACATATCAATCGGGCAATGTACTGGCTTATCAATGATAGAGATGAACGAGGCCTTAATTATATTAAACAAGGTGATTGGTGTGATCCCATGAATATGGTTGGTTACAAAGGAAAAGGTGTTTCCGGGTGGCTTACGACTGCATCGGCATATGCATTTCTGATATGGGCTGATATAGGAGAAAAAAGCAATCGATTGGATATCAGTAAAGAATTTCGTTTGGAAGCGGATAAAACGAATGAAGTAATAAATAAATATTTATGGGATGGAGAATGGTTTGCACGAGGAATAACAGATGATAATGTTATATTTGGTATTAGTAAGGATAAGGAAGGTAGAATATATATTAACCCTCAAGGATGGGCACTGCTGAGTGGTGCCGCCGATGAAGAAAAACAAAAGAAAATAATAAAAGCAGTTCATGAGCAATTGGAAACGCCCTTTGGTGTAGAAAAGTTAGCACCTTCCTATACAGCAATGCGGGAAGATGTTGGCAGAGTAACGCAGAAACATCCCGGTACTGCAGAAAATGGAGCTGTTTATAATCATGCGGCTGCATTTTATATCTATGCTCTCTATTCAGTGGGCGAGAAAGATAATGCCTATCGTTTACTTCGAAAAATGATTCCGGGACCAGATCCCCAGGATATTATGATAAGGGGACAATTACCAGTTTTTATACCGAATTATTATCGCGGTGCATATAGACAAATTCCACATACAGCTGGACGCTCAAGTCATTTATTTAATACAGGTACCGTTTCGTGGTATTATAGATGTCTGATTGATGGATTATTTGGATTAAGGGGGAATAATGAAGGGCTTAGTATAAATCCACAGATTCCCGATGATTGGCAAGAAGTAACAGTCAATCGTATTTTTAGAGGAGCGGAATTTCATATCGATATGAAGAGAGAATCAGGTTTTGAGACTATGAAAGTGTATGTCAATGGCAATTATATTGAAGATGGAATTATTAGAGATGTAAAATCAGGTGAAGAATATAAAGTGTTAGTGAAAATTCCATCTTTGAATCATGAGAAAAAATAAATAGTTTAGTAATTATAGTATGGAGGGGGTGGAATTATTACTTACTTTACCCCCTCTTTTAGGTTGCGTGAAAGATAAATCAAATACTATGAATTGGTATATTTACATTTTTCTACGAATAAATTTTAGAATTAACATGACATTTTGCCCTAAATACGATACAATACTATCAAAATAGAGGTAGTATTCTTACCGGTGGCAAGGACATAAAGAAAATAGAAAGGAAATGTATGCAAACATTTTTACGAGTAGATATTAATATAATTGCTATTATTTTATTAACGGCAGTATATATGATAGCGAATATGCGCCTTGACAAAAAGGATTATTTGAATGCTACATTTTTACAAGTAAGTGGAATTATTGCATTAGAGCTTGCAATTGAGACGACGACCTGTATCATTAACAAAAGACCAGGAACTTGGCTAATACCATTATCCAATATATTACATATACTGTTGTTTTCTATAGCCCCGGTATTAACATATTATTGGTATGTTCTTGTTAAGAGCCTTATTACTACCCCTCAAAAGAAGAAAAATAAATTAAGGACAATAGTATCTTTATTGCCAGTCATTATTAATTTTGTACTTACTTTATTATCTCCGAGCTACCATTTAATATTTTATATTGATCAAAATAATGTATACAAAAGGGGCCCATTGTTTATAGTATTTGGAATAGCTACTTATGTATATTTTCTGGCTTCATTTTTCTATATAATTAAATATAAGAATAGAATAATGAAAAGAGAATTCTACATATATTTTATTTTTGGCATTCTGCCTATGTCAGGAGGAATAATACAAGGGTTTTTCTATGGACCACTTTTAATGTGGAGTACGGTAGCGTTTTCACTTGTAATAACCTATGTGTTTTTACAACAGAGAATGATACATCTTGATCATCTGTCAGGGGCATGGGATAGGGGGTCATTTGAATATTATATGTTAACAAGATTAGGAAGAAATGATCAGAATAAATCAGGTCTTGTTTATATGGATATTGACGAATTGAAGAAAATTAATGATCAATATGGACATGTCGAGGGAGATTTTACCATAAAACAAGCGATTGCGTGTATCAGAAAAGTATTGAGAAAAAGTGATATTATCGTAAGAATGGGAGGAGATGAATTCATTATTATCTTGGACTGTGATGTGCAGGAAGCGATGAATAAAATCATTCGAAAAATGGAAGATAGTATTACATCTTATAACCAGCAATCAGGCAAAACATATCGAATTGCCTGCAGTTTTGGAGGAGCAATTTATGATCCTAATAAAAGCAGCATAGAAGATTTTTTGAATCATATTGATAGGCTAATGTACCAAAATAAATCTTTAAAAAGAAAAATGTAAATTATCATGCATTTTTTTGTAAGTATATTTGTTTCATATACATTATAACATTTAATTAAAAAGCTGGAGGTAGAGAACATCATGTTTATTATTGAACTTTTAAAAGCAGTCTTATTGGGAATTGTTGAAGGAATAACGGAATGGCTACCAATTAGTAGTACCGGACATATGATATTGGTTGAAGAATTCATACAATTAAATGCTTCTGAAGCATTTAAAGAAATGTTCTTTGTGGTTATCCAGCTTGGAGCAATTCTGGCTGTTGTACTGCTTTATTTTTATAAGCTAAATCCTTTTTCACCTAAGAAAACAAGGCAGCAAAAGATAGACACAATGAATATTTGGTACAAAGTAATTGTTGGAGTATTCCCAGCTGCAGTCTTAGGATTTTTATTTGATGATTGGTTAGATGAACATTTTTATAATTATATAACTGTAGCAATTATGTTGATTGTTTATGGTGTTCTTTTTATTGTAATCGAAAATCGTAACAAAGGAAAAAAAGCGCAAATCACCAAATTAGATAATCTATCATATAAAACGGCCTTTTTAATCGGCTTGTTTCAAATATTATCTTTGATTCCGGGAACATCACGTTCAGGAGCAACGATTCTTGGAGCAATTTTACTTGGTACTTCCCGTTATGTCGCTGCAGAATACTCATTCTTTTTGTCTATTCCAATCATGTTCGGAGCGAGTGCATTAAAACTTGTTAAATTTGGTTTCGCTTTTACTGGTATGGAAATAGCTATTCTACTTATTGGTATGGTAGTAGCTTTTGTTGTTTCAGTTATAGCTATCAGGTTCCTCATGAGATACATCAAAAATAATGACTTTAAAGCTTTTGGTTGGTACCGCATTGTTCTGGGTATATTAGTTATTGGGTACTTTGCTATATTTGGATAACATCCAAGAATCTACCAAGAATCTAAGAGCACTCTCAGAAACAAAATGCAGTTGCAGAAGATATTTTAGATGCTGAATATAGATTATGAATATTTTCGCGATATGATATCTATGTTTTTACTTGCCTTTCCCTCACGGTGTTCGGACGGTCTGCGCAAAAACATAGATATCATACCACGAAAATAAAGATAATTTTTTATGGCAGCATCTAAAACATCGGTAAAAACAGACGATGAGAGTTTCCGAGAGTACTCATTAATTAATAGGAGGAATATATATAAAAGATAATATTGTCGAAAATATACATCAAAGGATTGAAGTTTCAAACAATACTAAGTATTTAGTACTTATAATTTATGCTATTTCATTTTTGGTGTTTGGGTTCTTAGTGGATACACCAATCAATATTATTGAGGGACTACAAGCAATTATAATGACTCCAGATATATTGATTACAGATTATATTGCTATAGGTGGAATTGGAGCAAGCTTTATAAATTCGGGTTTATTAACTCTAATATCAATCTTTATGATATACTGTTTAAAAATCAATATCAGTGGCATGTCAATTGTTGCTATATTTTTAATGTCTGGTTTTGCCTTATTTGGAAAAAATATTTTAAATGTGTGGTTTATTATCCTTGGTGTTTTTATATATGCAAAAGTTCAAAAAGATAAGTTTAATAAATATATCTACATTGCTCTCTTAGGCACAAGTATGGCACCGATTATTACGGAGATTTTATTTGTAATTGATCAACCCTTGAGGATTAGAATTAGTTTAAGCATTGTAATTGGTATAAGTATAGGATTTGTTTTGCCACCATTATCAGTGCATATGATGAAGGTTCATCAAGGATACAATTTATATAATATAGGATTTACAGCTGGTATAATAGGAACTATATTGGTTTCTTTATCAAAATCTTATGGTTATGTTACTAGAAGTAATTTAATTTGGAGTAGTGGTAATAATCTAATTTTGGGAGTATATCTATTATTGCTCTTTACATTCTTTATTATTACTGGCTTCTGTCTGAATGGGTCATCATTTTCTAGAACATTCAAAATTTACCATTATTCGGGTAGACTGATTAGTGATTTTGTACTAATGGAAGGATTTGGACCCACCTTAATCAATATGGGTTTAAATGGACTTTTTGCTATGGGATATATTCTAATAATAGGTGGACCATTAAATGGCCCCACGATTGGCGGAATCTTAACGATTGTGGGATTCGGAGCTTTTGGTAAACATATTAAAAATATGACACCTACTTTCATTGGTGTATTAATTGGAAGTATAACTAAGATATGGGATATTAATGACCCTATCATATTAATGACTGCGTTATTTGGAACGGCACTTGCACCTATAGCTGGTCAATTTGGATGGAAATATGGGGTCATTGCAGGATTTATAAACTCATCAGTTGTTCTAAGTGTAGGTGTTTTACATGGAGGTATGAATTTATATAATACTGGTTTTTCTGCCGGGATAGTAGCTGCGGTGATGATTCCAATTATTGAAGCTTTTAGAAAGGATGAGACCGGATGAAACACAACAAGAAAAGGTTAATGAAAATAATTGATGAATTAACTATGTATTTGTTTTCTACAGGAGCCACTAATATTAATATTAATATTGAAGATAGGGAAGACGTTTATGTAATATTAATTAAAAGTAATTATAACAAGGATAAGAAAGAGAAGATTGTTAAGCTTATTGAAGCACTTAAGTCCCCAAGACAGGAAGAAATGGAAGAATATTACTGGGAATTAGCGGGGGAATCAGATGTCGGTAGTGAGATGTATCTAACTGGTATGATGATTAACATTGAACATGTAGACATAGACGATAACATGCTTGAAATATCTTTATATAAAAATAAATAATATAATATGCTAAATGGCTAGTTGGAAAAGATATTTCAACTGGCCATTTTATTAGCTATTCATACAAATAGAATCTATTAGATGATTTATTGACTTTTTGTATCGTTTATGATAAAGTTATAATTAGTAAATTAGTAAACTAGTAAATATAAAAATTTATACGGAGGTAATGTTTTATGAAAATTCCAATAACGTTAAAGCACAAACCAGTCATTGTCGTAGAAAACTATGAAAATGTTGATGGTCGACAAGCATATAAATCAGATGCAAAAGGGCTTTCACTTGGTCTTGCTCAATGGAATGATCGTGGTAAAGTTGATATATCCGCTAAAGTGTGGCGTTATACCGGCGAGAAATGGTCACGGCAGTCTGAAGAATTGCCAATGCATAGGATTATTGATATGGCAATTCTGGTTTGTAAAGGTAAACAGCATTTTACGGAAGCTTATCGTTATCCTAAACTATACAATGAGGAAAACCCAGTCATAGATCGAGTGGGATTGCAAGGAGATGCCATGACTGTAGAAATTTGCACAGATAACCCAATGATTGACGAGGACATTAAGTTATTCTCCAACGCACTCAGCCTTGATGATGAAATGATGGCAGAGCGCCTGCATACTTTGGCTAATATTCTACTAGATATGGGTTATGGACATCGTAAGTAATTTAATAAAAAAAAAAAATATAGATAGATGCTGTCATACTGTAAGGTATGGCGGTTTTTTTGATTTAAAACACTTACTAATTTACTAAATTACTAACTTGACAATATAGAACAGTTATGATATTATTTCATCATAATATTTAGTAAATTACTAATTTACTAATTTACTAATGCTAATAAATTTGATAAGAAGTTAAGAGAGGGTATAAAATGGATAAACAAAGACGTAAGGAGTTAGTAGCGGAATTTAAGCAAATCAAACAATACATGGGAGTAATCCAAATAAAAAACAACATCACTGGAAAAGTATTCATAGCTACCTATCCCAATCTGAAAAACAAATGGCTCACTCTACGTGGACAATTAGACTTGGGAAGGTTTGCTAATTTCGAACTGCAAAAGGATTGGCAGGAGTTTGGAGAGGAAGTTTTTACGTATGAGATAATCGAGGAAAAAGAAGTCAAGGAAGATACCGATAAAAACTGGGAACTTAAGCAAATGGAAAAGATTTGGTTAGAAAAATTGAGACCTTATGATGAAAAAGGATATAACCGGCTACCTAAAGAATAACTTATTAATTATAACGCAATTATAACAAAACCTTACAAAATAATTAAATCATTGCGGAATTGTGATATCTAGTGTAGAATACAAATATATTATAAATAACAAATTTAACCAGAATCTATTCTAGACCTGAATATTAGATCTGGAGTATGGCGATCACTAAGATTGCCTTTTGTGAAAGGAGTATCTGATGAATGAAATCAGAAACAAGACTTTAGGTAATATTATCATAGCGATTATCCTAGTCACGGGTATTATTGTATCCTCCATTATTGCAACGAATGGTCTTGTAGAAATCAAAAGTTCCAGAAGCAGTATTGTTGTTACTGGCTCTGCCAAACAACAGATTACATCTGATTTAATTGTTTGGACTGGAGTTTTCAATACACAATCACCAGATTTACAAGATGCTTATACCAAACTTGAAACCAATAGAGATACTGTTATGAAGTATCTTGTGGATCAAGGTGTGGGCGAAGAGGATCTCATTTTTTCCTCTATCACTACCACGATCAATTACGTTTTATCAGATTATGGCGTATATACTAGTGACATTGATTATTATGATTTGAGCCAAACAGTTACTATCAGTTCTAATGAAATTGATAAGATAACAGAGATATCACGAAATGCTACTGAATTACTCAATGAAGGTGTTGCTTTTCAGTCTAATGCTCCACAGTACTTATATACAAAACTTGCTGACATAAAAGTTACAATGCTAGCAGAAGCAACAAAGGATGCGACAAAACGTGCCGGAATGATTGCTGAAAATGCAGGTAGTAAGCTAGGTGATTTAAATTATGCCGACATGGGTGTTATGCAGATCACGCCACTCTATTCTAATGAGATATCAGATTATGGTATCAATGATACATATTCTTTAGAGAAAGAAATCACAGCTGTGGTTCATTGCACGTTTGAAATTAAAAAAACAAAATAATATAAAGAGTGATTATATAATTAATAAGGCCTTGAAAACTATTATATCGCATAGTTTACAAGGCCTTATTACTACGTCAGCGTACTAGTTTTAAACTGCTTTGGTGACTGTTTATTGTAACGCTTATTTTACTGATACGAAAAGTTTTTTTTCTGCCCTAAAAAATATTTTTAAATAAATATTGACTGTTTGACCAATTGATGATATATTGATAGCAGTTAATTTACTATATGACCAAATTTACTTTATGAGTGAAATCAATTTAATAATTTACCTATACAAAAGTGTAGATCAAATCCTGTGAGGGATCTGTCTACACTTTTTTTTTTATAAGTTATAGGTATTCATAGTAAGGAGAAGTCTATATGAAAGAATTTCTTAAAATGGAAAACATGACAAAAAAGTTTGGAGAATTATATGCAAATAAAGATATCAACCTAACAGTGATGGAAGGAGAAGTTCATACACTGCTTGGTGAAAACGGAGCAGGAAAAAGTACCCTGATGAATATTCTGATTGGCTTATATCAGCCCACAAGAGGAGATATTTATCTCCGCGGAGAAAAGGTGAAAATTGATTCACCGTCAAAAGCCGTGAAGCTTGGTATCGGTATGGTACATCAGCATTTTATGCTAGTTGAGGCTATGACTGTATTTGAGAATATCATATTAGGAAATACAAAAGATAAATCAATTTTTATAAAAAAGGATATTATTAAAAAAGAGATCTTGGAACTGGCAGATAAATATGGCTTAGATATAGAAATTGATAAAGCAATAACAGAAATTTCAGTGGGAGCTCAGCAACGGGTGGAAATTTTAAAAGCTTTATATCGAGGGGCAGAATTATTGATACTAGATGAACCGACAGCTGCATTAACAGATATAGAGGTTGAAGGATTATTTAAGATTATCAGAAAGTTAAATGCGGAAAAGAAATCAGTGATATTTATATCTCATAAGATGCGAGAGGTTATTGAAATTAGTGATCGTATTACAATTCTTAGAACGGGCCAGACAATTATAACACTAGATAAGAACAAGGCAGACGCAGCAGAACTGGCAAATCTCATGATAGGCAAGGATTTGGTAACTAGTGAGTATAAAAAAATTACGGAAACAAAAGAGAATATCATATCATTGGAACATGTAAGTTTTAACAAGGCATCAAAGCATAATGGTCTTTTCGAGGTATCTTTAGCAGTTGGAAAAGGAGAAATTCTTGGTATAGCGGGAGTAGATGGGAATGGACAGTCTCAGTTGGCTCAATTGGTTACCGGGGTGATTTCACCTGAAAGCGGTAATGTTTTTATAAAAACGAAAAAGGTAGCTAAGTTTGCTCCAATCTATTTTATCAATGATAATGTCTCCCATATTCCAGAAGATAGAAACAAGATGGGGCTGATTGGAAATATGAGTGTAAAAGAAAATTTGATTCTAAAAAGTATTGATAAAAGAAGAATTTCGATTGGAAAAGGATTATTTCTAAAGAAAAAGGCTATGGCAGAATATGCTATTGAAATGAAAGATAAGTATGATATCCGTTGCGCTTCTATCGAACAGGAGATAAGAAATCTTTCCGGTGGAAATCAGCAAAAGATTGTTTTGGCACGTGAATTAGAGGAAGAACCAAAATTATTGGTAGCTGTCCATCCTACAAGAGGATTAGATATCGGGGCTACAAAATATGTTCATGATAAAATGATAGATTCCAGAGATAAAGGCTGCGGTATACTTTTGATTAGTGCTGACTTTGACGAAGTTTTGAAATTATCTGACCGTATCGCGGTAATGTTTGAAGGAAAGATTGTGGGAGTATATTCAGGAGTAAATCCACCTATTAAAGAAATTTCATTGGCAATGGCTGGAAAAACCAACTAGAAAGGAGGAAGGCTTAAATTATGAAATTAAAGAATCAATTAATCAAAATTCTTGTGCCGTTCATTTCTGTACTATGCTCGTTTTTAGTGGGTGCTATTTTGATAGCAGGTATCGGTGGTAATCCGGTGGAAGCATTTACATATTTATTTAAGGGGGCATTTGGTACTACTGCCAATATAGGAGAAACCATAGTAAAAGCAACACCATTGATATTTACAGGTTTGGCGGCGACTTTCGCTTATAAATGCGGTGTTTTTAATTTGGGTGCTGAGGGACAGTTTGTTATGGGTGCGATAGTTAGTTTATGGATATCTACAACTGTAAAAGGTGTTTCGGGAGTTCCATTGATTGTAATCAGCCTAACTATGGGAGCTATTGCTGGCGGTATCTGGGGAGCGATTCCTGGTATTCTTAAAATTACACGTGGATTGAATGAAATGATTGTCAGTATTCTCTTAAATTATGTAGCAGTATTATTCATGGGTTATCTATATACCGGTCCGCTAAGGGAGGGCAGTGTCCCTCAGACGACAGCGGTTACAGAAAAGTTAGGTAGAATTATTAGTGGCGCAAGAGTACATGTTGGAATAATTATTGCATTAATACTAGCCTTAGGAATTTACTATTTTCTATTTTATACTTCTAGTGGTTTTAAACTTAGAGCAGTAGGGCTTAATCAAACAGCCTCACAATTTAATGGCTTTTCTGTTAAAAAGTTTATGCTTATTTCTTTTATTGTATCCGGTGCAATTGCTGGACTTGGTGGAAGTGTGGAACTCCATGGAACACAGTTTCGATTAATGTCTGGATTTGGTGATGGATACGGCTTTGATGGTGTTGCCATTGCTTTAATTGGACAGCTAAATCCGATAGGAACGGTACTGGTTGCATACTTGTTTGCTATACTTCGAACCGGGGCAACAACGATGCAGGTCGGTAGTGGAATGCCAACATCAGTTATAGACATTATTCAGGCATTAATAATTGTATTTGCTGTAGCAGGAAGTGCATTTACCAATCTACCAAAAACAAGGCAGTTCTTTAGCAATCTATTATCCAAAACAAAACAGGAGGGAAAAGCATAATGGAAGTAGTATTAAATGTCACATTTATTCAGGAATTATTGCTATCCACTGTTCGTATGGCAACGCCGATTCTTATTGTAGCATTGGCCGAATTATATTCGGAGCGTGCAGGCCTGGTTAATATCGGTCTGGACGGAATAATGGCATTTGGAGCACTCATCGGTTTTCTTGTCAGTTATACTACAGGCAGTCCTTTCCTAGGTATTATGGCAGGAGCTGCGGGTGGCATATTGATTAATATGGTTTATGCATTCTGCACCATAACGTTAGGAGCAGAACAGATTGTATATGGTATGGCGATTAACATATTTGCTCCGGCTATGTCGTCTTTTATAAATAAAATATATTTTGGTATTAATTCAACCCTTATACAGGCAACACTGATGAAAGAAGCGCCAATTCCCTTATTAAGTAAAATTCCAGTGATAGGTACTGTGCTTTTTAGTCATACCCCAATTGTATATTTATCTTATCTGTTAGTACCTCTTACTTTTCTGTTTTTTAATAAGACAAAAGCGGGGCTGAATTACAAAGCAGTAGGAGAATTTCCCAAAGCTGCTGAATCATTAGGAATTAACGTAATTCGACAGAAATACCTTGCATGTGCTATCTGTGGTGCATTAGCAGGAATAGGAGGAGCTTATCTGACAACCTGCTATATCAGCACTTATTCAGACGGAATTGTGTCAGGACGTGGATTTATTGCATTATCTGCTGTTATCTTTGGTAGATGGATGCCAGGCGGAGTATTGCTTGCGGCACTATTATTTGGATTTACGGATGCTTTACAACTTCGTTTACAAGTTATGAGTTCCGCTACACCATATCAGTTGTTAGCTATGTTACCTTATCTTTGTACCTTGTTTGTTCTTGCATTTTTGGGTATCAAGAAAGCTGGACCAATGGCAAACGGAAAACCATATTTTAGAGAAGAACGTTAATTATAGGCAATGCCTTTGATTATATACTATTATAAAACTAATTAGGAGGAAATTATTATGAAAAACAAGTTATTAGCATTAATTTTAACAATGGTTTTGGTTATAGGCTTGGTAGGATGTGGATCTTCTGAAAGCTCATCAACAAGTGGATCTTCTGACAATTCAACAACAAGTGGAAATGAAGAAAAAACTTATAAGGTTGCAATGATTTTAGATTCTTCTATTTCAGATGGAGGCTGGGGTGCAGCATGTTATAATGCAATGGTTGCAGCGGCTGAAGATAGTGGTTTTGAAACACAATACACAGACAATCTTACAACAGCAGATTTTGCATCCAGTATCAGAAGCTATTGCGATCTAGGTACTAATTTAATATTTGCTCCTGGTAACCAATATACGGATGCAGTGAAAGAGGTTGCTGCAGATTATCCGAATGTGTACTTTGCATTATTAAATGGTACAGTAGAGACTGCTAATATCGTATCTATATTACCGGATGCAAAGCAGATTGGATATATGGCTGGGGCTTTGGCTGGACTTGTGACAAAAACGAATAGCATCGGATTTATCGGAGGTGTGGAATTAGATACAACAAAAGCGAAATTAGCTTCTTATGAAGCAGCAGCAAAAGCGGTTAACCCAGATACTGTAGTTTATTCTGCTTATGCAGGTTCTTTCACTGATTCCGCAAAAGGCAAGGAAATTGCTGATTCTATGGTTACTATGAGTAAAGTGGATGTTATGTTTGGAGATGCAAGTGCAGTAGATTCTGGTGCACGTGAAGCCTTAGCAAATTATGAAGAAACATTTGACATTGGCCAGCCAAGTGACTTATTAGCAACACAGGAATCTGAGGTAGTTATTAGCAGTGTTGTTACAGATAATGCAGCAATGTTAAAAATTTGTATGGAAGATCTACAGAATGGAACTTATGGTAATAAAACAGTTTACGGAGATCTTTCTAACGGCTGTTTAAGTGTTGGTACCTTTAGTGATGCTATATCAAAAGAAATTCAGACGGAGTATTTAGGTATAGTCGATCAGATCAAAGCAGGTACATTTATTAAATAATATATGAGGACGGGGTTCTTGCTGAATGAATCGGTCAAATTACGACTGACATTCACTTGAATCCCTGCTTTATTTTAGAGGGGAAACAAAATGAAGGATAAAAAGGAAGCCATAACAACAGAAGAGAAGATAATACAGGCAGTACTTGATGTTATTGAAGAAAAAACCATAAGTGAAACCAGAATGCGTAACATAGCAGAAAAGGCAGAAGTGTTTCAGTCTAATTTACATTATTACTATAAAACAAAAAAAGAATTATTGTTAGTTGCTCAAAAAAAGGTTACGAAACGGTGTATCGAGATTAGACAAAAGGCTAAAGAAAATTCTGAAGATTCTTTAGAAAGCCAGCTAGATGTTTTCTTTAAACAAAAACTCATATTTATTAAAGAGGAACAAAAATATGATTATGCTGAGATAGATTTCTGGATTCAATCAAGATTTGATGAAGATTTTAGAAAAGAATTTCAGAGTTCTTTTTATGGATGGAGAACAGAACTTCAAGATTTAATAACGATCTATGCACCCCGTTTTGAACAGGAAAAGCAAGTTTTACTGGCAAGCGTTATCATTTCGCTTCTAGAAGGCGCGACTATTCAATATTTAATCGATTCTGAGGCTTTTTCAGTTGAAAAGTATTTTGATTATTGTAAGGGGTTAATAATCAGGGAAATAAGTAGGTAATGCAAATAATTGAATCATTAAACCAAAAAAACACTGCTGGTAAGTGTTTTTTTTATGCAAATATTTAGGTGTATGTGTTATGTATAAAGTTCAATTTTGCATAAAGTATAATTTTCGACAAGATAATGTATTTTATTTGACTTTGGTTAATATTCACATCTTGACTTTATGAAGTTGATATAATATACTAAACATATTGAAGATAAAAATATTTTTTTGTACTAAATAATATTTTTTTGGTATAAAATGTAATGATGTATTTACTATGTGAATAAAAAAAAGTTATTTCAAAATATGTATATAACTATATTTTCATATGCAATATTTAATATGAGTAAAAGGTATAAAACCTTAAAAGGTAAAGGTTTGAAACCTTTAACACTGCTTCCAGAGGAAGCAGATAAAATAGAGAAGGAGGTTATTTTTATTATGAATAAGAAAGTTGAAAAATCAGATGTGTCATTATTTGCATTGAATGGTAAGCCAGGTTGGGGTGCAACAATACCACAAGCAATGCAGCACGTTTTGGCAATGTTGGTAGGTAATATTACACCACCTATCTTAGTTGCTCAGTTATTAGGTTTACCTGAAAGTGATAAAATCTTATTGATGCAGGCAGCTATGTTAATTGGTGGTATAACGACTTTGATTCAGCTATTTCCAGTCTTTGGATTTGGAATGGGGTTACCTAATGTAATGGGTGTTGCATTTGCTTATATGCCTATTCTATCAGCAATTGGTTTGTCTTATGGAATTAAAGCTATCTTTGGTGCTCAATTAGTAGCTGCATTTGCTTCTATATTCTTGGGAATGATGATGGGCAGGATAAGAAAATATTTCCCGCCAATTGTTAGTGGTACGGTAGTGCTTAGTATCGGATTATCGCTTTATAGTACTGCAATTAATTATATGGCTGGTGGAAAAGCCACTGCTGATGATTTTGGTACTCCAATATATTGGATTATTGCATTAGTTGTATTAGCAATAACACTTGCATGTAACTTCTTTGGAAAAGGGTATATTAAAGTATCCGGTATGTTAATAGGAATCGGTGTTGGTTATGTGATTGCTCTTATCTGGGGTGATATGATTAGTTTTGACAGTGTGAAGAGCTCTTCATGGGTTGCTTTTCCACAATTCTTTAAATGGGGACTTGAGTTCCATCCATCTGCTATTATTGCTATGATCTTAATGTACATAGTACAAGCAGTTCAAACTATCGGTGATGTTTCCTCAACTGCCATTGGTGGATTTAATCGTGAAGCAACTGATAAAGAAATTGGTGGAGCTATTAAAGGTCAGGGAATTTGCGGTATGCTTGGTGCATGTATTGGTGGATTACCAACTGACCCATATAGTCAGAATGTAGGCTTAATTGTTACTACAAAGGTTATTGCTAAAAAAGTTTTCATGGTTGTAGGTTTCGTTATGATCGCCGCAGGGTTATGTCCAAAATTTGGAGCAATCATGACTACAATTCCATATCCGGTATTGGGTGGTGCAACGGTTACTGTTTTTGCAGCTATTACAATGTCAGGAATTCAATTAATTACTCAACAACCATTAAATTATCGTAATAAGATGATTGTTGGTATTGCATTAGCTCTTGGTGTTGGTATTAGTACTGTTTCTACTTCATTACAATTCTTCCCGGTTGATGTACAAAATATTATTGGTAAATCTCCTATTGTTCTTTCCTTCTTAATATCATTTATTTTAAATATTATTGTACCGGAAGATAATAGTGAAGAAGAATAATTTATAAAAATAATAATAAAAAGGAGTAGGAAAAGTGTTCTCACATTTCCTACTCCTTAATTCGTGTTGAAACTAATTTAATGAATTGTAATCTTCTTCTGTATATGCTTTAGTTGGATCCCAGTTCGGGAATTCAAATACATTATAATCTAGTCCAACTGCTTGTGCTGCACGTTTCCATTCTGCAGTTGTTTCTGCAGAAAAAGTTGTAAGGGCAGAAGCATAATCATCAAGTCCTCCAGAAATTACACCTTGTAATAATGCGGCTAAGTTTGGTTGAATATCTTTCACTTCCGTATAGAAGTCATAAGCTAAAGCATCTCTTTTTGTTGCTACAGGTGCAGCTAATTGTGTTTCCTTTGCCTAAAACAAGAGAAAAAGATAATTGAAGTGGAATAATCATAATGCTGTATTTAAAGCTGTTAGCAAAAGCATTCCAATACAGTTTATCCGTAAATAACTCCTTATAATTAGTAAGTACAACCCAATCAAAATCTACCGTCATACCTGACCAGTCTCGGAAAGAATATAAAATACTGCAAATAATTGGACAATCTTGAAATAGTATTTAAAATATTAACGTTGGCAGTATAAATAGCCAACACCAAAGGTTTAGCTTAAGCCTTTCTTTTTTTCGTCTGTTCATTGAAAACCTCCTCATACATATAAATGTTCATAGGAACTTTATACTTTATTATGTCTAAATTTTAGCACTTTACATTTTGACAAAATAGATATATTATTCTATATAACTAGCACAATATTGACATAAATTACAAAAAGGAGTATTTGGTATGGAAGAATTGACTTACGAGCTGATCAAGATGGCAGATGATAATATACCTGCGAAGATTTTTCATGCTCAGGTTGCAAGTAATTATGCAGGCTGTGTATTTCACTGGCATGAACAGTTGGAATTTTATTATGTCATATCAGGTGGTGTTGATATGATGTGTAATGGTAAACAGGATTGGATTGAGTCAGGAGATATTGGATTTGTAAATTGGTGTGAGCCACATAGAGGAGCTCATTTTAAAGACAATACCGAGCATTATATTATTCAGGTGGATCTACTTAAAATCATAGATGAGTCACAATTGAAAAGTGGAAAATCCTATTTTTCACCAGCACTAAATTATCTTGCATCTGTTCCTACCTATATTCGTTGTGATGATATTCTTAATGGCTATTTTAAAACCTTAATAACTGAATATAATGAAAAGGATGCTGGTTTTGATTTGGTAATCAGAGCTACGATTCAGTACATATTAACGCATTTATTAAGAACTTACTGCATGGAAGACTCTCAACTTCCAAAGAACGTGCAGAATTTCACTTCATTGGATTTGATTCAAAAATTGCTCTTATATATATCCAATCATTATACAACCAAATTAACTTTAGATGGATTGGCTAGTTATATTGGCTTATCAATATCTTACATGTGCCGCTTGTTTAAAGAGCATGTTGGATTAACCATCTTTGAATATATCAATGAACTTCGTTGTGAACGCGCAGCCGGGTTGATTACAAATGGTGTTCTTTTAGATGAAGTTTATTCTTTAGTGGGATTTCAGGATTATAATTATTTCTCAAGAATTTTTAGAAGTAAAAGAGGTGTTGCACCATCCTTTTATAAAAACAGGGCAATTCACCGTTAAGGGATGAATTGCTCTGTGATTTTAGTTATTTGTGATAACGTTCTTTTAGAGCGTTTGCACCTTCAGCGCGACCAGTTACTTCAAGACGCTGTAGGTAATCTTCAAGGTGATTCCAAGTATGGAAAGGACCACCTTCTTTCATAACAGTCCAAAGTGGATCGACTACATAAGAAGATTTGAACATCTGCTCGTCTTGCCAGTCTAATATAATCTTTGCACCTTCTGCACATTGTTCAGGATATTCCGTTTTTACATCGTTTTGTTCATAAGGATCAGTAGAAATTTGATACAGCATTTCTTTATCAAATAAGTGAAAGCCATCATGGTATGTTCGCATATAAAGCCATTCTCCAAAACGTGCTGAACGCTGGCATACATGAGCCATCTGAGAGATAACCAGGCTGTTTCGGCCTTGGTCTTTACCGCTCAATACTGTTTCACGGTAGCTTTCTCCATCCCAACTTTGACTTTTCTTTACACCTAATAAATCGGCCATAGTTGGCAGTAAGTCAAGACTATAGTGAAGACCGTGGTCAGAATGATTTTTCATACCATCCGGCCATTTTATAATAAATGGTATACGACAGGTTGCATGATCAGCGGTACCGTGCTCCGAATAGATTCCCAATTCACCCATATTTTCACCATGATCAGAAGTGATAATAATTGCAGTATCCTCATAGATTCCAAGAGATTTCATACGATCAAGGAGTTGACTAATCAATTGGTCAGAATAATAGATGCCACCATCATATTGATCAATGACATATTTGACTTCTTCTAAGTTCGTTGCTTTGCCAAGCTGTTTTGGGTAACGTTCAGAAATAGCATCGTCAAACATGCTCATTTCATGAAGTGAGTGGGGACCAATGTGCTTTAGATGTTTTATTATTACCTCCTCATTAATCCATGAATCCAGTGGCTGGCTCTCAAACGGATTTTCAAAGTTTGCAGGAGTGCGGTATGGTGTATGTGGATCCCATAGATGTACATGAAGAAACCAATTGTCTGTCTCACTATAACGGTTTATCCAATCGAGAGCAACTGGAAGTACTTCCTCACCAGATTCTGAACCCCCACCCCCAACATTATAAGTTTCATTAAAACCAGCATTAAACCAAAAAGATGAATGACGTTCTGCAAATGTACTGATGGATGCAGTATGTAATCCAGCTTTTCTGAAGATGTTATGTAAATTATTAACATCAACTGGATCGCGAAAATTGCGCTCCGGACCAAAAAGACGCCGATCAGCGGCAGTTCCACCGTGACCTACTGCACCATTTCGAATTCCAAATATACCACTGACTAAGCTGGCTCTTGACGGCAAGCAGGGCGCATCAGAACAATAATAATTATGAAAAGTGACTCCTTCTTTAGCAACCTGATCCATAGCTGGTGTAGTTTTTCTGTTGTATCCATAACAACTCATATGATCAGGGCGCAGTGTATCAATATCAATAAAAAGAGCTCTCATATTAACTCCCTTCTGCGTGCTTTAACACGCATACAAATCAAGATGTTGATAAATGCATTTATTTTTCAACTTAACTCCTACCTTGTTTTTTTTTAGTATAACATTGACTTTGTTTGTTAAAAAGGTAGATTATTCTGAATTGCTAGCACAATATTGACACAGATAAGTTTATTAGTTCATTAATTTTATTTTTTTATTAGCCACCCCAAAATTATCCATACTATTTGCGAATTATTTAATATCACAATAATAACACAAACGAAAGGAGTTTTAATCATGAAAAAAATATTATGTCTCATTATCACAGTTACACTTTTTTTTACTTCTGCATCTATTGCATATGCAAAATCCAACAATTCAGGAGGGCAAAACGATAAGAAGGTCACTCAAGATCAGAAAAACAGCAAGAAAGCAACAAAGCAGATATTTAAAATTAATGAATCCCCAGTAATTAAGTACGGTAAGTATAAGCTCCCTATTAGTCCTGTATCAAAAGGAATGGGTGCAACAGTTACCTATGATAAGACAACAACAGTTTTGACGGTAGTCAAGGATACCAAAACCATAGTAATTAATTTTAATACCAAAACAGTTACTGTTAACGGCACAGCGGTTACAGACTCAGGAATATTTACAGCAAAGAACGATGAAAAAATGACAGTTCTAATTCAGTATATTGCAAGTGTACTTGGTGTAAAAGCTAATGTTGATAAAGACGAAGTTACAATTGAAGTCCCAGGATTTGATTTGCCGAAAAATGTAACAGTTACTCCAGCAGGTACAACAGTAACTGCAAAATCTTTAAACAATACTACCCTTTATCTAACCGCATCAGCTAACATTACGACTGGCCAGGCAACCGGCGGCAAGGCTGAATTATATGTAGGAAACAAACTAGTAGCAACAGATGCAGTCATAACGTCAGATGATACATCAGTTACATTTACAACCTCTGATAGTACACCTACTAATGCAGAGCTACAGGCAGCGGTACCTACAGGTGGTGTGGTAACAGTAAAGCTTTATAATGCAAACAATGAATTTGTAATAAGTGCTGTGGCAAACCCAGTATTAATTGTAGATTATGTAGCTCCAACTATAACTAGTGTCACTTCTGCAATTTATAAAGTAGATGACAATCAGCTATATATTATCGTCACCGGAGTTGGCGCAATCAAGGATATAGTTGATGTTACAAAGATTTCATTAATTGATTCCACTCTTGGAAAATCCTATCAACTGACCAACACTTCAGATATAGGGTCTAAGGGAGAAGTTTATAGTGTAAATTCATTACTTATAAATATTGGTTCAGCTGATAAACTCGGTTTAGCAGGATTTGGGAGTACAACAATGTCACTTACTATATCTACTGGTTCATTACTGAAAGACCTAGCAGGCAATGTTTCACTCAGTTTCCCAACATCACAAACCGTACCAGTTACTATAATTAATTAGTGAATTTTAATATTATGTCCTCTATATAAAAAAATTACCGGCATTTAGATGTCGGTAATTTTTTTATATCTGGGATTATAGAGTAGTCAAACTCGCCCTTAGATGGAAATATTATATGTGATGATAGAGCAGAAGATATTTAGATATTATCATAGCTTTATATGCATGGATTATTATGGTATAATGACTATGATCATAAATCATTGGTAATTACAGCAACAAAAAGTTGATTTACTGATTATTATTCCGTTGGATGATAACCAATGGTATATAAATATAAAAGTGGAGGAATTAGAATGAAAAGATTCAGGAACTTGATTATTGTATTAGTTATTGTATTTGCCATAGTTTCACCAATTGTTTTACCAATTACAGGAAATGTGGCAGTGGTTGAAGCAGCAACGGTTGGAATCAGTCAAAAGTCCTTAGTGCTGGAGATCGGTAAAACGAAAGTATTGAAAATTTCAGGTACTAAAAACAAATTAACTTGGAAATCCAGCGATAAATCTGTTGCTACTGTTGCTAGTAATGGAAAAGTAACAGCAAAGGAAGTAGGCATGGCTACAATTACAGCTACTGTTGGCGGTAAAAAGTATTCATGCACAGTAACCGTAGCTCCTTATGATGCTGTAGAAGAAAAAATCGGTGAAATCAGTGTAATTATCCCTAAGGATTGGGATTTTGAGTCTCAGGAAGTTTCGAAAGGCAATTTCGAAGCCACTATTACTCCAACGGAATTAGCATCCAACTTTATAATTACCACCGAATTTACTGGAGAAAAAGCTTTAACTTATGGTGAAGTAAAAGCAAATTATAGTGAACTGACTCAAGATTATGTTGAACAAATATTTGAAGAGGAATTTTCTTCATCTGAAGTAGAAATATCTGATTTTAAAACATTTGATTATGATTCAATAAATGGAACTGTATATGCAACTGAGTATATTGTAACACTACCAGATGTTACGATGAAGCAGACTTTTTTAGAATTATCCATTAATAATTATTTTATTGAAGTGACTGTAACAGATGCAGAAGAACTTGATTTAGTAGCTGTGGCAGAATACTTACTCGATTCATTTAAAGTAAATGAATAATAGAAATTAACTTAATAAATACAAGTGTATAATGTGTACAGAAAGGTAAAGACTAGATGAAAAGTCGATACCTTAGGTACACATTATCTTTTATTGTATATTTCCCTATAGTCTTACTTATTAGTTCTGCTTTTTTCATGCTTTCCTTCATGTACACCTATTATCTGACCGTTTATAATTCCTACATCTGCATTATCCTTTGGCTCCATTTTCCGTAATTCAGAATTGCTTTTTTCTCTATCCTTCATTCTGTTTTTATTATTATCCATTCATTTAAATCCTTTCTTTTTATTATGTTGTGACCAAAATAGTATTTACAAAAACCAAATAATTAATTACATAATGTTAGATTATATAAATTATTACAAGCTTGACATATAAATACAGAGATGTTATTATTCTGATAGTTTAATAATTAGCAAAGCAAATGAAAGTTTGTGACGCAAAGCTAGAGGGCCTATAATATGGTAGCCAGTTGCATTGTTAAGGACATTACAGGTGAGTAATGTCTTTTTTTACGAGTGTTTAGGTGATATAAAAAACTTCATCTAATATTTCTGTTAAGCACATGTACTATCTCTACTATCTCTTACTTCTCATGGTAAATTTCAAAATATCATAGCCACA
Source organism: uncultured Lachnospiraceae bacterium (assembly GCA_963517115.1). Classification (GTDB taxonomy): domain Bacteria; phylum Bacillota; class Clostridia; order Lachnospirales; family Lachnospiraceae; genus Anaerocolumna. The sequence continues at coordinate 186,248 of CAUQEW010000001.1, read as the reverse complement.
TAAGGATTTCTCTCTGAATTGACTCCAAATACTAAAATGCAATGCCGAGGATTACTATCGAAACTATCAATTTTGCAGTAGAAAGGTGATTTTATGAAATCAATTCGTCAAAAATTAGTTATTTATACTTTACTTCTGGTTGTTTTACCATTTTTATTTTCTAATATAGCTAGCAGCTATTACATGAATCTAAATTATGAGAAAGAGTTAGAAGAAAACAATAAGGGACTGGCTAATTCCCTTGCAGACCAAGTAGCATCATTTATAGAAAAAGGTTATTCCATGACGGAACAAATTACTTTGAATAGTGTAATGCAAAAGCAAACAGCTCAACATATGGCGCAGCTTATTATTTGAAATTTATTGATATATTATAAGGAAAGGTATATAATATTTGCAAGAATATTGTCGAATAAGAGTGGTTTTTTCATAAAAATACATATTATGAGGTGAATGCCTATGATAAAAAACAAAGGATGTCAAGTATTTTTTATAATACCCAGGATTCTAATTTTTATGATGTGTTTTATATTATTTGAAGGATGCCAGAATTCGAAGAGCAGTTCAGAAACGGAAGTTTCCAGTCTGGAATCAACAAATACCAGACTGGTACAATTGGAAAGCGCAGATATCATAGACAAAGATACCCTTTTGATAGTTACAGGAGAATATGCCCCCTACGTATCACAGGCAAAAGAGAATAGAGGGTTTTTGACAGAAATAGTGGAGGCAACTTTAAAATATAGTGGATTGAAATATAAGATAGAATTTTATCCATGGGCACGATGTTCTGAGATGGTTCTAAGTGGAGAGGCTTGGGCAACGTTCCCTTATGGTTATTCTGAAGAAAAAGAACTTTCTTATGAATATTCTTACCCTATTTTTAACAGTAAACATAAATTCTTCTATTTAAAAGGAAATGAGAAAGTCGGAAATGAAGTCTTGGAATTTTCGAGAATTAGTGATTTTTCTAATCTTTACACCTTTGGTGGCGCGAATGATTATTGGTATGGTAATCAAGCTAAATTTGAGGAATACGGACCGAAAGTCGAATGGGCAAATGATACCGATGCTTTAGTAAAAATGCTTCATTCAGGTAGAATTGACTTTTTTATTGAAGATGAACTTGTATGTGACGAGGCTATTGAACGACTCTTTCCAAACGAAATAGATATATATGCTAAGCTTCCGATTGAGGCTAAGATACAGGAATATTTTTTAATCTCATCAAAAGATTATCCCAAAACGAAAGAATTGACAGATCAATTTAATAATGCATTATTAATATTAACTGAAAATGGTGAAATAAATAAGATTTTAGAGGATAATGGAATTGAATATTGAATGCCATAATATGTGTGGGGAGGTTTTTTATGAAAGACTTTCGAACCAAAAAACTTAGTACAGCATTTTTATATCCTATCATTTTAACAGTATTCATTGTTCTAATGCTGTCGACTATATTAGATGCATTTACGCAAAGATCTCGATTGATTAACGAATTGAATCAAAAAGCAGACAGTATGTTGAGCATTTCAACAGCGACTGCTGCGGACGCTTTCTGGAGTTACAATGATAAAAGTTTAAGAGAAATTGGAGTTTCTTTAGCTGGATATAAAGAGGTAGCCCAAGTTTGGCTAATTGATGAAGAAGATAAGGTGGTTTATGAAAGTTATAAGATCACAAAAGTTTATCACAAAACTTATTTATATCCAGAATACAGTCGACAAGTATTGAAGGATGGCAAGAAAATTGGGGAAATTCAACTGGTTTTTACAACTTACTATTTGGATAAAGAAATTATCTCAACTATTGTACTAGGTTTCTTGAAAACAATTATTATTAATTTATTTATTGTGATAATCATCATATTATTATCTCGGAATATTACGACCTCTATTGATAAAATAGCGGAAGGTGTAAAAGCGTTCTCAGACGGTGAGACAGATAACCGAATTCATATAAAGAATAGTCATGAAATTAAGAGATTGGCTGATCGTATTAATAGTATGTTTGACACCATTGTGGATTCGAGAATAAAACTATTAGAAAATTACCAAGCATTAAAAACACAGGAAGAAGCACTTAAAATCACGGAGGAACGTTATCGCTATGCGGTGGATGGCTCTAATGATGCTATTTGGGATTGGAACTTATTGACGGAGCAGTATTTTGTCTCTATGAGAGGTGCTCATATGGTGGGTCTCTCGGAGAATGAAACGATAAATCTAGCAACTTGGATTTCATTAATTTATCCACAAGACAGAGATCAGTTCATTCATTTTTTACAGAGCTTTCACCAGCTATCGACAAATTATGGACAAATCCAGTTCCGCGTCATTGGGAGTAATGGGGAGACGAGATGGCTATTTTGCAGAGGTAAAGGAATCTTTGACCATGAGAATCAACTGATTCGTGTTTCAGGATTTTTTACTGATATAACCGAGCGCATAAAAGCAGAAGAATCAATCAATCGTTTGGCGTACTATGATGTTTTAACGGGATTGCCAAATAGGGCTATGTTATTTGAACACTTAAATAAGCTATTTATTGAACAGAATCAAACTAATTACAGTAGTGCACTATTCTATTTAGATTTAGATAATTTCAAAACAATAAACGATATAAAGGGGCATGCTGTAGGTGACAAGGTGCTAGTGCGTATCGCAGAAGAATTAGTGACTAACATTAAATGTGATGCCATCGCTAGGATTGGTGGAGATGAATTTGTAATTATTCATAAAGACTGTGATGAGATGAGTGCTATAAAACTTGCTAGCGAAATTCTTAATATAATTAATATGCCATGGAATATTGATGGATATGAATTTAATATTACAGGCAGTATAGGTATCACAATATTCCCAATTGATGGAACTGATTTAGATAAGTTATTAATGAATGCAGATAGTGCAATGTATCAGGCGAAAGAACAAGGTAAAGATCAATTTAAATTCTATGAACAAAGTATGAATGATATTATGGTCAAAAAAATTGAGCTGCAAAATGAAATTAGGAGAGGTATATTAAACAAAGAATTTATACTTTATTTTCAACCTCAAATAGATTTTCAAAGTGGGCTTATCTGTGGTGTAGAAGCTTTAGTTCGGTGGCAGAATCCTATTAAGGGGTTATTACCTCCAATTATATTTATAGGTCTTGCAGAAGAAACAGGGCTGATAATACCTCTGGGAGAGCAGATTTTAAGAGCAGCTTGCGAGCAAAGTGTAAGATGGGAGAAAGCTGGATTTAAGGATATCTATATGGCAGTCAACATCTCCGCAAAGCAAATTATAAAAAAAGATTTTCTTCAAGATATACTTAGAATTCTAGAAGAAACGGGTATGCGACCCGAACTTTTGGATATTGAAATTACAGAGAGTATAGCAATGGAGAACTTAGAGAATACCATAATGATTATGAACAGTTTGAAAGAAAAAGGTATCAAATTTTCTTTAGATGATTTTGGCACAGGTTATTCTTCTTTGAATTACCTTAAAAACTTACCTATAAATAATTTGAAAATAGATAAGCAATTTGTACAAAGTATAAATAAGAATAATTTTGAAGAATTTGTTATTAAGGCAATTATTGAGCTTGCACATAATATGAATCTAATTGTTATCTCTGAGGGAATTGAAACGAAGGAGCAATATGAAACTCTCAGAGAATACAAAAGTGATCGAGCACAGGGATATTATTTTAGCAAACCCGTTCCAAGTACAGAACTTGAAGATTTGATTAAGTACTATTAAGCCAAGTAATCAGTAATGTACCAGCGGCACTTCTTTTGTCAAATTTCACAATGAATTATAAAGATTTACTGATTGGGGTGAATATAGGAGGATTAGGCACGATTATTGCCTCAATGGCAAGTATTATATCATATAGGCTATATGCCAAGACAGAATCTGCAAACAAGGGTAAATATTTATACGTGTTTACAGTAGTTAATTTGGCATATCTACTTATATTATACGGAGCAATATCAATTATGGTTTGTCCTATAATTCCCAAGATTTACATTGATAAATTTTTAGAAAAAGAGTAGGATAATAAATAAGCTATGGTTGGAATTTATGGAAAAGGTTACTTACATAAAATAATGAACTTAATTTTAGGAGGACGTAGAATGGCTTTATTACATGTGAATTTTTTCTCGGATGTTTTAGGAATGTGTATGCAGATGGATGTTATATTACCGCAAAAAACACGCGGCCAAATTGGGATGCAAGGGGACGTGAAGGATGGAAAAATTCCTACTCTTTATCTCCTACATGGAATGAGTGATGATAATACGATATGGCAGCGGAGAACTTCTATTGAACGATATGTCAGCGAGATGGGCATAGCAGTCATTATGCCGACTACCCACTTAGGATGGTATACTGATATGACCCATGGAAATCGTTATTGGACATTTATATCTAAGGAATTACCGGAAATATGCCACTCACTTTTTAACAATCTTTCTGATAAAAGAGAAGAAACCTTTGTCGCAGGGTTATCAATGGGAGGTTATGGAGCATTAAAAATGGGACTTGCTGCTTCAGAAACTTTTGGAGTGGTTGCATCTCTATCAGGTGGACTGGACGTAAATGATATCTGTAAAAATTTAAATAAAGATGAAAACAGTGATTTTTGGAGGAATATTTTTGGCCAATTTGATCAAGTGGAGAACAGTGATAATGATCTGTTTGCATTAGCAAGTAAATTAAAAGAATCAGGGAAAGCTTTACCAAAAGTTTATATGTGGTGTGGGACTGAAGACTTTTTATATCACCAAAATGTAAAAATGAAACATCATTTGGTGGATTTGGGTTATAATTTAACTTATGAGGAATCTCCAGGCGATCACCAATGGAAGTATTGGGATGAAAAGATACAGACAGTATTAAAATGGCTTTCTGTATAATAGGAAGGATGAGAATATAGATGCAACAAACGATTAATCAGCTTATGAAAGAGCAAAAGATAAGCTTTAATGAATTAGCTGTGAAACTTAACGTAAATAATCAGACAATTACTAGAAAACTAAACGGTAGCACTGATTGGACTTATGCAGAAATAATGATTCTTACAGAGTTATTTCATATAAAGGATCCTCAAAGTTTCTTCTTTGAATGAATCATCAGAAGAAATAGATTTAAAGAATGCTTTTTATGTAGATTTCTGTTATAGTAAGTAAATACCCAATATTCTAGGAGGCTACAAATGAACAATAATGATATATTAATTAGATTAAGATATGCTCTGGATATAAAAGATATTGATATAGTAGAGATATTTAAACTTGGAGGTATTGAAGTAACAAAAGATGAAGTGCTTAAGATGCTCATAAAATCAAAGGAAGATTACCATAATGATATTGACACTGATGATGATATAGAAGAAAATGAAGAGCAATTTAAATGCAGTAATTTAATGTTAGAGTCATTCTTAAATGGTTTTATTATATTCAAAAGAGGTATACAAGATTCGCCAATAGAGAAACCAGCAAAACCGGTATTGTCTATCAAGAATAGTGGAAGTGTTAATAATGTCTTGCTAAAGAAATTGAAGATAGCATTAGCCTTATCAAGTGATGATATGCTTGCTATATTAGCAGAAGCGGGAGTTATTATAACTAAGGGAGAATTGAGTGCGGTATTTAGAAAAGAAGGCCATAAGAATTATAAAGAATGTGGCGATAGATACGCAAGGAATTTCTTGAAAGGATTAGCTATAAAATATAGAAAATAACCAAGTTATAAGAATTATAGATCAGGAGGGAAGCACGGAAAGATCCGATTGCTTCCCGTTTTAATGGATCAGCTTATATTATAATCTGAAAAAGTACCCCAATTCTCTATTTTATTAAATTCCTGATTAGTTGACATAAAGTAAACTATAATTGGCGAATCATCTAAATCAGTATGTGCTACAAAAAATTCATTATCACCATATCTAATAGCTTCTAAGGCAAGTGGTAATTCACGCCTAAATACAGCATTTCGTATCGCTGTAAACATAGGGCTATATTGACCATCTACATATAAATAAACTAAATAGATGTATTCTTCTCCTTCTTTTATCCATTCACCAAGCACTTCATCTCTCATAATAGTAATATTATCATAAGCATAGTTTAATCCAATTGTTAAGAAAAGTTCTGCAGTTATATCAGAATGAGTTAGCGTATAACGCCTAGGTATAATGGGTTCTGTTGTAGTAATTCCTTCTCCATATTCCACTGAAAGTTTTTCAGGGTTTAGTCTGCTCATTTAATCCCCTTCCTATATGATCCTTCTTACGAGTATTATATGATAGCATAATTGTAATGTTAGTAATCAATTACTTAGTTGATTATGAAAAAAAATGTTTTGAAACAATTGTAATTATGCTTAAAGAAAGGATAAAAACTTTACAAGGATTTATACTATACTCTAGATAGAGAAAAAAAGGGAAAGGAATCATTGTAATGTTTATTCCAAAAAGAATTATAGTTGAGAAAGATGCTCTAGAATATGATATGACCAAAGAAATTCTTAATAAATTTAAAGATGATAGGAACATTGAAATTATTGATTTAACATCCAATAAACTGAAACAACACATTCCGGGTAATGACTTATATTCCTGGTATAGAGAAAGTAAAAAAACATTAGTTGTTGGAACAAAAAAAAGCGCAAAATTCCAAACCTGTAAACCTTCCGCTCATTATCAATTACCACTCGTGTCAGGTTGTATGGGCCATTGTGAATACTGCTATTTAAATACTATGTTAGGAGATAGGCCCTTTGTAAAAGTGTATACTAACATTGAAGATATTCTTAGGCAGGTCCAGAAGTATATTGATGAGAGGTTACCAGATATAACAATATTTGAAGGGGCTGCTACCTCTGACCCGATACCGGTAGAACCTTACACTCACTCCTTGGAAAAAACCATTATATATTTTGGAAAAAATAACAATGTCAGATTCAGGTTTGTAACAAAATATAATGATATTGATTCTTTGCTTAACATTGAACACAATGGAAATACAGAAATAAGGTTTAGTATTAATACTTCTGCAATTATTGATCAGTATGAACATTTCACGGCCTCTTGCAATAAAAGAATAGAGGCAAGTATCAAGGTGGCAGAAGCAGGATATCCCATTGGATATTTAATTGCTCCTGTTTTTATATACCAAGATTGGAAAGATGATTATCACCAGTTATTACTGCAATTAAGGGATAAGCTCCCCACCAATTTAAGATATCCTGTTACTTTTGAGATTATATCTCATCGTTATACTACGATTGCCAAGAATCGGATTCTTCAAGTATTTCCTGATAGTAAGTTGCCTATGAATGAGGAGGACCGTAAGTTTAAATATGGTCAGTTTGGATATGGTAAGTATGTATATCCAAAAGAAAATCTTGATGAAATAAAACTATTTTTCTTAAAAGAAATTAAAGAATTATTTCAGAACAATGAGGTTAAGTATATTATCTGAGTTTGTTTTAATTGTAAGGAATTAGATATGTGAATATAGATTGCGAATATCAATAGGTTGATGATGAATTAATTTTAGGAGAAACATGATGAAGAACAGTGAGTTAATTAATAAGGTTTATAATATCAGTGATAAGCACAATGTTATATTAAAAGGGCATATTAAAATTTGCGGGAATGTAAATTGTATCTTATTCGCACATTATTGTAAGAGTACGTTGTTTTATAAAGATTTTTTTAATATAACAAGGGCTGTTTTTAACGTCAATGGGGTAGCAAATAAAAATTTAAAAGAGATCAAAAAGCTTCTAAAAATCCAAGGTTATAATAAAATATGGTATGGAGATCTACGGCCACTAGCTGTAGAAGCAGGATTTGGAAAGTGGTCAAGAAATGGGTTAATTGAAAACGAAAAATATGGGACTGATTTTTTAATTACAGCAATATTCTATAAGCACTGAGGTGTCTGAGGATGCTCAGAAGTGTATTTTTCATATTGCGCTGTAAAGTATTCTATCTTGTGAGCAACTTTTAACAAATGTTTATGCATTTCATCAATTTGGATTTCTACATCTTTCTTGTGCTTTATCAGCATATCACATCTTTGTTTTAGAGTTTTTCCTCCTTGCATGCTCAATTCAACAAAATCTTTGATCTGCTTTATGGACATTCCGGTATTTTTAAGGCAGCAAATTAAACCGAGCCATTCTAAATCATCCTCGGAATAACGACGGATACCACTATCACTGCGGTTTACAAAAGGTAATAAGCCTTCCCTTTCATAATAACGTAGAACATATGCCTTTAATTTCGTTTTTTCTGAAACTTGTTTAATAGTATAATCCATAATAATATCCTTTCAATTTAACATAATTTTTCGAAATTTTTTCGAATATTAAATTTATCTATTGACTTAAAGTTAACGTTAAGGTTTATAATTTGATTATACATCGTAAAGTAATGTATAATCAAGTTTTATTTATGAGGAAAAAGTGTGAATGAATCTTTCACACTCCTTGAGTTTGAGTGTCGCTAAAGCGGCAGATGGGAGCAAACATGAAATCATTAACGGATTGTTATGAATTAAATAATGGGATTCAAATTCCATGCATAGGTTTTGGTACCTGGCAGGCACCAAACGGAGAAACAGCTGTGAATGCTGTAAAAGATGCAATAACATTGGGGTATCGACATATTGACACTGCTGCAGGATATGAAAATGAGGAAAGTGTTGGTATTGCAGTAAAGCAAAGCGGTATGACAAGAGAAGAGATTTTTGTTACCAGCAAGCTTCAAAACGGAGCACACGGCTATGAGGAAACGATGGTGGCTTTTGAGCAGACTATGAAAAATCTGGATATGGACTATCTTGATTTGTATCTAATTCATTGGCCTAATCCAATTAAGAGCAGAAGCAACTGGAAGGAAGCGAATGCAGGCACATGGAAGGCTTTTGAAGAATTGTATGTTGCGGGACGTATTCGTTCCATCGGTGTCAGCAATTTTCATCCTCATCACATTGATGAACTCATGAAAACAGCCAAGATTGCTCCGATGGTTAATCAGATTCGCCTTTGCCCTGGAGATACACAGGAAAAGGTTACAGCCTACTGCAAAGCCCATAACATATTATTGGAAGCATACAGCCCACTTGGAACTGGTTTAATATTTGAAGTTAAAGAGATGCAGATTCTCGCGCAGAAGTATGGTAAAACCATTGCACAGTTGTGTATTCGCTGGAGCCTGCAGATGGGATTTTTACCACTTCCAAAGTCTGTAACAAAATCCCGCATCAAGGATAATGTTGACGTTTTTGATTTTGAACTCTCGACGCAAGATGTACAGATTATCTCTGATCTAAAAGGGTGTTGCGGATATTCGAAAGATCCTGATACGATAACATTCTAAATTATATTTATATTGCCCATTAGGAAAAATTGTCAGAAATATTCAGTAAGATAAGATCAATTAGGTAAAATATGTCTGATAAAAAACAGACAGCTAAAATATGTAGAAATATAAAAAGGAGTGTAGGAAATATGAAAAAAGTAGTAATAACTGGTGGAAGCGGTCTGTTGGGCCCGTATGTTGTGGATCATTTTGTAGAAATGGGATACGATGTTCTAAGTGTAGATATGACAAAGCCGAAAAAATGTTCAGCACGTCATCTAACAGTAAATCTTATGAATTTGGGAGAATGCTATGGCGCCCTTGCTGGCGCAGACGCTGTTGTACATCTTGCAGCAATTCCCGTAGCGTACAGCCATCCCAATGAGGTGACATTCCAAAATAATGTGATGTCCAACTACAACATTCTTGAGGCAGCTGCTGGGCTGGGAATTAAGAAAGCGGTTATAGCATCCAGCGAATCCTCATATGGTATCGTGTTCTCTAAGCAGAAGCTGCAACCTCTGTATGTTCCTATTGATGAAGATCATCCCCAACTGCCAGAGGATTGTTATGGATTGTCTAAAATCGTAGCTGAAAAAAATGCAGATATGATAAATCGTCGATGTGGAATGCAGATTGTTTCTTTCCGTATTGGCAATGTCATTACCCATGAAAAATATAAGAATTTTCCTGACTTTATCCATGAATCAGAGAAACGCCGTACAATTTTATGGAGTTATATTGATGCACGTGATATCGCTACAGCCTGCAGATTGGCAATAGAAGCAGATGGACTTGGCTCGGTTGCAATCAATCTTGCAGCAGATGATACGAGTATGGACATTAAAAGCAGTGAATTGATGAAAGCAGAATTCCCTGAAGTTAAGGACATCCGTGTTCCAATTGATAATTATCATACATTACTCAGTAACGAAAAGGCCAAAAAGTTATTAAACTGGCAGCCTGTCCATTGCTGGCGTGATAATGTCCCTACTAATTAGTATTGGAGGTGTTCAATAATGCAATATAATAATTTAAACGGAACCAGTCTTAAAGTATCACAACTATGCCTTGGAACCATGATGTTCGGGGGTCAAACGAATGAAGTGGACAGTCTTAAAATTATGAATTACGCATATGAACATGGAATAAACTTTTTTGATACCGCTAATGTTTATAATCAAGGTGAAAGCGAAAGAGTTGTTGGAAAAGGGCTTAAAGGCAGGCGTGATGAGATTATACTTGCTACCAAGGTACGTGGGCAGATGGGTGAGAATCCTAATAACGAGGGATTGAGCCGTAGAAATATCATATCTGCTCTTGATGCCAGCCTGAAACGACTAGATACTGATTATATCGACATATATTATATGCATGCACCCGATTACGAAACCTCATTGGAAGAATCAATGGAAACGATGTCCTCTTTGGTGAAATCAGGAAAAGTTCGTTATATCGGAGTAAGCAACTTTGCAGCATGGCAGATTTCTGATATGTTGTCTATCTGTGATAAACGCAATTACATATCACCTAGTATCACTCAGAATGTCTATAACCCAATTACTCGTGGAATAGAAACAGAGCTTGTTCCTTTTCTAAAAGCACATAATATGGGAATGGCTATCTATAATCCTATTGCTGGCGGGTTACTCGCCGGTAAGCATAAGCCAGGAGTACCTACTGAGAACACCCGCTTTGCCAACAATAAAAGCTACTATGAACGTTATTGGTTGGATGAGAATTTTGCTGCTGTTGATAAACTTACTAATATTTCTAATGAGCATGGAATATCAATCCTACAGCTTGCAATGAAATGGTGCGTTGGACAGAAACACGTTACAAGTATCATAACAGGTGTAAGCCGCTTAGTTCAGATTGAGCAGAATATTGAGTCGGTCAAGGGTGAACCACTGGATACTAATACTATGGCACAATGTGATGAGATCTGGCACTCTTTAGCTGGTAACCGTTTCGGATACAACCGTTAAGAAATTAGAGTTTGTAAATATAATTAATTCATGTAATAATATTAATAATATAAGTAAAAACTATTATAAACTACAAAACTAAGGAGTGTGTACAATGGCTATAAAAGCATATATTAATTTTAATGGAAACTGTCGCCAAGCAGTAGAATTTTATGCTGAAGTTTTTAAAATAGAAAAACCTCAAATCATGTCATTTGGTGATGTGCCAGCAAATGAGGGTGTTACACTTACGGAAGAAGCCAAAAATTTGGTAATGCATACAGAAATAAAATTGAAAGACAGCACCCTAATGTTTTCTGATGTTCTTCCGGACATGACTCTTGTTGTTGGGAATAATATCAGCTTGGTTATTGGATTTAGTGATATAGACGAAGTAAGGTCAATTTTTCATAAACTTAAAGTTGATGGTACCGTATTAATGGATCTCCAAGAGACTTTCTGGAGCAAAAGCTATGGTTACTTAATTGATAAATTTGGAATAGGTTGGCAGCTTAGCTATGAAAATGAAATATAGAAAATATAAAAACCTCGGATTATATCCGAGGTTTTTATATTTGGGAATAAAGTTAACTGGTTATTCCTTTCCTGTTTTTGAAGCTTGTTTCATTATTCAAACAATCGACTCATTTTATTACGGATTCGATTTTGTTTATCTTTAGTAGTATCAGTATCAATACGGTATATTTCATCAATACCTTGAATTAGGTAGTCACCATCTTTGGCTTCAAGTGGCAGTTTATATCTTGGGATATTAATAAATGATTTATCTTCATTTTCACAAACAGCATAACTTCCTTCAAATCGATCAATTATAAATTGTTTCATTTTAGGTCCTCCTCTTATTCTTTTGATGGTGCAGTTTCTGTTAAATCCTCATTTGTAACCTGATAAGCATTTGAATCTACAATAACACGTTCTCCATCAGATGTAAATATTACGGTACCTTGTTTATCTGTTCTAAAAATTTGTATATTACGATCAACCATCTTCTGCAAGGTGTCTATATTAGGGTGGTTGTATTGATTATCCGTTCCAACACAAATCATTGCATAGGTGGGGCTAACAACATCTAAGAAGTTGCTTGAACTGCTGTATGAAGAACCATGATGCCCAAGTTTTAATACATCTGCAGATAAATCAATTCCGTTTTTCATCATTTCTTCTTCTGATAATTCTTCGGCATCTCCGGCTAAAAGGAAGGAGTTATTACCATTGGTAAGCTTAATTCCAACACTATAGTTGTTTAAATCGCTATAGGTTGTATCATTTGGTGAGATTATGATAAAGGAGGCAGACCCGATTGAATATCTATTTCCGACAACTGCTTTTGTGATTTTGAGATTTCTATTTGCAATAGCATCTAGAACATCTTCAAAAGTCTTTGTAGTGTGGGTGATATCGGGCATTATTACTTTGTCGATAGTAAATGAATTAATAATCGTATCAAGTCCACCTATATGGTCACTATGAGGATGGGTACCAAGTACATAATCTAATTTATTGACTCCTTTATCTTTAAGATAATTAACGACATCAGATCCTTTGTTATTTTCGCCTGCATCAATTAACATATAATGTTTATTTGATTCAATAAGAATAGCATCACCTTGCCCTACATCAATGAAGTGTATTTTCATCTCATTTAGCGCAGTAGGGGTTTCTTTTATTGATTGTGTAGGTTCAACTACAGGATCTTTAAAAATCGCTGTTTCTTTTGTTGCTGGGGTGAAGAGCGTTCCTAATAATAACAACCCAATACCTAAAATAAAATAAATTCCTAATTTTGGGTTCTTATTAATTTTCTTTTTCATTTTAACATACCTCGATTTTATTGATACAAGTATTATAACGTATATAGAGAATAAATTTTAATGTAATAAATGGTAATTAATATAGTAAAAAACATTAATGAAATATCAGCTGTAAGAAACAATGGCAAATGCTCAAGAAGCGAATGGAATGACTTTTCGTTAGATTTAGTGCAAGGTTTCACTGTTGGTTAATTTATCCAAAAAACTTGTAGAAGAATTAATATCAACATCAAAAGAAATAGACAATCATATTTTAAAATAACAATAGGTAAAAGACCAGGCTTTTTATGGAAGTACTGAAACTATAACGGAGACTTTTCAGTGGCTTCCTTTTAAGCGAATGGTCATTTTTATGATTTATGCAAAAAAAATCTTGAATTTCGTCGATATTAGTATAATATAAGTATATGGTTGTACTTATTTAATTTTATAATAGAAACTAAAAATGGAGGTGTTTTATGTTAAAATCAATATCAAAAAAAATCTACTCCAAATTAAGCAGTAACGAAAAAAATGAACTCAAGTATGATTGCATTAAAATTTGTCTCATATACCTAGCGATTGGTTTTATGTGGATATACTTTTCGGATAGAATTGTAAATATGTTAGTTATGAATAAAGATTTGATTTTAATATTAAATACTTATAAAGGTTGGTTCTATGTTATAGTGACTTCAATTATTCTATATTTATTAATAAGCAGCCTTTTGAAAAAGGTTTATTCTGCTGAAAAGAAACTGACGGATAGTTATGACGAATTATCTGCGGCTAATGAGGAACTTCAAGCATATTTAGAGCAATTAACCTCCTCAGAAGAAGAACTAAGAAATCAGTATGAACAAACGATTGAAAATCAAATAAAGTTAAGTAAAAGTGAAGAAAAAAATAGAGCCATAATTAAAGCAATACCGGATTTGTTATTTGTTATCGATAAAGAAGGGTGCTTTATAGATTGTATGACAAATGATGATCATCTTTTAATGATTCCCAAGATGGCCTTTATTGGGAAAAAAATAGAAGAGATTCTTCCAATAGATATATCAGAAATAGCCAATAAAATGATAAATACAGTATTTACAAATGGAACTACAGAAAGCTTTGAATATAAATTAAATATTTTAAATCAAGAACAATATTTTGAACTTAGAATGGTAAGAAGTAATGAAACAGAGATATTAGCTATATCAAGAAATATTACGAGTGAAAGAAAAAATGAATTAGAATTAAAAATAAGTGAAGAAAAATATAAAACATTAGTAAATCAAATGCAATTGGGTTTAGCACTTTATGAAGGTAGTTTTGATGATGATGTTGCGAATTATATACTTATAGATGCCAATGATAGTCATGAGGTATTAACAGGATTAAAGAAGAAAGAAATTCTTGGCAAATGCTTTTCACAAATATTCAAAAGTATGGAATTGGATAATATTGACAAACTTGAACATACCAAAAAAACTGGAGAACCGGTGCGTTACGAGCGATACCAACAAAAAACAAATATATATTATGAAATAATAGCATATAGACCGAAGAACTTACAACTTGCAATCATAGTTAATGATATTACTCAAAGAAAACTGGCAGAAGAGGCAATCAAAGTAAGCGAATATAATTTTAGAAATATATTTGAAAACTCATCTGATGCTATATTTATTATTGATGAAAATAAGGTGATTGATTGTAATACAGCGACTATAAACCTTTTAGGATATCAATCTAAAGATAGCATACTTGGTAAATCACCAAGCGATTTTTCTCCGGAGAAACAACCGAATGGAGAATTATCAACCGAAAAAGTTCTTGATGTTTATAAAAATTCTTTTATGAATGGAAAATATAGATTTGAATGGTGGCATCAGAGACCGGATGGAAGTTTAATACCGGTTGAAATTATTATGACAACTATTATATTAAATGGGAAAAAAGTATTTCACTCTTTATGCAGAGATATTAGTGAAAGAAAGCAAATGGAGCAAAAATTAGAATACTTAAGTTATCATGACCAATTAACAGGTTTATATAACAGAAGATTTTTCGAACAGGAGTTAAGTCGTTTAGATCTGGAAGAAAACCTTCCGATTACAATTGCTATGGCTGATATTAACGGACTAAAATTGATCAATGATTCTTTTGGACATGCTGTAGGAGATGAATGCCTTAAGAAAGTTGCTGATGTTATGACAAAAGGATGTCGAGCTAAGGATATTGTCTGTAGGCTGGCAGGTGATGAATTCGTAATTATTTCTCCAAATACGGATAATTCAGAAGTAGAACAAATAGTTGAAAATATCAAAGTGTTAGCTTTGAAAGAAAAAGTAGGATTAGTTGATGTCTCTATTTCCTTTGGATACGAAACAAAAAGAAATAAAGAAGATTTAATGTTAGATGTACTAAAAAAAGCTGAGGATTATATGTATCGAAAGAAGTTGTATGAAAGTCCAAGCATGAGAGGGAAAACAATCCATACAATCATTACGACTCTTCATGAAAAAAACAGCAGGGAAGAACAGCATTCACAAAGAGTTTCAGAATTATGTGAAAGTATGGGGAATGCACTTGGTTTACAGGAAGATGTGGTTCGAGAACTAAAAATAGTTGGTTTATTACATGATATTGGTAAAATAGGAATTGAAGAAAGCATTCTAAACAAAAATGGGAAGTTGACAAATGAAGAATGGGAAGAAGTAAAGAAACATCCAGAAATAGGATATCGAATACTTAGTACTGTGAATGATTTTTCCGAAATGGCTGAATATGTGTTAGCACATCATGAAAGATGGGATGGGAAGGGATATCCGAAAGGTTTAAAGGGAGAAGAAATTCCACTTCAAGCTAGAATAATTACTATTGCTGATGCGTATGATGCTATGATTAGTGAGAGAAGCTACCGTAATCCACTAACAAAGGAAGCTGCGATTCAAGAATTAAAAAGTAATGCTGGATTACAGTTTAATCCAGAGTATGTAGAAGTATTTATTGAGAAAGTATTGCAAAAGAAATATATTAAGGGGTAAATAAATGAGTATAAAGAATGGAATTCCAATCAAGAATTTATCCTTAAGCAGATTGAATAATTTTGATTTCATTAGATTTATAGCTTCATCAATCGTTGTGGTTTCGCATTCCTTTCCATTGTCATATGGAGATAATAATAAAGAAATTTTAAGTGTCTTAACGAATGATCAAATTACACTTGGAAAACTTGCTGTTAAAATATTTTTTATTATAAGTGGTTACCTGATTGCACAAAGCTGGGATAATACAAAAGATATTATAAAATTTTTAAAGGCAAGAATTTTAAGAATCTTTCCTGCTATTATAGTTGTTATTATACTTAGTATGGTATTAATAGGAGCAGTTTTTACAACTCATTCCTTGAGTAATTATTTCAGTAATCCAAAGACCTATCAGTATTTGCAATCAATAACATTATTTAAAATGCAATATAATTTACCAGGGGTTTTTGAAAATAATGTTTATAAAAATGCTGTGAATGGATCTTTGTGGACCTTAGAATATGAATTCGCGTGCTACCTTGTAATTGCTATATTGGGAGTAACAAAACTATTAAAGAAAAAGAGTATAGTTATATTATTTATTATTGTTTATATTTTTGATATTTTACAGCTTGGAGGTAATCAAACTCAGCTATACCTTATTCAATTCTTAGTTCAGTTTCTATTAGGAACGTTATGTTATATTTATAGGGATATCATAAAACTAAAGCTTAGTTATGCTGTGGCAGGTATTTTTCTATTAGTATTTTCTTCTTTGCTAGGAGTACTTCATGTGGGGTTAATGCTATGCTTACCATATATAATTATATATATAGCTTTTTGCCCTAAAATAAAGCTTCATCATTTTTCATCTAAAGGTGACCTATCATATGGGATCTACATATATGCTTTTCCTATTCAACAAATAGTTGTGTATCTTAATGGAGGTAAAATGCAATGGTATATGAATTTTATAATTGCTTTTCCTATTATAATTTTATGTTCCTATATTTCATGGCATTTTGTAGAAAAGCCATGTATGAAATTGAAATATTTTAATCTAAAACTATCTACATTAAAACAAGTTAATTTAAGAAAATAGAAAAAAATACATTGTATATTAGAAAGATTATTTGAAACGCACTCGCTAGGTGCGTTTTTTTATTCATAACAATAAAAAGTTCGCGAAGCGTGCTTTCTATTGTTTCGCAATGTCTTGTTAGTGACTTTAAATCTCAAATCTGATAAAATATAATTATATAGTTAGTTGTTTTAAAAAATTCACTAATCTGAGTGTCTTAACAGTTATATAGATATTTATTGAGAAAGGAAAATGTATTATGTATTCTTTATGCAAACATGATACAAGAAAAATAAATGAAAAAAATAAAAAAATTTTATATAGAAATAACAAATGTATGTAATCTTGCCTGTAGCTTTTGTCCACAGACAAAACGTAAACCTGAATTTATGGAAATAGAAACTTTTAATAAAATATTAGACCAAATAAAGCCATTTACGGATTATTTATATTTTCATGTAAAGGGGGAACCATTTCTTCACCCGGAGATAGATCGATTTTTAGATATAAGCCATGAAAAAGGATTTCAAGTTAATATTACTACGAATGGAACTCTTATCAACCTTGTTAAGGAAAAGATTATAATGAAACCAGCTTTGAGGCAGATTAATATATCACTCCACAGCTTTTATGGAAATGAAAAATATGATAAGAAGGAAGAATATATAAATAACATTCTTTCATTTGTTAAAGAAGCCAGAGCTAAGACAGATATTATCATATCATTAAGATTTTGGAATTTAGAGCAGGATAATGAGGCTAATTTGGAAACCAAAAGAAACCGTGAATTGTTGGAAGTAATTGAGAAAGAGTTTGATTTAAATTATAAGATTCTTGAGAAAGTAACAACAAACAGAGGGTTTAAAATAGCTGATAAATTATATTTAGATCAGGAGCATGAATTTCAGTGGCCAGACTTAAAAGAAGAGGAAGACGATGGAATAGGATTTTGCTATGGACTTAGGAACCAAGTTGCAATACTCGTAGACGGAACTGTAGTGCCTTGCTGCCTTGATGGTGAGGGAGTAATTAATTTAGGCAACATTAATAATCAGAATTTTGCCGAAATAATTGAGAGCGTAAGAGCGACTAACATTATTGATGGATTTTCGAAAAGGCGGGCAGTTGAGGAGCTATGCAGAAAGTGTGGGTATCGGAAAAAGTTTGATACTACAATGTAAACAAGCAATATTTTAGTTAAATCATTTTAAGAACTGCTGTGTTCTTCCCATTTTATAGGCAAGCTTAATCATTTCCTGTTCTTCTTCAGATAATTTGCGGGCATACATCTTTTCGAATTGTTGTAGAAATTTATCTGTATCCATTACTCTTTTTGGCTGTCTTGGTTTAATAACAACGTAGGATGGGTCATAGTGTCTTAGTTGGAAGGATGAATTATATATTTTTTTAAATATTTCAGCTGTATAATATGCATCATAAAATGCATTATGAAAAGGATGCGTGATTGCAAGATTTAATAATTCAACAGCGTTTTGAAGCCTTAACAAGTGCTTCTCCGGAAGATTAAAATGCAAGAATACATAAGGCTGTATATTAATAAATAATTTTGGTAAAAGTTTTAGGTTTAGCTGATGGTATTCAACATTTTTATATAATTCCTTTATATCAGACATTCCCCAGATACAAAAATAAGCTTCTGGATCATTTATAAATTCAATATAGGCAGTATATATCTCAGAAAAAGGTTTTTCTAGTTGGAGTTGCTCAGTGGTTATTCCGGTTAGTTCAGTGATAAATGGACTTATTTTTGTATAGATGGTGGGTTTTACATAACGATTAAAAGTAGCTATGGTATTAAATTTTAAATCTAATTTTACTGCACCAATTTGGATAATTTCAAATGGATATTGGGTTCTGTTCCTATTAACATCTTGTAAGGAAGAAAAGTCTTGATTAAATTCTAAATCAAATATTATGTAATACATTATTGGCTCCATTTCATACTTTATTTCTTTTATTTTTTACTGAAAATGAAAGAAATATACTTATAGATAAGGCACAAAGCTAGTTTCTCTTTTTTCATGCTTCACCCTTTGATTTGTACACCCGATGAAGCGGGTAGATGGGAGTAAGGTGAAATTAAAAGATATATTTCACCCTCCTGATTTTAATACGTGCTAAAGCACGCTGATGGGAGTAAGGTGAAATTAAAAGATATTTCACCCTCCTGATTTTAATGCGTGCTAAAGCACGCAGACGGGAGTCAATTATGATAAAAAAGAAAAAAGGATCCTTTGAATTTAGATATTATGAATTACCTGCAGATTTTCCGGTGCTAGCATTGCTTGGGGACCGATGGGTTAGAGCCTATGAATTTGGGGAAAATCTTCATTTTCATAGCCAACTTGAAATTGGATATTGCTATTGGGGTAGTGGTGAATTAGCGATTGAGGATAACTTTTACCCATTTTCTGCTGGAAATGTTTCTTTTATTCCGCGCAATGTACCACATTCTACTTGCAGTGATAATGGGTTACTCAGTAAGTGGGAATACTTGTTTGTTGATATTGAAGAGATAATGAAGCTTCTTTATCCGAACAATCAATTGTATGTAACATCTTTTACGTCACAAATATCCTCGGATGCTTTCTGCTTACATGAAAAAAATTATCCGAAGATTGGGCAACTGGTTATTGAGATTATGAATGAAATGCGAAATGGGGCACATTATTATAAGGAAAGTGTGAAAGGTCTCTTATTAGCTCTATTTGTTGAAATTAGTCGTTTGAATATAACGGAAGAGGTGGGATTAATGCCTCATATAGATAAAAGTAATGCTATATCAACGGCTTTAACTTATATTAGCATCAACTATATGAAAGAAATTAAAATATTAGAGCTTGCACGGATGTGTCACATGAGCGAAACTCATTTTCGGCGTATGTTCCAATATATTATGCATATGAAACCACTGGATTATATTAATACGGTACGGATAAGAATGTCCTGCATTCTCCTTCGATCAACAACTAATTCCATACTGAATATAGCGATTAAATCGGGGTTTCCAACAATAACTACATATAATCGTAATTTCAATAAGATTATCGGAACGACTCCATTAAAATGGAGAAATAATTCTGCAAATACAGAAAGAGATTTGAAAAATTATACAATTATGAAATTACCGGGATGGATGTAAAAAGTAAAATAAATCATGGTCGAATTTGCATATTTATAATTTGAAAATAGAAACAAAGCTCAAAGACCAAATGGTATAATGTATATAAATTAATTCAAATAAAACATTTAAATTGTGCAATATAATCATAAAAATATAAAAAATGATATATTTCCAAAAAAAGTGTGTGAATTAATTACATAAAAATACGTTTGGAGGAGATAATTTTATGAAAAAATTTTTGGCGATTTTATTGGTTTTCACAATGGCTTTAACACTTATGGCATGTGGATCAAAAGGAAGTACTACGACCGAAACAAAAGAAGAGGAAAGTGCTACTAGTACTGAAAAAACGGAGGAACCGGCTGCAGTTCCTGCGGGTGAAAATACTCTTACAGTATGGTGCTGGGATCCAGCTTTTAACATCTATGCAATGCAGGAAGCAGAAAAAGTTTACCAAAAGACTAACCCAGATTTTAAACTAAATATTGTTGAAACTCCATGGGATGATGTTCAGACAAAACTTACGACAGTTGCAACTTCGGGAGAGCTTAATACTCTACCTGATATTTTCTTAATGCAGGATAATGCATTCCAAAAAAACTATACGAATTTTCCTGATGTATTTACAGATTTAACAGATTCAGGAATTGCATTTGATTCTTTTGCATCAGCAAAAGTTGCATATTCGGTAGTTGATGGGAAAAATTATGGAGTTCCTTTTGATAATGGTACCTGTATTACTGCTTTAAGAAGTGATGTTCTTGAACAGGCAGGATATACAAGTGCAGATTTTACCGATATTACATGGACTAAATTTATTGAACTTGGTAAGGATGTTTTGGCAAAAACAAAAACTCCTTTGTTATCTGCACAGGCAGGTTCTCCGGATTTAATCATGGAAATACTTCAATCCTGTGGATCAAGCTTATTTAACGAAGATGGAACACCAAATATTGTTGGAAATGATGCACTTTTACAAGCAATTAATACTTATACAACACTTGTAAAAGAAGGCATTTTAGTAGAAGTTAATGATTGGGATCAATACATAGCAACCTTAACAAATGGAACAGTTGCAGGAACTATTAATGGATGTTGGATCCTTGCTTCCATCCAGACAGCTACAGATCAATCAGGAAAATGGGCTATAACCAATATCCCTTCCTTAGAAGGCGTTGCAAATGCAACTAATTATTCTAACAATGGTGGTTCTAGTTGGGCAATTTCTTCAAGCTGTAAGAATCAAGAATTGGCAAAAGATTTCTTTGCAAAGACTTTCGCAGGAAGTGTAGAGTTATATGAAACCATTCTTCCATCTTCAGGTGCACTCGCTACTTATTTACCAGCTGGTGACAGTGCAGTTTATGCAGAAACATCTGAATTCTTTGGCGGTCAGGCAATCTATGCTGATATAACAAAATTCGCAGGTAGTGTTCCAAGTAATATTACAGGTGTTTACTACTATGAAGCAAGAGATGCTGTTGGTACAGCAATGACGAATGTAGTTGGTGGTGCAAATGTTGAAACCGAACTTCAGGCAGCAGCAGATACAATTAAATTCCAGATGGGAAATTAATTGATTGGTAGATAATCATAACTAATATATTAGACATTTATCATATAGAAAACTATCCTTTTGGATAGTTTTCTATATGTAAAGACTTGGAATAATTGTTACGAAGAGGAGGCTATAATATATGGCAGGTAAGAAGAAAAGGTTTAGTTTATCAAAGAAGCAAAATCTAATGGGGTGGGTATTTCTGTTGCCAGCATCGTTACTTATCTGTTGGATGAGTTTTTATCCAATGATAAAAGCTTTGTTTTTATCATTAAAGACAGGTATCGGCGCCAATATGAAATTTGTCGGTCTTTATAATTATGCAAGAATGTTAAAAGATACGGTATTTATGCAGTCATTATTAAATAACTTTTTTTATCTTATCATTCAAGTACCAATTATGCTTATCTTAGCCTTGGTATTGGCTTCTATGCTAAATAATAAGGATTTAAAGTTTAAAGGATTATTTCGAACGGCAATTTTTCTTCCTTGTGCAACATCTTTGGTATCCTATGCGATTATTTTCCGAGCTATGTTTGCGTTGGATGGTTTTATCAATACAATATTACTAAAAATGAATATCATTGAGTCGTCAATTAACTGGCTTGGCAATCCGGGAACTGCAAGAGCAGTTATTATCATTGCGTTAATCTGGAGATGGACTGGTTATAATATGGTATTCTTTTTGGCTGGCTTACAAAATATTGAGTATACTATTTACGAGGCAGCTAAAGTTGATGGAGCAAATGCTTTTCAACGGTTTAGGAAAATCACAATTCCACTTTTAAAACCGATTATTTTATTAACTGCAATTATGTCTACCAATGGTACCCTTCAGTTGTTTGATGAATCTGTTAACCTGACAAATGGGGGACCAGCAAATGCAACGATTACTATGTCACATTATTTATATAGAATATCATTTGTATATTCGCCAAACTTCGGATATGCTGCGGCAATGTCTTATGTTATGTTATTTTTAGTGGCTATTTTAGCATTTATCCAAATGAAAGTAGGTGATAAGCGATGAAAAAATTTAAAAGTTTTATAAATTATTTTTTCTTGACAATTGTATCGTTTTTATCAGTATTTCCACTTTATTGGATGGCAGTGTCGGCGACGAATAAGAGCGTTGATGTAATTGCTGGTAAGCTGATTCCTGGTAACTATCTGTTAGAAAACTGGTCTAGTCTGCTGATTTCGCAGAATGTGGGAAGAGCTATGATGAATTCAATTAAGAATTCTATCATGCTTACGATTGCTGCATTACTAGTGTGCTCTATTGCAGGTTATGGATTCGAGATTTATCATGATAAAGTAAAAGATGGAGTAATGTCTCTTTTGCTACTAGCTATGATGGTACCTTTTGCGGCAACTTTAATTCCTTTGTTTCAAATGTTTTCAAAGTTAGGATTTTTAAATAGTACAATAGGATTTATACTTCCAACGATTTCAACACCATTTTTGATTATGCTGTTCAGGCAGAGTGCTAGATCTTTTCCCCATGATATTATTGAAGCTGCCAGACTTGATGGTCTAAATGAGATACAGATTTTCTTCAGAATGTTTATTCCAACCATGAGATCTACCTATGCAGCGGCCATGACCATTGTATTTATGAACGCATGGAATAGTTATCTATGGCCAACAGTAATCATGATGTCAGATGAAGGAACAACCATGCCAATGATGGTTGCTAATCTACTTACCGGATATGTAATTGATTATGGTATGCTTATGTTAGGTGTACTTGTGTGTACGATTCCTACTGTCATTGTATTTTTCTTGTTACAGAAGAGTTTCGCAGAAGGTATCACAGGTGCTGTTAAATAATTGGTAATTACTGAAAGGAGAAATCATTTAATGGCTATGAATAAATTTGATTATGAAAGAGTAAAAGATCCCAGGTATTTCTGTGAAAATAGAATGAATGCTCATTCAGACCATAAATATTACGCAAATACTTTGGAAGCAGCAGCACATAGTAACAGCTTTCAATATACTTTAAATGGATTATGGAAATTTTTCTATGCAAAAAATTATAATTCTACTATAAAAGAATTTGAAAAGACAGATTATGATTGCAGAGACTGGGATGATATTAAAGTTCCAGCTCATATGCAGATGGAAGGTTATGATGTCCCACAATATGCAAATGTACAATATCCTTGGGATGGGCATGAAGATATTAAACCGGGCGAGATTCCGGAAAGGTTCAATCCTGTTGGAAGTTATGTAAAATATTTTGAAGTACCGGAAGGAATGAAAGGAAAGAAGCTTTTTATATCGTTTCAGGGTGCAGAAAGTGGCTTGGCATTGTGGCTGAATGGAACTTTTGTTGGTTATAGCACGGATTCTTTTACACCATCAGAATTTGAGTTGACCAATTACTTGGTAGAAGGTGTAAATAAGCTGGCGGCACAAGTATTTAAATGGACTAGTGGAAGTTGGATTGAAGATCAGGATTTCTTCCGTTTCTCGGGAATTTTCAGGGAGGTCTACCTATTTACAACTCCAGAGATTCATGTATATGACATGGAAGTAAAACCATATGTGGAGGATACATTTACCAAAGCTGACCTATCTGTTAAACTGCAAATTATTGGTGAAACTGATGGGAAAGCAGAGATTACCCTATCTAAAGGTGACCTAGTGGTGGCAAAGAGTGAAGAGAAATTGTTAGAGTATGTACAAACTCATCTATCTGTTGATAATCCAAAACTTTGGAGTGCAGAATATCCCGAACTTTATGATTTAAAGATTCAGATTATTGATGTTCTGGGAAACGTACAGGAAGTAATTCTACAGAAAATTGGCTTTCGTAGATTTGAAATGAAAAATGCTATCATGTATTTTAACGGAAGACGAATTGTATTTAAGGGTGTAAATCGGCATGAATTCAGTTGTGATAATGGACGAGTGGTATCAGAAGAAGAAATGATTCAGGATATCATTACGATGAAACAAAATAATATTAATGCCATTCGTACCTGTCATTATCCGGACAGTTCAAGATTATATGAACTTTGCGATGAATACGGCTTATATATGATTGACGAGACTAATTTAGAATCTCATGGAATGTGGCAATATATCGCTGCGGGTTTACAATCGGTTGATGACGTTGTACCAGGAAATAAACCAGAATGGCTAGACATTGTACTAGACCGTGCGAATTCTATTTATCAAAGAGATAAAAATCACCCGGCTATATTAATCTGGTCTTGTGGAAATGAATCCTTCGGAGGAAAGAATATCTATGAAATGTCAAAACAATTCCACCGGCTGGATGATACAAGGCTTGTGCATTATGAAGGAGTTTATTGGGATAGAAGATTTCCAGATACCAGTGATATAGAAAGTCGAATGTATCCTCCAGTAACGGAGATTGAAGAATTTCTTTCTAAGGAACGGAGCAAACCTTACATTTGTTGTGAATATACCCATGCTATGGCTAATTCCTGTGGAGGAATGTTTAAATACACGGATTTAACGGATAGAGAACCACTGTACCAAGGTGGATTTATTTGGGATTTTGTAGATCAATCCATTCGTACACTTGACCGCTATGGTAAGGAAACATTTGCCTATGGAGGTGATTTTGGGGATAGGCCTTGCGATTACAATTTCTGTGGAAATGGTATCGTCTATGGCAATCGAGGTATTTCTCCGAAGATGCAGGAAGTAAAATTTAATTATCAAAACATTAGCGTTATAGTAGATAAGATGAAAGTTGTCGTTAAAAATAAGAACTTATTTACGAATACTATTGAGTATAATTGTATTGTTTCTGTATTAAGAAATGGAATCTTAATCGAACAAGCTAATATGAATACAAATATAGAACCATTATCAGAGGGAACCTATGAACTTCCGATTCATGTAAAGGAAGAACCAGGAGAATATACAATTACTGTATCTTTTGAACTAAAAGAGGATAAAAAGTGGGCAAAGAAAGGTCACGAAGTAGCTTTCGGGCAAGGTATCTATCAGATTGAAGAACAAAAGTCAGTATGTAAGAAACCTTTTTCAGTTGCCAACTGCTACAATAATATTGGAATAAGAGGAGAAGATTTTGAAGTTTTATTCTCAAAACTATATGGTGGTTTAGTTTCTTATCGTTTTGGTGGGAAAGAAATGCTTGCGGCTGTCCCGAAACCTAATTTTTGGAGGGCTCCGACGGACAATGATAATGGCAACCAGATGCAGGCACGTTACGGCCAATGGAAAATTGCTAGCATGTATGTTGATTTTAGAAAGGTAGCACCAGATACTTTTAGTGAAAATCCAATTATAGAAGTAAAAGAAGATTATGTAACCATTTTTTATACTTATTATCTACCAACGACACCAAAAGCAGAATGTCAGATGATTTATAAAGTATTTGGAGATGGGACGGTTACTACCAAGTTAGTTTATGATCCGATACAGGAATTAAAGGATATGCCTGAATTTGGTGTAATATTTAAAATGAAGGCAGATTATGATACTATTGAGTGGTACGGTATAGGACCGGAAGAGACTTATTGGGACAGGAATAGGGGTGGACGCCTTGGTATTTACAAAAACAAGGTAATTGATAACATTCCCAAATACCTAGTTCCTCAAGAGTGTGGAAATAAAACCGGTATTCGATATGCTAAAGTTATGGATCATAGGGGAAGAGGAATTGTATTTACGGGAAACAACATGAATTTTTCTGCACTTCCCTTTACACCTCATGAATTAGAAAATGCAATGCATGATTATGAATTACCACAAATCCAATATACAGTCATTCGCACCTCCTTAAATCAGATGGGTATTGCCGGTGATGATAGTTGGGGTGCTCGCACACATGAAGAGTTCTTAATTGATGTTAGTAAAAAATTGGAGTTTGAGTTCAGCTTTAAAGGTATTATTTAATATTTAATATTTAATAAGCTCTTATAGGGTTGTTTGTGACCTTATAAGAGCTTTTTTTGCATGAGAATATGTGAAAGATTTGTATAGGATATTAAATTGATTTGTATAGGATATTAAATGATTTACATAGGATATTAAATGATTTGTATAGGATAATTCATTGAATCTCGTACCTATTTGTTTTATTATATGTACTAAGTGCATTTTAAAATCTAAAACTATTAGTATTAAGAATCTTCTTATACTTTAAAAATAGATTATAAGGGTAAGATTGATCGTACGAATTGAGAAAGGACACAATATATTATGGTGGATAAAGCATTTTATAAGCGTTTGTTTATTTTGGCTGTTCCCATTGCTTTGCAAAATGTGGTTACATTTTCAGTTGGGTTGGCTGATAATATTATGGTTGGTTCGTTGGGAGAACTGGCAATCTCCGGTGTTTATCTCTGTAACCAGATACAGATAATTTTGCAGATGCTGGTTTCAGGTATTGGTGCGGCATTAATGGTTTTAGCTGCCCAATATTGGGGAAAGGGAGATAAAGAAAGTGTAAAGAGTATAATGGGCATCGCGTTGAAAATAGCTATAGCTTGTGCTATTTTATTTTGGATAGTGGTATTCTTTTTGACAAAACAATTCCTTAGTTTATATACGAATGATCAAGCAGTAATAATAGAAGCAACTAAATATGCACGAATTATTTGTTTTACCTATTTGTTTTTCGGTATTAGTAATGTATTAATCACATCTTTACGATGCGTTGGTACTGTGAAATTTGGATTGTATATTTCGATTTTTTCCTTTTTTTTAAATGTATCACTAAATTGGGTATTAATTTTTGGACATCTTGGTATGCCTGCTATGGGTATAAAAGGTGCTGCAATCGCAACACTTATAACCAGAATAATTGAGTGTATCTCAATAATTTTATACTTTAAGTTTGTTGACAAAAAATTGATGATACGACTATCAGATATCTATGTCAACAATATGGTTTTAGTTAAAGATTTCCTTAAATATGGACTTCCTGTTATGATGGGAGATGTTGTATGGGGAATTAATTTAACAATTCAGGGTGGAATCATAGGTAGATTGGGAGCAACCTCTATCGCTGCCGTAAGCATTGTGAATATTGTATTCTCAGTGATTAGTGTTGGAGTTTATGGAATGGCAAGTGCTTCGTCAGTAGTGATTGGTAATACTGTAGGTGAGGGAGATATTGATAAAATAAAGCAATATACGAAAAGACTTCAGTTTATATTTTTAGGTGGGGGTATCTGTACCGGGCTATTTTTATTCATTATAAAAGATTATATATTACTATTTTATCATGTATCAGATGAAACGCTTGTACTAGCACGTACCTTAATGACGATACTGTCTATTACAGTTGTCGGAACAGCTTATCAGATGTCGTGTTTAACGGGGATAGTCAGAGCAGGAGGTGCAACTCATTTCGTACTAGTTAATGATATTATTTTTGTCTGGGGAGTTGTAATACCTCTTTCACTTACGATGGCTTTCGTAGTGGGAGCACCAACGTGGATTGTATTTCTTTGTTTAAAGAGTGATCAGATTCTTAAGTGTGTTGTGGCTGTGGTAAAGGTTAACCGATATGACTGGATTAAAAAACTTACGAAAGAGTTTAAACCGGTGGAAGAACCTAAGATAGTTGAAATATAAGTAAAATATAAATATGAGGCACATTTTAACCAAGACTTATATTACAAAGTCATTGATTAAAATGTGCAGTTAATCCATTAATCATCTTCACTATTATTTGTTTGATAAAATTTATTGTTTTTAAAATCAAAATTTTCAATAGGCTCAGGACCTCTCATAATGTTTCTTTCAATTTGAAGATTGCCCTCTTTATCGGCACCGATTCTCCAATCTACCATCAGTATTTTACCATCTAATATTTCGATACCTGTTATACCCTTGGTATGGATACAGCAACCTGTATTAAAATAGGGGAGTTCATTATTTTTGGGAAATCTTGGCCTGTGAGTATGGCCGCAGATAAGCATCATCTCATGTGCTCTGATCCATTTTTTATAATTTTTCTCGATTTTATGCCTTTTATATAGATTTTTGGCAGGGCTTGCTGGGTTTTGAAAACCAACAACATGCAAATATTTCCAAAAATATCGCAACATTAACATGGATATAACCCATAGTTGGTCATTCATTAAATCGCCTTGATGACCGTGAACAGTTAGAATTTCCTGACCGGAATTTTTATTTTTCAATAATAGTGCCTCGTATGGAGTAATTCCCTTAAAGAGTTCCTGCATATCCTGATTATATTCATCGTAAAAATTGTAGTAGTTATCGCAGACATAATTTTTATTTTTTAAATAAATATTATGGTTACCGTACAGAAAGATTAATCTTCCAACATCAAAAAATCTTTTAAGTGTTAAAAAAGCATCACTGTGAGCTAATCGAATATGTTTGAAATTGGAATATTCCCAGAGTTCATCTCCATCGCCTGCCTCCACGTAAATATAGTCATTGTTAAAATAGTAGTTAAGTGCATGTAAGTAAACATTCTGATTTCGAGAGAATTCATCAGAAACACTATCATCTCCTCTATGAGAATCACTAAAGAAGATATATCTTGAATTCTCGTCAAAATACTCCACTTTAGCATTGTTATAAGCTTTCATTAACTTTTTATCAGTAAACATAATAATCACCCCATAAGTTTTCATCCTGTTTCCTATTATATAGAGATATAACTAGGTTATTCATGTAATATTTACCATATAGCATTGCTTTATAATTGTATAATAATGACAAATAATAGATACTATGAAGAAAAATTACTAATACTATTGAGATTATATGGTTTATGTGATATATTTAAAAGCAAAATTGCATATTCTTTGCTAAGTGAATATTGGAAAGAGAGCAATACAACATACTGAGGAACCATAGTGTTTGGAGGATTATATGTTTGGATATGTAAATATTTGCAAACCAGAACTTAAAATGAAGGATTTTTATAAATATAAAGCATATTACTGTGGATTATGTAAGACGTTAAAGGATCGTCACGGACGTTTTGGGCAAATGACATTGACATATGATATGACATTTCTTATAATTTTATTAACTTCATTATATGAAAGCAACACGGTAAGAGAGCAACACCGATGTGTCGTACATCCCGCTAAAAAGCATGATATGCTCTGCAATGAAATAACAGAATATGTCGCAGATATTAATATTGCTTTAACTTATCATCACCTTTTAGATAACTGGAAGGATGAAAAAAGTGTACCAGGCCTAGCAGGTGCTAAGTTATTAGGGAATGATTATCGGAAAATTAGCGCTAAGTATCCCAGACAGTGTCATGTAATTGAACAGTGTCTAAGTCGTCTTCAGACATGTGAAAAAAATAATGAGATTAATATTGATATCATATCCCGTTGCTTTGGAGAGATTATGGCGGAACTTTTTGTCTATCAAAATGATATGTGGGAGGAAAGTTTAAGAAAAATAGGCTTTTTTCTAGGAAAATTCATTTATATTCTTGATGCTTATGATGATATACAAAAAGATATAAATAATAACAGTTTTAATCCACTCATCTCTATTTATGAAAAAAGCTCCTATGAAACAGATTGTAAGAATATGTTAACCATGATGATGGCAGAGTGTACCAGTGAATTCGAGAAGCTGCCTTGTTTAATTGACATTGACATATTGAGAAACATCTTATACGAAGGAGTATGGACAAAATATGATCTAATACAAAATGAAAAAAGCATAAAGGAAGGAACAAAAATATGATAATGGATCCATATAAGATACTTGGTGTGTTACCAAGTGCATCAAACGATGAAATAAAAAAAGCATATCGAGATTTAAGTAGGAAGTACCATCCTGATTCCTATATAGATAACCCACTTTCAGAATTGGCTGAGGAGAAATTTAAAGAGGTACAAGAATCTTATGAGCAGATTATGAAGGAAAGAGAAGGCGGGTTTAGTCAAAGAAATTCTTCTTTTGGGCAAGGAGCTTATTCTGGGGGCGCAGATGACGAATCTATGGAAATGAAGGCGGCTTACAATTATTTAAGTGCAAGACATTACAGGGAGGCTTTGAATGCCCTTTCGGGTGTATCAAACCGATCTGCTAGATGGTATTACTATAGTGCACTTGCAAATTCTGGTATTGGTAATAATATTGATGCTTCCAATCATGCACAGCAGGCAGTAAGTATGGAACCCGGAAATCAAGAATATTCTAACCTTTTAGGTCAATTACAATGGAGAGGCCAAAAATATCAGAATAGTGGTTACAACAATGGTAGATCAGGTTATGGAACGGGAAATATGTGCTGTGACTTGTGGTGTGCAGATTCTTTATGTGAATGTATGGGAGGGGATTTGTGTTCATGTTTCTAAACGCGAAGAGGATGGCATTTTTAGGCCTTTTGCTTGCATGTGCTGTGCTACTGGTAATATTTAGTGGCATATTAGAATTCAATACACTGTTTCTTTTGGCAGGAGCTTCTTTTTTTGTAGGAATAGCAATCCGTGAATGCGGTCTTAGGTTAGGAGTTGGCTTTTTTATTGCAAGTATATTGCTCAGTTTTATGCTTGCACCGAACAAGATTTATTGTATAACATTTTCTGCAATGGGATTATATGTAGTTATGATTGAATTTACCTGGGAAATGCTAACATCGGCAAAATGGAACAGAAATAGGAGCAGAATATTTTGGATGATTAAATATATAATATTTAATATAATGTACATTCCAATGCTCATTTTTTTACCAAAGTTAATTTATCAGGGTGAATTAAATCAAGGTGTTTGGATCGTTGCAATACTTGTTGGGCAGATTGCATTATATATTTATGATAGGGCATATGGTTATTTTCAGAAATCCATCTGGGGCAAGGTACGCGGGCGTTTACATCTGTAGTATAAAACTTAATAATTTGAATTTATCATAAAGGACGAATAGCGAGATAACTTTTTAAGTTAGAAAGCGTTGCGTTCTTTTTTGATTGAATATTGAATGAGGCTTTGTGATTAGCAGTATGTTTCACGTATATTTTTATATGAATATAAAGACATGAAATTGATGATAATAATATAATAAATTAACAAATTAACTTATCAAATGAAAAGGATATACACATGATCAATATAAATGAAATCACTATTAATGAATTAGGAGTTATGTTAAGGAATAATTCGCTATCGGTCAAGGAATTGGTACAGGAGTACATAAATTGTATCAATAATTTAGATAAAGGAAAAAACGGACTTAATAGTGTCATAGAGATTAACCCAGATGTTTTGGAAATTGCTAAAGGACTAGATGAGCTCGGCTATAAATCCAGTAATAGTAAGTTATATGGTGTTCCTATACTTCTTAAGGATAATATAAATACTTTTGACAGAATGCATACTTCTGCTGGTTCCCTGGCTCTTGCGAATTCATGCGTTTCTTCAGATGCAAATGTTGTCAAAATTTTAAGAGAAAAAGGGGCAGTGATTCTTGGGAAAACCAATATGACCGAATTTGCCAATTATATGACCAAGGGCATGCCCAGTGGCTATAGTTCAAGAGGAAAACAGGTGAATTCACCTTATGATAAAGCAAAATCTCCATCTGGTTCTAGTTC
This sequence comes from uncultured Lachnospiraceae bacterium, assembly GCA_963517115.1. Lineage (GTDB taxonomy): Bacteria > Bacillota > Clostridia > Lachnospirales > Lachnospiraceae > Anaerocolumna. The sequence continues at coordinate 153,735 of CAUQEW010000001.1, read as the reverse complement.
TGGCTCTGGGGTTGCAGTGACAGCAAATCTGTGTGTCGCATCCATTGGGACAGATACTTCCGGCTCAATTATCTCTCCTGCAATGAAGAATAGTATTGTAGGTTTCAGACCAAGTATCGGATCAATAAGTCAAGAAGGTATTATTCCGGTTAGCTTCACACTTGATACAGCAGGACCTATGACTCGAACAGTAGATGATACCATCATCTTGTTTTCAGAGCTTACACATAAACCTTTAATAATTGAAAATATGATAGATGTAAAGGGTATTACAGTAGGCATAATTCAATCAGAATTTGCGAATATGACAGATGAGGAAGTTAAAAAATCAGAAGAAATAATTATAAAGTTAGAGAGAGCTGGAACTATTATAAAGAAGATAGAGCTACCACCAATAGGAAAAGATTCTCTAAAAAAGATACAGAAATATGAGTTTAAATATTCTCTAAACAGATATCTATCCAAACTTCCTAGTGAATTTAGCATTCGATCACTAAAGGATATTATAAGGTATAATGATTCGAACAAAGATCAAACCTTGAAGTACGGACAGACTCTTTTGATTGATGCTGAGGATAATACATCTGGAAATTTAAATGAATCAATCTATATTGAACAGTTAAAAGACAGGGAAGAGAGTATTAAACGATTGCATGGGTTACTAGAAAATATTGATATCTGTATCTTATTTAAAGAGAGCCTCGTGGCACAATATACAGGATTACCAGTCATTACAATTCCCTGTGGATTATATAATGATGGTATGCCATTTGGATTCTCTCTGATAGCACGAACGAATTCAGGACTGTTAAAACATGCTCGGAGTATAGAAAAAATGGTAGGACATAGAGCTGAACCAAGATATAAAGGTTTTTAATTAAATAGATAAAAAGTTTTTTATAATCAATATTAATGAAACTGGTATAAGTATTATGATAGGGGCTGTTGCAAATAGCTTAATTAACTCTTTTGAGAGGATAGGGTGTATCCTATTGTTGGAGCTTATTAAGGCTATTTTGTAACAGCCCCTATCATTAATTATTTAGTTTTATGGCAATTTGTTTCCGGCAGCCCTATAGATTTCATACCATTCCTGTCTTGTTAATTCAACGTTCGAAGCTTTGCTGATTTCTTTTAACCTTGTTGCACTTGTTGTACCAACAATAGGTTGAATTTTAGCGGGGTGTCTTAGAATCCAGGCTATGGCAATTGCTGTATTTGCAACACCTTTCGCCTTTGCAAGCTCATCTATTTTCTGATTGAGCTCAGGGAATTTGTCATTATCTAAAAAAACACCTTCAAAAAAGCCATATTGAAAAGGCGACCAAGCTTGGATCGTTATATCTTTTAAACGGCAATATTCAAGAATGCTGCCATCCCTATCTATGGAACCATCTATCTTCATATTAACATTAATTCCTGAATCAATCATTCCAGTATTCGTAATGCTTAACTGCAATTGATTAATCAATATTTTTTGGTTTAAATAGCGTTTCAGAAGTTCAATTTGCATTGGGTTTTGATTGCTAACTCCAAAATTGCGTACCTTACCGCTGGCATAAAGTTTGTCAAAAGCCTCTGCAACTTCTTCGGGTTCAACAAGTGCATCAGGACGATGCAACAGTAGCACATCGATATATTCAGTATTCAGACGCTTTAAACTTCCCTCCACTGCTTCTAATATGTGTTCTTTTGAAAAATCGAAATAACCTTTACGAATTCCACACTTGGTTTGTAGAATCATTTTCTCGCGGATCGTTGCATTCATTTGGATAGCTTTAGAAAAAACTTCCTCCGCTTGCCCATCGGCATAAATATCTGCATGATCAAAAAAATTAATTCCTTCATCCAAAGCCGTATGTATTAAATTAGCTGCATCCTTTTCTGCTAAACTTGAAATTCTCATACATCCGAGGGCAATTTCAGAAGCATGGATTGTTCCATTTCCTATGTTGATTGTTTTCATCTATGTATCCTCTTTTCTCTTCCTTTTATTAGGGAAGTTATATATATTTGCTGTTGTTTTAGATCATATTAAGCTAAAATCAGTTCAATTTCCTTTAGTACATTTTCAGGAAGAATATATTCAGATGCCTTGACATTCTCTACTAATTGTTCAGGTCTGCTTGCGCCTACTAGGGCACTTGCTACATTCTGTTGTCTGAGTATCCACGATAATGCCATCTGTGACATAGGGATACCTAATTGATCAGATATCACATTTAATTTAGCAACTTTTCCAAGTATATCATCATTTAAGTATTTACCAATAAAATCGTTTGCTTTTGCATTGGTTGCACGGCTTCCTTTTGGAAGATTATTTGCATCCTTGTATTTTCCTGTAAGCACACCTTGTGCCAATGGGGAGAACACGACTTGACTGATTCCATTTTTCTCGCTTACCGGAATAATTTCCGCTTCAATCTTTCGGTCGATCATGTTGTAAAGCGGTTGATTTACCACTATCCTATCTAATAAATATTGATCTGCAATACGCAGGGCTTCCTGTATCTGAGCTGCTGACCATTCGCTTACTCCAGCATATAATATTTTTCCTTGACGCAGTAAGTCATCAATTGTCCTCAAAGTTTCTTCAACAGGTGTTTCAGGATCATATCGGTGACAGTAAAAAATATCAACATAATCAACTCCAAGTCTTTTTAAGCTTGCATGAGCCTGCTCAAATACATGCTTTCTTGAAAGACCTCTATCATTTGGGCCATCACCCATAGGCCAATATACTTTTGTTGCCAAAACATAAGATTCCCTTGGATATTTCTTAAGTGCTTCGCCAACTACCAGTTCAGCGGCACCTCTGGCATAAACATTAGCGGTATCAAAAAAATTAATACCAAGTTCATAAGCTTTATCAATTGTTTGGATAGCAGTATCCTTTTCTATCGTGTTGCCATAAGTAAGCCAGCTTCCTAGACTTATTTCACTTACTTTTAATCCTGATTTTCCTAATCTTCTATATTTCATATTTGATTCCTCCCATCATGGTTTTATATGGTTTATACTAACCCATGGTTTGATTATATACCATAGAGTTAGCTCTAAGTCAAGGGTTGATTGTATGGTAATAATACACAAAAATATTATCATAATATATACAAGTATAGAAAAAGTCGACAAATACTATATCGGACAAAAAAATTTGTTGTTCCATTTCATATATTTTTTGGAACTCCATTTCTTTAGATACTTTAAAATGTACAGTAGAAAGATCGAATTAACCGTGGTATAATAAGCAACGAATCAAACGTCCTTTGTTGTACCTTGGAATGAAGCAGAAAATTATATGCAAATAATTTAAAGATATAAAGGATTCAATTACGATTCTATAAAATAATGGAGGTAAAAAGATGTACAGTTTTATGAATGATTACAGTGAGGGTGCACATCCACGAATATTGGAATTATTAATAAAGTCTAATCTGGAACAAAATTCCGGTTATGGTGAAGATGTACACAGTGATAAAGCGAAAGAATATATTAAAAAATTACTAAAGAAGGAAACAGTAGAAATTCATTTCATTCCAGGTGGCACACAGACTAATTTATTAGTTATATCTTCATTTTTACGACCACATCAGTGTGTGATTGCTGCTGATACAGGGCATATTAACGTTCACGAGACAGGTGCTATAGAAGCTACAGGTCATAAGGTAATTGCTATGCCCTGCACAAATGGTAAGTTAACGGTTGCTGCAATTCAGGCTGCAATAAATCATCATGGAGATGAACATATGGTAAAACCGAAGATGGTGTATATATCCTATTCTACTGAACTTGGAACACTGTATTCAAAGGCTGAATTAACAGCTATCCATAATATTTGCCAGACCAATGGTCTAATTCTTTTCCTTGATGGAGCCCGTATGGGATCTGCATTAACAAGCAAAGAAAATGATTTGGAGGCAGCGGATATCGCAGAGTTGGTTGACGTCTTTTATATAGGTGGAACCAAAAATGGTGCCTTACTTGGTGAAGCTTTGGTTATCTGCAAGGAAGAATTAAAAGAAGACTTCCGTTATTTAATAAAACAAAGGGGAGCACTGATGGCGAAAGGGTTCGTTGTTGGAATCCAATTTGAAGCATTGTTTCAAGATAATCTATTCTTTGAATTAGGGTCTCATGCTAATGATATGGCAGAGAAGATTACGAAGGTACTTAAGGAAGGTGGAATTTCTTTCTATGCACCCCCGTGTACCAATCAGGTATTCCCTATTCTACCAAATGATGTATTAGAGAAACTATCTGAAGAGTTCCAATACTCTATTCAAGCTAATGTTGATAACGAGCATAGTGCAGTAAGATTTGTAACATCTTGGGCTACCACACAGGAAAGTGTAGATGCATTAAGTGAATTCCTCAAATCCATATGATAGCAAAGTAAAGAGAGAAGACAACTATATATTGTGGATGTGAGTAAGTATAAGCAACTTTTGCAATAAGTTTTAGGATAAAGTGAAGAATGAAATGTAATTAATTTGAGAAGAAGGAAAAATTTGATAGCTATTGTGAGAAAGAAAATTTTGATAGCTATGTTGACAGATATAATATGTTGTTGTAGAATATTATATAATTTAATAAGACCTCACTTTTATTCGTGAGGTAGAGGCGCGACCTTTAACAGTCTTTAGCGGAGCTTGAGAAGCATTGATGCTAAGGAGAAGGAAAAGTTGCCGAAGTTGATAATAAACTCATTATTATTTGCTGGGTCTGCAGTTAAGAGCTGCAGGACTGTCTCAATGAACTTTCCTGGTTTGTTGAGTTGTGCTATCTCATTGTGGAGAAGTAGAGGACTTAAGGGTGATAATGTATATTGCGGCCTGAGTTCATCTCAGGTCTTTTTCTATTTACTCAAATCATTTTAAATTAAAAAACAGAAGGAGGAATAAGTTATGAAGAAAAAATTATTATTACTAATAGCAATGTCTCTATCAGCGATGGTACTATTAGCAGGGTGTGGAACTAAAAGTAATACAGCAGATACTGTAGATACCGCTGAAGTAGCAGAAGACACACAAGTAGCAGAAGACACACAAGTAGCAGAAGATACACAAGTAGCAGAAGATAACACCTTTAAGGTTGGACTAGAAGCAGGATATGCACCATTCAATTGGACACAGATGGATGATTCCAATGGAGCAGTGAAAATTGATGAAAATGCAGAATATGCTGGTGGATATGATGTAGAAATCGCAAAGAAAATTGCTGATGGTTTAGGTAAGGAATTAGTTATTGTGAAAACGGAATGGGATGGTCTTGTACCTGCTTTGACATCTGGTAAAATTGATGCGATCATCGCAGGTATGTCACCAATGGCTGAACGTAAAGAAACCATTGATTTCTCAGATAATTATTACAAATCAGACCTAGTAATGGTTGTTAAAAAAGGCGGAAATTATGAAGGAGCTACTTCAATTAAAGATTTTAGCGGAGCGAAAATAACAGCTCAATTAAATACATTCCATTATACCGTAATTGATCAAATCGAGGGCGTAAAGAAGGAGACAGCAATGGACAACTTCCCAGCCATGAGAGTTGCACTTGAATCAGGAATGATTGATGGCTACGTTTCAGAACGTCCAGAGGGTGTAAGTGCCGCTTCGGCTAACGAAAATTTTGCAATGGTAGAATTTACAGAGGGTTTTGTTACATCAGATGAAGATACAGCAATCGCTGTAGGTCTTGAAAAAGGCAGTGAATTAACGACTAAAATTAATGAGGTTTTAGCAGGCATCACAGAGGAAGAGCGTACAAGTATTATGGAAACTGCTATTTTGAATCAACCAGCAGCGAAATAAGATTATGTGAAACCGGATGTGTTTTATTACATCCGGTTTTATTCTTTAGGAGCAAGGAGGTAAAAATATGAGCTTAGAGTGGATAATTAAAATTCTTACAAATTACTGGCCGATGTTCCTTCGCGGAGCCGGTGTTACACTCTATATTTCTATGATAGGTACTATATTAGGTTCAATTATTGGTTTATTAGTAGGAGTAATTCGTACGATTCCAATACCTGAGAGGGGAATAAAAAGGGTATTTCTGAAAGTGATTAATGCATTTCTTTCTATCTATATAGAGTTTTTCCGTGGAACACCTATGATTGTACAGGCGATGGTAATATACTATGGATCTGCTCAGGCATTTGGTATTGATATGAACAAAATAGTTGCCGCCATCTTTATCGTATCAATTAATACAGGTGCTTATATGTCAGAAATTGTCCGTGGTGGTATCGTTTCAATTGATAAAGGTCAATTTGAAGCAGCGGCAGCAGTTGGTATGAAACATGTTCAAACTATGTTTCATGTAGTATTACCACAGGTAATTCGGAATATTTTACCTGCGACCGGTAATGAATTCGTAATTAACATCAAAGATACTTCAGTACTTAACGTAATTGCTGTAACAGAATTATATTTCCAAACAAAGACAGTTGCAGGAAATAATTTCAGATTTTTTGAATCATTTTTTGTTGCATGCATACTATATTTCTTGATGACTTTTACAATTACAAGAATATTACGATTAATTGAGAAAAAGATAGACGGTCCGGAAAATTACATTATGAGTGGAAACCAAATGCAAGTAGAAAGACCAGAGGATATGCTTCTAAGAACAAAAAACAATTCAGGAAATTTACTATAGGCAAAGGAGGCGAAAATATGGAAAAAGTAATTGATATTCAACATTTAAGCAAATCCTTTGGAACACATGAAGTGTTAAAAGACATTGATTTTTCAGTAACAAAGGGAGAAGTAGTTTGTATCATTGGCTCATCTGGATCCGGTAAATCAACTCTTCTTCGATGCGTTAATCTTTTAGAAAAACCAAGTGGTGGACAAATTATTTATAACGGGGAAAACATTTTAGATGATAAGCATGATATCTATGAATACCGTACAAAATTAGGTATGGTATTTCAACAATTTAACTTATTTAATAATCACAATGTTTTAAACAATTGTATGGTTGGGCAAATAAAAGTGTTAAAACGTTCCAAAGAAGAGGCTGAAAAAGTAGCAATGAAATATTTGAAGGTCGTTGAGATGGAGGAATATGTTAACGCAAAACCAAAACATTTATCAGGTGGACAAAAACAACGTGTGGCTATAGCCAGAGCGCTTTCTATGGAGCCAGACGTTATGTTATTTGATGAACCAACTTCTGCTCTTGATCCCGAGATGGTAGGTGAAGTTCTAAAGATTATGAAGGAACTTGCAGAAAGCGGTTTGACTATGCTCATAGTAACACATGAAATGGGATTTGCAAAAGAAGTAGCGAATCGAGTAGTTTTTATGGACAAAGGCGTTATTGCAGAAGAAGGAAGTCCAGAACAAATCTTTAATAATCCGCTTCAAGAACGTACAAGAGAATTCTTAAAACGTACATTAAAATAAGTATGGACTTATAACAGCCAGGCAAAATGCCCTGGCTGTTTTTGTGCGAAAGGCAGTTAACTTACTGCTTTGCTATTATAATCGTTAGTAAAGGGGACAGGTAAATTTAACTCACCACAAATTGTAACAGATTAATTAAACTAACATAAAATGGATTATATTATTTTGGTATAGAAATTTTCAGTGAAAGGGATGATAACATGGTTCCTCCTTTTTTAAGTTATATCACGTTCAATCGTCTGGGTTTAACGGCAAGAAGCTTAAAATCCATACTTGATACACCTGAAGACTTTGAAATGCATATCATCGACAGCAATTCCAAAGATGATACATGGGAATATATACAGTCTTTAAATGATAGCCGTATCAAATCAAAAACTCGACTCACTACGAATTCAGGGCCTGTATTTGCGTTAAACTTGAATCTCTCTAAGAGAAGACAAGATCAATACTTTTTCTCTGTTGACAGTGATGTGGTTATAAAAACAAAAGATTGGTTAACCCGCTTCATGGAAGTATTTGAGGCATTTCCTGAAGTAGGACTACTGGGAGTCCAGAGGGTCGCACCTTATTTTCCGATATACCCTCAAGTCATTTCGAAGTCGAAAAATAACATTACCTACCTTGAACTTAAGAATGGGTATGTAGATGTGCTTTTGGATTTTGTACACGGATGCTGTATGGGCATGAGGCCTGAATTAATAAAGGAAATAGGCTATTGGAGTGAGGAAACGTGTTATGGTGATGCTGAGCTTTCGCCAAGGGTTGTAAACTACACCAGCTTCAAGGCAGGCTTTATGAGTGATCAGAATATGATTCCACTGATAGTAATAGACATGGCACAGAGCATCACCTGTGCTGAGTGTATAGCACAAGGATACTGCAAACAGGATAGAGTTTCTAATACCTGTTTTAATATTCATATGGGTTCATATAAAAATGCACCTTTTGCTACACAATTTAAATGGAAGTACCTAGAATTCTTTAAAGAGCTTGAAGAAGGAAAAAGACCAGTTTATTGTGCATCCATTAATGATACCGATTCAATAGCTACGCATGAATATAATAAAGATTGGGCGTTGGAGAATATGAATTATTATAAAGATAATAGTAACTGAAGAATGAAGAGTGTAAGTCGGATGCGTTAATAGCTCACGTGGAGTTTGATAAGGGGTAGCCTAGAATAGGTTACCCTACTTTATTGCTATGAAAAAGGAAAGGTGATATTATGTAATTATGTTGCAATAAGTATTATATAGAACTATAATTTAATGAACAATAGATTATTTTACGAAAGTGAGGTAAAGAAAATGAAAAAATTTGATGAAAATTATATTTTACTGAATGATATGTATGATGATGGTTATTTTCCTGATTTTTTAGTTGATAAGGTGAAAGAACTTATTTTGGAGTTAATTGTATATCTGGAAATGGGAGAAAAGGATAATCTAAAGATTCAAGAAAAATTAGATGAGATGACTCTTGCCATTAACGATTTAGAAGAAGAATTTGATGAAAATGATAGTGAAATGGAAACAGTGGCAAGAGAGAGCATTGGTGCTTCTGTTGCATATGTTCTTCAATGGTTTGGTATTCAAATTGATATTGAAGATGCTATTCGTGAGCGTGACTGGTAGAATATGATTATAATTTTAAAGTGTAAAGCATACAGTTGACATTAAAAATCAGTGAATTTTTAAGGCTATATTTCATCATTATATTAAAACATAGTCTAAATAATATTTGTGATAATGATTCTAATATGGTATCATTATCACAAATAATAATCAGGAGAGGCTGATAATATGTCAAATAATAGATTAAAATGCTTTTTTCCGGCAGTAATATAAGGGGAAGCTGTTAATATTGTAAATTAATATCAGAAACTAAGTGGATATTGCGGAGGAGTTGACCCCACCGCTTTTGCATAATACTGCAAAGATATCAGGAATTACCATAGGAGATTAACGAAGAATTATATTGGAGGTATACGAATGGGAAAGATACGTGAAGATGCTCATATAATAATAGAAGAGTCTATTAAGAATGTGCTACCAGAAAAGGCAGTAGAAAAAGCCTTAAGTAATAAGATATTTACAGGAAAAATTGTTGTAGTATCTATTGGAAAAGCTGCATGGACAATGGCAAACGCAGCAAAAAATATATTAGGGAATTCAATTGAAAAAGGAATCGTAGTAACAAAATATCATCACTCTCAGGGTGACATCGAAGGCTTTGAAATTATTGAAGCAGGACATCCTATTCTAGATGAGAATTCAGTTCTTGGTACAACCCGCGCTATCGAAATAGTGAAAGGGTTAAACATAGAGGATCAAGTTATTTTTCTTGTATCCGGAGGTGGTTCAGCTTTATTTGAAAAACCTGCAGAGGGACTGTCTTTATCAGATACCCAAAAGGTTACGAAAGATTTGTTAAATTGCGGCGCAAATATTGTTGAGATGAATACGATTCGTAAGCATTTATCTGATGTAAAAGGCGGAAAGTTTGCTGCATACTGCGCTCCTGCCAAGGTTTATTCTATTGTATTGTCCGATGTAATTGGGGATCGTTTGGATTCTATAGCATCAGGACCAGCATATCCAGATAGTTCAACAGTATCAGAAGCTTTAAATATTGTTAAGAAATATAATTTGCAATTTAATGATATTATTATGGCTGCTCTTAAAAAGGAAACTCCAAAAGAACTCAATAATGTGGATACTGTTATAACAGGAAGTGTAAGTGAATTATGTAAGGCTGCAGCGCTGAATGCCGAGAAACTTGGGTATACTCCTTATGTCTTATCTTCAACTCTGGAATGTGAAGCAAAGGAAGCAGGTAAATTCTTAGCTTCTATGGCAAGAGAGGTTAGAAATGGAAATCTGTTTGGCTTGAATCCTCCCTGCGCAATTATTGTTGGAGGGGAGACTACTGTGAAGATTCAAGGAACTGGTTTAGGCGGTAGAAACCAGGAACTAGCTTTAAGTGCTGCAGAGGGAATATCAGCTATGAAAGATACGCTTATTTTTTCTTTAGGATCTGACGGTACCGATGGTCCTACTGATGCTGCAGGTGGAATAGTGGATGGAGATACCATATCTAAATTAGGTGAATTAGGTATAGATTACGAAGCAATTTTAGCTAATAATGATTCTTTCCATGCATTAGAAGCAGTAGACGGATTGATTATGACTGGAGCTACCGGTACGAATGTAAATGATGTTATGGTGGTGCTTTGTAGGTAATATTGAATTAGGGGAACAAAAGCCCAATTTAGGGTGTGAAATGAATAGTGGTGCATGGTTAGGGTGCTATAAGTCCAATTTTGGCTGTGTAATGAATGGCGGTGTATATATATTCATTTTGTCTACCTTGCCTTCCGGCGGCATGTCCTTTATAGAGCCTCAATGATATGAAAAACATCGCAGTAGCTCTGTTTTTCATTGAGTCTCTAGTCGGACATAAACAGCCTTGTCAGCCGGTCTACGACAAAACGAATATATATGCACCGCCATTCATAATTACAGTTATGAAGGACTTATGACACCCTAACTATGTACCACTATTCATGCTGAAGTTGTGTTGGGCTTTTGCAGGCGATAATATATATTATGTAAAATGAGAGGTGTATCTGTAATTAAGATACACCTCTCATTTTATAGACATTCATAATATAGACATTCATAATATAGACATTCATAATTAAAACATTCATAATAAAAACATTTATAATTTAGACATTCATATTATAGACGTTCAAAATATAGACATTCATAAATATAGATTCATTATATAGTCATTCAAAATATGATATTCAAAATATAGACATAAATATTTAAAATCATTTATTTCATTATCATTTCTACTTGTTGATTATGCACAGATTCGGTCAATATCAGTTCCATCGAGGGATTCCTTTTCTAGTAATTCAGCTGTAATTTTTTCTAGTAGTTCAAGATTAGAAACTAGAAGTTTTTTTGTATCTTCATATAGACTGTTCATTTGTGTTCGGCATTTCTTTATTAACTCATGGTCATGGGTTTCGTTAAGGGCTTCCATGCTGAATAGTCCCATTTCTTGATCCATTCCAAATTTATTAATGTAGTCCAACATTAGAGAGGATGCCTTTTGGATATCATTACTGGCTCCGGTGGTTACTTCTTCTGAGCCAAAGATTAGTTCTTCTGCAATTCGTCCTGCTAGCAATACCTGTATGTTTGCTTTAATTTGCTTTTGAGTTTGGTATAAGGTGTCTTTTGGAATGCTAAGATTGAAGCCGCCAGCACCTCGAACACTTGGGATAATAGTAACCTTAGATATGAAATGTTCCGGCTGTAACAGGGTGGTTGCCAAGGCATGTCCGGCTTCATGATAAGCAGTAACTTTGCGGTCACGGTCAGATATATAACTTCGATCCTGTTTAGGAGCCCCAGCTATTACGGTGTAAAAGGCTTTATCAATGTGAACTTGACTGATTACTGATTGATTATCGTTGGCAGCAAATATTGCAGCTTCATTCAGAAGATTTTCAAGCATAGCTCCACTAAAATATACGGTAGATTTTGAAAGGGCTTTAAGATCAACATCTTCGGATAAAGGTTTTGATTTTCCATGTAGGGAAAGTATTTTATGTCTGGAATTTACATCAGGCAAGCCAATCTCAATTTGACGATCAAAGCGGCCCGGACGGAGAAGGGCTTCATCTAATGTGTCCAAACGATTGGTAGCGCCTATCACAACAATGCCTTGATTCTCATGAAAACCTGACATTTCTGTAAGCAGTGCATTTAAGGTCTGATCTCGTTCATCATTACTGGCGGAGGCATTTCGCGCTCTTTTTTTACCGATGGCATCAATTTCATCAATAAAAATTACAGCTTTTTCACTTTTTTTAGCCTTTTGAAACAGACTTCGAATACGGCTTGCGCCGACACCAACATACATTTGGACGAAGTCAGAACCACTCATGACATAAAAAGGTACGTTGGCTTCGCCGGCTATTGCTTTAGCCATCAATGTCTTTCCCGTTCCGGGTGGTCCATACAGCAAGAGTCCCTTTGGCATTCTTGCACCTACTGCAGCATATTTTTCAGGTTCCTTAATAAATTGAATAATATCCTCCACCATAGATTTTGCTTCTGTATTGCCGGCAACTTGGGCAAGGTTAATAGGAGTAGTGTTTCCGGACTTTTTATTAGCATCAGTGATCAAGGATTTATTTGATCCATTTTTACGTGCAAACCAGAAAATACCTCCACCTATGAATGCTACAAGTAATAATTGTAAGACATTGTTTACCATGGTTCCTTGGCCATAGCTAACAGTGATACCGTTTGTTAATATAAATTCAGTGAAATTTTCTGTTTTAGGATTTGGAACTGTATATAGATTGCCAGGTTCTGTATTTAGTTGTGCCTTAAAGGTATTGCCGTTTTCGGTTAAGACAACTTTATCCACCTGGTGCTGATTTACTGCTTCTAGAAAAGAGGGGTAGGACATATCCAAGTCAGATTTATTAAGAAAATGATTCCCTATCAGACTGACGCTGAGAAGAATCAGGAAAGACAGGATATACAAGTATTTTTTTTTCATGAAACAACCTCCTTATGGCTACATTGGTTTACATAAGTTGCTGTTTACATTGTATCTGTTTTTATACTGTATTGCTACCTATAATTTATGGTAAGTATGTCTAAATGAACCAAGACTACATGGAGGTCACTGAAAAAATCTACTTTCAAGTTATGGAATGAATATAGTTGTAGCTATATTCATACAAAGTTTACCAAGGAAATTTTTTCTGTGTCCTCACTAGCAACTGTGCGCTTTTTAATAATTAAAATCTACCGTAACAAACGCATTGGTTAGATAATTGCCGGGTTCTATTGGGGTAGCAAAATTACCTTCACGAACCGCATAGAATGGTGTAGGAATTATTTGCGTAGGACTATTTTCTACGATACGAAAGGGTACGGGATCCACCGGCAGCCCTAAGTTCATTGCAATAGATTTTGCTTTCTGTATAGCATTTTCTACAGCCAGATTTAGCGCCTGTTGGTAAATGTATTCTGTATCTGAAACCTTAAAGGATATAAGTTCAACGAGATTAGCACCATTATTTACAGCAGTATCAATAACCATTCCTACTTGATTCATATTACTTGTTTCAATTTCAAGAATATTACGTACGTTATATCCATTATCAATTTGATTACCATCTTCATAAATATAATTTTTTTCAATGAGATACTGAAAAGTTTTAATTTCTGAGACACCAATTTGCATGAGTGACTCAAGAATAGCTTGGCTTATCTGGGCGTTATCGGATTGTGTTTCCACCAAATTTTGACCGGTAGTCTGAACACCTAGGCGAATAACAGCGAGGTTAGGAATAGATGAAACTTGCCCTTGACCAGTTAGTGTCATAGTATTGCGTTGTAGATAATCGCTAGAGAATGATTTATTCATGAAAGAATACGATCCTTATTAATTTACTTACACTATTATATGAATTGAGGTAGAGGAAGTATGTAATAGAAATTTGGGAATGATAATTTCTATTGAAAAACGCTTTCATACCCCTTAATTTGTACGCGTGCTAAAGCACGTAGATAAGTGCCAAACATGAAAAAAATTATTATACTTAGGACATTATATATTGCTAAAAAGTAAATTTAAGTATAAAATTAACAATTATATAGTAACAATAACAAGTTCGATTGGATTTAATAATGTTTAAAGATGTAAATGAATTATTTAAAGGGAGGTCGAATATTTGGAATGTAGAATCGGGTGTGCGGCCTGCTGTATAGCTCCGTCGATATCGTCTTATATACCTGATATGCCGAATGGTAAACCAGCCGGTATTCGGTGTATTCAGTTGACAATTGATAATCAGTGTAAGCTATTCGGACAAAAAGAACGGCCAGCTGTATGTGGTAGCCTAAAACCCTCTGATGAAATGTGTGGTACATCTGAAAGAGAAGCATTCTTATATCTGGAGGATCTTGAAAGGGCTACAGCAATTCTGAGATAATAGTAATTAAAATAACATTATGTATGCTGTGTATTTGATCGTAATAGGTGTTTGAAGATACAACAAAATTGAGTTTGAATATACAACAAATTGAGAGTGAGAGGTGTTATTATGGCAGAATTTTTATTTCAAGGACATGGGAGTTACCGATTTACAACGGATAAAGGGACTGTAGTATATGTGGATCCATATGCAGGAGTTGGTTATGATATAGCAGCAGATATTATACTAGTGACTCATGAACATGGAGACCATAACAGAATTGAGTTAGTTAATAAGAAATCAAATACTATTATTATTACCGAAAAAGAGGCTCTAAAAGGAGAAGAATATCAAAAATTTAAGATTAATGATGTGACGATTGAGTCTGTGCCTGCTTATAACCAGAACCATAATAAAACAGAATGTGTAGGATACATTTTAAGATTTGATCATATATCCTTTTACGCTTCAGGTGATACATCAATTACAGATTTTATGAAGAATATAATACCATCTTATCATTTGGATTATGTTGTATTACCAATTGATGGAATATATAACATGGGGCCAGAAGAGGCAACAACAGCTGCAGAAATTATTGCAGCAAAACATGTTATTCCCATCCATATGAAACCAGGACAGTTATTTGATCGTATTAGTGCAGAAAAGTTTGGAGCTAATAATCGTATGATTGTAGAAGCAGGAGAGAGTATTCTATTATAAGATAGTATAAATGAAAAGTGCAACCATATTTAAGACATAGGAGGTAACTCATTGAGTAAAATTATTGAATATAAAACCATGAATACGCAGTGTGCACTAACAAAATTAAAGAGAAAGATACCATATGGGTGGGATTTAAATATATACAGAGGTTGCCAACATGGCTGTGAATATTGTTATGCCATGTATTCACATGAATATTTGGGGGCTAATAGTTTTACTGAAGAAATATTTATAAAAGAAAACATCATAGATGAGTTGGAGAAAGAACTTAGTTCAGAGGGATGGATTAGAGAAGTGATTAATTTAGGAGGTGTAACAGACAGCTATCAGCCGGCAGAAGCTAAATTCAAATTAATGCCGGAGATATTAAAGCTTCTAATAAAATATAAGACACCTGCAATTATTTCTACTAAGTCTAGCCTTGTATTACGAGACTATGATTTAATTGATGAATTATCTAGAATTACTTATATTAATATTGCAGCTACAATAACAACTGCGGATGAAGGAATACGTTCCTTGATTGAACCCGGAGCTGATAGTAGTGAGAATAGGTTTCATATGTTAAAAGAATTTAGGAAAACGAATGCTAGTATCGGCCTTCATTTAATGCCCATTATTCCGTATATTACCGATAGTCGTGAAAATTTGGAGAGTATTTTAAATAGTGCCGCTCAGGTGAAAGTTGATTATGCCCTTCCGGGTACTCTATATTTAAGAGGTGCAACTAGAAAGTGTTTCTTTGACTTTATCGAAAATAAGATGCCTGATAAGTTAAGTTCACTAAAGTCTCTATATAAGACAGGAGGAGCAGGGGAAGAGTACAAAAACCAACTTTATATTACTGTAAATCAACTGAGAGATTATTATGAGCTTTCTAGTAGTTATATGAAACCTATGAGAGACAGACTTCAATCTATAATGAAATAAAAATTAAATGTTACCTCTATTTTTTTTAATGATATTAATTTTACTCTCAGAGATAAATAGTCCAACTAAGGTAAGCGTTGTTCCAAGAAGAGCAATCCAGGTGATCTTTTCTTTTAATATAAGAGCAGAGGTTACAACAGTTATTACAGGGACCATATAAATGTATACACTTGTTTTTACTACACCTAAGATTTTTACTGCTAAATTCCAAGTTACAAAACAAAGAGCAGATGCACCAAAACTTAAATAGATAATATTCAATAAATTTGGCAGATAGACAAATCGCGTAAAATCTGGATTAAAATCAAAGATAAACAGAGCAGGTAGCATGAATAAAAGCCCATAGAAAAACATCCGACGTGTCGTTTGAACGGTATTATAGTGAAAACTACTTATCTTTTTTGTTAATATAGAATAGATAGCCCATACAATTGCAGCTAAACTAGCTAATATATCACCTAGGGGATTCAGATTTAGAACTATATTACCATTAAAACTAATCAGAAATATACCTGCAATTGCTGTAACAAAACCAATAAGAAATCTAGGTTTTAGCTTTTCACCCTTTATAAAAAAATGAGCAAAAATAGCAGTAAAAAGAGGTGAAATTGCTACAATCACACCAATATTTGATGCTAGTGAATAGGTAAGTGCTATATTTTCTAAAAGAAAATACAAAGTCACGCCGCACAAACCAGCCAGTGCAAAATAACATTCTTGTTTTTTATTGTTAACCTTGAGTCTATGAGGATATATAAACATTAAAGTTATAAAAGCAATTGAAAATCGAAAAAAAAGAATTTCAATAGGATTAAAATCATTTAAAAGAACTTTTGTTGATATAAAGGTTGTACCCCAAATTATAATTGTAATGAATGCTAATAAATGTCCAATAGTAGTTTTATTTTCTGTCATTTTTATACCCATTGCATACCGCAGATCTTTCTGCGGTACTGCCACAAATAGAAAGGTTGAAAGAATTAATATGTGGCATTCCTTTCTTTGATTAAATTTTCTTTCAACTTTATCCTTCTGATGTTGTCACCTTAACCATCGATAAAAATATTCATATATTGTTTTGGTGTCAAGCCGATAAACCTCTTAAAAAAGTTTGAAAAATGGCTTTGATCATTAAAACCTGTTTGTAATGCTACCTCCATAGGAGATACACCTTTTTCCAATAATTTTTTTGAATTATCAATTCGAATTGTTTCTAAGTAACCATAGGGGGATATTCCTTTTTGTTTTGTAAAAGTACGTAATAAATAATACTTACTCAAGCCTACCAGGTCACTTAATTCATCTAATGTGATGTTATTTGCATAATTCTTTTCTAAAAATTCGCACACTGTTCTTATCTCAGTACTTGGTTCTTTCATGGTAATAAGCGAAGTTGGCTCTGTATATTCTTTTAATAGCTGTTCGATCAAAAAGAAAAAAACCTCTTCCTTTTTAAACTCTTTTTCTTCCTGCATAATCATTAAGTGAAGTTCCCTAAGTGAAGTAAATAATTCACTATGGAAAATAACCTGCTGCGTAAAATAAGGGAGGTATTCTTGCCCTGTTATCTCATACACTATTTTACTCATGATTTCTGATTGAATATTGATGCAGCGGTAATCTAGCGTCCTGTTGTCAATCTGCTCGCAGGTATGAGTGTCACGAGGGTTGAACAGCACGATATCGCCTGCTTCCGTTATGTATTCCTTGTTTTTACAGGATAAGAATCTTTTACCACTTTCAATAAAACCGATTACATAATACTCATGAAAATGGTTTGGAAACTTCTGCATAATTCCTTTAAAATTATATGCCTCAATATTCAAATCTGTATCAAAACATACAGTGCGTATTTCCTGTTCCAAGCATATCGCCCCTTTTCTATTATTTGCAACTTAGTTTAACACAAAATTAAGAACTTTTCTTGTATGATATTGCCTATTTTAAAAATTGTGCATTATTTTATTTATTGAAATTTGGTTAGGCTGTCATAAGTCCTTCCTATCTTTGAGGCTCTATAAAGGACATGCCGCAGTGAAGGCACGGAAGCTAAAGCATCCGCGGTAGACAAAACGCATATATATGCGGCGATATTCATCACATAGCCCCAATTAGGCTTATGACTCCCTGAGCAAATGTCAAGATATATATTTCTTGACATTATAGATTTTTTACCATAAGCTAGATTTTAGGAGGTAAGAAAATGACAAAATTATTTACAATAACGTTTGGCGAGAAAAATGTAAAATCCCGAATAAAGAATGTGTTTAATTATAAGAAACCATCTTTTTGGGTTAGTATAGTTACTTTTATTGCTATTATAGTTTTTGCAATTTCTTTCTTATTAAATACAGTAAGGCATGAAGTTCCACCTATTTACATACTTATGGAAGATGGTCAATCGGCAGAAGCAATGATTGGAACTTACGGTTGGGACTTTGGTAACGAACAAGTTGAAGCATGCTCGATACATCCAACGGAGTTTTTGTATACCTTAGATAACACAATTACTGTTCAAAAAGGTCAGCAATTTATTATCAGTAATCAAAAATTGATTAAGGATAGGCAGAGTCCATTTACTCTGTTAGATATCGGTTATTGGGAAGCCAATCGAGGCGAAAGTATATTAGATCCAGATTCCTTTACCTTTCAAAATGGTGATTTATATATAAATGCACCGGAAGCAGCCGGAGAGTATATTTATAATATTCATTTAAAATATGACAGAGGTAATGTGTATTATGGTTTTAAGATGATAGTTAAGAGTGACGCACCCTTCAAAGGCTTGGAACTCTATGTGTGGAAAAACAAAGAAATGACAGGAAATAATGATACCTACTATACCTTACTGCTGGGTACTAACAGGAACAAAGAAGAAAATGAAATATATGATCTTGAGTTTGCGGTAAATAGTATGGATAAGTTGAATGAATTACTTAATGGGTACAGTTTGGAATCAGAACTGTTTATTTATCAAATGAATGAAACAGACTTTACAAAGGATGAGATGCTAACAATATCTGATAGCATCAAATTTCCGAAAGGTAATGGAGTAAAAACAATCGGTTTGTGGCAGAGTGCAGCAATACCCGAAGTAACGGATGCAACAGAAGTAACGGATGCAACAGAAGTAACGGATTCAGCGGATTCAGCGGATTCAACGGATGTAACGGATGTAATTCATATATCAAGTATAGTAACAGAGAATCTTGAAACAATTATGTCATCTCCAAGTACCCAATCAGATCCACAGGATTATATCGAGGCACATCAAAACGAATATGAAACCATCCTAAAATACGGTGAAGAAGCCCTGAATTATCTTTTGTCCCAGTTTGAAACAGGAGATAACGATAATCTGCGTGGACACATAATGATGCGATTGTGCAAAGAACTTTTAGGAGACAGAAACAATGTAATGGATGAAACGTTGTCACCGCAAGAATGGTTTAATAAACTGTCTATACGTGAAGAAATCAAACTAAAGGACTTTTCCTATAGTGGAGTTGACCCTATTGAGAAACTTGTGTATGACGAAACGATTATAAAGTATTCGCAGGATAACGATGGTTTTATCGTTTTAGCACCTACTATACATGGCAGTTATGAAGAAGGAGATAAGCTTAAAATTTTTGCTACTGTATTCAGTAATCGATATAAATTATATGATAAAATACTTTCTGAAGTAGGCGGAAGCATTATACCTGTTGCAATCACATTTACTAAAAATGAAAACGGAAGCTATAGGTTGAGTGAATATCTGGAATCTTTGGATGGAGCATACTGGGAAAGCTCAATACAAGAATTTTGTACTATGCCGGTTTCGAGGAAGGAAATAGTAGGGCTAGCTCAAAAAATCGTTGATGACTACGGGAGCAATGAGGAGCGTTCAGAGCTTTTAATAAAAAATCTTAAGGAACATCTAAAGTCAAATAACCAAGTAGATATTTATTTAAATGGGCAAAATATGAATTAATAGAATAGAATTAAGATAGGCCAACCAAGGCAATGTTTATTTGCCTTGATTGGCTTTATTTAAACTTGCCAACAGAATAGTAGAATGATATATTTGATGTAAGTATTTTATTAACACTATTTTCCAAGGAGGAATATGATATGAAGTTCAACCCCAATAGTAGTTTTTTATACGTGGTAGCAACAATTGTTATACTATTTGTCATCGCTCAGTCTTTGTTCTTTTTAATAAGAGCATACAAAAGAGCACAGGTAATTGGAATGGATATGAAACAGGTAAGAAAATCCATCGTATCATCGGCTATTTTCACCATTGCACCTGCAGTATCCATATTATTAGGGATCGTAACTTTATCCAAGTTTTTAGGTTTACCTTTGCCATGGATTCGTTTAAGTGTAATAGGAGCAATTACATATGAATTGCCTGCAGCTACATCAACTGCTACAGCTTTAGGGGTTTCATTATCTGAAACGATAACAGATCCAAAAGTTTATTCTGCTATTGCTTGGGTAATGACACTTGGTATCCTACCAAGTATCGTATTGGTACCAATCTTATTAAAACGAATACAAAAAGGGATTTTATCCATGAAGAAAAAGGATGGGAAATGGGGAGATATCTTTATTACTGCGATGTTTTTAGGCATGATATCCGCCTTTCTTGGAATGGTATTCTCTAATGTGAGAAGTGGGTTAGTGGGTTGGATTCCAATTTTCGTCCTTCTTTTTTCTGCTTTTCTAATGGGAATATGCGGCTTAATGGTTAAGGTATTTAAGATGAAATGGGTAGAAAATTATGCACTACCAATCAGTATGCTAGGTGCTATGGCATTTGCTACTATAATTACGCCATATATTGTTTAGGAAGGAGAGAACTATATGAACAAGAAATCTTATGATGATATGACTCATACTTGTGGGAAGATATGGATATGGACAGCAGTAGTGGTGATACTATGTGTACCCATTTCAATCTGCATTTATTATAATGCATGGCCGGGAATAGCACCAGTATTAAAAGGACTCTTAGGAGTAGCCCCAATCTTTTGGACTGTTGGAGCAATTGAGGTTGTTACCTATACGCCGATGCTTGGAACGGCTGGCTCTTATCTCGGTTTTGTAACCGGAAACCTAACCAATCTTAAAGTTCCCTGTGCTTTAAATGCAATGGAAAATGCTAAAGTAAAATCAGGTTCCGAAGAAGGAGAAGTTATTTCGACCCTTGCAATTGCTACATCCTCAATAGTTACGACCATTATTATTGCTGCAGGTGTTCTTTTGTTGGCACAATTAACACCAATTCTGAATTCACCTACGCTTAAACCTGCTTTTGAGAATATTCTTCCTTCCCTGTTTGGTGGGTTAGCTGTTGTTTATGTGAGCAAGAATTGGAAGATATCCTTAACCCCATTAATATTCATGATTATTCTGTTTTTATTAGTGCCAACTCTTGCTAGTTCAGTAGGTGTGTTGGTACCTGTTGGCGCAGGAATATCAATACTTGCAGCCAGAATTTTATATAAAAAAGATTTAATATAAACTAGTATTGTATTAATACGTTAGTTGGCTTTTGAAATTCGAGCCAAACACATATTACAGAAAGAAGGTAAGAGAATGGCATTGTATATTGTATTAATTATTTTACTTATAGTAATTGTATTTATAATTATAATTCTAACTCGAGCAGCCAGGTTTAAGCCATATGAAGAAGTACCAATTATAAAGGAAACATTTGCTTTAGATCAGGATAAGATTATAAAGGACATGGTAGATATGATACGCTGTAAGACAGTTTCTAACAGAGACGAAAGCTTAGTGGACTTAAAAGAATTTGAGAAATTTAGAAAGCTATTAGAAGAACGATTCCCTAATATTCATAAGCACTGTACCCGTGATTTTATAGGAAAGACAGGTATTCTTTTCTTTTGGAAGGGAAAAGCAAGCAACAAACCAACAGTACTTATGGCTCATTATGATGTAGTTCCGGTAGAAATTGATGGATGGGAGAAACCTGCATTTGAAGGTATCATAGAAAATGACCAGATATGGGGAAGAGGTACCTTGGATACAAAAGGAACCTTATGTGGAATAGTAGAAGCTACAGAATATTTAATCCAGACTGGTTTTGTTCCTCAGCAGGATATCTACTTATCATTTTCAGGTGAAGAAGAAATTGACGGGGAATCCTGTGCAGATATCGTAGCTGAATTGGAAAGACGAGGAGTGAAACCTGCTTTTGTTATGGATGAAGGTGGTGCGGTAGTAGAAAAAGTATTCCCGGGGGTAACAAAATCTTGTGCGTTAATAGGAATTGGAGAAAAAGGCAGTGTAAATGCCCTCCTTACCTTAGGCAGTCAAGGTGGGCATGCATCGACTCCTCCAACTCACACGATTGTTGGAACGTTAGCCAAAGCTATAGTAGATATTGAGAAACATCCTTTTAAAGCACAGCTCACCAAACCAGTAGCTGAAATGTTTGATACCTTAGGAAGGCACTCTAGCTTCACATACCGTATATTATTTGCAAATCTTTGGTGCTTTAAGCCTGTATTGGATCAGGTATGCAAAATGTCCGGTGGAGAACTAAATGCTATGATGCGTACTACCTGTGCAGTTACAAAAATGGAAGGAAGTAAAGCATTTAATGTATTACCGCCAAAAGCAGCAGTTGGTGCTAATCTTCGACTTATTGGTAAGGATACTAGGGAATCAGTACAAAATCATCTAAGTAAGGTAATAAACAATGATAAAATAAGTATTAATATTGTAAACGGCATGAATCCATCTATTTATTCGGATACTCAGTGTGAGGAATGGAAGAAATTAAAACAAGTAATCCATAGTACATGGCCAGAAGTAATTGTATCTTCTTATCTTATGATGGCTTGTAGCGATTCCAGACATTATTGCAGAATTACAGACAGGGTATATCGTTTCTCTGCTATGGAGCTCTCAAAGGAAGAGAGAGGAATGATTCATGGTAATAATGAGAGAATACCAATTAATACATTGATAAAGACGGTAGAATTTTATACTAGCTTAATTCATCTATGTTAATATAAGAATAATTGATTATCATCTAAAAAGTTCAATATAAATTGAATTCAGGAATAATAATGTTTGTAGGATACTGACATACAAAACATTGTTATTCCTGATTGTATATATATTTTAAAATACCTTAAAACTATGAATCGGTGGACTTTGAATCTACAATACCTTATTAACAGTAAAAAGTGTAATAACAACTAGCCAACACTGTGGAAAGAATTTCATTATCTGCCAGATTCCAGCTCCCGTTAATCCATACTCCGGGATTAGGCGAAACTTTGCTTCCATGCTTCTGGCATCATCAAACCAAACCACATGGGGGATACCTTCGGCATTTGTATAATAATAGTAAGGTGCTTGTGCTTCAGGATCAAATAGAATAGTTACTCTATATTCTGCTGCCCTCATAACGGCCTCCACATTACCCAGAGATTCAGCTTGTGTCTGACCTCTCATAAAAGGCAATGGCCAATCATACGCATAATTAGGGATACCCATCAATATCTTATTTGGATCAATCTCTGAGATACCATATTCCAATACTTGTCTTATACTATTTAATGGTGCTGTTGCCATAGGCGGGCCAAAGGTATATCCCCATTCATATGTCATGAGTAATACATAATCGGCAGTTGCACCAATAACAGGGTAATTATGTGCCGCGTATAGTAAACCAGGTTGAGCAGCTGAGGTTTTTGGTGCCAATGCTACCATAACAATATATCCTGCTGGTTCTAATCTACTCTGAACATTTTCTATAAAACTTATAAATAATTCTGCATCTGTCGGTAAAACAAATTCAAAATCGATGTCCAAACCGTAATAACCTTTTGCTTCCATGTTTGCTAAAATATTATTTATTAAATTATTTTGGGCCTCTGGATTGATGAACATATTATGGGCTATTTCATTACTAAAAGCCCCCTCTGCAGTCATTGGTGCGAGCATCATAATGGGTGCCACTTGGTAACTTTTAGCAATCTGAATTAGCTCCTCATCCTCTATTGGTACTAGCTCGCCAGTGATTGTAAATCCATACGAAAAAAGAGATAAAAAAGTCAAAAACGGTAATGTTTTTCTTAAAACAGCACGATCAATAAAAGGATAGGCATACCCATTAACAATGATATTTCCTAGCTTAGTTCCACCTGTCTCGGCGTCCGGTTTATAACTGATTACCAAAACCTGTCCGGGTATCAGGGCTTCCGTCTCTCCTATTTGAGGATTGTTTTGTAATATTTGCATAGGTTCAACACCATAAGTTGCTGCAATTTCATATAAGGTATCACCCTCTGCAACCGTATGAATAACGTCCGGATATAATATTACAATGCTTTGCCCAACAACCAAATTTTCAGGATTTGGTAATCCATTCTCTATAATTATTCTCTCAGGTGTCAAGTCGTATTGATTTGCAATCGAAGTAATAGTTTCGCCTGATTCCACTACATGAATTAGCATAAAACCTCCATATTCACTACTAAAGAAAACTTTTATATTAGTATATGAGTGTAAAATTGAGATTGTGAAATGAAAAGCAATGTCCCAGAAAATAACTATAATTTTCCATTTATATTATTGTAAAAAAAATAACAATCTGTTACAATACGAATGTTTATTGAGTTTTAACAATGAGAGGAAACTAATTGAATCATGATAGGAAATAACAACAGAGGAATCTAATAGAATCGTGATAAAAAATAACACTGAAAGGAAAGTAATTGAATCATGATAAGAAATAACACGGAAAGGAAAGTACTTATGAATAATTACATGAAGCTAATTGCATTAACTTTTGATGACGGCCCTAATTTAACGATCACACCTTTGGTATTGGATATACTAGAGAAATATAACATACCAGCTTCTTTCTTTCTTGTTGGTCAGCATATAACGGATGCAACAAAACCTGTAATGGAAAGGCAATTAAGCCTAGGATGTGAAATCAACAGCCACTCCTGGAGTCATTCCTATATGGATCAACTGACAGAAGAACAAATAAAAGAAGAAATGCAAAACACCAGAGATATCATACATGACATGGTAGGAATTTACCCAGCATTTTTCAGACCCCCATATATTTCAACAAATACTACAATGTATGAGATTATCGATCTTCCATTCATCAATGGAATAGCTTGTTTAGACTGGGAAGAAGCCGTTACTTCCAAGATGAGGACAGAAGGAATACTAAACAAGGTCAAGGATGGTGATATTATACTTCTTCATGATTTTGAGGGAAATACCCAGACCGTTGAAGCACTTGACCCAATCATTCAAGGCTTGCTAGAACAGGGATACGAATTTGTAACAGTAAGCCAGTTGTTTGAGTATAAAGGTGTAAACCCAAGTATTAAGAATGTACTATGGACAAATGTATTGTTGTAAACAGTTGCCGTTAGTGAGACAGTAAATTTAGAAAGCACCTCAACCCCTTGAATAATCTAGACTGCTGAAAAAGTCCCTTCACAAGACTAGGCATGAATAAAGGTGTATGGTTCGGTGTCATAAGCCCTACATAACTGAAATTATGAATAGTGGAGCATATATATTGGTTTTGTCGTAGACCGGCTGACAAGGCTGTTTATGTCCGACTAGAGACTCAATGAAAAACATCGCTACTGCGATGCTTTTCATATCTATGAGGCTCTATAAAGGACATGCCGCCGGAAGGCAAGGTAGACAAAATCAATATATATGCACCACTATTCATTTCATACCCTGAATTGGGCTTATGACACTCTGAACCATACACCTTTATTCATTCAACTACCTAATAGGGACTTTTCAGCAGTTGAATGTTATTGCTTATTCTGCGCCATATTTAATCGTTTGTATAAACCTTCCTGCATAATAAGTTCCTTATGAGTACCACTTTGAACAATTTTTCCTTCTTCAAGAACCAAAATCACATCGGCATTCTGAATAGTGGAGAGTCGATGAGCAATTGCTACAATCGTTCTGGAGCCTGATAAATCAGCGATTGCTTTTTGTATTTCTTTCTCAGTCTCTACGTCAACTGATGCAGTAGCTTCGTCAAGAATAATGATGGGAGCTTTCCGCAAAATGGCACGGGCAATTGCAATTCTCTGCTTTTGTCCACCAGAAAGACGCATTCCTCGTTCTCCAACCTTTGTTTCATATTGATGAGGCATGTCCATAATATTATCATGTATTCTGGCAGCCTTAGAAGCCACTATAATCTCATCCATATCTGCGTTTGGATCTGCATATCCGATGTTTTCAGCTATTGTCCCATTAAAAAGGAAGGTATCTTGAAGTACGGGAGCAATATTAGCTCGAAGGCTTTCTAAAGTGACAGTTTTTATATCTTTACCATCAATTAGAATCTGTCCATGAGTAGGATCATAGAATCTGGAAATCAACTGGGTTAATGTAGTCTTACCTACTCCAGTTGGGCCAACCAAAGCAATCATTTGTCCTGGTTTACAGGTGAATTCAATTCCCTTGAGAATTGATACCTCTTTTTCATATTGGAAATCTACTGATTCAAAAGTAATACTGCCTTTTACATTCTTTAGTTCAACAGCATCTTCTGCATCTTGAATTTCATTAGGAGTATCTAGAATCATCATTACTCGTTCCGCGCCAGCGTATGCTTGTTGTACCTCTTCTAGAAGTCTGGCAAGTCCAGAGATGGGGGTATAAAACAAGGATAGATATAGTAGGAATGCTACGATATCGGATAAGGAAAGCTCACCGCGAAAAGCTAAGAACCCGCCTATACCAACCACAATTACGGTACCGGCGGATGATAGGAATTCTACTGCCGGATGAAAGACTGCACTTAAATTCAGTGCATGAAGCATTGCTTTGGTAAAAGAACCGGCCTGTGCTGAAACCTGCTCCTCTTCATAATCCTCTTGACCAAAGGCTTGGATTTCATGAATACCGGAAAAATTATCTTGCAGTTTAGAATTTAACGCAGCTAGAGCTTTTTGGGATACTTTGAAATTAGGACGTATTTTTTCTGCAAAAACCCATCCGGAAAATAAGATTAATGGGATAGGGATGCATGTTAATAAAGCAAGCTTCACATTAATAGTAAGTAAGATAATCATAACACCTATTACTGTAACCACATTTGAAACCATTTCCGGAATAATGTGGGCATACAGAAGTTCAAAAGTAGCTGAATCATTGACCACCCTGCTCATTAAATCACCAGTTTGTTTGTCATGAAAAAAGCTCATGGAAAAATTCTGAATTTTACTATACACGCGTACTCTTAGATCCTCCACCAAATTCCAAGCAGCTTTGTGAGCAAGATAATTACTTAAATAACGGAATAAGATTCTGAACAGATATAAGACAATTAAAAGTGCTGTTAAATAAATAATTTTTCTTATTGAACCCTCTGTTTCCCCCTGCTCTACTAAGCCTGTCATTAAAGACAGTATTTTAGGTGCTGCTAAATTAATAACGGTCAATACAAATGTGGAAAGTATTGCAATCACATACAAAGTTTTATACTTAATTGCCTCTTTCCCAAGTCTCCATAAAAGTTTCATATGTTTTTCCTCCTGATAGTCATATTTAGGTATTTTAACATATCACATAAAAAATGTCTTTATATTCCACAAAAATGGTTTTATTTTAAGTTATAGCTTATTAGTGAGTTTGAGACATGTTGATAGGAAACGGTTGCATGAGATGATTAAAAGATGACATACTATATAGGAAAATACAATATAAGAGGAGAATATATATGGCAGATAATAAGATGAAAAGTACTAAGAATCATAAAAAGGAAGATGGAAAATTTCATTCAAAGCACGTGAAACACGATCCTCAAGCAGAGAGTGCTCGAGCTGTATTTGGATTACAAGATAATAACGTAAAGAATGAAAGTTCAGACAGTGGAAGATAATGTAAGAAAAACAGAATTCAAATTGACAATATGTGGATATAGAGATACAATATTTATATTATCACATTAGCAGAAGGTCATAAATAAACAAAAGAATAGAACCATTATAAGTCAATTATTATGTTGTTGTATCTTGGTAATGGTTATAAATATATGAATGAAAATATACTGACAAAGGAAAAAGAAAAGGGGGCGATATGAAATGGGTGACAAGAATCCGAAAAAGGTACTAAAAAAGAAAAAAACATCTGATAAACCTGCTACAGCAACTTCATCAGTATCTGATGCAGGCTCAGCAAAGAAAAAAAAATAGTATTTGAGAGTAGCGAGTGTGAATTTGTTATTTACACTCGCTATTTTTGAAATAAGCAAAGGATTAAAATAATACATATTGTTTTGAATCCACAAAAACAGGTTGATAGTATAGTATTTGGAGGGAGCAAATTATTATGGATATTAATATCAAAGATTATTTAGAGGATTTTATGAATCGAAACAGTATCACAATGAAAAATATTCAATTACCTGATAAAAGTATTAATACAGATAGTATTAAAATTATTATGATTAATGAAGTTCCTCCGGTTAATCCGGATGATTATTTTTACAGCAAAACGGAAGACCCAAATTATATGCAATCAACCATTTCATTATTCAATATTGCAGATGTCGAGGTAAGAAATATAGATGATATTCTAAAGTTGGGAATCTATATCACAACAGCTGTAAAGACTCCTAAAACTGAGTACAAAGTTGATGATATTATGATTAAAGAGCACCAATCTATATTGGAAGAAGAAATTAAGTTGTTTCCTAACTTAAAAGTCATAATGTTAATGGGCGACGTAGCTAAAAAGTCGTTTAATTTAATTACAAAGAAGTACATAAAAAAGAACATCATTCCTTCCGGATCGACATACAAATTACGGGTGAATGAATATTATTATGGTGATATACGAGTTTTTCCATCCTATATCATGACAGGTGGAAATATTTTAATAGAAAAATCAAAACGTACTATGATTTCAGAGGATATTAAAAATATGATGAAGATTATTAACTGACCGGTATCCCAAGGCCATTAACTGCTGAAATTAAGCAGTTAAATGGCCTTTTATCATCAATAGTAATTAATGTATAAAAGAAATTAGTTAGTACTTGACAGATGAATTGGAGCAAAGTATAATAAGTCTAAAGTCAATGAGCAAGGAGTCAATGAAATGACAAAAACACCAATCAAAACACAACGGCAGGTACAGAAAGATCAAACAAGAAAAATTCTGATTGAAACTGCACTCGAACAGTTTGCTCTACATGGCCTAACGACTACCAGAACTTCTGATATTGCGAAAGCAGCAAAAGTTTCACATGGGACAATCTTCGTACATTTTTCAACTCAGGAAGAACTACTCAATACTGTAATCGAAGAATTTGGTGTACGGGTTTCCCTTAAGCTACATGAATTAGTTGCTGACAGTAGTAAGTTGCAAGATGTGCTTTTATCGCATCTAAAAGGTTTAAGTGAATTTGAGACTTTTTATACTCGATTGGTGATTGAAGGGAGACTACTGCCTGAAAGTTCCAGAAATGTATTAATAGAAATTCAATCGACTATCTCTTTTCACATCAGCCAGGCTGCTGAGCGGGAGATGAAAGAGGGTTTGATTGATCCATTCCCGGTACACCTGCTTTTTAATACCTGGATAGGATTAATTCATTATTATTTGGCAAATAACGATTTGTTTGCCCCCGGTGAATCCGTTCTAGAACGATATGGACAGGAATTGCTCGAGCATTATCTGCACTTAATTATGAAAAAAGTATAGGTATTCGTCTATTTAAGCATAAACGCAAAAAAATGGAAGGAGTGAAATTAAAATGGAACAAAGTTCGATGAAAATCTGTATTGCATGTGGTATGCCTATGAAAGAGTCAGCTGATTTCGCTTTGAGTGATACTAATAAGAATTACTGCATGTTTTGCGCACACAAGGATGGAACGATGCAATCCTTTGACGAGAAGTTAGAATCATTAACATCTTTTATTATTAAAACTCAAGGGATTGATAAACAAGCAGCCGGTTCAGCAGCTAGACAAATGATGTCCCGACTACCTGCATGGAAGGAAATAATCTAGGTTGAAAAATGGAAGATATTACTGATATATTTACGCAGTAATCAACTTGCAAGCAAGTTGATTATGCAGAAAGAGGTTAATATGAAAGAAAGTTATGATGTCATGGATCAGATAATTCCTTTATTCGATTTTCCTGAAAAATATTCTGAAATTGCTACCCTTTTGTCTACAAACTCCAATCTGCCTGGGCCCAGAGGAAATCTAACATTAGCTTTTAAGTTTGCTGATTACTTCGAAAAAGAATCCTTAAATGAGAATTTGTTGGATTTATTGTTCAGTTGGGTAAGTATCCAGGAAAGGGAAGCACCTACAAATAATCCAAGAGAATTCCTGCCTTTCTGCGGCATCTTAGCTTTAGGTTCCTATTATACTTATGCGGATGCCAAGACAAAGAATTTAATAATCAATCAATTTAAGATAGCAATGAGCGACAAAAGATGGAGAACCAGAGAGGGTGTTGCGATGGGGTTCCAAAGGATTGCTGAAAAAGATTTTGATCCGATAGAAAAGTATTTTTCCATGTGGTATCAAACTTCTAATTATTTTGAAAAACGAGCATTTGTAGCAGCCCTAGCACATCCACCTATTCTTACTAATAAAGAAGTAGCCCTATTTAGTCTTAAGATAAGTGAAGATATAATGGAAGATATTCTCTCAGCCGATAAAGCAAGCCGCAAGACGGAAGAATTCATTGTCCTATCCAAAGGACTTAAATATGCCCTCAGTGTATTTGTTGCACATCTGCCGGATGAGGGTTTTTGTTTTTTAAGAAAATATGCTCAGTTAAATGATCCAGATTTGAATAAAATCATTAAATCAAACTTGGAAAAATCTCGTTTATCAAAGAAATATCCTCTTATGGTAGATGAAGTTTTGGCTAGTATAAGCATCTTATGAAAATATAGATTTCATAAGATGCTTATACTAGGACAAAACAAGTTATTACTCATTTATATTGATATCTCCACTTGTTGTATCAATATGGATGCTTTTAATTGCATTATCTCCAACAGTTCCAGACGCCTCATTACCCTTCTTATTGTAAGAAAGCATATCATCAAAAAATGTTCGAATATCTCCACTTGAAGTTGCAGCAGAAAAATCAAAATTCGTTGCACCTGGAATACTAACACGTATATCTCCGCTTGATGCATTTATATCTAAGTTCTCAGTCATATCTGTTAATTCTAAAGAGATACCACCTGATGAGGATACTAATTTTCCGCCTCCAACAGAATCAATTATGTTGATGTCACCACTTGAAGTATTTACATCTAAATTACCCGAAGTATTTGCTATCTTAATATCACCCGAGGAAGTCGAAAAGTTACTATTTCCATTACCACTTAATACTTTGATATCTCCACTGGTAGCTGATAACTTTCTATTGCCTTCTGCAGTTTGAATAGTAATATCTCCACTTGAAGCTGATGAGCTAATAAGGTCAGCGTACACTTCATTCACTCTGATATCTCCACTGGTACTTGAAGCTGCGAATTCAGAAAGTTTCAAGGTTAAATCAGAATGTATGTCTCCACTTGAGGTTGAAACAGTAAGCTTTTTAATATATGACGCTGGTAGATATATTTCAGCTCTACAATTACTTATACTAAAAAATATTCCACTATATGAGCGAGATCTTTGCTGCCCACATTTGATAGTTAATTCATGTTCTGTTTTAGCAATACTTGCTAATTCATTGCTGTCTGGTGTAAAATTCATATATTCTTTTAAGATTAACTCATCTGTATCACTTTCTAGGAAAACTACATCATCTGACTGGTAGGAAATACTAATCGCATCTATATCATCAAGACTAATGCTTTGCGTATTTACTAGATTCGCAGATGAATGTGCAAAGGAAGAACCATCGCTTCCTTGAGTGATTGCAAAAACTAGTAGGAACACTAAACCTACTGCTAAAATCGCAAAAACTGCTATAAGTGTTGTCATTAGTTTTTTCATTACTTTAACTCCTTTAATCGGAATAACAACTCAACTACCGTATGACCACAAACTGCTACTAAAAATATCATCCACGTTGATGCCCAGGACCAAGTTGAATAGCTAATTCCAAAATATAAAAGTACTGCAGCTGCCCATAGTACGCATAATACTGCTCCTTTTATTGATTTCAATTTTTTTGTTTCGCTTTTCCATTCTTTAAAGTTTTCAACGATAGTATCATCTTTTTTGTAATAGTCTGGATACATGCAGGAGGCATAGACAAGCATGCAGGTAGGGATTATATCAATTAAAATCATAATGATTAAGCCAATAATATATAAATTCAGATTTGATCGAAACGAGGATTCTAATAGTACGAATAAAAAGAATACAACGGCGCTGAATAAATATAGTCCTGCTGCTATGGTTTTTATAATAGCTAATTGTTTTATTTTTTCCTCTGTTATACTGCTATCATCTATTGATGTCACTTCTAATCCCCTAAATAATTCAGTAACATCTCCAATGGAATTTACAACATTTTTATAAGCATTTTCTGGAGAAACACCACTTGCTAAAAGATCATTATATCGCTCATCCGAATTTGCTAATAATTCCTCTTTTAATTCAAATGCTTTTCTTGTATTTGGAGCATTTTGGAAAAGCAAATCAAGATGACTACTTAATTCTACGTTCATATTTAACTCCCATCCGCTTGCTTTAGCAAGCATCAAAATCAAGACGTGTGAATTGTATTTTATTCACAATACTCCCATCCGCTTGCTTTAGCAAGCATCAAACTGCCCGTATTATACTGATAACAACTTATCCGGGCGAAAAATTTTATTTCAGTAATTTATCGATAATTGTTTTGGCGGTCTCCCAGTCAAGTATATATTCCTGGTAGGCTTCACGACCTTTGTCAGTAATAGCATAATATCTGCGTCTTGCACCAACATCTTCATTTCCCCAATAAGAAGCAATCATCTGTGACTGTTCTAATCGCCTAAATGCTGAATATAACGTGGCTTCCTTTAATTCGTACATATTATCTGTTTTCTCCATAATGTCTTTATTAATCTGATAACCATAGCTGTCATGTTCGATAAGTCGCGCCAGAATAATAGTTTCGGTATGGCCTCGTATAACATCTGATGTAATTGACATACTGCTGACCTCCTTTTTATGGAATTATTATAATATAATATACTTCGCCTGTCAAGGTATATATATCGAGGTGGTAAATTATATTGTGATGTAATGAAATTAGGAAATATTTTGCCGATTGGATAATTGAATATTGGTAATAAATGGTATATACTAAATTCAAGTCTTAATAAAGTGAAATTTGTAGGTATAAAGGTTAAAGCGCAAAGGTGGATGATTTAAATTTATAAGCTATATTGTTATTATTTTTTTCGGGGGTGGGATATGTGATTAACAATAAGAAATTAAGACTCAAATCGAATTATGGAAATTATAAAGTATTTATTACACTAGTTATAATAATATTTTTCTTTTTTATTAATATTCCAAATAGAGTATCCGGAGAAGTACAGCCGATTACAGAAGCACAGGAAAAATTAGATGATATTACAGAGGAAGAGAAGATTGTTCTTGAAGATCTGTTTACCCTAACACAGGAGATGGAAGAACTGGATAGGGAGGAAGCAAAGTTATCCAAGGAAAAAGAAGCGCTGATGATTAAAATTAAGGATAGAGAATCTTTAATTGAAGTGCGGCAAAAGGATTATGATGATCAATTAGAGATATTAAAAAGGGTCCTTGTTGACTATCAGAGAAGTGGACCGGCCTCTTATGTGGATACTCTTCTGAGTGTAGGAGATTTGCGTACCTTTTTAAGAAGTATTAATATTATTAGGGATCTTACCCGTAATGTAGGAGAATTTTTGGATTCCTTAGAGGCGGAACAAAAGGAACTGGCAGAAGAAAAAGAAACGCTAGCAGGGGATGTTGCATTATTAGAAGAAAAAAAAGTGGAGCTTCAGGTTTCCTATGAAAAAAAGCAAGAATTAAAGTCGGAACAAGAGAATTATCTGGAAACATTAGAAGAAAAAAGAGAAGATTACGAAGTACAAATAAAGAATTTAGAGCAAATGTGGGATGATATAAAGATACAATTTTCTAAAATTGTGGAAGTGTTCGACAATATTATTAGTGAGGGGTATATTACTCAGGAAGATTTGAATTTAAGTATAGAATTTCCTATAATTAAAGGGACTATCTATGAGACCGGATTTAATGAAATACTTATGGAACATTATGATCTTCAGGGTTTACGCTTCCGCTTTCATACAGACAAAGTAGTGATAGAAATTCCGGATAAGCATCTCATCTTAGAAGGTACTTTTAAAATAGTAGAAGGTAAGAAACTGAAACTGGAAGTAGAGAAAGGCAGCTTTTATAACATGCCATTGGAAACCGCATCCATAGAAGAATTATTCAAGGATGGTTATTTGTTGATTGATTTTGAGAAACTGACTGGCGATATGTTGATGGATTTCTACCTGCAATCAATCAAGTCCCAGGAAGGTTATCTAGAATTTAAAATATCGTTAGTATTTTAAAATTTATGGGAGGATAAAGATGATTGAAGCAAATGGAGTATCTTTACAATATCATGATGGTACATTGGCTTTAAAAGATATTAACTTAAAAGTTAAATCCGGCGAGTTGATATATATTACAGGACCCAGCGGTTCAGGTAAGACCAGTCTTCTGAAACTTCTTATGGGAATAGAATATCCTACTACAGGTTCTTTAAGAGTACTGGGACAGCCAATCATCCATGGAAAGGCAAGTAAAATCAGAAACATTAGAAGAAAGATTGGACCAGTCTTTCAAGAATTTAAACTTATTCAAGGAAGAACTTCTATGGAAAATGTTATGATGGGTATGCGTTTCTTAGGATTATCCTCCAAACAAATGAAAATGAATGCTCGAAACGCCTTAATAAAAGTTGGGTTGGAGAATAAAACCAAAACCCAAGTAGAAAACTTGTCTTGGGGTGAGGCTCAAAGGGTTGCCATAGCACGTGCGGTGGCTAGAAAACCAACTTTAATTCTTGCAGATGAACCTACAGGCAATTTAGATCATGAAAACGCCTTACATATATTAGATTTATTAAATTCTTTTAGAGACAAAAATACTACGGTAATTATTACTACCCATGCAACCCATTTGATTGAGAATCAAAAAAATGCTACTTTTATCCACGTGGATGGCGGAAACATTTCAATTGAACGGAGGGGAGATTTGATATGAAGAATATCATTTTCAATATAGGTTATTTTCTAAAAGAAGCAAAGAAGATTATTCAGATGAATCTTCTTTCTAATTTATTTTCTCTAGTAGGTACAGGTCTTATTTTATTTATTTTAGGATTGGTATTAACGGGTTGGGGAATCGGTAATCAATTGATAGATAAACTGAAGGAAGAAGCAGAAATTAGTGTGTATTTTAAGGAAAATATGGAAACGAAAGAGGCTTTAAAACTGGTTGATACAATAAAAGCCATGAACGGGGTTTTTGACGCTATATTGGTTGACGAAACTGATGTATATAACAGAATGGAAGAAGTACTTGGAGAAGAAGCAAAAGTATTGGAGCTATTTGATGAAAATCCTTTTGAAGCATATATTGAAGTAAGAATTCATTTAGAAGTAATGGACTTCGTTCTGGATAGTGTGGAAAATCTAGAAGGGGTAGATTATATCAGGAATAACAGAGAAGTTTTAAAACGTATTCAAAGTATTACAGAAGGATTAAAGCTTGTTGGCTATTTAGTTATTGTTGCTGTGAGTATTACTACTATGGTAATTATTTCTCATATGATTCGTCAGGGAATTTATAATAATAAAGATCAAATCAACACCTTACGGCTTTTGGGAGCTCCAAATAGTTTTATTGGCATACCATTTATAATAGTAGGATTACTGATAACAATAGGCGGAGGTATTCTGGCATCGGCACTTATGGTATTGCTGATAGGGCAAGGGTATGAGCAAATGAATAGTACATTGCCTTTTATTCCATTGCCACTGCGAGAAGAATTAATTGCCGAAATGGTTGCATTACTTTTGGGTATCAGTATCTTTCTGGGTCTTCTAGGAAGTTTATTTGGCTTGTCTTCCATAAAAAAAACAGATCACTAACAACTTGTAAATATTAACAATATATGTTATATTATTACATGTTATAAAATACCAAAAATACATAATAAAATGTTTAATTAAAAAAAAATTTAGATTTGTTGAGGAAAAATGAAAGTTAGGTTTTGAAAGAAGGTTTATTTTGATTACTGTAGAGCATTTAATAAAAGAATTTAAGATCCCGATACAAAAAAAAGGACGATTTTCTGTATTCAAAAATTTACTGCCTGGTGAATACAAAATAAAACGGGCGGTGGATGATATTAGCTTTACCATGGAAAAAGGTGATATTGTTGGATATATTGGAAAAAACGGTGCTGGAAAGTCGACCACAATAAAAATGCTGTCAGGTATTTTGCAACCCACCCATGGTAAAATCATTGTCAATGGGATAGAACCTTCAAAGGACCGTATTGAAAATGCAAGACAAATTGGGGTGGTATTTGGTCAAAAGACTCAGCTATGGTGGGATATTCCTCTAATTGAAAGTTATCGTCTGCTAAAAGAAATATATCGGATTGACGATAGTAAGTTCCAGAAAAATCTTGACACGTATGTTTCTTTGCTGGGATTAGAGGATATTCTTGAAAAACCAGTTCGGCAAATGAGTTTGGGTCAGCGTGTCAAATCTGATATTGCAGCTGCTTTGCTTCATGATCCATCGGTCCTTTTCCTGGATGAACCTACTATTGGTGTGGATATTATTTCCAAGAAATATCTTTATGATTTTATTTTACAGATAAATAAGGAAAAACAGACGACAATCATCTTAACTACTCATGATATGGCTGATATCGAGAAGCTTTGCTCACATCTGATTATAATTGATGAGGGAAAGTTGATGTATCAAGGTACAATACAGGAAATCAAGCAAAACTTTGGTACAACACGTTATTTATTGGTTAAATTTGATTCTTATGTCAGCGACTTTCCAGTACCGGGTGCGGAGCTTATAAAAAGCGAAGAAAATACTAAAATGTACTCGTTTAATAGATTTAAAGTCTCTACCTCTGAACTTATTACTTTTATTGACCAGAAACATCCTGTTGCCGATTTACAGATTATTGAAACCGATATTGAAAGCATAGTGAGAAAATTGTATGAACAAAAATAAGGGATTTATTATTAGAACTGGTAAGGCTTTTATCCGGACTGAGTTTTACGATTTAAGCATTTACCGTGCTTCATTTTGGTTTAGGCAGCTTTACACATTTCTGATGATGTATAGTGTCGGATATGTCTGGAAGGCACTATATGCATCAAGTTCCAGTGTGATGAGTGTAGGGCTATCTGACACTATTACATATGCTGTGTTAGGCGTAGCGCTAGAATCAATTATGCATCCTTCAAATGGTCCTCAAATGTATATGATGGAGCAAGTCCGCAGGGGATCGATTGAAATGGATATTATAAAGCCTATTGATTTCCAATTTTATATGTTATGTAAAAATATGGGTCAAATTATTGTAAAGCTTTTGTTTCTTGTAATACCTTCCTTGGTAGTAGCACATTTTTTGTTTGAGTTAGCAATTCCAAGTCTAGGATTATTTTTAGTATTTTTATTAAGTCTTTTTTTGGGGATACTGGTAAGTTTTCTCTTAAATTTTATATTAGGGCTTATGAGTATGATTACAATGAACATCCGCAATATCAATTGGGGATACAATGCTACCTTACGTTTTTTTTCAGGGCAAATGGTTCCTTTGTGGTTGTTTCCGGGTTTATTAAGTATTTTTAGCAATATTCTTCCATTTAGGTGTATATATGCAATCCCAATGTCGATATACATTGGAAACTATAATGGATTTTCATTACTAAGTGTAATGAACGTGCAATTACTTTGGGTTTGTATTTTGTTTATTTGCACAAGGTTCTTAATGAATAATATCTTCCGAAAATTATTAATTCAGGGTGGCTAAAAATGATACAGATCATAAAAATTTATCGACAACTTTTACACGCTGCAATATTAAGCAAACTCCAATACAAGACTGATTTTCTAGTAGGTATTGCCAATATCCTTATTCTTAATGCCGTTAACATTTCTTTGCTCGGCATTATGGTCTATAATTTTCATTCGTTGAATGGCTGGAATATCTGGGAGCTTATGTTCCTTTACAGCTTTTGGATGATGAGCAGGGGAATCTACAGCATTTTCTTTTGGCATTTAAGCGATTTGGAGGAGATGATTGTCAGTGGTGGTTTTGACGCTTATCTTATTCGTCCTCTTAGCCCATTTGTACAATTGCTCGGTAAGGATATTAACTTTATGGGCATTGGAGATGTACTGGTCGGTGTATTAGGGTTTATTATTGTTCAAATTCACTTAAAATTGAACTGGAGTGGGAAGTTATGGATTTATTCTATTATCTGTATCCTTTCAGGTACCTTAATACAGGTAGCTATCAACTGGATTTGTGCTAGCATATGCTTTTGGACTACTCGTTCCAGAACTGTTTATTATATTACAGAGCGTTTCACGGTGTTAATGCAACAATATCCAGTAGATATATTTGGAAAATGGTTTCAGGCATTTGTTACCTGCTTTTTACCTGTTGCATTTATAAATTACTACCCCAGTGTAATTCTTCTTGGCAAGTCCTCTTTAGAAGATCAGATTTGGAAATATTTTGCGCCATTAGTGTCAGTCATTTTGCTTTTTATCGCTGCTTTTATATGGGTTAGAGGGATACGAAAATATTCTGGATCTGGAAATTAAGCTTTATTGATGACAATACTAATAATTTGAAATGAGTCTTCCTATCAGATTTAATGTAGGCCAATAATTAATGGAAATAAATTAATATTATATAAACAAAAAAGTAACCGATAATTGCATCGGTTCTTTTTTTGTTATCGGCCGTCTTGCATTAAAGCCTGTTGTTTCTTATTGATAAATGCTTCAACATAGGCATACTCAATGTACGTCATGACACCTAGGCTATTTTGCAACAGCCCAATGATTTTTTTATATACGCGTAAATGCGATATGTTTTTGCTGGGTTATTATTTACTATGAACTTCTCTACATACGTAATGAGAGAATAAATTAATTTAGATTGACAAAATTTAAATATTGTATATAATGTATATATACAAAGCGAATTATATTGCGAATATATACTACTAAATTTAACAAAAAAATGGTTAAAAGCTAGAGACGATAAGAAATGAGGTGAAAAATGGATATTATCATAAGCAATTCAAATGAAAAACCAATCTATGAACAAATAACTTCTCAAATTAAAAATTTCATAATTAATGGTGAATTAAAAACTGGGGATATGCTTCCTTCCATGCGACTACTTGCAAAAGAATTACGAATCAGTGTTATTACAACAAAACGGGCATATGAGGAATTGGAAAGAGATGGTTTCATTGAATCAATTACAGGAAAAGGTAGCTTTGTAGCAGGTAAAAATACAGAGTTTATTAAAGAAGAGCATTTACGTATTGTAGAAGAACATCTTCAGAAGGCAGTAGATAATGCTAATATATCAGGAATCACATTAGATGAACTGATAGAAACACTCAAAATGCTTTATAAGGAGGAGTAATTTAAAATGGAAAATGTTTTAGAGATAAGAAATCTATCAAAGAAATATAAAGAATTTACTTTGAGTGATGTTAATATTACATTGCCTAAAGGTTGTATCATGGGATTTATTGGAGAAAATGGTGCAGGTAAAAGTACTACAATAAAACTTATATTGGATTTAATTCATAGAGACAGCGGTATCGTAAAGTTTATGGGGGTGGAAAATACCCAAAACAATATACAAATTAAAGAAGATATAGGAGTAGTATTTGATGAAAGCAATTTCCCGGATAATATGTCAGCAATAGATGTAAGTATGGTTATGAAACATATTTATAAGAAATGGGATGATTCTGTATTTCAAACATATATACAAAAGTTTTCGCTTCCTTTAAATAAGGTGGTAAAAGATTTTTCAAGAGGAATGAAGATGAAACTTTCTATTGCGGTAGCATTATCACATCATGCAAGATTATTGGTGCTTGATGAAGCAACCAGTGGATTAGATCCTATTGTACGTGACGAAATTTTGGATGTATTTTTAGAATTTATTCAGGATGAGGAGCATTCAATTTTTATATCTTCACATATTACAAGTGACCTTGAAAAAATTGCTGACTACATCACCTTTATTCATAAGGGGAAGATTATATTTAGTGAACCTAAGGATAGTCTATTATCTGAATATGGTATATTAAAATGCTCCAACGCTGATTATGCATATATCGATCAACATATTGTAAAAGGATGCCGAAAAAATCAATTTGGTGTTGAGGCACTGATACTAAAGAATAAATTAAAAGGTAATTATATAATAGACCATGCAAGTATCGAAGATATTATGCTTTTTTGTATTAAGGGGGAATCTAAATGAAAGGGCTTATTTTAAAGGATTTTTTTGCACTTAAGAAACAAGGGAAGACATTTTTAGTACTTTTTATATTTTATCTGTTATTTTCATATATGACAAAAAATATAAGCATGCTTGGAATGATGATTGTACTTATTTGTGCTATGATGCCAATTACCACAATGTCCTTTGATGAATTATGCAAATGGGATAAATATGCATTATCAATGCCTGTATCTAGAAAAACAATTGTTTTAAGTAAGTATATTTTCGGAATTTTATTTAATTTTGCGGGAATAATAATTGTGGCTCCTATCAGTGCGGTTATGGTAATTATTACACAGGAAATGAAAGTCGGTGATTCGTTACTTATGATACTGGCAATGGAGGGGATAGCAATTACTTTTTTAGCATTTATTATGCCTATTCTTTTCAAGTTTGGAGTAGAAAAAGGAAGAATGCTTATGCTGTTAGTTATTTTTCTTCCAACCATGATGTTTTTTTTACTTTCAAAACTAGGAATTGAATTACCAAGTGAGCAAACATTAAAACTATTAACGTATCTATCACCGATTGTTGTTATCATATTCCTATTATTTTCTATCTGCATTTCTATTAAGATATATGACAAAAAAGAGTTTTAAAAAATCTAACTTTTGCTAAAAATGCATTAAATATTCTGAATATTTAATGCATTTATTAAAATTTTCAGAAATATATTGACAATTCAAGAAAGAAAAGGTATAATCATGCTGTTAGCACTCAAACGAGACGAGTGCTAATGGTTTTTTGAACTTTGAGCAGTTTTATAATTAATATAAAGATAACGGCTAATTAAGCCAAAGAAGGAGAATTTTTATGGAAGAAATTATGTTAGAAGCAATTGAAAGAAAGAATCAAACCGGTAAATTCAGAGAAAGTGGTTTTGTTGCTGGTGTTATATATGGAGATAATATGCCAGAGGCAACTCCAGTAAAATTCGAGGAAAAAGCTCTAAAAAAAGTTCTTTCCAAATATGGATCTAATGCAAAATTATGGATAATGTATAATAATGAAAAAAAATATGGGTTTATTAGAGAAGTACAAAGAAAACCTATGTTAGGAAATGTTACACATATAGATGTGCAGATTGTCTCTAAAGACCATGAGATTAAGAGACAAATTCCTATTGTATTTACAGGTGAAGACGATTTGAAGAATAAACAATTACAGTTACAAGTATATAAATCAGAAATAACTTTATTTGGCAAGATGGCTCTGATGCCTGATACGATACATGTCGATGTATCAGAAAAGAAATTAGGAGATGCAATTAATTTAAGTGATTTTGATTTGGATAAGCTCCTTAAAAGCGAAAATGAAGATACCAATTACGGAATGATAATTAATTTAAGGAATCAATCTAGTGATGTAGCGGATGAAACAGAAGTCGAGACTAAAATATAATAGCATATTAAACAATTTGAACTGTACTCTATATTTTGAGTAACAGTTCATTTTTTATATCAAGTTCTTTATAATTTGAAAGTTGAAAGTATATTCAACATAGATTGCCTTACCGGGCAGTCTTTTTTATTCATGACAATAGAAAGTTCGCGAAGCGTGCTTTCTATTGTTTGGTATGGTTAAATAGAAGTAAAACCAAGTATTATATCTATTTGACAAACAATCTCAATCATGATATCATAAACTAAACTAATAGTTCAATTATTATAACGGGAGTATGAATAATGAAATCAAATAAGAAAGAAGAATTAGCCAAGTTTCACAGAAGCTGCATTGTTGATGCTGCAGAACATCTATTTTCAGAAAAGGGTATAGAAAAAACAACAATGGATGATATCTCAAAGGAGGCTGATTATAGCAAAGCAACCATTTATGTTTATTTTAAAAACAAGAATGAAATTTATAATACGATTGTTTACAACAGCATGAAGATGTTACTAGATCGAATTAAGAAAGCATTATCAGAAAGTGAGAATCTTTTTGAACGTTATTTTGGAATTTGTAATGAGCTAGCTCGTTACAGGGATGAAAATCCTCTCTACTTTGAAAGTGCAATGGGTGAAATTAATGTAGATTTGGAATTGGAGGAAACACCACAAGTATTTAGGGATATATTTCATATTGGAGAAGAAATAAACAAGGAAATTGGTGCTTTTTTTCTGGAAGGTATTGATCAAGGTGTTGTAAGGAGCGATATTCTAATTCCTCAAACTGTATTTCTGTTTTGGGCAAGTATTGCTGGAATTATTCGAATGGCTGGAGAAAAACAAAAGTACATAGAAAAAGCAATGGGAGTATCAAAGAATCAGTTTTTAAAGTATGGCTTTGAAACATTATTGCGTTCAATCTTAACAGATGAAGCAATAAAGGGGAACTTCTAAACACTATAACAAAGAAAGGGATATTGATATGACAAAGAAGAAAAAATTAAGTATTTTAATTATTACTACTGTTATCATAGCGTTAGCACTTTTGTTCGGTTTAATTTATTTAAATAGCGTAAATAATTATCAAAAAGCAGTAAAAAATATAACGTTATCTAATATTGATATTAGCCAAATTCCTGATGGCAGATATATTGGAGAATGCGACGTGGATTTCATATATGCAAAAGTAGAGGTTACCGTATTAGCTGGAGCCATTACTAAAATTGATCTATTAGAACATAAAACAGATAAAGGTGGGCCGGCTGAGAAAATTACAGATGTAATTGTTAAGGAGCAGCGGTTGGATGTAGACACAATAAGTGGAGCTACAAATTCTAGTAAGGTTATAATAAAAGCAGTCGAAAATGCACTCTTACAATAGTATTGTAAAAATAGACCCCATCAAATTAATTTAAGTTAGTTTGAATAGGGTCTATTTTTTACTATATAATCCTTATATGTAATCAGCTTGGGTATGCTGTAATTTTATAAAATAATTAATTACAAAATTTCAATCACCGTTAAAGTCTCATTATTAACACTGTCATGGGTATATACAATTTTCAGTGTATTACCAACTTCAATTGCATCTAGTCCTGTTATTGAGCTATCT
The DNA here is from genome assembly GCA_963517115.1 of uncultured Lachnospiraceae bacterium. Taxonomy (GTDB): domain Bacteria; phylum Bacillota; class Clostridia; order Lachnospirales; family Lachnospiraceae; genus Anaerocolumna. The sequence continues at coordinate 110,041 of CAUQEW010000001.1, read as the reverse complement.
GATTTTTGCAGTGTAATGATTGACTCATCTGTTATTGTTATTGTTTTTTTTTCTCCACTTAATGTTAGGCTATTGGTGTAAACACTTTTCACTTTATCAGTGGCACCAGAAACAGCATTAGTCGTTTCACTATCTTCATTATTCTTATCTTGACGAGGAAGGGTATTTAGTGTGCCAAGTGAGAGTGTAATTTCGTTATTGGATATTGCTGTAACTTCTCCGTATATTTTAATTTCGTCAGCTAGATTCGCTAAATTATCACTTGAATCCTCACCAACTCTATTTCCAGTGTCATCGTTAGAGTTTTTATCAGTTAGACTATCGTAATCTACTACCTCTTCACTAATAATACCCTCTGGCTCGTAGTTAGTATCGGAACTTTTTTTACAACCTGTAAAGGATACTAAAGCCAAAACCATAGTTATTAGTAATAAGGTCTTTGTAAATTTCTTATTTATCATTATAGTCTCCATTCTGAATTAATTTATAATGCCATGTTTGCATCTGATTAATTTCTATGTTCTTATACTAATATTTTTATGTGAATAAAGTGTGATTTTTCAGTTAAAATATTGTGAAAGAGGTAATAAATACCTATTTCCAAATAAAGAATAAAGTCCTTTCAGAGCTGTTCCAGAAACCAATAACTTGACAAAATATTCCAAAAGAAGTACAATATTACCATAATATGTATATCTATTTTGCCACATATTCAAATATGGAAGAAGTTAGTAGATATCAACATAAAAGAGCATCAAAGCCAAATTTTCATAAGAGGGGGTGACCATTTGCTTTGTATAGCGATTTGTGATGATGAAAAATATGATAGAGAACATATTCAGCAATTACTTATTAAATATCTGGACAACTATCAAATAGATTATAGTATTTACATATTTTCTTCAGGTAAAGAATTCTGTGAACAAGGCTTTGGTATAGCGAAATATGATATAGTTTTCTTAGATATTAACATGGAGGAGATGAATGGGATTGAAACTGCTTATAAAATAAGAACATTCAATATGGATACTTTTATCGTATTTGTTACAGGATTTATCAATTATGTATTAGAGGGATATAAAGTGAACGCAATTCGATATATTTTGAAGGAAACAGCTGAAGTTTCAATTATTGAATGTATGGATGCTATTTTAAAAAAAATGGAATTCCAAATGAAAACAATTAAAGTTTTATTTAAAGAAGGCGAAAAGCAGGTTTGTCCTGACAAAATATTTTATATAGAAAGCCAAAAGCATAAATTAATATTTAATATGCTAGAGTCAAATGCAAATAAATATTATATATATGATAAATTAGATAATATCGAGTTGCAGCTGAAGGAATATGGATTTTTGCGTATTCATAAAAGTTATCTTGCTAATATGAAATATATTGAGAGAATTAATAATTATAGAGCAAAACTAACATCAGGTGAAGATTTATCCATCCCTAAATTAAGATATCAAGCTGTGAAGGAGGCATTTGTTTTATATAAAGGAGAATTATGATAAGTAAAATTATCCAGAGCATGATTATTATCTTAATTGAGTCAGTATGTTGTAAGTTCTTTCTCGATACATTTATGCTGAGAAGAGATTATAAAGCTAAGTGGATTAATAAAATGATGGTACCTATAATGGTGATGGGTTTAACAATTGTAGTAACATTTACTCAGAATAATCTAATCAAGAGTATATTAATCATAATGATATCTATGGGAATTGTGAAGCTATATTACTATGCTTCAGCTTTACAAAACTTAGTTTTATCTGCAATTTATTATGGAATTATGATTGGCATTGACTATGTATTATTAATATTTGTTAATTATTTATCATCAGAAAAGTATATGTATATCTTGAATAATACAGTATCAGCAACTATAATAGCGTTGCTCTGCAAAATAGTCTTATTTCTTGTAGTATTAGCAATAAGGAAAAAGTGGAAAACAGAAGATAGTCTAGACAGGATTACTAATACAGAATGGGTGCGTCTTGCTTATTTTCCAATATTTACGATTATTTCTATGGTGTCTATGTTAGTAAGTTTTGGCTACAATGAAGAAATTCCAAAGGTATTGCTTATTATTGCATTTGGAATTGTAATCATGAATTTCATTGTATTTTATATGATTCATGACATTGTGAATAGGGAAGCAGATATGCAGAACAGCAGATTAATACAAGAAAGAACTAAAAATCAAATGAACAATTATAATAATATGCGTGATTCATATGAGCGGCAAAGAAAACGAATTCACGATTATAAAAATCAATTAAATTGTATTCAAGGGATGCTGATAAGAGGGAAAACAAAAGAAACGATAGAATATATTATTAACTTAACAGGAAGTTTAGCGAAGGATATAGATGCGATTAATACGGAAAATACAGTTGCTGATGCTGTAATTAATCTAAAATATAGATATGCGCAAAGCAAAGGCATTACTCTTTTAATGATTGTAAATAATTTATCTGAACTGCTAATTAATGAGGAAGATTTAGTAACCATTCTTTCAAATATATTGGATAATGCAATTGAGGCTTGTGAAAAAGTAGAAAGTAACAAGGTGATTAAGTTTAAAATGACGTACGAAAAGAATCAACTTATTATATCGGTCAAAAATCCCATTATGGAGCCTTTAAAAATAATAAATAACAAAATAATTACAACCAAAGAAAATAAGAAAGAACATGGAATAGGGTTACTTAATATTTATGCTGTGGTAGATAAGTACAAAGGTACTTGTGCAATTCAAAGTAAAGATGGCTGGTTTTACCTTTCAGCATTAATTCCATATGAAACGGTAGAATAACAATAGAAAGACTATTTAAATTAAAGCTAACTAAAACTGAAGGGAAGATGACATAAATAATCATGATACATAAAATTGCAATAAAAATAACAGATTGTCTTATTTATAATGGGGTGACTGATCAAGAAAAAGAGGAACAATATACATATGGTATTGAAGTTGCAGTAGAAAAGCTGATTACTTATACGATACTATTATTCCTTGCCTTATATTTAAAATTATTAATTCCAAGTATTTTATTTGTAGTTTTCTTTGTTACTATGAGGGTACGTACTGGAGGGTTTCATGCAAATACTTATTTTTGTTGTTTTATATGTACAATAGTTATGTATTTGAGCTGCACCCAAGTAATTGCCCCATTCTTAATAAATGAAAGGGACTATATGTTTCTTACACTTATAATTACGAGTATATTGATATTCCTATTGGCACCAATAAATCATCCTAACTTGAATATGGATTCAGTTGAAATAAAAAGATGCAAAAGAGAAGCACGATTTGCATTACTAATTGAATTAGAATTTATAATAGTTGCCACTTGTTTTGGAATAAATATAGTATATATTGTTTATCCAATTATGGGGATGATGATGTGTGCTATTTTATTGGTTATAGCAAAAATTATACAACAGGAGGTAAGCGAAGATGAAAAACAACTTAGTTAAGCAAACTATTTTAAAGGCTATAGGAAAAGTTGCAGAAGTGGAAGCAAATTTAGTATTTTCTGAATGGCCACCGGCATGTTCAGGATTTATACATCAGCCAAAACGTCCGCAGAAAAAAGGAAATACACAAGAATAAAAGAGTTAAAAGTAGAGCTACCCCATCCTAGTAAAATTACTAGGATGGGGTAGTTTTATTTGTCTGATTTAATAAAAAATATTAACAATATGGTCTTGTTTTAAAATTTTATAGTTGTTTTTTGCTCTTAATGGAATGTTTGTGCTATGCATATTGTAATATGAAAATATCAATGGTAAATTCATATTATAAAAAAAATTTGTAAGGCACATTAAACTCGTTAAAAGCCTGAATCTAAACCGGTTCAGTATTAAAAAAGCTATAATTATTCTTAGGGGGGATATGATGAAAAATACGAATAGAACACCTTATATTCATCTTTTTAGAACGTCGGAATGCTGTTATATGTATGATGTTAATACAGACAAAATACTTAAATTACCGGAAAATGTATATAGTGATTTGCACGTAAACATTAATTCAGCAGGCAATTGTGATGAGACTAAATCGTATATAGAAAACCTAAAGAAAAAAGGGTATATGAAATCAGATCGTGTGGAAATATCTGAACACCCTATGACGAAACGCTTGCCATATATGTATCAAAACAAATTGTCTCAAATTATAATGCAGGTTACTCAAAGCTGCAATCTTAGATGCGAATATTGTATTTATTCAGGTGAATATAAACAACGAACACATAGCCAGATGCAGATGACTTGGGAAACCGCAAAAAAAGGAATTGACTATTTAATTGCTCACTCAAGAGACAGTGATAGTATAGGAATATCCTTTTATGGCGGCGAACCTTTTTTAAGATTTGATTTACTCCAACAATGTACGGAGTATGCTAAACTAGCGGGGGAAGGGAAAGAAATCCGTTTCAATATTACAACTAATGGAACCATAATGAATGATGATATTGAACGATTTCTTGTTGATAATGATGTTCGACTTTCCTTTAGTTTAGATGGTCCAGAAGAAATACATAATAAGCATCGGAAATTTGCCCATACAGGAATAGGTTCTTTTCAAACATTAATGAATAGTATCCATAAAATTAAAGAGGATTATCCTGAATATTATAAAAAAAGGGTTCAATATCACACTGTGATGGATGTAGAGAATGGTTTTAGCTGTGTTAACGATTATGCAAGTGGAGAAGAAATCTTTTCTGATATTCTATTTACAACTTCAGTAATAAGCAATGATTATTCTGACAATAGCAGAAAAGCATCCACCGAGTTTATAAGCGAGAGGAACTACGAATTTTTTAAAATTTTACTCTCACGGATTGGGAAAATAAGTTCAGACCATATATCTAAAGTTCTCTTTGGTCCGTATGAAGAAATCTGTAAGAAAAGGCTTGATTACTTAGATAATAGCGGTACGATTTTTACCAAAGGGCATCATGGCGGTCCTTGTATTCCCGGCGCTAAACGGTTGTTTCTAAATGCAGAAGGTAACCTATATCCTTGTGAAAGAGTTAGTGAAGCCTCAGAAATTACTAAAATTGGGCATATAGATACAGGAATAAATTTAAAAAAAGCGGAGGACGTGTTAAATATTGAGAGGCATTCTAGCGATTTATGCAGGAATTGTTGGGCATATAGATATTGTTCCGCCTGCATCAAAGCAATAGATGGCATATCTGACTTTTCAGTAGACTTATTAAAAGCACACTGTATTAATATGAGATTTTCAGTAGAAAATACTTTTAAAGATTACTGTGTACTTAAAGAAACCGGATATGATTTTTATGGAGAAAAATGTGGCGAGATTTCTTGATAATTTTTATGACGAGAATCAAGGTAGAAAGAGGTGCATATTATGGAAAAATTGCTGGTTTATCCATTTAACAGAGAATTTACCCCAATCGTTAAAAATTGCTATTTTTTAAATAATAATAACTTAGATATAGTAAATTTAGTTACTATGGCCGGATGGGGATTGGAGGGTGATGCGTATGAATGTATAAATAGTAAAATAATAGTTAGGATAGACTATATGTCTGCATTGAATGAATGTGATACGGTTTGGATTATAGATTCTTGGTTGACTTTATCTTTTGAAGAATATATTTATCCCAATGTAAAAGCTGCAGTATTAAATAACAAAAATATATTAATTACCCGAGAATTAACGCGATTAGAAAAACTAAAGATCGAGGAATTAAATTGCAACAAAAATATTTCTTATCTAGATGTGATTAAACCTAGAATATCTGGAAGAATCGTAGAAGTAAAGACGCCAATTGTAGCAATTGCTGGTGTATCTCAGAATACGAATAAGTTTGAACTAGAATTGTCACTTAAGCATGAATTCGAAGAAAAAGGTTATCATGTTTTATTGATTGCTTCAAGAAAGGAAGCGAACGTTATTGGTGACTATTCTATTCCAGAATTTATGCTTACGAATGAACTGTCTGAAAACAATAAGATTTTAGCCTTTAATCATTTTGTTACGCAACTAGAAAGCGAGAAACAGCCTGACATCATTATTTTAGGAATACCGGGATCAGTAGTATCCTATGACAATAAGTTTTTTAAAGACTTTGGCGTATTAGCCTTTGAAATATCAAGGTCAGTTTCTATTGATTCGTTCATTTTATGTTCGTTGTTTGCAGATTATGAGAAAGAATATTTTCAAAAATGTGAACAAGTCATAGGGGAACAATTGGGAGTTTCTATTGATTTTCATGCTTTATCTAAATTCACCATAGATGAGTCGGAAATGATAGAAAGAGAAAAAGTTTTCTATTTGACATTAGATGAAGATATCGTGGATACAAAAGTAAAAGAAATTAATTATCCTAGATTGATTAATCCATTTAAAAAACAGAATGTGAAACTCATTATGGAGATATTGGTTGAAAGTCTGACGACAAATATTAGTATTGAAACGGTATAAATAATATATGAATTGACTTAATATATAGCTTTCTCATAGTAACCATATTTTATGTAAATCATTAACGTCAATCATTTACATAAAAATGATTAATAGATATGATAAATTTATAAAATTTGAGGAGGAAAAAAAATGAATGATCTTAAAAAATTAGAAAAAAAATCAAAAAATAATGATAGAAAAACTCTATCTAGTTATGGCTGTAGTTGTACATGTGGTTGTTTGAGCGCTGGTATGGGACGACCTTCTGAATACGATAGCGGGGATTCTCATAATACGGTGTCAGGCGGTATGTATGATTTGTAATCACTTTCTTAGTTAATTCTTGGGGCATAAGGCGTTTTATGCCCCACATTTTAACAGGTGAAAATTAGAGAGGAGAACAACTATGAATGGGAATAACATACAAATGACCGTGGCAAAGATATTAGAAAAGCGAAGTGGAATTAATTTTATTGAGCATCCCGAATTGCAGGATAAGAAAATACTTGGCTCTCAAATCGGCATGCCTGCAAGAGAACTTTTACATATATATTTTGACATTGAGCATGAATTTGAAATCAAAATTTCTGAAAGAGATATAGTTTCAGGGAATTTTGATACCCTCAACCATATCATTGAAATTGTAAAAAATGAACTAATGATATAATAATTGGGAGGCATAGTGTATTGAGAAAGCAAGAGGGTAACTTTGCTGTTTTAAAAAGAATATTTTCATATTTAACACCTTTTCGTTCCCAACTAGGAATTATTATTGTTTGTTTATTAACATCAGCATTAATAGGTTTTTTTAAACCACTTATAATTCGAAAAATTACCGATGATGGCATGATGCAGCTGAATATGAAGGTCATCCTTTATTCTGTATTGATTCTTTTGGTGCTTGTGATTTGTGAACAGATTAATGCATTATTACAGTCTAAACTGTTTGTGAATATTCACAACAAATTCTGCTTTTCTTTATATCATCAAGCATTTGGCAAATTATTACACTTAAAAACATGCTATTATAGTGACAAAAACAGTTCAGAAATTGTAAATAGCGTTGCACTGGATGTGAATAATGTCTCTGCAATCACTGAAAGATATTGTGTCGTAACGCTTGGCTATCTGTTTACTGTGATAAGTGGTATCGTAGGTCTATTTATCATAAATTGGAAATTAACACTAGTTGTTGTTGCAATGATTCCAATAAAGTATCTTATAGTAAAATCATTTTCCAAAAGACGAGAAAAGAATAATGAAGAGACCATAGAACTTAATCGTGATTTTTCATCTTGGTTTGGAGACAATATTGGTGGTATAAAAGAAATTAAACTTTGGAATCTGTATGGGCAGAGATATAACATATTAAAGCAGAAGCAGGGCAAGATACTGGAGAACAATAAAAAAAATGCAATACTTGATGCTAAAAATCAATTTTGTCAAGTTTTACTTGAGTGGTCAATTTCATTAGGACTATACATTATGGGTGGATTACTTATCTGCAATGGAACATTAACTATTGGAAGTGTTTTTGCATTTATTTCTTATAGCGGATATGTAATTGGACCAATTTCAGTCATTATGAATTTACGCTATTATATTGCCAAAATAATTCCATCTGCAAAAAGATTATTTAAGTTCTTAGATCTTGAAGAAGAGAATAATTCACAAGGTGTTTTACCAGCTGAATCAAACAAGATAAACATAAATTTTAGTCATGTTTCTTTTTCTTATGATGATAGTAAGAGAGTTTTAAACAATGTGAATTTTTCTATCAATGAGGGAGAGAAAATTGCAATAATTGGGGCTAACGGGAGCGGAAAAACAACCATACTTAGTCTGATTCTTAGATTTTATGAACCAACAAGTGGTACCATCTACGTGAATGACATAGATTCTGCAGGTATTAATTTAAATGAGTATAGAAATCTCTTTTCTGTTGTTAGTCAAGACCCATACCTATTTTATGATACTGTTGTCAATAATATCGATTTAGGTGGCAAGCTAGAAAAGGAGCAAATAGAACAAGCATGTAAGCAAAGTGGAGCATATAAATTTATTGAGCATTTGCCAGAAAAGCATAATAGTAAAATAGGTAATAACGGAGCAAAATTATCAGGTGGAGAAAAGCAAAAATTAACTGTAGCAAGAGCAATGGTAAAGGATTCTCCAATTGTTATTCTTGACGAAGCGACTTCTGGATATGATGTGAAATCAGACGCTTATCTTCATGATGTCTTGCTTAGAGAACTTGATAATAAGACTGTAATTATGATTACCCACAGATACGATAACTTAGAGGGAATGGATCGTATCTATCGTCTGGACCATGGAATGCTTTCGGAAATCCAAAAACAGGATGTTGAGAAGGAAGGCTGATAGTATGATAACAGCTATCATTGATGATGGTGTATATGAAAAATATTTTTTGATTTCTCCAATACTACACCATTTACAAATTAACTCAAATAACAGAATAGTAGAAGAAATAGAAATGAAACCGTATATTTCCCATGGAACTATATGTGCAGCAATTGTAAGTGACTTGTGTCAAGGTAGCAACTTTATCAGTATCAAAGTATTGGATGTCATGGGGCGTGGTTGTGTAGAGCATTTAATTACCGCTCTGGAATGGTGTTTTAACAATCATATTCTGCTAATTCAAATGAGCTTAGGTACAGCTGATTACCATGATTTCGATAAAATAGAGCCTATTATAAATAAATTAACGGACAATGGTACAATTATTGTATCAGCATATAATAATATGAACATTCCTTCCTATCCGGCTCATCTACCTAAGGTATTTGGCGTACGTCACGATAGATACCATCTGTTATCAGACGGTATGTTTCTACTTGATAAAATGAGTGGATTAAGAGAAGAGAACTCTTTGGTTTCGCATTATAATAAAACTTTGAAAGATTGCTTTGGAGATTTACACCCTACCGAAGGAGCAAATAGTTATGCAGCATCTGTAATTACAGCACAAATTATAACTTATTTAAAATATGAACCAGCTTTATCATTCAGTGATATTCTTAATAAAATAAAATATTTTGCCCAAGATGTTATCTATCCTGATGCATTTTGTAATTTTACTCGTTGGGAAGAAAATGATATTACTGTTCCAGTTATATACATTCTAAAGGATAACATTGATACTTTTAAAAAGATTTATTATAACTTTATAGATGACGAATATGCGGTAGACAGTTTTTCTGAGACAAGAAATGAGAATACACTAATAATCCCACTTCACCTCTATAAAGCAGAAGGCGGTATATCAAGAGGACTTATTTCAGTTCTTAATAAAATCTACCAACCATCTGTGATACTTGTTGAAACATCAACATTATTAAGCAAAAAAGAGATAGATTGGGAGTTAATAGATATCTGCGTAGAATATAGAGGGCATTACTTTCTTAATTTAAAAGAAGACATATTTGAGTTTGAAACAGTACTTGAGGTATATAAAGCAATTTTAAACTATTTTTAAGATTAAGAGGAGGACATTGCCTCCTTTCTGCCTTCAACAGTATCTATATCAACTATCTGCATATTTGGATTCTAAAAACTTGATTTACTTAATATGGTAAAATAATGTAAAATATGGTATATTGAATTATAGTAAGCAGTGATAAACGTTTCTTATTTCACTGCTTAAAAGTGCGGTATCAAACAGTGAGGGGAATAGTGATGCTAAAAATTTTTTTAGTTGAAGATGAAATTATTGTAAGGGAAGGTATTAAAAACAATATTAACTGGGAAGAGAATGATTTTGATTTCTGCGGAGAAGCTAGTGATGGAGAATTGGCCTACCCCATGATTCAGAAATTGAAACCGGATGTAGTAATCACCGATATACGAATGCCATTTATGGACGGATTGGAGTTAAGCAGACTCTTAAAGAAAGAAATGCCCTGGATTAAAATTATTATTTTGAGTGGTTATGGAGAATTTAATTATGCCAAAGAAGCAATTAATATCGGGATTACAGAATATTTATTAAAACCAATCAGTGGGGCAGAATTAATGAAATGCGTGAAAGATGTTCGCGTAAATATAATGAAAGAACAAGCAGAAAAAGCCAACCTAGAAAAGTTTAAGCAAGAGATGAAAGAGAATGAAGTTTATGAAAAGAGAAAGCTTTTTTATGATATAGTAAGTAGTTCTCAGACTTTAGTAAACATTTTGGAAAAAGGAAAAGAATTGAATCTAGAATTAAGTGCAGTTTATTACAATATAGTGTTATTTAAGATGAATTTGTCACAACAATCACAGAGAGAGTATTCTAATATTATAGTAGGAATTCAACAAGAGTTGGATTCCTTGTTTGAAGGCAAAGATAATGTAATTAAATTCGACTGTTATATTGAGGGAATGGCATTGTTATTTAAAGGTAATAGTGTCGAGGAAACATTACAAATTCAAAATTCTTACATAGATCATATGAAATATATTATGGATACTCATAAGAGTATCACCTATTTTGGTGGAATTGGAAAACCGGTGAATCGATTGGGAGAACTTCCGCTTTCATTCCATGAGGCTAGCCGGGCATTTGCATATCGCTATCTTTGGGATATTAATGAGATATTAGATTACGCGGCTATTTCGGAAGAACGAGTGGCTGGTAACCAGAATGCAAGTTTAGATATGGGCGAGGTTGTACATCTGGATAAAAAGAAAGTAGAAGGTTTTCTAAAGAGCGGGGAAAAAGAGGATATTAATTATTTTGTAGAGGAATATTTAAAAAGTATTGGAAATGAAAGCAGGAATTCTCTTTTGTTAAGACAATACATGGTTATGGATATGTACTTTATTGTAACAGGATTTCTTGAACAGCTGGGTCATGGAGCGGATATGGTTGAGGAGCCCTTTAAAGATATTTCACAAATGAATCTACAGATATCATCATTTCATTACACTAAAAAATACATAGAAAAAATATTTAATAAAGCTATAGACTTAAGAGATGAAATTGCAATGAAGCATTACAATGATATTATTAATAATGCGAAAGAATACATTAAGCAGAACTTTGCCAAAGAGGACATTTCCTTAAATCTTGTTGCATCTAATGTTTATATTAGTCCTAGTCACTTAAGCACTGTATTCAGTCAGAAGACGGGGCAGACTTTTGTAAAGTACCTGACTGATATGAGGATGAATAAGGCAAAGGAATTATTGAAATGTACCAATAAAAGAATCTCTGAAATTGGTTACTCTGTTGGTTATAGAGACCCCCATTACTTCTCCTATTTGTTTAAAAAAACTCAGAATTGTATGCCAAAACAATATAGATATAGTAATCAGCTGAAGGAGGACTAAAATAAGGTGTCAAATTTAATCAGAGAAAAATTTTTGAATCTTAAATTAAATGTTAAAATCCGGTTGCTTTTTACTTGCATTGTCATTCAATTCTTTTTTGTTTTTCTGATGTTATTTACTAATATGATGAAATACAACAATGAATACAATCAGATTGTACAAAGTGCTACGACGGCCAGTGGATTCAGTATTGACTTTAAGAGCGATTTTGATTATCAAATGTATCGCATTATTATTGGGAGTAAACCTTTTTATGAGGCTGATCCATTTATGGACATAGCATCTGCCCAGGCTATCGCGGTTGAATTAAAAAATGCCGCCAGAACTTCGGGCAATCGGGATAGAGCAGAGGGAATACAAAAGTATTTATACAATCTTAGTAAGCATGTAAGAAAAATAGAAAACAATTTAATAGAAACCGGCCATTATGATGAGAATATTTCTATTTTGGAAAATGATATCCGTACTTTAACTTCTTTAATACAAGATACTGTATTAGAATTCATATATTATGAAACTTTAGAGATGGAAGGTGTCCGGGCTGAGATAGAAAACAAAATGGTTAAAACAATGGAAATTAGTGTAATTATGCTAGTTATTATGTTTGGAGGAACTTTGTTTTTCTCTGTTATCATTTCGAATAGTATTTCGAAACCAATACAGCAATTAAGTGGTATTACCAATCAAGTTGCAAAAGGAGATTTGTCAGTCCGGTCAAATATCCAGAGTGGGGCAGAGGTAAAAGTACTCAGCGATTCCTTAAATATTATGATTCAGAAGTTAAGTAATTTGATAGAAACGGTTAAAATCGAGCAAACAAATCTTAGAGAAGCAGAGCTTAAATTACTTCAGGCACAGATTAGCCCTCATTTTTTATACAATACATTGGATACCATTGTATGGCTAGCAGAATCTGGAAAGCTGGAAGATGTGGTGGTGATGGTTGGTTACTTATCGAATTATTTTAGAACCTCTTTAAGTAAGGGGAAAGATATGATTACCTTGCGAGACGAAGAATTACATGTTAGAAGTTATTTGCAAATACAGCAGCTACGCTACAAAGATATTTTAGAATATGAAATAATGATACCGGAGGAACTAGAAACGTGTCGTGTTCCGAAGATTACCTTGCAGCCTATAGTGGAGAACGCTCTTTACCACGGAATCAAAAATAAAAGAGGAAAAGGTAAAATAACCATTACTGGAAAACGTGAAAAAGGAAGTATCATTCTTACAGTTATTGATAATGGAATCGGTATGTCTGAAGATAGATTGAAGCAGGTATTAGAAGGATTGGAATTAAAAGAACAGACTTGTGACAAGGATTTTTATGGACTTTATAATGTAAATGAAAGAATTCGGTTATATTATGGTCCAGAATATGGACTGCGAATTCGAAGTGTTCATCAAGAAGGAACTGCAGTAGAAATCCACCTACCGAATCAAGAATAGTGAAACGAGGAAAAAAATGAACTTTAATTTAAAAAAAATGAACTTTTATTTTGCTATAATAAAAAAATGAAATTTAATCAAAAGATAATATATTGTTATTAAGTTGTATATCTGTGAAAATATTACTGTAAGAATAGAGATTAAGGGAGGTGAAACCTCCCAAAAAGAGGGAGGATTATTATATGAAAGCAATGAAAAAAATTTTTACAGTTTTGTTGGTTTGCACTATGGTGATGTCCTTATGGGGATGTGCTTCATCCGCTAAAGAGACTACAACAGACCAAAATGCGGGAGAAGATAGTAAGGGTATTATTACGGTTGGTTATGCACAAGTAGGTGCAGAATCTGATTGGCGAACTGCAAATACAGTATCTTTTCAAAGTACGTTTGTAGAAGATAATGGTTACAAATTAATATTTGATGATGCGCAGCAGAAACAAGAAAATCAAATTAAAGCCATCAGAAATTTTATTCAGCAAGATGTTGATTACATAGTGTTAGCTCCTGTTGTTGAAACGGGATGGGAAACTGTTCTTGGTGAAGCAAAAGAAGCGGGTATTCCGGTAATACTTTCTGACAGAATGATTGAAGTATCCGATGAATCCCTTTATACATGTTGGGTTGGCGGAAACTTTATAAAAGAAGGCGAAGATGCTGTTGCATGGTTGGCTGAGTACTTAGAAAAAGAAGGAAGAGCAGATGAGAAAATCAACATTGTTACCCTTCAGGGTACTATTGGTTCTTCTGCACAGGTCGGCCGTACTGATGGAGTTGCAGGAAAGATGTCTGAGCATACAAACTGGACCATGCTCGATAGTCAGACAGGAGAATTCACACAGTCCAAAGGTCAGGAAGTTATGGAATCGTTCTTGAAATCCTATGAAGATATTGATGTTGTAATTGCTGAGAATGACAATATGGCATTTGGTGCAATTGATGCGATTAAAGCTGTCGGTTTAGTTCCAGGAAAAGATATTATTATTGTTTCTTTTGACGCTGTAAAAGCTGCATTTGAATCCATGATAGCTGGTGACATGAATGTATCAGTAGAATGTAATCCACTACATGGTCCTCGTGTAGCTGAAATTATTCAGAAATTAGAAGCAGGCGAAACAGTTGAGAAGATTCAATATGTGGACGAAGGTGTATTCCCTGCTGATACCGCTGCAAAACTTATTGATTCACGTAAATATTAATTTAAGTTATTAATTATTTTGGGGAGTAATTGAGGTGTGAACCGAGGAGAACCATCCGAATGGTTCGATTTAGTTCACACCTATTCTTTTGAAGGAAGGGATGACTTTACATGGAAAATCCGCGCACAGATATACAGAATAAAAATGTTAGTAATAAAAATATTCATAATAAAATCATACAAGATAGTATGATCCAGGATGGTAAAATTCTTGAAATGAGACATATTGGTAAAAAATTTCCAGGGGTGGTCGCTTTATCTAATGTTGACTTTATATTAAGAACTGGTGAAATACATGCACTTATGGGTGAAAATGGTGCAGGTAAATCTACACTAATCAAAGTTTTAACAGGTGTTGAAGAATTTGAGGAGGGAGAAATTAAGATTCATGGCATTGACCATCCAATTATCAATAGATCTCCGCAAGAGGCACAGGCGAATGGAATCAGTACGGTGTATCAGGAAATTAATCTCTGTCCAAATCTATCCGTAGCTGAGAACATTTTTATTGGAAGAGAACCTAAAAAATCCGGTAGGATTGATTGGAAAACAATAAATAAAAAATCGAAGATTTGTTTAGAAAATTTAAGTATTAAGATAGATGTTACGAAGCCATTGGAAAACTATTCGGTAGCAATTCAACAAATGGTTGCAATTGCAAGAGCAATCGACATCTCAGCAAAAGTTCTAATTTTTGATGAGCCAACATCTAGTTTGGATGAACAAGAAGTAGAAAAATTGTTTCAGACAATGCGAAAATTAAAAGCAGAGGGGATTGGAATTATATTTGTCACTCATTTTTTAGAACAGGTTTATGAAATCAGCGATCGAATTACTGTTCTTAGAAATGGATCACTAGTAGGAGAATATGAGACGGCAAAACTTCCTCGTGTTCAATTGGTTGCTAAGATGTTGGGAAAGGATTTTGACGATTTAGCAACTATAAAAAATACCGATAACTCTATAGACAAGAATAGAGAATCAGAAATTATTATCCAGGCTAAAGAATTAGGACATATAGGAACAATTAAGCCATTTAGTTTAGTTATACATAAAGGTGAAGTGGTTGGACTGTCAGGGTTATTAGGTTCGGGGCGTTCCGAATTGGCACGTTCCATTTATGGAGCAGATAAACCAGATATCGGAGAATTATTTTTCAAAGGTCAGAAACTTTTAGTAAAAGCCCCCATTGATGCTATGAAGACAAGTATGGCATATCTACCTGAGAATAGAATAGCAGAGGGTATTATTGCAGATTTATCAGTAAGAGAGAATATTATTATTGCTCTTCAAGCCAAACGTGGAATGTTTCATTTATTCAATAAAAAAGAACAAGAGGATTTTACAGATAAATATATAGATATTCTGAAGATTAAAACCTCCGATAGAGAAGTACCGATTAAACAGTTAAGTGGGGGTAATCAACAAAAAGTAATTTTGGGTAGGTGGTTGTTGACAAATCCGGATTTCTTAATATTAGATGAACCTACCAGAGGCATTGATGTTGGAACAAAAACCGAGATACAGAAGTTAGTTCTCCAATTAGCAGAGGAAGGTAAGTCAGTAATGTTTATCTCTTCTGAAATAGAAGAAATGATTCGTGTTTGTAACAGGATGGTAATTATGAGAGATGGTTGTAAAGTTGGAGAACTAGATGAAAGTAAACTAACACAGGAAGAAATTATGAATGCTATGGCGGGAGGTGGAAGCCAAAAATGAATAAGGCAAAATCAATATGTAAAAAAATAACCAGTTACCGCCTATTTTTACCACTTATATGTTTGGCAATAGTTCTGATTATTAATTTAATTAAGACACCGAACTTTTTTGAGATTACCGTAAAGAATGGTGTACTATATGGCTATATTATTGATATTATCAATCGCTCCAGTGAACTAATAATTCTGGCAGTTGGAATGACACTTGTGGTTGCAGCATCCGGAGGAACTGATATATCAGTGGGTGCCGTAAGTGCTGTTTCTGGTGCCGTATGCGTCTATGCATTAGTTGGCAGCAGCAGTGGCGATTCATACCATGTTCCCTATGTAGTTGCACTTTTGCTTGCCGCTTTGGTTGGTATGATTTGCGGTGCTTGGAATGGATTTCTGGTGGCTAAGCTAAAGATTCAACCGATGGTGGCCACTTTGATATTATTTACAGCAGGCAGGGGTATTGCACAGGTTATTACCAAGGGCTTTATCCTGTATGTTAGGGTAGATCAATTTAAATACTTAGGTAATTCCATTCCAGGAGTTCCATTACCGACACCTTTCTTCGTTGCAATTTTGGTAGTACTCATTACATCATTTATATTAAAGAAGACAGCAATCGGATTATACATACAAGCGGTTGGAATAAATGCGAAAGCATCTAGATTAGTGGGTCTCAATTCAACTTTAATTCAATACTTTGCGTATACCTTTTGCGGCCTTTGCGCAGGTATTGCAGGTATGATTATTACATCCAGAGTGTATTCTATCGATGCCAATAATGCAGGACTCAATTTAGAGCTGGATGCTATTTTAGCCGTTGCCATTGGCGGTAACAGCTTAGGTGGAGGTAAATTCTCCTTGGTAGGAAGTGTAATTGGTGCAATAACCATTCAGGCTTTGACTACATCTCTTTATGCAATGAAAGTAACCGCGGATCAGCTGCCGGTATATAAAGCAGTGGTGGTAATAATTATTGTTGCACTTCAATCACCAGAACTTAAGAGAATGATGAAGAACCTAAAGAATAATGTATTAGCCAAAGAGGCAGGAAAGAGGGTGGCATAATGGTTAATAAAATCAGAGAGAAGTTTGATGCTAATACATTTTTATTGTTTATTACAATTGCATTGTTTACCCTTATGTATATTGCAGGTATGATTATCTTTAAAGATAAAAATTTTGGTAGATTACAAGTATTTTTAAATCTATTTATCAGCAATGCGGGGTTGATTGTAGCGGCGGTAGGTATGACTACAGTCTTAATTACAGGAGGTATTGATATATCAATTGGCTCAGTAGTTGCTATGACCTGTATGCTATTGGCTTGGATGATGGAAATCAAAGGTATTGGTGCTATCCCGGCTATTATAATAGTTTTTGGAGTTGGAATTATCTTTGGATTCGTACAAGGTTGGTTAATTGCATATTTAAAGATTCAACCATTTATTGTAACATTAGCTGGCATGTTCTTTGCTAGAGGCATGACAGCAATTATCAGTACGGATATGATAACAATTAAAGATAAAGCATTTTTAGCAATAGCCAATGCAAAAATATATATACCATTTGGAGGTGTTGTAAATAAAAAGGGTGTTCTGGTTCAACCATATATATATCCAAGTGTTATCATTGGTATCGCAGTATTAATTATCATATTTATGCTGTTAAAATATACAAAATTTGGCCGTTCTATTTATGCAGTGGGCGGTAATGAACAATCAGCATTACTAATGGGACTAAACGTAAGAAAAACAAAACTGAAAGTATACATTATGAATGGATTTTTAGCAGCCTTAGCTGGTTTTGTATTTTGCCTAAATACAAGTGGAGGTTTCGTAGAACAGGCAAAAGGATTTGAGATGGAAGCAATAGCAGCGGCAGTTATCGGCGGAACTTTGTTAACCGGTGGTGTTGGCAACGTTATAGGCAGCCTGTTCGGCGTATTAATTAAGGGAACGATAGAAACTTTTATAACTTTCCAGGGAACGCTATCTTCCTGGTGGACGAAGATTGTAATTGCAGCATTATTATGTTTCTTTATTGTTCTGCAGAGCATCTTTGTATCAGCGAAGGGGAAGAAACGTTTGTAAAATCGTTGCTATTCAGCCTTACGGCTTCATAGCAACAATTTATGTACAGAAATGATGCTTTGCACCATTTCGCACATGAAAAACTCGGGTTTTGTGTGACCTTCGCTCACACAAAACACCTCGCGGCATCTATGGTTGATCTGTAACGTAAATTCTCTTGGAAATATGGTTTTATATTGACAAATTAGAAACAGAACGGTATATTGTATGTTATACAGTATACCGTTCTGTTTCTAATAACTTTGACAGGAGTAATTACATATGAGTGAGAAAGATACTGCAAAGCAAAGATTAATTGACGTAACCATTGAATTGATTTGTCTAGGGAAAAAGCCAAATGAAATTACTGTTGCGGACATTACCGAAAAAGCAGGAGTTGGCAATGGAATGGTAAATTACCACTTTCAAAGCAAGGATAATTTGATGAGAACTGCTGTTAAAAGGGTTATGGTATGTGCTAAAAAAACTTTGTCAGAGAAACTTAAACTATATGACAAGGTATCAGCAAGGGAACGTCTAGCAATTATACTAAAGGAAACTACTGATTCATTTGCTGAAAATCCTGAAATCTGCAAGATTGCTATTTTGGATAACCTTGAAAACGATGACAGTACCTCACATATACTAAGTGATTTAGATGTATTTAATAATTGCATTAGGGAACTTTATGCTGATAATACGAGCAGAATATGGATTGGAAATTATATTATCGCTGGTTTCTTAAACTATATTTTTTTGAAGGCGGACGTCATCAAGAAAGAATCTAATTTCGATTTTTATAACAAATCGCAGCGTGATACAGCGGTGGATAATCTAATGAAGGATTTAATGAATCGAAAGTAATAAGATTAAAAAATATAATAAGAGAAAGGAATGTCACATTAATAGAATGCGTGCAAAACATGCATACTTTTGTATGTGGCAGTATCGCAGACAAATCTACGATATCATTGGGTATAATAATGACAACTTCACAGTTATATAACACAATTTTTACTCGGAAGTCAATTCGTAAATATGATATGGCTCCCCTCGATTCTAGTATTATTAAAGAGTTACAGAAATATGCAGGAAGCATCAGTCCAATAGACAAGAGCCTAAAGTACGAGTTTTCCTATCTCAATACTGATAATGTAAAAAACTTACTTCCGGTAAAAGCTCCACACTATATTTGCTTTTATTCTGAGAAAAAAGATGGCTACTTAATAAATGCGGGTTATATTTTGCAACAGATCGACTTGTATCTCTCAGCAAATAACTTAGCTAGCTGTTGGCTTGGTATGGCAAAACCAACAAAAGATGTTCCACAAATGAAAAATGGTATGGAATTTGTTATAATGCTTGCTTTCGGTAATACCGTAGAGCAGGTTCACAGAACTAACGTCTCAGAATTTAATAGAAAAAGCCTATCGGTAATAACAAATATAGCAGGTATCGATGACTTACTCGAACCAGTTCGTCTTGCACCCTCCGCATCTAATACTCAGCCATGGTTTTTCAGTGGTGATGCAGATGAAATTATTGTCAGTCGTGAAAAACTAAATATAATCAAGGCATCGCTTTATGGTAAGATGAATCAGATAGATATTGGTATTGCATTGTGTCATCTGTGGCTTTCACTAGATCATAAGGGAAAAGTCCCAATTTTTGATTTCAACAAAGTTATTGAACCAAAAGGCTACGAATTTATGGTAAAAGTAAAAGTTGGGGGTAAATAATTATGCAGACGAGAGTAAATGTTAAAAATGGTGAAGAATTATCGATTCTAGGCTTTGGTTGTATGCGATTGCCTACAAAAGGTGGGAGCATAGACGAACCCAGAGCCATTGCTATGATACACGACTCTATTGAAAAGGGTGTCAATTATTTTGATACAGCTTATATTTATCACAATGGAAAGAGTGAATCTTTTCTTGGTAAGGCTTTATTAGGTGGTTATCGTGAAAAAGTTAAAATTGCTACAAAGCTTCCACCGTTCATGGTTAAAACCAAAGAAAATGCGCAGAAAATCATGGCAACTCAACTGGCAAGACTTCAAACTGATTACATAGACTATTATCTTCTTCATATGCTGACAGATAAGCCAATGTTTGATCGTCTTGTTTCACTTGGCGTATTGGACTGGCTTGAAGAATTAAAATTGAAGGGCACAATTAGAAATTTGGGATTTTCATTCCATGGCAGCAAGGCAGATTTTGAATTGATAGTAAAAGCATATCCATGGGATTTTTGTCAGATACAATATAATTATATGGATGAGAATAATCAAGCAACGAAATCTGGTTTGCAGCTAGCAGCAAGTTTGGGTATGCCTGTAATTATCATGGAGCCACTTCGTGGTGGAAAATTAGTCACCAATTTGCCAGAACAAGTGAAGAAAACATTCGCAAGTTATGATTCAAAACGTTCACCAGCGGAATGGGCACTGCGATGGGTATGGAATCATCCTGAAGTTAGTGTTGTACTTTCAGGCATGAGTAATGAAGAACAAATCGCTGATAATATTCGAATTGCTAGTAATGCTTTACCAAATTCATTGTCATTAGAAGAACTAAAAGTGTTTGATCAAGTTAAAACGGTAATGCAAGAAAAGACAAAAATACCTTGTACGGCTTGTGGGTATTGTATGCCCTGTCCAGCAGGTGTGAATATACCAGGTTGCTTTTCCTGCTATAATGAAAAATACCTTATGAATGATAAATCTGTACGATGGAAATATATGCAAACAATGGGTGCAATGTCAGTAAAACCTGCCAATGCCTCCCAATGTAAAGAATGTGGAAAATGTGAAAGTCATTGCCCTCAAAATATAGCCATCCGTGACCAATTAAAGGTAGTTAGCAAAGAAATGGAAGGCGTATTATATAAACCTGTCGTAGGTATTGCCCGGAAGTTGTTAAGAATTAAATAGAATAATTTACAATAGCGAGTTGACAATCAGAGCCAGAATCTCAAGCTAGTCAATCATATAAAGAACCGACACCAAATACAAAATATCATTTGGCTGGCGGTTTTTTTTGATGTAAATGTAGGTGGCAGATAATTCATAAAAGAAAAATAAGAAAAATATTCCAATTTTATCACATTGATAAAACTAATCTGCTGTGATACAATCATATTATCACAAGTAAATATTGTATTTAGTGAAAATTTTACAAGTGAAAAGTATGAAAAGTACATATTGAAGTAAAAAGACTAGAAAAGAAAAATAGGAACAGGCAAAAGTCTGATTAAGCGCTTAGGAGAGAAAATCATGGAAAAAAACGCAGCTTATAAAAGTACTACAGATATTTCTCATATTCAATTAAAAGATGTTTTAGATATTGAGTTACTTCAGAAATTTCAAGATAATTTTGCTGAAAGTATGGATTTTGCAAGTGTTACAGTAGATAGGAATGGAGAACCTGTAACGAAACCCAGTTCCTATACAAGTTTTTGTATCGATTATACTCATTCAACAAAGGCTGGCGATGACAGATGTGCTCAATCTCATAAAAAAGGCGGAGAAGAAGCAGCAAGAACAGGTAGACCGTATATATACCAATGTCATGCTGGACTTATTGATTTTGCAGCACCAATTTTAGTTGAAGGACAATTAATTGGTACGATACTTGGTGGTCAGATACTTACTTCAAAACCTGAAGCCGATGGCTTTAAGAGAACAGCAAATGAAATAGGTGTAAATGAAGAGAAATATATTGAAGCAGTTAATAAAGTAAATATAACAGCGGAAAAGAATATTAAAGCTGCTGCGGAAGTACTTTTTATCGTAGCAAATTCTTTGTCACAAATCGGTTATCAAAAGTATAAATTAAAAAATATGAGTAACGACTTAGTGGAAAGTTTTTCTCAGATATCAGCTACAATGGAGGAACTTGCTGCTTCATCAATTACAGTTATGAATAATCAAGAAACTCTGAATCAGGAGATAATTCACGTCAAAAGTATATCGGCACAAATAAATGTTATATTGGACTCAATTAAAAGCATAGCTGATCAGACAAAAATGCTTGGTCTTAATGCTGCAATAGAGGCTGCAAGAGCTGGAGATGCTGGAAGAGGGTTTGGAGTTGTTGCTACTGAAATAAGAACACTTTCTCAGAACTCAAAGGAAACTGCTATGCAGATTGTAAAATTAACATCGGATATTCAGGAATCTGTTCAAAAAACACTTGAAATATCTAACTCAACAATGGAAAATACAGAACAGCAGTCAGCTGCAATAGAGCAAACAACAGCTAGTGTTGAGGAAGTTTTAGCCCTAACCAATGAGCTTCATACTATGGCAAATGAAAACTAAGGTAATAAATTTAAAGTAAACGAAGTACTATGTACATAAAATTCAAAACTCGCTTTTTATCCCAATGGGTAGAAAGCGAGTTTTTTGCTTTTATGCTGCAAATATGGGTGAAAAAAGCTTGACACAAACTCTTGACCATATTTGGTATTTACTAATCTATATAAAACAATTATAATTAATGCATTCGTAATTTTTTCTTGTTAAAAATTGAGCTTAAAAATTAGTGTAAATAAAGTATGTTTTACAAAAGAAAGGTAATGAGTTTATTATGAAATTTAACAGTATTTATGAGAGATATATTCCGGGGCTGAATTGCTCTGAGGGCGATATAAAATCTTCAATTATATTTGTGGCTGATTCGGATAAGTTACTTGTAAAATTTGAAGAAGAAAAAATTGCTTTTCCTAGTTTAAATGATTTCAACAATGATTTATTAAACAACGAAGACATGGATTATCTTGGTACTATAGACGACTGCTATTGCTTTTGTCTGCCGTATAGTACAAACTTAGTTATTCCTGAAGGGATGGCTTTTAAAAGCCTTCGTACAATTTTTGACATTGTCGATGCAAATTTAAGTCTGCTTACTTCAAGGGCAATTCATATAGTGGGTTGGAACAAACGAAATAAATACTGTGGCGTTTGCGGCAACATCACTCAAAAGGATACTCTGGAACGGGCCAGAAGATGTCCTTCCTGCGGAAATATTATTTATCCCAGAATTTCGCCTGCCATTATTATCGCAATAATAAAAGAGGATAGGATTTTACTTGCCCATAACAAAAATTTCAAAGGAAGGCTTTACAGTGTAATCGCTGGCTTTATGGAGCCGGGTGAATCAATAGAAGATTGCGCTGAAAGAGAGGTTTTTGAAGAAGTTGGAATCAAGATAAAAAACATTAACTATTTTGGAAGCCAACCGTGGCCTTTCCCGGATTCACTGATGCTTGCGCTTACGGCTGAATATGAGAGCGGCGAAGTGATACCGGACGGAGTGGAAATCGAAGACGCAGGCTTTTATAGTGCTGATAATCTTCCAGAAACGCCGGGGAAATCCAGTGTAGCGGGAAAACTTATTGAATGGTTTGTTGAAAATTTTAAATAACCTAATTTAATAAGATTTATTCGGAAACTTGTTTAGTAAGAGGACAATAATTCTAGTACTTTTTTAGTTGTGCTAAGCTTAACAAATCTACCACCAAGAACACTATTATGATGTGCTACTATTTGTTCACCGCTTAATATTGCACTATCAAAGGTGGTATGAGCATCTTGCACCAAGATATTTTTATATCCTAAAGAAAAAGCTCTTCGGCAAGTTGTATCAAGACAAAATTCAGATTGCATACCAACAATGATTAGATTTTCGATATCTAGATTATGTAAAACTTCTTCAAGATTTGTTTTATGAAATGCATCCCAAGTTGGTTTTTCAACGATAGGTTCTCCTGTTATAGGAGCTATTTCTGGACATATCTGCCAGGTATCAGATCCTTTTTCATATTCTTCATTTGAGGTGTGTTGAATGAAAATAGCAGGTGTGAGAGAGGACCGGGCTTGTTCTAATATTAATTTTATATTATTCAATACTTTTTCACCTTCGTACAGGTATAAATTATCGTAAGAATACATAGCTACTTGGACATCAATAATAAGTAATGCAGTTTTTGTCATAATAATCCTCCTAATGTTAATAAATTAATAACACTAAACTGCTGCGATAATTAATTTGCCAGAGGATAGTGCATTTTTATTGATTTTACCATTTTCAATTCTTCTTGTAAACAGAATTTGGCTTTATTATGTTATGGTGTTGATTATAATTAAGATCCAATGTATAATATTTCCATATTTAACTCGAAATGTTTCCAATGGTGAAGTATTTTACATCATTCAGGATTAGACGGTGGGTTGGCAATGTCTGAAAACTATGGGGAATTTCGTTTTAAAGAAATCTTAATAAGTAATGATGGGATTGAACTTGATTTATATGTATTGAAAAATTATTTTAGTAGTTTTGAAATACCTGATTACTTAAAGCGACTTCAAAATTAGTAAAAATACAGCTATAAGCTTAACTTCACCATGTAATGTTACACTATTTTATCGCCACATCACGCTGAAATAGTGTATTTTTTATACCTGAAATTGGAATACAAACACTTTATTTGCTTTATTAAAAATCCAAAGAATATTCAGAAAGTATGTTCGGTTTTCCTTGCAATAATTACATATATATGGTATATATTATAAAAAAGAGGATGTAAGTATTTGGATAATAGTAAGATGCAGAGTGTTACATGTTATCATACTATATAATTTTGGGAGGGTTAAGAATGAGAAATGTAGAACAAACAATAGGAAATATAATTGATAAGCAAGGTGTTGCTTTTATTAGCTCAGTTGACAGCGAGGGTTTTCCAAACACAAAAGCGATGTTGCCTCCACGAAAGAGAGAAGGGTTGAAACACATATATTTTACCACCAACACTTCATCAATGCGTATTAGTCAATATAAAGAAAACCCAAAGGCTTGTGTCTATTTTTGTGACAGGCGATTTTTTAGAGGAGTTATGCTAAGGGGAACAGTAGAAGTACTTGAAGATACTGAAAGTAAAGAAATGATATGGCAAGAAGGTGACACGACGTATTATTCAAAAGGAGTCACGGATCCTGACTATTGTGTAATAAAATTTACTGCAAATTCAGGAAGATATTATAGTAGCTTTAAATCAGAAAATTTCATGATAGAGGAGAATTAAATATGTTTCAAGTTGCGACGGAGTGGAATCCAAAACAGGCTTATTTAAAAGAGATTATATTAAAAAAGGATAAGTTTAGCGAAATGCTACAACTTCTCTCAAGTATGCATTCCTTATTACATGATTCTAGCGTATACCATACACATGCGGAAACATATATGGATGAGGTATGGAGAAACTTAGATGATAAAACATTTCGTACTATGCCAACGATTAAAGATGTAACCGTGGCTTGGGATATTTGGCATATCACTCGAATTGAAGATTTAACTGCGAATATTCTGATTGATAATAATAAACAAGTATTAGATGAACACTGGTTGAATAGATTAAATACAACTGTTAAAGATACAGCTAATGCGATGAATGATGAGGAAATTATTGAGTTCAGTGATAAAATTATAATAGAAGAGCTTCGCGAATATCGAAATGCTGTTGGTAAAAGAACAAAAGAAATTATAGTAAATTTGCAACAGGAAGATATGAAACGCACAATAGAAAAAGTAAGTATAAATCGAATATTAGAGGAAGGAGGAGTAATTAAACATAAGGACTCAATCTGGCTGCTGGATTTTTGGGGTAAAAAAACGGTAGCAGGAATATTTCTAATGCCTATTACACGTCACCAGATAGTTCATCTAAACGATTGCATCAAATTAAAAGAAAAATGTAAAAAATTAAATAAATGAATGTAAAAGAAATATAATTATGAATACAAAAGATTACGACATTCTAATAATGAGCCTATGATAAGGAATTGTTTAATATTTTTAATTCATACTATACATATAATAATTATAAGTTTATATGAAAATCTATTGACTTTCCAAATAAATAATACTATACTCTAAGGAAAAAATGGAATATATAGGTGATTATCAAATACATAAAATTATGGTTGCAAGATTAGAAAACTATTTACAAAGTGAGGAAATAAGATGAGTGATACTGTATTAGAATTACATCAAATAGAAAAAAGTTTTGGTGAAACCAAGGTATTAGAAGGCATTAATTTATCCATTCAAAAAGGAGAGTTTATTACACTACTTGGATCTTCCGGTTGTGGGAAAACAACAACTCTTCGTATTATCGCAGGATTAGAAAGTCCAGATCAGGGATCAGTGATTTTAAATGGGGTAAATGTAACCGATCTTGAGCCGAATAAAAGAGATGTAAATACAGTATTTCAAAACTATGCGCTATTTCCACACATGGATGTTGAGACAAATATTGGTTATAGTCTAAAAATTCGTAAAACAGATAAAAAAGAGATTAAGAAGAAAGTTAAGGAAGCTTTGGAACTTGTTCAATTACAGGGACTGGAAAACCGTATGCCCTCTGAATTAAGTGGTGGGCAAAAGCAACGTGTTGCCATAGCAAGAGCTATTGTAAATAATCCCAAAATTTTATTATTAGATGAGCCACTTGGCGCATTAGATCTACAACTAAGAAGGCAGATGCAGGTGGAATTAAAACGTCTTCAAAAGAAACTGGGAATAACCTTTATCTATATCACTCATGATCAAGAAGAAGCAATTAATATGTCTGATCGCATAGTTGTAATGAAGGAAGGAACATTTGAACAAATTGGAACTCCATCAGAAGTTTATGATCATCCTAAAACCAGTTATGTTGCCAGGTTTGTAGGAACAGCAAACATTGTCGTTGGAACAGTAACTTCGTTTATCAATTCGATAGCTACCATTAATATAATGGGTGGGGTGGCAGAGGTCTTTGAAGAATCACACACATTAGTGCCAGGACAAAAAGTTACCATAGCTGTAAGAAGTGAAAATATTGAACTTTGTCACGATGCATTGAATTCTAATGACCAAAATCCAATCGAAATAAAAGGATTAAGAGCAGTAATTAAAGAGAAATCCTTTGCAGGTGGGATGTTAAGAATAAACCTGGAGCTAGAAGATGGAACTGAAATAATCGTAAGTCGTCATGGCATTGATTCAGATCTATTAATAGGAAGTACTAATGTAATTAATTGGGACCCTAAAAATGCAGTAATTGTAGATTTGGAGGGGTGACCATGGATAATATGATACATAGTAAGAAAAAGAAAAGCAAATTGTGGATGACGGTTGCACCTTTATATATATTTACGATTATATTTGTTGCCGGGCCACTGATTTATATGATTGCACTTAGTTTTATGAAAAGGGCAGAAGTATGGGGTGTTGTTGGAGAACTTTCTTTCTCAAGTTATTTAAAAATTTTAAAACCTGTTTATTTTACTACATTCGTAGAATCTTTGAAACTTGCTTTCACCACTACCATAATCACACTATTAGTTGGTTATCCCTTTGGATATTTTATGGCAAAGTTATCAAATAAGTGGAAGAAGATTATGATGTTAATCGTTGTGGTACCTTTTTGGACGAACGCATTGATTCGAATGTATGGCTGGATTATAATATTTCGAAGTAATGGGTTATTGGATAAATTACTTATGGGCACCGGTCTTACCAGCAGTCCGTTGAAATTGTTATATTCTTATTCAGCTGTTTTAGTTGGAATGGTATATTCTTTATTACCATTTATGATATTAGCGGTATATTCCAGTGTTGAAAAGATGGATTGGTCAATTATTGAAGCAGCTAGAGACCTTGGAGCATCTAAACTACAGGCATTTTTAACCATTACTGTAAAAATGACATTGCCTGGTATACTTTCTGGCGTCATATTAGTATTTATACCATCCATGGGTTTGTTTTTCATCGCAGACATTCTAGGTGGCGGGAAGATTATGTTAGTAGGTAATTTAATAAGGGATCAATTATTTACCACCAGAGATTGGCCATTTGCAGCAGCGTTATCAGTAATCTTAATGCTATTAACATCCTTACTCATTTGGCTGTATAGAAAAATTACACATGTAAAAGATTTGGAGGGTATCCTATGAAAAATAAAACCAAACTTCCAAATATTTATTTAGCTATATTGGTATTAATAATGTATCTTCCAATCGTTATTGTTATTATATATTCTTTTAATGTATCGAAGCAGACGACAATCTGGGGAGGAATAACACTTTCTTGGTATAAAGATTTATTCCGAGACAGTGATTTAATCGAAGCACTTAAGAACAGCATTGTTATTGGAGTATTAAGCTGCATGTCTGCTGGGGTCATTGGAACGATAGGTGCTGTTGGTATGGCAAGAGTGAATTACAAAAGCAAAGGAATGATTGAATATGTCTCAACCCTTCCAATTATGATACCTGAGATTATACTAGGTATGGTATTTATGGCATTCTTCTCGTTACTAGGTCTTCCATTTGGAATGGTTACACTTGTTATTGCACATACCACCTTCTGTATTCCCTATGTATTTATGATTGTTAAGGCTCGACTTGTTGGTATTGATAAATCGTATAGCGAAGCGGCAAGAGATTTAGGTGCATCAGAAATACAAGTATTTTTTGATATTACGTTACCTCTAATCTCACCGGCTATTGTTTCTGGAATGTTGTTGTCCTTTGCAATGTCCTTAGATGATGTTGTAATTAGTATCTTTGTAACTGGCGCTAAGACAAATACGTTGCCAATCAAGATTTACACTCAGCTAAAAACAGGAATTACACCAAAAATAAATGCCCTTTGTACGATTATGCTGGTATTTACATTTTTCTTAGTGGTGTTGTCTAATGCGATAAGTCGTAGGAAGAAGATATCTTGATGTTACAGTTCAGCCATAGATGCCGCGAGGTGTTTTGTGTGAGTAAAGGTCACACAAAACCCGAGTTTTTCATGTGCGAAATGATGCAAAGCATCATTTCTGTGCATAAATTGTTGCTATGAAGCCGTAAGGCTGAATAGTAACATCTTGATACATTACATTTGGTAGATAGTACAGTTTAATGGTGCTTTATCTATAGATAAATTTATATTTAATTAGTAAATCTTTGATTTATGATTGTAAAAGGGAGGAATAATTTATGAAATTAAAAAGAGTGCTTGCTATGTTACTTGTCTTGATACTTGTTATGTCAATGTTTTCGGGATGTTCTAACAGTGAGAAAAAGGAACTTAACATCTATACATGGGCAGAATATATACCTGCTGATGTAATTGAAGGATTTGAGAAGGAATCCGGTATTAAAGTTAATTATGCTAACTTTGAAACAAATGAAGAAATGTTAGCAAAATTAGAGAACTCTAAGGGTGGAGAGTACGATATTGTTCTAGCATCTGATTATATCATCAAGATCGCAAGTGATGAAGGTCTGGTTGCTGAACTTGATAAATCCCAAATTGAGAACTTTGGCAATATTGATCCAATCTACCAAAACTTTTTCTATGATGCAGAAAACAAATATACGGTACCATATGCACCGGGAATACCGCTAATTGTATATAATCCAGATGAAGTCAGTATCGATATAACAGGTTATGAATCTTTGTGGGATGAATCGCTAAAAGATAGTGTGGGTATCATGGATACAGAAAGAGTTATTAATGGAATTGCCCTAAAAACACTTGGTCAATCCTTTAACACAGAAGATTTAGACGTAATTAAAGAAGCCGGGGATAAACTATTAAATCTGACAGATAACATACGTATTTTAAGTCAAGACCAAACGCAGGATTACTTAATAAGTGGTGAAATAAGTGTAGCGTTCCTTTTCACTTCTCAAGTTGCATTAGCTTTACAAGCAAATCCTAATCTTAAAGTTGTTTATCCGAAGGAAGGTTTAGGTTTTGGCGTTGATGCATTATTTATCCCTTCAAAAGCACCAAATAGTGATAATGCACATGCTTTCTTAAATTATGTACTTGGAGGAGAAGTTGGTGCACAAATTGCTTCACAAACCTATTATTTGTGTCCAAACAAAGCTTCTTATGAGTTCTTACCAGAAGAGTTCCAAAAGAGCTTAGTAATCTCTTCAGAAGATATACCGGATGGAGAATTTATACAGGATGTAAGCACAGAAGCAGCAGAGTTACATAATGAGATTTATACCGCATTTAAGGCAGCGTTGAATTAAAGTCAAGAGCATCCAACACAGTGAATCAACGGAATTGGATGCTCTTATTACATATAAAAGGAACCATATTATAATTCCTCTCGTCTAATCTTTGAAGACATATTAAGAAAGGAGATTGCCTTACAACAATACTATTTAGCTATGTAACTATATTATAATAATTAAAATTATGATAATTGAAAGTAGAGGATGATTAATATGAAAAAATTAAAATTAATAAAGGCTTTAGTGTTAGGACTATGTTTAAGTGTATTATCAACAGGAGTAGCATTTGCGGAATCTGGTGGAGGTGAAACTGGAGAAATGAAAATACAAATAACAAGTAGCGATGATAGTCTGAATCAAAAACAAAGGGAGATAGATCAATATATATTCGAAGAACATAAGAAGGACATTGAAGACATGGGTTTCACGGTGACTAACACCGGGGTAGTAGATGACTATGTAGAGGTAGGAATTACCCCATTTAACCAAAAAAATGCAGATTATCTTTATGAAGCCTTGGGCAAGGATAATGTTAAGATTGTAGAAGGAATTCAATCAGAAATCATGGAGACACAAATACTTAGTGACGAGAAGGCTGAGACTGCAGCGATTGCTGATACTTCCGATGTTCCAGAAACAACTGCTGAGTTAGAAACTACTGCTGATGCATATACTAGCGAGATTGCAGAGACCACAGTGGCGGCAGATACAGATACAACTGCTAACGAAGATGCAAGTAAAATAGCAGAGTCAACTGTGGTCTCAGATACTACTGTTGATACAGATACAACATCACCCATAAATAAAATGGTTTATGTTGTTGTTACTGTTGTATTGCTTGGTGGGATATTAATTATGATACTTAAGAGTAAAACTAGAAAAAGATAATACTGTATAGGAACGAGGATATTCTTTGACACCCTAACCCAATATATAACGATATAAGATAATAAAAGCCGGTCAGAGCTGCAATTTGCCTTGGCCGGTTTTTATAATTAATTTCATTAGAAACGGATTACAAAGGTAGATCCTCCTCCCATAGTATCACGAATCGATATTTTACCACCCTGTAATCCAATTAACTCTTTGGCAATACTAAGGCCAAGTCCAAAATGTTGTTTATCATTTCTTGACTGATCCACTTTATAAAAGCGATCAAATATTAATTTCTTATATTCATCTGCAATACCGATACCTTGGTCAGCAACCTCAAGATAGAGATGGTTATTGGTAAGATATCCTCGAAGAATAATGTCCTTATGAATTGGAGTATAAGATAAAGCGTTATCTAGTAGAATGGAAAGTACTTGTTGCAGACGTTCTTTATCTCCATAGATAATTGGAAGTTCATATTCGGGTATCTCCAATAAAAGTTGATGTCCTTTCTGTTTGCATAGGGGGAGGAAGGACTCATAAGTTTCAATCAATAGAGTGTCTGCTTCTACTTGTTCCTTTTTTACTGACCAGGTTTTAGCATCCGTTGATGCTAGCAGAAGCATATCGTCTAATAATCTTGCCATACGTTTACATTCTTGATCTATTCCGGTAATAAATTTTTGTGCATCTAAAGAAGTCGAAGGGATTGCAGAATTATTGGCACATATTACAGATAAGGGAGAACGTAATTCATGAGAGGCAGACGCTATGAACCTGGTTTGTTTCTCATTGTTTTCTTCAATTGGTTTTAACAATTTTGTTACGAGGTTTAAACTCACAATATATAAAGCAATTATTCCTAAAAAGCCTAATGATAAAAAAATGATTCGCTGATTTCTGATTGAAGCATTATTGCCTGGCAAGTATTTTAGTATAGAGAGACTTTTCCAGCCGAAAGAAGTAGGGATAATGACAGTATGACCATAGTAGACATCTTTTTTTGAGCCTTCTATGGTAAATATACTACTTCTGACTTCGTTAAAAAAAATTGGATAAATGCTAATATCAATGGATTCCTTTAAAGCAAGAGTATTTAGCTGAGTAAACAAAAGTTCTCTGTCTGTGGGAGTCGTAATAGCTCCTGGAAAGGTAAGGCTATTGCCGTTATCTTCAATATGTATTAATAAGTGGTTTTTCGCTTCCATCTCAGAAAGCCAAGTATAACTTATGGAATTCTCAAATTGAAGTTTAGTTACTATGGTACTGATATTATCTTGAAAAGATTTAATTTTTTTCGATTCGAACTGTCTTTCTGTAAAGATTAAGATGATTATCACTACCGTAATCAGAATAAGACCTGTTGACAACGTATATAGTAAAATTAATTTCTCCTTCAGTAACTGAAACATTTCTTTCCTCCAATCAATAGTAACAATCTTTATGTAAAACTAGCTTCTTCTAGTTGATAGCCGACCGAATGAATTGTTTTAATCCTTGCATTACAGTTTGCGGCTTTCAGTCTTCTTCTAGCAAAATAAATATAATTATCTAAGTTACCATCTTCTACAAAAGAATCTACTCCCCATACTCTTGTAAGAATCTGTTCTCTTGTAAGAATCTGACCACGATTTCGAATGAAAAATTCCATTAGATAACATTCTTTGTTTGATAAAGAAACAGTTTTTGAATCAGTAATTAACAGATGCTTATTCGTATCCAAAGATAAATTCGAAAATTTTAAAACCGAATTACTCTCTATTGCTCTAGGACGTCTAGATAAAGCACGAATTCTGGCTAGTAGTTCGTAAACATCAAAGGGTTTAACAAGATAATCGTCTGCACCGGCATCTAATCCATCAATTCGATCATTAATACCATTCATTGCTGTGACCATAATAATAGGAGTAGTGATATTGTTTCGACGCAAAGTCTGTAATATTGTTAAGCCATCAATGAAAGGAAGCATCCTATCTAAAATAATAATATCATAAGACATGGTATTTCCATAATAAATAGCATCATTTCCGCTAGAGCATATATCTACAATATAACTTTCTTCTGTGAGTTTGAAGTATAATGCCTCACAAAGATCTTTGTCATCTTCGATTAATAATATTTTCATAAATAATTCCTCCAAGTTAAACCAATAATTTATTAGTTTGTAATTTTGGTTAGGTTGTCAAAAGCCCAATTTAGGCTGTGTAATGAATATCGCTGCTTATATATTCATTTTGTCTACCGCGGATGCTTTAGCTTCCGTGTCTTCACTGCGGCATGTCCTTTGTAGAGCCTCAAAGATATGAAAAACATCGCAATAGCTCTGTTTTTCACTGAGTCTCTAGTCAGACATAAACAGCCTTGTCAGCCGGTCTACGACAAAATAAATATATATGCATCGCTATTCATGATTTCAGTTATGAAGGACTTATGACACCCTAACCAATTTTATAAATACAATAACATGATTATACCATTATTTCATAGTGCTCTCTATATAATCTCTAAAAAATCTCTAAAAATTAATTATATTCTTAAAGATGTTTTAGAGAATGCTTTGGTATAATATGCAAAATAAAGATAGGGGGGTTAATCTGAGATTAGATTTGTTTTTAAAGGTATTTTAGAGATTTGTCTGTTAAACTAAATGAGAGGAACAAATAATGGAAGAGTGGGGTATAAAAATGAAAGTATTTCAATTTAAAAAAATAATATCGTTGGTATTAACGGTTTGTTTATTCGTGAGTATCCTATCAGGATGCAGTAGTGGGAATGATAATGATAGTAAAGAAACAGTAAACGTTGAAGTTCCAATGGGACGTTATATAGAACAAGATTTTGAATATCCAGATAATATAACAGCAGATAATTATTTGTGTCTAATAAATAATCCGGAAGGAAACTTAGAATTATATGCAATTATAACTGATACCGGGAATGATACCAATAGCTACTCAAGATTCGTGTTAAAGGATGGAGTATGGACAGAGGATAAGGCTGAGAAGTTAAATAATACGATTTTGACTGATAAAATAGCGGGTCTTGAGAGTGTATTCTACGGAGAAGACGGTAAACAGTACTTAAGATGCTTCAATGAAGAATATCATACTGTACTTTATAAACTTTCAGAAAATGGAGAATATGAGATGATATCTATTCCGAAATTCGATGAAAATTATAAAGATTGGGATATTCCAAGCAGCCCAAGTGCGGTAGAAGTATTGAAAAATGGTATGGTAGCTGCTATGTATTATCAAGGTGAGATTGAAGTTTATTCGTCGGATGGGCAAACCTTGATAAATGAGTTTGATAGTGGGAAAAGCAGAAAAATGGATGTCGATGGCAATGTGCTATATTATCCCAATGAAGACCGAAGTGAACTTCTGGTATATAATCTTGAAACAAATCAGCAAGAAGCATCAATAACATTTGATACAGAGATTTCTGAGGCAAGTATCATTGAAATCGTAAATGGTGAAGTATACCTTTGTGACTCAGCGGGGATTCATAAGAAACAGGACGGCGGTTCCATCTGGGAGACAATAATAGATGGAAATTTAAATAGTATAAGTTCCCCTACCTATGCATTTTTGAATCTTATCTTGGGAGCACAAGAGGATTATTATGTAATAATGCGTAATAATGATACTACATCTCTATTACGTTATGTATATGAAAAAGATGTAGCGTCAACTCCAACGAAAGAACTTACCATTTATTCTTTAGTAGACAGTAATACCATTCGCCAAGCTATTGTTGCTTACCAAAAACGTAACACGGATGTACGTGTTACCTTCCGAGTTGCGAATGCTGAGGAGGGAGCTGCTACAACAGCAGATTTTATTCGAAACCTAAATACAGAGCTGCTTGCAAAGAAGGGTGCGGATATTCTTGTACTTGATGGACTTCCAGTAGATTCTTATATTGAAAAGGGTGTTCTTGAGGATATGGGAAGCATATTCATACCATTAGTTGAATCAGAGAAACTGTTAAGCAATATAGCAAATAACTACATAAAAGATGGTAAAGTATATGCTATGCCTATTCGAGTGAAAATGCCTATTATCTATGGTCATACGGATGCAGTGAGTGCTTCGGCTTCTTTAGAACAACTTGCAGATTATGCACAGAATCATAATGAGTTACCACTTCTTAATCAGAGTAATTATAGGGCATTGGCTGAATGGTTTTTATTAATGAATTATAGTAATCTTTTCAATGAGAACAAAGAAATTGATAAAGACTTACTAATAGAATATTTAGGTAATGTGAAGAAAATTGCTACAAATATTGATGCTTCGGATGACGCAGAATTAGGTTCAATGAATGCAGGGAGAGGTGGACTAGTAACTAGAACAGTTGGTTATTGGGTAGAGTCAGTAGTTGATGTTGGTCAGGAATTGGTAAAAACAAATATGGAAGAGATCGGAAGTGTTTGGGATATGTCAGGTCCATTGGCTGTAGTAAAGCAATTGGATGGAGATTATAAGACCTTTAATAATATGTACAGAGAAATGATATCAATAGGAATTAATAGTGCTGGAAGTCAAAAAGAGTTAGCAAAAGAGTTTGTTGAACTACTTTTTTCTGATGAAATACAAAAAATAGAGTTGGGAGATGGATTTCCAATAAATAAAGCAGCATTAGATGAATGGAGTCAAAAGGACAATGAAATGCAAGGATCAATCGGCTCACCTAATTCTGATTATATTCTCTATACAAGTTACCCAGATAAGAATGATAGAATGGTATTATTTGATAAACTATATTCATTATCAACACCAATCGTGAATGATACCATATTAATTGATATGATTTTGGATGAGGCTGAAAAGTGTTTAAGGGGAGATATAACGACAGAACAGGCCGCTACAAATATATCAAATAATACTAAAACATATTTGGCAGAATAATTAATTAAGAAAATAAGGGTGTCATCAAATAATTTCTTATGATTTATCCAATGATTAAAAGGGCCAATCCTCATTGCGATAAAATAACAAGTTGTTTTTGACACCCGTTTTGATTGGGAGTGAGGTTGATGAAAGAATCAAGGAAAGCATTGTTATTTATAGCCCCAAGTTTACTTGGGGTAACATTCTTTGTATTAGTACCTTTTGCAGATGCAATAAAGAGATCTTTTTTTGAAGCAATGAGTGGAAAATATGTTGGTATCGATAACTACAACACGGTTATTTCTAATCAAGCGTTCCAATTGGCTGCAAAGAATACGGCAAAGTTCATTATTATTTGTGTGCCACTTTTATTGATTTTGTCACTACTTTTATCGATGCTGATTTTCAATGTAAAAAAATTCAATGATTTGTTTAAGGCAGCATTTTTAATTCCTATGGCCATACCGGTTTCCTCAGTAGTATTTTTATGGAAGGTAGTTTTTCATCAAAATGGCCTATTGAATGGAATCTTTGCTAAGTTTGGAGCAGAAGGTTATGACTGGATGAGTACGAAGGCATTTGGTGTATTGGTATTTAGCTACATATGGAAAAACGTGGGATATGATATGGTATTATGGTTAGCAGGGCTAAATGGAATTTCTGTTTCTTTATATGAAGCGGCTGGAGTAGATGGCGCAAATTCATGGAAAAAGTTTTGGTATATTACCTTGCCAAGTCTTTTACCAGCCGCCTTTATTATATCCGTGTTGTCTATACTAAATACATTTAAGGTATTCCGAGAAGCATATCTAATATCAGGAGCTTATCCAAAATCAGAGAATATCTATATGCTTCAACATTTATTCAATAATTGGTTTGTAACCTTAGACATTCAAAAAATATGTGCTGGGGCTGTTATGGTGGCAATTGTTATATTAGTTATTATTATACTATTACAGTTTATGGATAAAAGGGTAGGTGACGAAGAATGAAAAAAATTGTACTAAATGTGGTAGCAAAATTGAACATAACAATACTTACAGTTTTGTCACTACTTGTAGTTCTTCCGCTATGGTTTATCATAACCGGCTCCTTTATGGGTTCAGCAGAGATTATAGAAAGTTTTTCACCTGTATTAACAGAAACGAATGGCAAGGTATATTGGCCGTTACTACCGACATATCCAACATTACGCTCATATGTGGAATTATTGCTAGATACTCCAAAATTTTTTGTAATGTTTTGGAATTCTTGCAGACAGGTGTTCCCAGCACTTTTCGGACAATTTTTAATTGCAGTTCCAGCAGCATGGGGCTTTGCGCGATTCAATTTTAAAGGAAAGAAAGTATTATTTACCCTATATATGACCTTAATGATTATGCCCTTTCAAGTAACAATGGTATCTACTTATCTGGTATTGGACCAATTTCGATTGTTAGATAGTCATCTAGCTATTATTTTGCCGGCAGTATTTTCTACATTTCCAGTATTTATTATGGTTAAATTTTTTAAATCGATTCCAATGTCATTAATTGAAGCTGCAAAAATCGATGGTGCAAATGAGTGGAGAATATTTTATAGCATTGGGATTCCTATGGGAAGCTCAGGAATTATTTCTGCATTAATACTTGAGTTTTTGGAACTTTGGAATACCATAGAACAACCGCTTAACTTTTTGAAATCAAAAAATTTATGGCCTTTATCCTTATATCTTCCTAACATATCAATTGAGAAGGCTGGAATATCCTTGGTAGCTTCGGTAATAATGCTGCTTCCTGCATTATTATTGTTTCTTTATGGTCAAAAATATTTAGAACAAGGAATTATGGCTTCAGGATTAAAGGAATAGGATTCGAAAAGAAAATGGGAGGTCTTATATGATAAAAATAAAGCAAAAATTGAAACTATTTTTCAGGAAAGAGTATGAAAAAACATTACCGGAGAATAAGATAAAAAGGGAACATTCTCTATCAAAAGTTGCAGGGAAAATGCTTATTCTGTTTTTTGTGGTGATTCTTATATTTAGCATATTATCGAGAGCGCTAGATTCCATTACTGTAGCACAGGCCACGGTAACAAATCCGCAAACGGGAAATCTGAATTATTCTGTAACTGGAGATGGGACTATTAAATCCGCTGAAGAAGCATATATTAATGTACTATCCGGCTATCGTATTGATAAAGTGATGGTCTCACCAGGTGAAAAGATACAAGAAGGAGATATTCTTTTTGCGTATAATACTAAGGAATTACAAGATAAGTATGATACCATCGAAATAGAAATTAAAAAACTTAAGATTCAGATAGAACAAGCTAAGTTAAGTGGAAAATCATCATCGAATTCGACAACAGATGCTTCCGCATTATCTCTTAAACAGTCAAGGGATAATTTAGAGAAAGCATATTTAGATTTAAAAAAAGCGAAAGCGGAATACAAAGAATATAAAACAAAGACAGAAGAAGAATTACTTAAGAATAAGCAGGAAGAATATACTGAAGCGGTAAAGAAGTATGAGTCCAACGTATCGGTTAAAAAGAAAGAACTTTCCAATTCCCTTAGAGCGGTAGATGATGCTAAAACAGCACTAGCTCAGGCAAGTGATTTAGTTAATCGAATCAAAGAAACAATAGAAGCATTAAGAGCGGCAGTAATTAGTAAGAATGCCGCTGCTATTTATAATGCAAAAGAAGCAATTTATGAAACTTATTACGGAAGTTCCAGCGCTTATAAGGAACATCAAATTGATCTGACGGCTGCAGAGCTTAAGGTAACAAGAGCAAATGATGATCTGAAAGAGGGGGAGGGAAAAGGAAAGGCTGTTCTTGCAGAATACAACTATACGATGAGCACGGCGTATTATGCATTAGAAGCTGCATTATCAAGTACGGATGAAAAGGTGAATTCGGAAGCAAATATTAAGGCGTTGACAGCAGAGTATGAAGCAGCAAAAAGTAAATATACAAACTATCAATCAGAGTATGAAACTACAATCAAACTCTTAAAAAGGACTGCCGAGGATTCGGACAGGGATTATTATAAAATGAAGACGAAAGATTCCAAACTTTTAGAATACATAAATGCTTATCAGATATCAGTTGAAGGAACAGGAGATACCACTACTTACTGGGATAATCTTTATCATTTTCTTATGGGAGATACTTATAAAACAATTGAGAATGATATAGCATCGAAAAATATAGCTCTTACAAGAGCAGAAGAAGACTATGAGATATTAAGAGAACAAAATGAAATAGATTTGAGGGATTTGCAGGAAAAGCTAAATATAATTAAGGATACTATAAAAAGCATGGAGGATGGTACTTTTGACTATGAAGAAGCTCTTGAAACAAAAAAGCAGTCTGTGGAAACCGCAGAAGAAGCAGTTAGAACAACGAAACAGACAGTTGACTCCAATGTATTAAAATATGAAGAAGACAAGAAAACCGATTCTGCTACATCAGAGTCTCTACATACAGATGCCCAAAATACCAATTTAACGGTGGAAAACTATCAGTTGGATTTAGAAGTGAAAGAAAAAGAGTTAGGTTTCATTAATGGGTTTCTAAATTCTTCTGGTGAAGTAAAAGCATCTTATAGTGGAACAATTACTTCTATTGGTATTGAAGCTGGAAAGACTACCACAGGTGAAGAATTAATTAATATAGGACTTGGTGAGTATTTATTTACAGCTGAATTTGATAAAGAAAGTGCTAATTACGTAAAAGTTGGAAATGAAATAGTGATAACCATGGCTGGCGAGAATGACGGAATGAAAGCAGAAGTAAAAGCTGTATCAATTAACGAAAGTGGAAAAACAGAACTTTCTGCAATATTACCCAAGGGAGACTACTTGATTGGAGAAAGTGCTTCTTTTAAAGTGAATAATAAATCGGATAGATTTAATTTGTGCCTTCCAATGCAAGCCCTTAGAGAAGATAACACCGGATATTATGTATTAGTAACTAGAGAACAAGAAGGAATCCTTGGTACAGAGCTGATAGCATTCCGTATCGATGTTGATGTTTTGGAGAAAGATAATGTTATGGCTGCAGTAGACGGTCCCTTGTACAAGGATGATAACGTAATTACTGGAGGAAGTAAGTACATAGATACTAGTGATAGGGTAAGAATCAAACAATAGCTAGGAGGATGATTGATATGGTGAAGAAACAACAGTATAGATGCTATCCTCAAAAGATTCTTATTCTTATAACACTGTTAGTCGGTATCACAGTTTGGATAATTTCCATTTACCATAAACTAAATATTGCAGATTACTACGGAAGTGTTAGTGTAAGATATGATGATGCTATTCTGACAGAACAGAAGATTCAAGATACATTGGATGCCTTGATAAGCAGCCAGGAAATCAATGTGCCGGAAGTAACACTATGGCAGAAAACTGATCATGTAGAGGTGAAAAATCAATACTTAAGTACAAACTCAAAAGTTGATATTATCACAGTAGCAGGAGATATGTCTAGAGTATATCCAGAACGTATCTTATGGGGTGGATATATTTTTGAGGAAGATTACACTGGTTGTGTGATTGATCGTAAAACTGCCTATGATTTATTTCATACAGAAAATGCAGTGGGAATGCCAATAAAATACAATAATAAGGAATATGTTATCAGAGGAATCATTGATATCACAGAATATTGTACCATGTTAATTCAAACCAATGATATGGGAGTAGAAAAAAATAATATTCAATTTAGCTGTATGGAACTTAAATTTACAAATAATGAAAATGCAGTTTCGCTGGCCGAAAGTTTCGTATTAAGTCATGATTTAGGTAGTCCATCAGCTTATATAAATGGTTATATGTATCAGAAGATGGCTGACCGTATCGTGCTTTTTCCAGCGTGGTTTTTTGCACTTTGGATCATGTATCAATGTATTCGTAAAGTGTATACATTCAGAGGTTCCTTGGTGCTATTCCTGATCAGTGGTATATTTGTCTTTCTATTAAGTATATTACTAGTTAAAATGGTGGATCTACATATTTATTATCCGGTATCATTGATTCCAAATAAATGGTCTAATTTTGATTTTTGGATAAATAAATGGAAGATCATGAGAGAATCAGCTGGCGAAAGAGAAAGTATTATGCAATATTATAAAGATATAAAATTAAGAAAAAGCTTTTTTTATGTAGTATCGGGATCTGCCATAACAGTGATTACAGAAGTAATTATACTAAATAGCTGTAGAATAGGCTGGTTTATCAAAGATAGAAGTAATGATTAACATAAAGGTAAGGAAAGTAGAGTTTCCAGAAAATTATATGATAGATCGCATTGTTATTATGTCAAATTAGGAGTATGATTGTTAATGTAATAACATATACATATAAAAAATCGAAGAGGAGATGGCTATATGATTCCATATGTTTTGATTGGTATAATTGTTGGTACTATTTTATTGCTTTACTTGATTATTTTTCAAATATTAGGCCTTCGTGTTATTGATTCAGACGAAGTTGCAGTAGTTGAAAAATGGTGGAGTATGAAGGGTTCATTAAAGGATTCTATTATTGCATTGAACGGAGAAGCAGGATATTCACCTGATCTGTTACGTGGTGGTATTCATTTTAAATCCGTATTAATGTATAAAATACATAGATATCCTCTCATTACAATCCCTCAAGGTCAGATTGCCTATATATTTGCACGAGATGGTATGCCATTGGCGCCGATTCAAACTTTAGGTAAGGTTGTCACAGAGGCGAATAATTTCCAAAATGTGCGTGGATTTTTACAAAATGGAGGACAAAGAGGACCACAAAGAGGAATAATTAGAGAAGGTACTTATGCAATCAATTTGGCACAGTTTATCGTAATAACTCCAAGCGATATTAAGGCTATTTTCAGTGGAGCTAAACAAGAACGCACAGAACTTGTCAGCATGCAGCAAACCTTGTCCGCACGGTCTGCATTCAGTCCCGTAGTTATTATGGGAAATGGTGTGGAAGCTAGTGATAATATGGGAATCGTTACAGTACATGATGGAATATCTCTTGAGCAGGGAGAAATTATAGCCGGAGATGTAGGTTCAGGACATTCCAGTTTTCAAGATCCGGAAAAATTCTTGGAACTTGGAGGCAGAAGAGGTAAACAGATTCAAGTATTAACAGATGGAACTTATTATATTAACAGACTATTTGCAACTATAGAATTCAGACCGAAAACAGTTGTACCGATAGGTTTTGTCGGAGTTGTAGTTTCATTTTTTGGAAACGAAGGTGTAGATACAACAGGGAGTGAATATAGACATGGAGAACTTGTAGGGCCGGGCTGTAAAGGTGTCCTTGAGAAACCTTTAATGCCGGGAAAATATGCTTTTAACACGGATGCAGGAAAGGTTGT
This sequence comes from uncultured Lachnospiraceae bacterium, assembly GCA_963517115.1. Classification (GTDB taxonomy): domain Bacteria; phylum Bacillota; class Clostridia; order Lachnospirales; family Lachnospiraceae; genus Anaerocolumna. The sequence continues at coordinate 67,621 of CAUQEW010000001.1, read as the reverse complement.
ATTAGTTCCTACAACTAACATCATATTGAAATGGAATAAGACTGAAACAGGCGAGCATAAATATGATGAAAATCTAACGGAAGTTGATATTATTACAAAAGATGCATTTGAACCATCATTGCCATTATCGGTTGTTATGCATATAGATTACAAGCAAGCACCATGGGTAATACAAAGATTTGGTGATATAAGTATGCTTGTTAATCAATCATTGGATCCATTGGTGAGTGCATATTTCAAAGATGTTGCTCAAACTAAGACTTTAATCGAGCTGATTCAGGAACGTAGTGAAATACGTGAAAGAGCAGTAACTGAAATGAGAGAAAAATTCCAAAAGTACAATTTGCAGTTAGAAGAGGTTCTCATAGGTACTCCAAAAACAACCGCAAATGATGTGCAAATCGAAAATATATTAACACAATTACGTGAAAGACAAATTGCAGAAGAGAAAAAGATTACCTACCAAAAGCAACAGTCAGCAGCTGAAAGTGAAAAATCTTTGCGTGAAGCGCAAGCCACGGCAGAACAACAAAGTTTACTTACCAAATCCAAAATTCAAATTGAAGTGGAAGGAAATAGCGGTGCGGCTCTTGCAAGTAAGGCTGAGCAGGAAGCAAATCAGATTATTTCCCTTGCGCGAGCAAATTCAACTAGAATAAGATTAGAAGGTGAAGCGGAAGCTTCGAAAGAAATCAATGTCGGTTTGGCAAAAGCACAGGCAATTGATGCACAGGTTAAGGCTTATGGTGGCGCAGAATATCGAGTTATCCAGGAAGTTGCAGATAAGTTAACAGATGCCATTAAGAATTCCAAAGTTGATATTGTACCGAAGACAGTTGTTAACATGAATAATGGATCTGGTAACCAAAATGATGCTAGTGGTGGTAATAGTACTGTAATGGATACACTTTTAAAATTTATCACATTAGATAAGTTAGGCGTTTCGTTACAACACATCTCTGAACCATCAACAACAGCACAGGCAATTGAAGCAGCGGTTAGCAATGTAAAGAATGAAAATACACAAAATAATAATGCGATTTCTACTGAAGTAATAAAATCTAGTTCTGCTCAAGTTTAGAAATTTAAATAATATATCTTTTTTTAAAAGGTCTGCCATACAATAATGATTTTGCTAATTGTATGGCAGACCATCTCTTAATGTATGATATATAATCATAAATTGACAACAAAGCTTAAATAGTGGTAAAATAATTGGAAACATGATTTGTCGGTATTGAAAAGAAAAATAGAAGCCGTATCCGTAGCAAAGCTTGGATATGTAATAGGAGCTAGAAATGAAGCGTATAAATAAGAAAACGGCTGATAGAAGAAAGAATAAAAATAAAGAGCAGAAAAATAAAACAGTATATATTGTTCTTACACTGACTCAAACATACCCGGCAAGAGTTATCCATTTATATACTAGTGAGCCTTATGCTCATGCATCAATTGCTTTTGATGAAGATTTAGAAGAAATGTACAGCTTTGCAAGGCGAGGAATATGGAATCCTTTTAATGCTGGATTTGTTGAGGAAGATATTACAAATGGAATATTTGGAAAATATACAGCAACAACCTGTAATATTTATCAACTTAACATAACAGAAAGTCAGTACATAAAATTACGTAAAGAGATAGAAATTTTTAAATGTAATAAAGAGGACTATTCTTATAATTATCTTGGATTATTGGGAGCAGCAGTTAATATTCCTATACAATTGGGCCAACGTTATTTCTGCTCACAGTTCGTAGCATATATTTTAGAACGCAGTGATATCAAGATCTTTAATAAAGAGTGTGCATTAGTTAAACCTAGCGATATAAGATTGAATCCAAGATTAAAATCTATATATCGGGGTAAACTTTCTGATTATAGAGTAATTAAGGAGAAAACTTTTTGTTAGTTAAAAAATACATTGTTGTAAGTAAAAGGAGTATTTGAAATGGCAATAAAGGAATTGAACTTTCCCGTCATTTACAATAAGAATTTAGTTAGCGGATATGGCGGTAACCAGGAGTGGTTCCTAAAGAATTGGATGCGTAGTGCTGGTTGCGGTAGTACTAGCGGTGCGAATTTAGCAGCATATTATGCATTTAATTATCCTAATATAGCTAAAATTTATGATGGGAATGTCATTAATTTTAATCAAAAAGAATATTTACATGTCATGGAAGAGATGTTCACGTATATGAAACCGGGGCTATTAGGATTTCCCTATATAAAGAAATTTGCGAAAAAATTCATTCTGTATAGTAAGAAACATGGCGTACCTATGGAAGCAAATATCCTTAAAAAGTTTAAGTCAATAGAAGAAACTTTCAAATTTGTCAAGAAAAATATTGATGCAAATCAACCAATTGCATTATTAATATTACTTCACCGTGCAAAAGAGCTTAAAGAATCTACATGGCATTGGGTAACTATTACCGGATATGTGGATAACAGAGACAATATGGGCGAAGCGAAAATAATAGTATCTAATTATGGTAGACGTGAGATGATAGATATTGATATGATATTTGAGGTACACCCAAAAAATAAAATACGTATGGTGAGTTTTAAAATACTTTAACTATTTTAATTGTTTTCACAGAACTGACACAATACTAGGTTATTATACTTTAATTATAGAAACTTATATATAAAATAACTCAATGAATGCAATTGGAAATCAATAAAAAGGACGTGTACGTTTGAAGATATTAAAAAACAGAATAATTTACTCGATCATCGTCACTCTTCTTATAACAGGTATTTTAATAGTACCATATTATATAGTATTTAATAATGTAATAGAAGTAATCAGAGATGTATTAGGAAAAGAAATTACAAATGTATCCATAACAAACTCAATAATACAGGAAATCTTAGATAGAATTAAAAATGTCATTATAATAAGCTTCTTGTTTTTGGTATTGATAACCTCCATAGCAGTGAATAAGCTATTATATATGCGTTCGGAAGCTTTAGATATAGATTATCTGACTGGATTATATAGTAAGCGATATCACGAGAATCATCTAGATAGGGTTATCACTAATACTCAACTTGTTCAAAAACCATTATCCCTTATTATGATTGATGTTGATAATTTTAAAGAAATTAATGATCAATATGGACATATTGTAGGTGACAAAGTTCTAAAATTTGTTGCACAAAATATACAGACGAATATAAGAAGTGTAGATATATGTTCTCGCTACGGAGGAGATGAATTTATTATTATACTCCCCGGTATTAAACATGAGATTGCTGCATCAATTGTTGAAAGAATTCGAGAAAAAGTATCCATGCTTGAATTGAATATGGAGGGCGAGAAAGAACCAGTACATACATCTTTAAGTATTGGTATAGCTGAATGGAATCCGGGAATGAGTGCGGAGAAGCTGACAAAATGCGCAGACGAAGCAATGTATATTTCTAAAAATAACGGAAAAAATATAACTACAATTTATAAAGAATCTGGACTTGTCTATGCAAGATAAAACCTCCTAATTGATTTAAAATATCAGTATGGAGGTTTTATGAGTTTAAGACAGTAGATATTGCAAGCTGCGGAACGGTCTGTATGATTCAATCTGATAAGAAAGGGTGAAAACAATGAAAAACATAGAAAAGCTTCGGAATAGATTACGAGGATTAACGGGTGCAGTTTCCCGCTTTCCATTGACAGCCACTTTTCTTTTAGCGGCAGTAGTTATCAATACATTGGATATCAATACAGAAGATATTTATTATTTAAAATATTTTTTAGCATTTGTAGTTGGTGCTACATTAGGTGGAGTGGTTCAGGTAGTATATGAACGTAATTTTAATAAAATCTTAGCACGTATGCTTTTATTGGGAGTTGCTATCTTACTAACTATCGGATACTATTTCACAATTATACCAGTACCAAGGCTAAGTTTAGAGATTGGTATAAGAACAGCGGTTGTACTATTTGCGTTATTGATTGCCTTTATATGGATGCCGGTTATTCGAAGTAAAGTAAGCTTTAATGAAAGTTTTATGGCCGTATTTAAAGCTTTCTTTATCACATTATTTTTCTCGGGTATCATATTCTTAGGTGTTAGTATAATTCTTTCGGCTATCAATCAATTACTTTTTACAGTAGATTCTAGATTCTATTCTCATACTGCCAATGTTGTATTCGTTCTGTTTGCCCCATTGTTTTTCTTATCTCATACACCTGTTTATCCTAAGAAACAGGATATCAATATGGAGCGAGAAAAAATTAGTATTCAAACAGAACTTATAAGTAAAGCAACGAGTTGTCCAAAATACTTGGAAATACTGATATCATATATAATTGTTCCATTGGTTCTTGTGTTTACAATTATTCTTATCCTATATATTATTATAAATATTGGAAATGGATTCTGGACTAATAATTTATTAGAACCTATGATTGTTATCTACTCTATTACCGTTATATTAATCTATATATTAGCTAGTAGGCTTGAAAACAAATTTGCTCTACTGTTTCGAGAGATTTTCCCTAAGGTATTAGTACCAATTGTACTAATCCAAACAGTATCATCTATTATAAAAACAGGAGATATGGGTATTACTTATTCTCGTTACTATGTGATTTTATATGGCATTTTTGCTACAGTAGCCGGTCTTGTATTTAGTTTTGTACCAGTTAAAAAGAATGGTATTATAGCAGGTTTGTTGATCGGATTTTCACTTATATCGATCGTGCCTCCGATCGATGCATTTTCAATCAGTCGGAACAACCAGATAAATCTGCTGGAAGAGGTTCTTTTGAAGAACAATATGTTGGAAGATAATACAATAAAACCAAGTAATTCCATTTCAGATGAAGAAAAACAGAAAATTATTAAATCAGTAAATTACTTAAGTATGATGGAATATACCGACGAAGTTCCATGGCTTCCGACTGATTTTAACTATTATGCTGATTTTTATGAGACCTTTGGTTTTTATCAGAATGATATTATTGAAGGTGATAAATCATATGTTTATCTAAACTTGCCCCAGAATACACCTATTGATATTTCAGGTTATGATTCATTAGTATACACCAATATCTATTTGTCCGATAAAAATGTTATGAATGAGATTATTAGTAATATTAAAAAATCAAATCAAGATTATACTTTGACAAAATCAATCATGCAAGATCAAAGTACTATCATTTTAAAAGACAAAGAAAATAAAGAGATATTAAGTTTTGATATAAAAGCGATTTTTAATCGGTATGAAGATTTTAATACCAAGGAAGGTTCCATTTCATATGATGAAGCCACCTTTACAGAAGAAAATGATTTAGCAAAAATTACAGTAGTAGTACAAAACATGAATATGGATAAATCATCAGAACAAGGATATTATGGGGCTGATTTATATGTTTTGATTCAGATCAAATAAAAATACTACAATTATTGAACTTCAGTTTATTAATAAAGTAATAGCTGGCTATGAGCCAGCTATTACTTTTACTCGCGTGCCCGGTGGGCACACGATCTTTATTCAATTTTACATCCTACATGTTCGATACCTTGTTTAATTACGCTTTCATCTGTGGAATCATTATAACCTACATCTATTGCACTATTTACTAAATCGACATTAACCTTTAGTACGCCATCTAAATCGTTTAATACATTTTTTACTTGTGCTTTAACCTGTGTATTTAGCAATCCGGATACATTATAGTGTACTTTGTTCATAAGATGATTCCTCCCTATTAAATAATAGAATGTTTGCATATTAATAGCAGATGGACCGTTACATATACAATGCTTTATAAAGAACTATTAAAAAGTATAATTAGATTTCTAATAGGAAGATTAAACTTCTTAAGTAGTATTTGTTTAGATAATTGATTTTATGATTAGAAATAAAAAATTGTCACTCAAAAAGTCAATTAAAACTTTTGAGTGACAATCAAAATGGATTAAATTATTTTTTGATATAACCCCCATGAAGTGTTTTGACATCATTGATAATAATAACAGCATTTTCAAGATGGGATTTTACAATTTGTACTGCTTCGGGGGTTCGTTTACGCATAAGATGCAAAATGATAAGATCTCGTTCGCCATCTTTTCCTTGTCCCTTTACGATAGTAACAGCAAAATCATTCGCTCTAAGTGTATCAATAAGCTCATTACTTTGAACACTATCAGGTACGATTACCTGAATAGAGCATAGACCAAATGCTAATTTGCTTTCTAGAGTTGATCCTAAATAATTACCAATTGAAAATGCAAATGCAAAAACGATTACTCTTATAATGTCTTCTTGGAAGCCTACTAATACGGTACCTGTAATAAACAGCCATAATAATACTTCGATAAAGGCTATAAGAGCGCCCTTTTCTTTTTCACCACGGTTGATTAGAACTACTCGGACAGTAGAAACCGTCACCTCTAAGATTTTACCGAAAAATATCAATAGATAAATCCCAATACTTCCTTCCGTTAAAAAATCCATGCTTAAAACCTCCCAATATAGTTCTTACTAACAAGCTGGTCATTCATTTCATTGTATATGACTATTCGCTCTATGTCAATGAATGAATAACTCGTTAAATTGCTTTACCGGTACTGGCTTTCCAAGAAAATATCCTTGGATTTCATCGCATTGAAGATCAACTAAAATATCATATTGTTCTTGTAATTCGACTCCCTCTGCAATTGTTTTCATTCCAATTGATTTAGCTAGCATGATAACAGCTTTTACAATCTGAAGATCATAATTATCAATAGAAATTGCATCAATAAGTGGCTTAGCTATTTTAATACGATCAAAAGGAAGTAACTTAAGGTAGCTGAGTGAAGAATACCCAGTACCAAAATCATCGATGGATATAGAAACACCTAGTCCACGAAACAAGGAATCGATTTGTTTAATTCTATCTTCACCTTCTATTGCTATATTTTCAGTAAGTTCAATATCAATATTCTTTGAGGAAACAGCATATTTTTTCATAATGTTTTCAAAATTGGAGATAAAATCTTTATAATCCAATTGTTTTGGTGATACATTAATCCCTACTTTTAAATTAGAATCAAATGTCTTGTTCCAGATACCAATCTGTATAATTGCCTTTTCCATAACCCATTCCCCGATAGAGTTAATTAAGTCAATCTCTTCAGCAACAGGAATAAATTCTGCCGGTAACACCCATCCTAAGAAATCGTTATTCCAACGTAACAATGCTTCTGCCCCAATCAATCGTTGATCAGGAATACTGAATTGTGGTTGATAATATACCTCGAATTCATTGTCATACACTGCTTTTTTTAACTGGAATTCAATTTCATTTTTTCGATTTAGATTTTCTTTGAATTTAGAATCGAAAGAAACACATCTTCTCTTTCCCTGGGCCTTAGCCTGGTACATTGCAATATCAGCATTCTTCATAAGTGTGTTGCTGTCAGCTGCATCTAATGGATAGATTGATATTCCGATACTCGTAGTCACATGAAATCTATATTGTTCTATCTCAATAGCTTTACTACATGCATCTATTATCTCATTCGCAATTAGTTCCATGTGCTTATAATCAAACTTACCGGTATATCCCATTACGAACTCATCTCCACCTAATCTTGCCAGCATTGAATCACCATTATTAAAGGCTTCGAGACGTCTGGCTATTTCGATTAAAACCTGATCTCCAATATGATGCCCATACATATCATTAATCATTTTAAAGCGATCCAAATCAATAAACAGTAGGGCTATTGTTTCAGGAGGTTTCAGGTTTGCAAGTTCTTTTTTAAGCGATTTAATGAAAAACCGTCTATTATATAGAGTCGTAACAGTGTCTTGCTTTGATAAAAAATTAAGTTCTTTATTTTTGTGTTCTAACTGTTGATTTTTTTCGATAATTTCCTTGGTTCTTTCCTTGATTTTTTCTTCTAGAATAATATTCATTTCTTTCTCTTTAATTAAAAGTTGTTCATGTTCATTATATGTTTGTACATACATGCCTAATATTTTGTTAAACAAAATAACTAGAAAAAATATTAGCAGATCTGAAATTACGAACCCCTCAAATACAAAGCTTAGTATTGGACAAATCAGTAGCAACCAATGTTTTTTTGTAAACCCTACATTATAATTATTATGAAAGAAGGTATCCTGTGAAGCTGAAAATTTATAAAAATAATTTAGTATTGCACCAATTGCTATTAGAACAAAACTCCCTAAATATATAAAATCGATTATAGAATTCGGTAGATAAAGATTATTAAAATAAATATAGTAATAATACAAATCTACTAAAACATATAATAAACTGCCGGTTGTGATAAACCTAATATATAAGTAGATAGTTCCCTTGCGTATGGATAAATACCATATGACAATTACTGCTAGGATTAACATGTCTGTACTGATACTTAGAATAGAAGGCCAACCATCCTTTGTAATTATATCAATCATTATGGTACTTTTATTAAAAAATATGATCCATATTAAAAATAAGGTTGAAGTCGCTATGGTTATAGAATCCAGAAATAATTGAAGAGCATTCCATTTTTTAAATAACAGGTAAGCAGCAGTAAAGATTGCTAACCCTAAGAAAATATTGGGTAAGGTATATAGATAAACAAGCATTTGACTTTTTTCTGGTTCTAGATCTGGTAAAAAATAGTAAAACGCCCATATTGTATCTGCAAATGCCCATGTAAGACATGCAAAGCTGAATGAGAACCATATAATTTTATGACTAAGGTTTTGATTAAAGCTCAAATAATTCCGAATGACCATTACAAAGGCTATCATTCCGACTATAGGCGATAAAATATTGCTCCAATAATCAGAATGAAAAATTCCAGCAATTATGTAAGTCCCATAAAATAAAATAGTAAGTAATATTGGTATAATAAACCTTTTTTTATGCATACTTTAAAATGTCCTTTCGTTTTTAAAGAATAAAATAAAGTTCACAATTAAAACAGATATATATTATAAATCGACAATATCTGATATATTTATTATACAAGAAAGAGAGCAGAAATACAATAACAGTGTAAGCAAGTTACAAGATCGATTGCCTAAAAAAGTTAAGGCGGCCACTTAGATTCAGATGAAGTCGATGAAGTCTGTGAATGGTTTAACAACAAGCTAAAAGTAAAATAAAGGTAGGTATATGGTAGGTATATTTCATTACAATAACTACTATATGCTCCTTAAAATGGAAATCGTATTAAAATATCTGTGGTGCGATTTAAGTGTTTCATGAGAGAAAATCGCAGTAAGCTTAGATATCTGCACAAAAATATCGATTATTAACATGAAAATTTAGCAAATGATATTATTCATATATTCCTCAATAAATGTTTGTGAAAAAATAGCCAATGATTATTTTGAAATATGCATTTTATTAGAGAATATGTTGAATAATAGATTAAGGTGATATATAATGGTTGAGTAACCATTCTATGCCAATATAATGAATATTGGAGGTGAAAAAATGGCAAAAGAGTCAGTACAAGCTGTTCGCCAAGCAGAATTAAATGCTGCACAGATTGAAAAGGATGCAGCAAAAAAGAAAGATACAATACTTTTAGGAGCACAAGAGGAAGCAAAATCTACTATTTCTTCTATGACTAAAGAAGCGCTTGCTAAAGCGGAAGAAGATTTAAAACTAGCACAACAAAGTGGTACAGAATTTATGGAAACAGCTGTAAAAAGAGCAGAGAAAGAAATATCTTTGCTGAAAGAGATGGTTAAAAGTAAAGAACAAGCTGCAATTGATCTTATTCTTTTAGAGGTTATTTAGCGTGTTTTAAAGAATAGCAAAGGAGGTGTAAGTGTTATGGCAGTGCTGCAAATGCAGCGTATTTGTATATGTGCACTTAAAAAAGAACGTAAGCAGATATTAGAGTTACTACAACGCCGCGGTGTTATTGAAATTAACGATGTGATACCAGAAGATAGTGTTTTTCATAAAACGGATGTTTCGGTTACGGAATCTTTGTTAGAAAAAAATATTTCTTCTGCAAAAGAGGCACTTCAAATTCTTGAAACTTATACTACGGAAAAGAAATCAATTTTAGCAGTATTAAATGGAAGAAACGAAGTATCTACAGAAATGTATGACACATTTTCCAGTAAGCACGATGTAACAGTACGTGCTGCAGCTCGTATTAGTAATCTTGCGAAAGAAATCGCAGAGAATAAGGCTGAAATTCTTAAACTGCAAACACAGGTGGAGGTACTCACCCCATGGATTCAATTGGATGTTCCAATGAATTTCATAGGTACAAAGTATACAACCAGTTTTATTGGTACCTTACCAAATACGTGGACATTAGAAATGATTTATGAAAGTTTAGCAGATCAAACCCCACTTAATGTGGATATTATAAGTTCTTCACGTGAACAAACTTGTATCTTTATACTATGTACAAAAGATAAAGCAGACACCGTGTTTGAAGAACTTAGAGCTATTGGATTTTCACATCCCAATTCGGCAAATGACAAAATTCCTTCGGAACAACTTAAAGAACTTGAGAATCAAATTAAGGAAGCTAAGTTGACCATAAAACGAGCAGAAGAAGAGATAGAATCCTATATGGTTATTAGAGATGATATTCGCTTTCTACAGGATTATGAAACATTGAGGGCAGGGAAGTATGAAGTAATCAGTCATTTATTACAATCTAAAAAGGTGTTTGTAATGACAGGTTATATTCCAGAAGCTGAGACTAATGATATAATTAATATGCTTAATCAAAGATTTGAGATAGCTATCGAACTAGAACAGCCTTCAGAGGATGAAGAGGTACCTATATTGCTACAAAACAATGGATTTTCCAATCCACTTGAGGGTACTGTAGAGGCGTTCAGTCTTCCGGGCAAGGGAGAAATTGATCCAACCATGGTAATGTCACTTTTTTATTACATGCTTTTTGGATTAATGCTTTCAGATGCTGGATATGGTGCAATTATTGCCATTGGCTGTGGTATAGGACTACACAAATTTAAGGATAAGTTAGAAGATTCAATGAAGAGAACATTAAAGATGTATCTGTTCTGCGGTATATCAACTATATTTTGGGGAATTATGTTTGGCAGTTACTTCGGGGATATTGTTGATGTAGTTTCTGAGACCTTTTTCGGAAATAAGATAACGATTCCTCCACTCTGGTTTTTCCCAGTGAACGAACCTATGAGAATGCTAACATTTTCTATGTTTCTTGGAATCATTCATTTATTAACCGGTTTGGGTATGAAAATGTATCAATGCATCAAGCAAAAAGATTATAAGGCTGTAATATATGATGTAATATTTTGGTTTGTATTGCTGATTAGTTCGGTTTTATTATTGTTATCAATGCAAATGTTTATTGATATTCTTGGAGTTAATTTTATATTACCTTCAGCAGTAGGTAGTATAGCTAGTATTTTCGCAGTTATATCGGCGATTGGAATCGTTCTTACAAATGGCCGAGAATCGCGAAATCCATTCAAACGTTTTCTGAAAGGATTATATGCATTATACGGTATTACAGGATATCTAAGTGATGTCTTATCCTATTCACGTCTTTTGGCACTTGGTTTGGCTACCGGTGTTATTTGTACGGTTATTAACAAAATGGCGGCAATGACGGCTGGTGGAATCCCAGGAGTGATTGCATTTATAATTATAGTTATATTGGGACATACATTGAACATAGGAATAAATGCTCTTGGTGCTTATGTTCATACAAATCGTCTGCAATATGTGGAGTTTTTTGGAAAGTTTTATGGGGGAGGCGGACGCAAGTTCAATCCTTTTCATGTAAATACAAAATATTTTAAATTCAAGGAGAAGATGAATAATGGATAGTTTCGGAATTGTATGTGCTTTATTAGGCGCAGTTTTAGCTGCTCTTGTAGCAGGCATTGGTTCTGCAATTGGTGTTGGTATGGCAGGTGAAGCTGCCGCAGGTGTTATTACGGAAGATCCTTCCAAATTTGGTAAGGTATTAATTTTGCAACTTCTTCCAGGAACACAAGGTATCTATGGACTTTTGATTGCATTTATTACATTATCACAAATTGGTGTTTTGGGTGGAAACAGTGAAATTTCAATGGCAAAAGGTTTATTATATTTTGCTGCATGTATGCCTATGGCATTCGTTGGTTATTTTTCAGCTATTCGTCAAGCACGTGCTTCTGTTGCAAGTATTGCTGTAGTAGCAAAGAGACCAGAACAATTTGGTAAAGCTATGATTTTCCCAGCAATGGTAGAAACTTATGCAATCTTAGCATTACTTATTTCAATCTTAGCAGTAACAGGAATCAGTGGGTTAACCATATAATAGTTAGGAGATTTTGGCTATGACTGGATTAGAAAAGATACTTAAGCACATCGAAGATGATGCTTCGGCCACTGCGAATGCTGTCATTGCAGAGGCAGATAATAAGGCCAAAGAAATTACAGCTGCTGCTCGTGCAGAAGGTGAAAAGAGACGTGCAGAAATTGCGGAACAATCCAAACTAGATGTGCAAGCATGTTTAAGTCGAGCAGAATCTGCTGCCCTCTTACAAGAAAAAAAGCTAATTTTAAATGCAAAACAGCAAATAATTAGTAATGTAATAGCTAGTGCTAAGGATTCACTACTTAAATATCCTGATAAGGAATATTTTGATATAATCATCAGAATGGTGAAAAAATATGCACTGAGACAACCGGGTCAAATTTCTTTCTCGAGAACTGACATGGGGCGTTTACCGCAGCAGTTTGATTATGAACTTCAGACTGCGCTTTTAGAAATCGTAGGAGCGAGTCTAGCTATTTCAGAAAAATCGAAAGATATTGATAGTGGATTTATATTAATTTATGGAGATGTGGAAGTAAACTGTTCTTTTGATGCATTATTTTTTGCAGCGAGAGAATCCTTGCAAGACAAAGTATGTGAAGTACTGTTTGTATAATGCTGAGAATACAATTTAGAAAGGAAAGGTGATAACATGGCTGACAACCAATATATATATGCAGTTGCACGTATTCGTTCAAAAGAGTTATCCTTACTTGATAAACAGTTTATTGATCAGCTTTTAGCTTGCAAAAGTTATAAAGATTGTTTACGCCTTTTAGCAGACAAAGGATGGGGCGAATCCGGTGATGAAAGTGCGGAACAGCTGTTAACAATAGAACGTGAGAAAACATGGGATTTAATGCGTGAACTTGTGGAAGACATGTCAGTCTTTGATACATTTTTATACGGAAATGATTTTCATAATTTAAAGGCAGCGATTAAACAAGTTTATATTAATGCAGAAGTACCTAGTATCTATATTGATAATGGTACCATTAAGCCAGGCATTATATACAAAGCAGTGAAGGAGCATGATTTTTCTACACTTCCAGAGTACATGAAAAAATGTGCAGAGGAGGCTTATCAGGTTCAGCTGCATACTGGAGACAGTCAATTATGCGATGTAATTATTGATAAAGCGACCCTGGAGACTATTTATCGAAAGGGAAAAACTTCAGGTAACGATTTACTTGCTGAATATGTCGAACTTAAAGTAGCTGTTTCTAACATTAATATTGCAATACGCGGGTTTAAAACAGGAAAAGGAATCGAATTTTTAGAAAGAGCGCTGGCTGAGTGTGATAGTTTGAATCGTAAATCTCTTATTGATGCTACGCTTAATGGAGAGAAAGCAATTTATGACTATTTAGCTACTACAGTTTATGCAGAAGCGGTACAGGCTATTAAGGAATCACCTTCCATATTTGAGAGATGGTGCGATAACCTAATTATGAAGCATATAAAACCTCAAAAGTACAACTCATTTACTTTATCTCCATTAGCGGCCTATATATTGGCAAGAGAAAACGAGATAAAATCTGTAAGAATATTACTTTCCGGTAAATTGAATGATCTTCCGGAAAATACTATTCGGGAAAGATTGAGGGAAATGTATGTATAAAATAGCAGTTTTAGGTGATAGAGACAGTATATATGGTTTTGCAGCACTGGGACTTGACACTTATCCGGTAGACAATCCAGAAGACGCAGCTAAACTATTAAGAAAACTTGCGGATGGACAATATGCAATTATATATTTAACGGAAGCATTACAGGCTGTATTAGGTGCTGAAATTGACCGTTACAGAACTGAGAGATTACCCGCAATCATTCCAATTCCGGGAGTATCAGGAAATACTGGAATGGGTATGCTAAATGTCAAAAAATCAGTAGAGCAGGCAGTAGGCTCTGATATAATTTTTAACAACTAAACTTAAAAAGCAGGTGAATAGAGAAATGAGTAAAGGCACTATAAAAAAAGTTGCCGGTCCGTTAGTAATTGCTGAAGGTATGCGTGATGCCAATATGTTTGACGTTGTACGCGTTAGTGAGCAACGATTAATTGGTGAAATCATTGAAATACACGGTGACCAAGCTTCTATACAAGTTTATGAGGAGACTTCTGGATTAGGACCGGGCGCACCGGTAGAATCCACAGGCGCTCCGCTTAGTGTAGAACTTGGACCAGGACTTATCGGTAGTATTTTTGATGGAATCCAGCGTCCGTTGGTAGATATTATGAATGCTACAGGCAACAACTTGACTCGAGGTGTTGAGATTCCATCTCTTAAGAGAGTTACTAAGTGGCACTTTGTTCCAACTTTAAAAGTAGGAGATACTGTTGAAGGTGGAGATATTATAGGTACCGTTCTTGAAACTGAGATAGTGGTACACAAGATTATGATTCCTAATAAGACAAAAGGTATTATTAAGTCTATTACAGAAGGCGATTATGCAATTGAAGATACTGTTGCAGTACTTGAGAATGCAGATGGATCAATTAGTAATGTTACAATGCTTCAAAAGTGGCCGGTTCGTGTGGGACGTCCCTATAAAGAAAAGTTATCTCCCACAATGCCGCTAGTTACAGGACAGCGTGTTATTGACACCTTATTCCCAATTGCTAAGGGTGGTGTTGCAGCTGTTCCGGGTCCGTTTGGAAGTGGTAAAACGGTTGTACAACATCAATTAGCAAAATGGGCAGAAGCAGATATCGTAGTATATATCGGTTGTGGAGAACGTGGAAATGAGATGACCGATGTATTAAATGAATTTCCAGAATTAAAAGATCCTAAAACCGGACATTCGTTGATGGAAAGAACCGTATTAATTGCTAATACCTCGGATATGCCGGTTGCTGCTCGTGAAGCTTCCATTTACGTTGGTATAACCATTGCAGAATATTTCCGTGATATGGGTTATTCGGTGGCACTTATGGCTGACTCTACCTCTCGTTGGGCAGAAGCACTTCGAGAAATGTCAGGACGTTTAGAGGAGATGCCTGGTGAAGAAGGTTATCCTGCATATCTAGGCAGTCGACTTGCACAATTTTATGAACGTGCAGGAAGAGTAATCTCACTTGGTAAGGATGGAAGAGAGGGAGCACTTTCTGTAATTGGTGCAGTATCACCTCCTGGAGGTGATATTTCGGAACCGGTATCACAGGCTACCCTTCGAATTGTTAAAGTATTCTGGAGTTTGGATGCTAATTTGGCATATAGAAGACATTTTCCGGCAATTAATTGGTTGACTAGTTATTCACTTTATGTCGATAACATGGGAAAATGGTTTAATACGAATGTGAATGACAACTGGATGGGACTCCGTGCTAGAATCATGAGACTTTTACATGATGAATCTGAGCTGGATGAAATTGTTAAGCTGGTTGGTATGGATGCATTATCGGCTCCGGATCGTTTGAAGTTGGAAGCAGCTCGTTCTATTCGTGAAGATTATTTACATCAAGATGCCTTCCATGAAGTAGATACTTATACTAATTTGGATAAACAGTTTAGAATGATGGAGCTTGTACTTAATTTCTTCGATATTTCATCCGAAGCATTAAGTAATGGTATACGGGTAGATGACATTGTTAAATTACCTGTTCGTGAAAAGATTGGTCGTTTTAAATATATTGCAGATGATAAGATTGAGAATGAGTATAATGAAATCATTAAAAGTTTACACCGAGAAATAGATGAATTATCACAAAAGGAGGAATCCTAATGCCAAAAGAATATAGAACCATTCAAGAGGTAGCAGGCCCTCTTATGTTAGTGCATGGTGTTGAAAATGTTTCATACAACGAGTTAGCTGAAATTGAACTTGCAAGTGGTGAAAAACGTCGTTGTAAGGTACTTGAAATTGATGGAGGTAATGCGTTGGTGCAGTTGTTTGAAAGTGCTACCGGCATTAATCTCTCCAATAGTAAGGTACGTTTCTTAGGACGCAGTATGGAACTTGGTGTTTCCGATGATATGTTAAGCCGTGTATTTGATGGACTGGGTCGCCCAATTGATAAGGGACCTGATATTCTACCAGATAAACGTATGGATATTAACGGACTGCCTATGAATCCGGCTGCCAGAAACTATCCACAGGAATTTATTCAGACAGGTGTTTCAGCAATTGATGGATTAAATACACTGGTACGTGGTCAGAAATTACCGATTTTTTCCGCTAGTGGTTTACCACACGCTGAATTAGCAGCCCAGATTGCACGTCAAGCTAAGGTGCATGGCACAAATGAGCCTTTTGCAGTTGTTTTTGCAGCCTTGGGAATCACATTTGAGGAAGCTAATTTCTTTACAGAAAGTTTTCGTGAAACCGGTGCAATTGATCGTACTGTTATGTTTATTAATTTAGCAAATGATCCTGCAGTTGAGCGTATTGCTACACCTCGTATGGCACTTACTGCTGCAGAATATCTGGCTTTTGAAAAAGACATGCATGTACTTGTTATTTTAACAGATATTACAAATTATGCGGATTCCTTACGTGAGATCTCTGCTGCACGTAAAGAAGTTCCGGGACGTCGTGGATATCCGGGTTATATGTATACGGATCTTGCTTCCTTATATGAAAGGGCAGGCCGTCAAAAGGGTAAGGCAGGAAGTATCACTATGATTCCTATTTTAACCATGCCGGAAGATGACAAGACACATCCAATTCCTGACTTAACCGGATATATTACCGAAGGACAGATTATTTTAAGCCGTGATCTTAATCGTCAAAATGTTACTCCTCCAATTGATGTACTACCATCTCTATCCCGACTGAAGGATAAAGGTATCGGAGCAGGTAAAACTCGTGCGGATCATGCTAATACAATGAACCAGTTATTTGCGGCTTATGCAAGAGGCAAGGAAGCAAAAGAATTAATGGTTGTATTAGGTGAGGCTGCATTAACTGATATTGATAAACTTTATGCGAAGTTTTCTGATGCGTTTGAGCAAGAATATGTATCACAGGGATATTATACAAATCGTGATATAGAAGAGACTCTGGATCTTGGTTGGAAGTTGCTATCGATTCTTCCTAGAACAGAGCTTAAGAGAATTAGAGAAGAATTCCTCGATCAATATTATGGAAAATAGATTTATAATAACAGGAAGGAGGTGCTATTTTGGCTAAAACCCATGTTAATCCAACACGTATGGAATTAACTCGAATTAAGAAAAAGTTGGTTACAGCTATCCGTGGACATAAACTTCTTAAAGATAAACGTGATGAATTAATGCGTCAGTTTCTTGATTTGGTACGTGAAAACAAAGCATTACGTGAGAAAGTTGAAGCCGGAATTGCAGCAGCTAATAAAAATTTTGTGTTAGCCCGTGCTGGTATGGTAGACGAAGTTTTAAATGTTGCATTAATGGCACCAAGGCAAGAAGTTTATCTTAATACGAATACACGTAATGTTATGAGTGTTGAGATACCAGTATTTGAGTATAAGACAAAAACACCGGATGCTAATGATATTTATTCTTATGGTTTTGCATTTACCTCTAGTGATCTTGATGATGCCGTGAAATCATTGCAGGATAATCTTCCAGATATGCTTCGGTTGGCAGAATGTGAGAAATCATGCCAATTAATGGCTGCTGAGATTGAGAAGACAAGGCGCCGAGTAAATGCTCTTGAGCACGTTATGATACCTGAGATGCAAGAAAAC
The DNA here is from genome assembly GCA_963517115.1 of uncultured Lachnospiraceae bacterium. Classification (GTDB taxonomy): domain Bacteria; phylum Bacillota; class Clostridia; order Lachnospirales; family Lachnospiraceae; genus Anaerocolumna. Next base: position 49,656 of record CAUQEW010000001.1, on the reverse strand, counting down.
ATCAAATATATCAAAATGAAGCTTGATGAGAATGAACGTAGCACGCAAATACGCTTAATGAAGGTAAAAGATATGATGTTAGAACAAGCACATCATTATAGCGAACGAGTAAATTATTAAATTCAAAGATATCCGGTATTCATAATCTAATGAATAAGAACCTGCCATTTGTTAAAAATGACAGGTTCTTATTAGTCGAAAAGGACGTTTACGCTTCGCTAAGAAGCGGGGGACTTACTTACAAGGTTAAAATGCCATCTTTATAAACACTTTGAATATTATATTCATTATCTAATATAATAAAATCAGCTTTCTTGCCAATTGAAATAGAGCCAATTTCTTGATCTGCCTTTATTGCTATAGCTGGTATTAAAGTGGCGCTGAGAATAGCTTGTTCTTTTGGAACACCATATTGAATTGATTTTTTTAATGCTTCATAGACAGTTGTTGTAGAACCTGCAATCGTTCCATCTTCAAGGGTTGCTTTTGTATCTTTAACGTAAACTTTCTGACCACCAAGCTCATAGATGCCGTCTTTAAGGCCTGCTGCACACATTGAATCTGATATTAATATAAGTTTGTCAGAATTAATTTTAAACATCATTCGGATTACGGAAGGATGAATATGTATTCCATCGCATATTATTTCTGCATGGACATCAAAGTCGGAAAAAGCACCAATCAGACCGGGTTTTCTATGATGTAAACCATTCATTGCGTTGAATAAATGGGTGATATGGGAGGCACCAGCCTCAATAGCTTTGGCTGCTAAATCATAATCACAGCTGGTATGAGCAAGGGAAATGGTTTTTAACTTACTATATTTTTGAATAAACTCCATAGAACCGGAAAGATTAGGATCAATATCTACTATCCGAATGTTATCACCTGATAAATCATTTAGCTCTTTAAACTTGGCAACATCAATGGGTAGAAGGTATCGTTTGTCATGAGCACCTTTTTTGTCAATACCAAGGAAAGGTCCTTCCATGTTAATACCAACAATTCTGGCACCATTCAATTTTGATTCTATTGCTTCTCTATTACTCTCCATAGTTTTTTTATAAATATCATAATCAATGGTCATTGTAGTTGCTAGAACAGAAGTAATACCGTTCTTTGCATAGAACACACACATTTTCCCCATTTGAGATACAGTGGCAGTTGTAAAATCGTAGCCTATACAACCATGGGAGTGTATATCAATTAAGCCGGGTAATATTATCTTACCGGTGCAATCAAGGACGTCCGTTGATGTAAGTTCCTCACTTATAGTGATAAACATACCATCTTTCACTTCAAAATCTTTCTTTTGAAAAGTTCCGTCAAGGAATACAGTTGCATTTTTGTATATCATAATTTACCTCCTATTCAAAACAGTATACAACAGTTAAATCAGGATGAAATTGTAAAATAGAAGCAGGAACATCTGGAGTTACAGGACCATGTAAGGCTTTTTCAACAATTTCTTTTTTGTCCGGACCATTTGCTATGAGTAAAACTTTTTTTGCCTGCATAATGGATTTAATACCCATGGTAATGGCTTTTTGAGGTACCTCTTCTATAGTATCAAAGAATCTCGCATTTGCTTTAATTGTAGTTTCATCTAAATCTACTATATGTGTAGTTTTTTCAAAGGAGACATCGGGTTCATTAAAACCTATGTGACCATTGTGTCCAATTCCTAAGAGCTGAAGGTCGATACCGCCAAGATCCCCGATTAAATTATCGTATCTTATACACTCTGCATCATAATCTTTGGCTAAACCATTAGGTACATTGGTGTTATTTATGTTAATATTAATGTATTGAAATAGATTATGGTTCATAAAGTAACGATAACTTTGGTCATTTTCTGTTGCTAAGCCGCAGTATTCATCTAAATTAACTGTGGTAACATTAGAAAAGTTTATGTCACCTTTTTTGTACCATTCAACTAATTGCTTATAAGTTCCTATTGGTGTGGAACCCGTGGCTAAACCCAATACACTATTTGGTTTTAAAATAACTTGAGCAGAGATCACATTTGCTACTTTTCTACTTAAGTCGCTATAGTCAGTTGCTTTAATAATATTCATTATTACTCCTATCTGCCTGTTTAAACAGCGCGATACCAAAATATTTTTCATCATATACAATTATATTACATTTCACTTAAAAAGCAAGAAAAATGAAAATAATTTTCATTTAATAATGAAAAACAATTCCAAATAGTCTAATTTATCTTCATATCTGTTGACACATCGTATATTGTGTAATAAAATTAAGAAAATAAAAGAAATTTCTATTACTATATGAAAAGAAATTTCTAAAAATAATTTCCTGAATAAAAACAAATTCCTGAAAATAAAAAACAAATTCCTATAAATCTAGTTATCGTATAAGAGAAAGTCCTTGAGGTTAAAAAATGTATAAAAACGAAGAGATATTAAAAAAAATAAAAGGGGGCTTAATTGTTTCATGCCAAGCATTAAGTGATGAACCATTGTATAGTTCATACATTATGTCTCGAATGGCATATGCAGCACAACTTGGAGGAGCCTGTGGAATACGTGCAAACACACCGGAAGATATTAATAAAATAAAGGAAATCGTTTCTTTACCAGTAATCGGTTTGTATAAGCAAGTCTATGAGGATAGTGAGGTATATATAACTCCTACCGAAGAGGCAGTTGATGCCCTTATGGCTTCTAAACCTGAAATTATTGCAATTGATGCAACAAATCGTTGCCGTCCTTTTGGTATAAGTTTAGAAGATTTTTTTAGTAAGATTCGAAATAAATATCCAGACATGTTGTTTATGGGAGACTGCTCTTCCCTAGAAGATGCAATTATTGCACAGAAATTAGGTTTTAATCTGGTAGGAACTACACTTTGCGGTTATACAATGGAAACTAAGGGTATTCAACTTCCTAACATACAATTATTAGAGGAGCTTGTTAATACATTAAGTATACCAATAATAGCAGAAGGTGGAATCTGGTCACCAGAACAGTTAAAAACTGCAATAAATACGGGTGTATATGCAGCAGTAGTAGGAACAGCTATTACTCGTCCAATGGACATCACAAAGAGATTCGTGGAAGCAATTACAAACAAAATCTAGAAAAAGAGGCAATAGGATGAATGGTATATTTGCAAGGATAGAGGGTTATTACACAAAATTTACTAAATCAGAAAAAAAAGTTGCGGATTATGTTTTTGAGTATCCTCAAAAGGTATTGTATACTTCAATTACTGATTTAGCAGAATTGTGTGAAGTGGGAGATACTACTGTTTTTCGATTTTGTAGGGCACTTAAGTTAAATGGTTATCAGGAATTTAAAATGTTATTGGCACAGGATATGGCCAACAAAAAAGGTGATAATAATGCTTTAGTAGGTGCTCTCGACCCAGAAGATGATGTTAGAACAGTATGTAAAAAAGCATTAGCTACTAACATTTCAGCACTAAATGAAACTTTCAATGTGCTTGACTTTGATGCAATCACAAAAGCAGTTGACATGATTTCAGCAGCAAAACGTATTTACTTTTTTGGCGTGGGTTCTTCTGGTGTAATGGCTTTAGAAGCAAAACACAAGTTTATGAGAATTCTTCCTAATGTAGAGTTTGTATCGGATTGCCATATGCAATACATGGCAGCATCTTTACTTGATAGTAGAGATTTAGCTATCATAATTTCGTATTCCGGTTCTACAAAAGATATGATTGAATTGCACAAAATTGCAAAACAGAATGGATGTAAATCAATTTGTATTACAAGATTTGCTAAGTCTACACTAACAAGTAACGCAGATGTTGTATTATTGACCGGATCGAACGAAGGGCCTCTTGACGGTGGAGCATCCTCAACATCGATGGTTCAACTGTATATATTGGATGTTTTATATTTACAATATTTTATGAAACATTATAATCAATCAAGAGACAATAAGGCACGAACGACAGAATCAATATCTACAAAATTATTATAAATATAAAAATCTAAAGTACATGTAAACCACAGCCATCGCAAATAATTGGTTGTGGTTTTTTGTTTGAATAAATTCAACAAACAAATATAGGAAATATATTGACAATTATCGACTATAAATATATGATAATAACAGAAGCGAACAAAAAAGATACACAATATTGAGAAAGCAAACAAAAAGGATAATTAGTAAATACAATAAATAATATAAAAGGTGGTTAGTATTATGCTCGCTGTAGATAGGCAAACTAAAATAATTGAGTTATTTAGTAAAACAGGTGCTGTCCAAGTAGAAGAATTAGCACAAATATTTGACGTTAGTCTTATGACGATTCGTAGAGATCTGGAAAAATTAAGAAAGGACGGTATGATTGAGAGATGTCATGGCGGAGCAATCATTAAAAGAGAAGTTTCCTATACAGAAAAGAGAACCTTACAAATAGATGAAAAAATAAAAATTGCAGAAAAATGTGCTCAGCTTGTAAAAAAGGGTGATGCAGTTTTTTTAGACGCTGGTACAACAACTTATGAAATTGCGAAAAAGATTAGAAATATTCCTGCAATTACTGTTATCACTAATGACCTAGAAATTGCCAGATTATTAGTTGATTCAGATGTCAATTTGATGTTATGTGGCGGTAATGTACAAAAATCCACAGGAAGTATTGTTGGCTCGTTTGCAAATCAAATGATGGAAGATATGAGAACAGAAATAGCATTTTTAGGCGCCATGTCCATTGATGATCAATATAATGTATTAACTCCTACATCGAATAAAGCAGAATTGAAACGTACAATCTGTAAATATTCCAATCAATCGTATCTCGCAGTAGACGCAACAAAATTTGGAAAACAAGCATTGATAAGAATTAATCATTTATCAGCCTATACCGGAGTAGTAACAAATAAAGTTTTTATTACAGAAGAAGATAAGAAAATCAAACAATTGAAAATCAATATAATTACGGTTTAAAAAATAAATAAATTAATATAAAAGATTAAACTTATTACCGAAAGTGCATATATTAATTCAGATGTTTTTTTACAGTTATATACAGAATAAACAGAAACAATGAAATGGATAATTATACACTAATTATCTTTATTTATTGAGGAATAAACCATGGAAAAAGCATTAAACTGTATATATTTCACCTTGTATATAACGTTGTAAAATGTCGATTTAAGTCTAATAAAATGAATGATATTACTAAAGTTATTGAATAAACAGACAGATAAAATTGTGTAAAGTGCTATTATTGTTTAAAATAATGCTTTGCTATTGAATATTAGTTACAAAAGTGCTACTATCGGTTATGTGGCTAAAATTAGCTAAATAATTTAATTGGGAGATGAGTATTATGAATTTTGACGTAGTGTTTTTTCAAGTTGCATCTGTAATCATTTCTATCTTAGCTTTTGGAGCAGCATATTGGCTCTACAAGTGGGTAGTGTCCCAACCATCCTCTAACAAGCGGATTGCTGAGATTGGCAAGTTAATTCGTAAGGGTGCAAACACATTTTTAACAAAAGAGTATAAAACTCTAGTGCGATTCTGCGCTGTAGCAGCAGTAATTATATTAATATTTCTTCCTTCCCCAATATGGAATGGAAATATATTAGATAATATTATTATGTCTGTTGCTTATGTATTTGGTACCGTATTTTCCGGTATTGCAGGAAAAGTAGGTATTAGTATTGCAACGATAGCAAATGTAAAAGCTGCTGAAGCCTCAACAAAAGGAATTAAACCCTCCTTTATGTCTGGATTTCGTGGCGGAGCAGTAATGGGCATGGCTGTTGTTGGTGCTAGTTTACTTGGTGTTACATTAGTTATGCTTTTAACTGATAACACAACAGCACTTTTAGGATTCAGTTTTGGCGCTAGTTCAATGGCATTATTTGCAAAAGCAGGTGGTGGTATCTTTACAAAAACAGCTGATATCAGTGCAGATCTTGTAGGTAAAGTTGAACTTGGTATACCGGAAGATGATCCAAGAAATCCAGCAGTTATTGCAGATAATGTTGGCGATAATGTTGGTGATGTTGCCGGAATGGGCGCAGACTTATTTGACTCCAATGTAGCTTCCATGGCAGCAGCACTTGTTATGGCTACTGGTCTTGATAGAATAAGTGGTGGTACCTTCAATGCAAGCATGGTATTCTGTTATGCTGCAATTGGACTATTTGCCTCTATAATCGGAGTTTTAACAGCCAATATGAAAGAAAATGGAAACCCTACAAGAGCATTGAATAGTAATACATACGTAACTACTATTATCTTTGGTGTTTTAACAGCTCTTGCAACAGTAGCATTTGGATTTGAATGGAGAATATGGTTTGCAAGTGCAATTGGTTTATGTGTTGGTCTTGTAATAGGAATTGCTAGTGATTACTTTACTAATGATACTAAGAAACCAGTTCATGCAGTTGCAAAAGCTGCGGAATCCGGTCCAGCTTTTACAATTTTATCCGGAATTTCTTATGGTCTTATGAGTACATTACCAGCTATGATTGGTATTGGAATATCCGCACTTGCAGCTTTTAAAATCTGTGAACCACTTGGACCAGGTTATGCTATGTTTGGAATCTCTATGGCGGCAGTTGGTATGCTTTCAATCGTAGGAATGATTATATCGAATGATGCTTATGGACCAATCGTTGATAATGCCCGTGGTTTGGTTGAAATGGGTGATTTAGGTGACAAAGCTCTTGAAATAACAGACTCACTTGATAGTGCCGGAAATACTGTAAAAGCCGTAACAAAAGGTTTTGCAATCGGTGCTGCAGGCCTCACAGTAATTTCACTTCTAGGCGCCTTCATTAGTGAAGTAAATGTAGCCGCTGTTGAATTAGGAAAACCTGCCATAACTGGTTTTGATATTATGAATCCATTAGTATTCTTTGGATTATTGGTTGGAGCTGCTATTCCTCCAGTATTTTCTGCAATGTTGATGCTTGGTGTAGATCGTAATGCACAACGTATGGTTGCTGAAATCCATCGTCAGTTCAGAGAGATTATTGGTTTGAAGGAAGGTAAAAAGGGAGTTGTTCCAGAGTATGATAAATGTATCGAAATCGCAACTGATGGTGCTATTAAGGAACTGATTCCTGCTGGTTTAATGACTATTATTGCAACACTTCTTGTTGGTTTTATTGGAGGAGTTGAAGCAATTGGTGGTTTTATAACTGGTAATATTGTAAGTGGTTTGATTTTTGCATTGTTTATGTCAAATGCAGGTGGTCTTTGGGATAATACAAAGAAGTATGTTGAATCCGGACATAATGGCGGCAAAAATTCTGATACCCACAGATCAGCAGTTGTTGGTGATACAGTAGGTGATCCATTTAAGGATACTGCCGGTCCATCAATAAATACGCAGATTACAGTTGTATCTTTAGTTGCATCCTTAGCAGCAACATTATTCTTAACATATTCAATATTCGGTTAATTAACTGATATATTAAAAACCTCAAGCTGATGATAAAAAATCAGTTTGAGGTTTTAATATTGGCTCTTTACCATAGTGTTGGGGTGGAACCACAACAAGTTTGACCCCCCCACCATGGTAAAGAGCCAATATTTCTTATAATTCTTCTCTGCTTCCAATATATAATTTGATTTTATCTATTCGCTTCTTCTTAACACTTTCTATTTTGAATACCAGATTATCAATTTCTATCGTACGATCATCAAGTTCCCTTGGTATTTCACCCATAGTATCTATCAATAATCCTGAAATGGTTTCATAATTCTCTGAAGAAATATTTAAATCTAATTTATAATTTAGCTCATCAATTGTTAAAAGACCATCAATTATATAGGTTGAGTTATCTATTTTCTTAATTTTTGGAACGATGGTATCATATTCATCTTCGATATCACCCATAATTTCTTCCACTAAATCTTCCATTGTAACGATTCCGGAAAATCCACCGTACTCATCAATTAACACAGCGATATGATTTTTTGTTTCCTGCAGTTCCTTGAATAAATCATCGATGTTTTTACTATCTGGAACAAGGTATGGTTTCGTCAATATAGATCTTATATCAACATTTTTATATCCTTTTTTTATGGCTTCTCTCATAAAGTCTTTAAAATATAAAATACCTATAACATTATCAATATCATCTTCATAAACTGGTATTCTGGAATATTTAGTTTCTAATAAATGCTCTATATATTCATCCATTGGATCTAAAATATTAATAGCATATAATTTGATCTTTGGAGTCATTATTTCTTTTGCAATTTTATCATCAAATTCAATAACTGAATTAATCATTTCTTTTTCTTTTTTGTTTAGAACGCCATGAACTTGTCCCTCTTCTATAAGAGATTTTATCTCTTCTCTTGATATAATATCTTCTAGGCCGCTCGCTTTCGTTCCGAATAGTTTCATGATTAAGTTAGTAGATGATGTTAATAGTTTTATAAATGGTGATGCTATTTTTGCTACAGCCATAATTGGTTTTACTGTAAAAAGACTAATTTCTTCAGTCTTTTGCAAAGCGATTCTTTTTGGCACCAATTCACCAAATACCAAAGTAAAATATGCTAAAATTAAGGTTACAAGAATTAAAGAAATTTGTTCACTATAAGGGAGTTTAAACCTTAACAGCCATTGGCCTAATGGTTTAGAAAGACCGGTTGCGGCAGATGCACTAGAGAAAAATCCAGCTAAAGTGATTGCTACTTGAATTGTTGATAAAAATCTGGTTGGTTCATCAAGTAATTTTTGAATTAATATTGCTTTTTTGTTTCCTGATTCTGCCATTCGTTTCATTTTGTTTTTATTTACGGAAACGGTGGCCATCTCGGCACAAGAGAAAAAGGCATTGATTAGAGTTAAAAATATTAGTATTACTATTTGAACCATAATACTATTCCCGTCAGGGTCTGGTTCTGGCATTGTTACTTTCCTCCTAAAAATTTAATACTAATATAATAACATAATTTAACTATGAATACAAGTATGCTGAAACAACCTACAGAACAGCAGAAATAACCTTTAGAATTGGCCTATAGAATTATCCCTTAAGCATTGTATTCAAATTACCTTTAACATTGTATTTGAATGTGATAAACTTAGTTTAACGAGGTGAATGGAGGTGTGGGAATGGATAAACATGATAAGATAAGTACAGGACTGGCAGGGTTTGATCAAATGATTGACAAATTACGATTGGGAGATAATGTAGTTTGGCAGGTAGATACCGTTGATCAATATAAAAAGATGATTGAACCCTATGTGAAACAAGCAATACTGGATAAAAGGAAATTAGTATATGTGCGTTTTGCGAATCACGAACCTGTATTGGCTATTAATCAGGATATTATAGTATATCATGTGGATGCAAGTAAAGGTTTCGAAAGCTTTGCAACTGAGATTCATAATATGGTAAAAAAAGAGGGAAAGAAGACCTTCTATGTATTTGATTGCCTGACGGATTTGTTAGAATACTGGTATTCTGATTTAATGATTGGTAATTTTTTTAAGGTTACCTGTCCATATTTATATGAATTGGATACAATCGCATACTTTGCTATTATAAGAAATGTTCATACCTACAGTACCATAGCCGGTATTCGAGAAACAACACAATTACTTCTTGATTTATATCAAGTTAATGATAAGTTTTATATTCACCCATTAAAGGTATGGCAACGTTATTCCCCAACCATGTTTTTTCCACATTTAATACAGAATCAGGATGCAGTTTGTATCACAGCCAGTTCCGAAGCAGCTGAGTTATTCTCCAGCATTCATCGTGGAGAGGAACGTCTTGATTATTGGGATGTAGTTTTTAATAAGGCAAAAGATATTCTTAATCTTGAACCTGAGCAGCAGGAAGTTACAAAAAAGATTCTGATGTCTATGCTCATTGACAGTGAATCCAAAATGTTTGAGTTATGTCAACGTTATTTTACTTTACAGGACATTCTTAAGATTGCATCACGCGAAATAGGAACTGGCTTTATCGGAGGAAAGAGTGTGGGCATGCTTGTAGCCAGAAGAATCTTAATGAAGGAAGCAAAAGAACGTTTCGCACCCTATTTAGAAGCTCATGATTCCTACTATCTTGGTGCTGATATTTTTTATACCTATATTGTGCAAAATGGCTGGTGGATACTTAGAACGAAACAAAAGACGGAAGAAGGATATTTTAAATATGCTTCCGAACTGAAAGAAAAACTGTTACATGGAAAATTTCCAGAGAAGATACAGGAGCAGTTTATTCAAATGTTAGAATACTTTGGGCAATCACCGATTATTGTTAGATCCAGTTCATTACTGGAAGATAATTTCGGGAATGCCTTTGCAGGAAAATATGACAGTGTTTTTTGTGTAAATCAAGGTACACCGGAGGAACGCTATGAGGCTTTTGAACAAGCAATAAGAGTTGTTTATGCCAGTACGATGAATGAAGATGCCCTTTCTTATCGATTGAACCGAGGACTTTCCACAAGAGACGAACAGATGGCAATCTTAGTTCAGCGTGTCTCTGGAGATTATTATCAAGAGAACTTTTTTCCACATGCTGCAGGTGTTGGAAATTCTTCTAACCTTTATGTATGGGACAAAAGTGTTGATATGGAAGCAGGTATGTTACGTCTGGTATTTGGGCTTGGGACGAGAGCGGTAGATAGAACGGTTGGTGATTATGCAAAAATTGTATGCTTAGATGATCCTTTACGCATTCCTTTAACGAATTATGATGATCAAAAGAAATTTTCTCAGCATTTTGTTGATGTTCTCTCATTAAAGGAGAACATGATAACCAGTAGAAGTTTGGAAGAGATATTACAGAATAATATAGCAGTGGAAATAGAATTATTTGCACGTTTGGATTATCAAACTGCAGATAGGTTACGTGAACTGGGATATAAGAATAGAAAAACACCATATATTCTTGACTTTCACAGATTATTAAAAGACACTGAATTTCCAATACTCATGCGAGATATGCTTTCCTTATTATCTACGATTTATGATTATCCGGTGGATATAGAATTTACAGTAAATTTTCGTAAGGATTATCAATTTAAGGTTAATTTATTGCAGTGTCGACCTTTACAAACAAGAGGATTAGGAAATACAGTAGAATTGCCGCAATTAGAAGATAAGCTGGACTGCTTTTTCTCCACGAGAGGAAACTTTATGGGAGGAAATGTACATTTACCTATTGATTATGTTATTTATGTCAATGCAAAAGATTATTTAGATCGGAATGAACAAGGAAAATATGCGGTGGCTAGGCAAATAGGAATGATAAATACGGCAATAAAAGGTAAAAATGTTATGCTGATAGGCCCTGGAAGATGGGGAACAACTACACCATCATTAGGAGTGCCGGTACATTTTGCAGAACTTTGTAATATGTCAGTAATCTGTGAGGTAGCTTCCAATGAAACAGGCTTTATGCCTGAATTATCGTACGGCAGTCACTTTTTCCAAGACCTGGTCGAAGCAGGTATATTTTATGTGGCACTTTTTGATGGACAAAAGGAGGTTGTATTTCATCCTAACCGAATCTTGGAAAAAGAAAATATTATGGAATCTATTATTCCTGGTAGTACACAATTTCTAGACGTCATTAAAGTTGTAAAAACCGATGGCCTGGAAATATTCTCAGATATTGTATCGCAGAGACTTTTGTGCCGATAAACATTAGTTTGGCCGAAGATCAGAAGATCTTCGGCCAAACTAATGTTATTCTGTTATTAAATGTGTTTATCTTTTACATTTTCAATAAATTGGTTTATTATTCCATAGGACATAAAATCGGCCATTAATAAAGCTTCAGTTTCAATTGAGTCATATATCATGACATCGGAGGAATACCTATTATTAAGTCGAAATATTGCTTCATCTTCAGTCATCTTCAAGTGGTCATAGAGTAATGATCTGAATTTTCTCATAGACCAAAATGGATTTATTTCGGATAAAAATAAGGCTATTTCATCAGCATTATTATACCACTTTTTCCTATCCGCTAAAACAGCCTCTGTGTTTCCTGCTTTTGCATTATTTACAAGACTTGCTGCTATGAGTAGGTGTTCTCTAAATAAGGTTTCAAACCGTTTTGATTTATCGATACCGTAATAATTTCTTAGGACAATAGCAAAATCAGTGGGATTACGAAGAAGTCGTTCAGTCACAATTTCTAAATCAGCTAAATCAGCCGCTGTACTGATAATAAAAGATCTGGTCCACATGATATGCTGTTCCCATAGTTTACGAAACGTGTTTATTATATTTATTTGAGTATGGAATTTAGATATACTAAAATTATTTGTGCTATTATTCATAGAATCTACCTATTAACTTTTTATTATTATATGTCAGTGAATAAGCTTTTGATACAAAGCTATATCTTATTTTGATTGACCTTGCTTAGCAACTTGAATCATCTGAGCATTAATTGCTTCTTGATCTCCTAGATAATACTTGTTGATAACCTTAAAATTAACGTCAAATTCATAGATAAGTGGAATTCCTGTTGGAATATTCACTTCTACAATCTCATCTTCAGATAGGTTATCGAAATATTTGACAAGTGAGCGGATAGAATTACCATGTGCGGCAATAAGAACACTTTTTCCGCTTTCCATGTCTTTTCTTATTGTTTCATTAAAATAGGGTACAACTCGTTCTATTGTGTCTTTAAGACTTTCACAAAGAGGTAATAAATTCTTACTTATTTCTCGGTATTGCTGTTGATTTTGCGGATTCTGTTCGTCAGTTTCTAAAAGTTTAGGCGGACGAATATCAAAGGAGCGACGCCAAATTTTAACTTGATCCTCACCGTATTTCTGAGCTGTTTCAGTTTTATTTAGACCTTGAAGAGCTCCATAGTGCCTTTCATTTAATTTCCAACTCTTAATCACTGGCAGCCAATCTCTATCCATTTGTTCTAATACATGGTTTAATGTATGAATTGCTCTTTTAAGATATGAAGTGTAACATATATCAAAATCAAACCCATTTGCTTTTAATATACGTCCGGCTTCTTCAGCCTCTTCTTTTCCCTTTGGAGAAAGGTCGACATCTTTCCAACCTGTAAAAAGGTTTAATTTATTCCATTCGCTTTCACCGTGTCTGATAATAACCAGCTTCATATTTGGCTCCCATCTGCGTGCTTTAGCACGTCTACAAATCCTATATCTCTATTGTACTACTATATTTGAATCGGTCAAGTCAGTAATAATAATATTTCCGAGCATAAGGGACTTTAATCTCATAAAATGGGGGACTAATGTATATATTGCACTGAAAAACATATATATAAGTAAGATGGTTTTCGAAGAAAGGGTGCATTGTATCTATGACAGAAGAGGATAGGCAGAAAATAATTAGCAATGAATATTCCGATATTATAGTCGAATATAGCAATGAAAATGGGGAGTTACTAAAATATGAAAACGATACTATTAATATAATTGATAATAAATATGCAGTTGTCTATTACCCAGTTATTCGAGCACCTCAAAAAATAATACACGAAAGTGGATATGCTATACTCCCTAAATTGTTTGGGCTAGTAGATTCATCAAGTTTAGAAGAAATGGGGATATGGAATTCTAGATATCTATAGGACATTTGTGAGTTTACGGGGTGAGAGTTAGAATCAAGTGAAAGGTGTTGTATATATGAATCCAGAGGATAGGAACAAGATAACTAGCAATGAATATGCCGATCTTTTAATTGAATATGGTGTTGATAGTGAGGAATTTGAATTAGTTCAGTATGAAACCATGAATATAATTAATGAGAAATATGCTGTTATATATTTCCCAATAAGTAAAGTATCTCAAAGACTTATTCGTACCAGTGGATATGCTTTAATTCCAAAATTGTTTGGTTTAGTCGATACATCAAGTTTAGAAGAAATGGGAGTGAAAAGGGTCCAGAGTACACCATATTTATCTTTAAGGGGTCAAGGTGTTTTATTGGGCTTTATTGACACGGGAATCGAATATACAAATCCATTGTTTAAAAATGCTGATAATACCACAAGAATATTATCCATATGGGATCAGACAATTGAGAATGCACTAGCTACGTCAGATACTTTTTATTATGGAACAGAGTATCGCGTGGAGCAGATTAATCAGGCTCTTCAAAATGAAGTACCCTTGTCGGTTGTACCAAGTACTGATGAAAATGGTCACGGTACTATGCTAGCGGGTCTAGCAGGTGGATCTAATATAGAAAACAGTGATTTTGTAGGTGTGGTACCATTAGCAGAATATGTTGTGGTTAAATTAAAACCTGCGAAAGCAAATTTAAAACAGTTTTTTTCAGTATCACAGGATATATTATGCTATCAAGAAAATGATATCATGTTTGGAATTCAGTACTTGATTAATTTTGCCAGAAACCTCAGGAAACCGATTGCTATCTGCATTGGACTTGGTACGAATCAGGGTTCTCATGATGGACGAGGTACATTAAGTGATATGATTTCAATTGATGCAAATCGAGCAGGTACAGCATTGATAGTTGCAGCAGGAAATGAAGGTAATAGCGCACATCATTATTATGGAGAAATTGATAAAGCCATCGGGTATAACACGGTTGAACTTAAAGTCGGAGAGAATGAAGAAGGTTTCTCTATGGAAATATGGGGCAATTTGCCCGGCATATATTCAATTGATATTTTGTCTCCATCGGGAGAATATATTCCACGTATACCAGCTAGGGTAGGCGAGAATAGAGAGATACGATTCATATTTGAAGATACGATTCTCTTAGTTGATTATTTATTAGTAGAAGCACAATCGGGTGATCAACTTATATTATTGCGGTTTAGAAATCCGGCACCTGGTTTATGGCGATTCAAAGTATATGGAGGAGAAATCACGTCGGGCTTCCATATCTGGTTACCCATGAGAAATTTTATTTCGGAAAACACTTTTTTTGTTCGACCGAACCCAGATACAACGATTACAATACCGGGAAACACAGCATTTGCAATTACTGTCACTGCTTATGACCATAAGAAGCAAAGCATTTATCGTAATGCAAGCAGAGGTTTTTCACGTACTAATATAGTAAAACCTGAATTTGCAGCACCAGGAGTAGAGGTTTATAGTCCTACATTAGGCAATGCATTTACAGGGCAATCAGGTACAAGTATTGCAGCTGCATTAACGACCGGAGTTGCAGCTATGTTGCTTGAATGGGGCATTGTTAAAGGAAACGATAGAAGTATGGATACGATAGCAATTAAAAAATATCTAATTCGTGGGGTAAAGAGAAGTGTGAATGTCGTCTATCCAAACAAAGAGTGGGGGTATGGAATCTTAAATATCTATGGAACTTTTGAAAGTTTGCAAGGCGAAAGTTAATATTATTTTATTAAGTAAATCTTAAAATCGAATTATCTTAAAATCTGAATATGGTATTAAAAAATGGAACATACTTTATGTGAATAAGTTAATCATAATCATGAATAAGGAGAAGGAGATTTATTATGCCGAAAGATAGTCAGCCAGATAATAAAAAAGCTAGAATGGAAAAAGCAGATGGACAAACTCCGATAACTCGTGAGAATCAAAATCAGACGAGAAATGCCAAGAAAAAATCCATTAAAAATAATGATGTCTAAATAGGAGGTTACGCTATGGCAAAGGCAGGAATGCGGCGTCCAGATCCAAAAGCGCCACATGGAACAGAAGGAAAAGAAGGAATGCATATTCCGAAAAACGATGCAAAACCAGTGCCTGAGATTCAGGGAAAAGCAAAAAGTGGACATGAACAAGCAAAACCAATCAATTATGATGGAAAATGGTGAATAATTGGTATTATAAAATATCCTAATAACCGATATAGTTATTAGGATATTCTTTCTATAGGTGCTGAATATTCTAAATAGTTAAAAGAATATAAACGAATGGAGAGTGATATTGTATGAGAACATACGAAAAAAGACATTTCCTTATTGTAGGTTTTTTGGTGACAGCAGTATCTTTTTTGCTGCTGCTAATTGGAGTAAAATATATATTATCTAATGATATACTTATTCAAAATGTAATAGGATTTTTCATTCTTTCCAGTATTTTTGGAGGGTTATCAGCTGTTTTTTATTTCTTTCAACTTAAAATCATATTCTCTATATTTATTGTGGGTATCATAATTGGATTCTTTGACATGTATCGTATTTTTATGAATAGAAGTGGTGGTTGGGCTGATTTGGTGGGATTAATGACTTTGTTTATGTGGATAATAATCGCACTGATAATAGGACTTGCAGCTCAATTTATATTCTTTTTATATAAGAAGAGAAAAATCAAAAAATAAATCAAATATTACTATATTTCTTAACGACATCCATAGTATAAAAGGTAAATAATATCGACTCAAATTAATAATAAGAATTATTATTGATTTGTATTGTAATAATAATTTGCATCATATATAATATTGGTTAGAAAGAAAAGTTACAAATTGACAGGAGGGAGATTATAATGAGTATTATGATTCAAAAGCGAAATGGAAATTATGAAGAATTGCATGTGGAAAAGACGAAGAAAATGGTAGCTTATGCTTGTGATGGATTAGAAGGGTGCGACCCTTTAGAATTGGAATTAGATTCAAACATTCAATTTCGAGACGGCATGAGTACAAAAGAGATTCAGAAGGTTTTAATTCAGACAGCCATTGAAAAGGTAATACAAAAGGGACAAGATGAGTATGGGAACCTAGTTAATAAAACAAATGTTAATTGGCAATTTGTTGCAGCTAGGTTATACCGATGCGATTTACATAAAGAGGCTGCTATTAACAGAAAATATACTCATTTTGGTTATGGTGATTTTGAAGAGTTAATGATTAGATTGGTTGAGAGTAAGGGGTATGGAAAATATCTTACGGATACCTATAACTCCGATGAAATAAGGGAATTAGGCGCTTATATTAAACCAGAGCGTGATGACTTATTTAATTATGAGGGTATTAAGTTACTAGCGGATCGATATTTAGTAAAGGGATTCCATAAGGAAGTTTTAGAGTTACCACAGGAAAGGTTTTTAGTGATCGCAATGCATTTAGCTATTCCGGAGGGAGATAAAAAGGTATATTATGCTAAGAAATTTTATGATTTGTTAAGTCGGTTAAAAATGACAGTAGCTACACCAACCTTAGCTAATGCAGGTACACCTTTTTATCAATTAAGTAGTTGTTTTATATCTTCTGTAGGTGATAATCTCTGGTCAATTTATGATGTGAATCAAAAATTTGCTCAAGTATCAAAGCATGGTGGAGCACTTGGTATTTATATTGGTAAAGTAAGAAGCTTAAACAGTGAAATTAGGGGTTATGAAAAAGCATCCGGTGGCGTTGTTCCTTGGATTCGCCTTTATAACGATACAGCAATTGCAGTTGATCAATTAGGAAAGAGAAAAGGTGGAGGAACCGTAACGCTGGACATCTGGCATAAGGATTTATATGATTTCTTGGAATTAAGAACAAATAATGGAGATGACAGAAGGAAAGCTCATGATATATTCCCGGCTTTAAGTGTACCGAACTTATTCATGGAACGACTTGAGAAGAGAGAAAATTGGTCTTTGTTTGATCCATATTTAATTAAAAAGTTTATGGGATATAATCTGGAAGATTGTTACGATGAAGAGAATGATGTAGAGGGAGCAGTTAAAATTGATGGGAAAGAATTCACTACTCGCTATTTAGCTTGCGAAGCAAATGAGAAACTGGACAGAATAACAGTACCGGCTCTAGATATTATGAAACGAGTGATGAAAAGTGCTGTTGAAACAGGAACACCTTTTATATTCTTTCGAGACACTGTAAATCAGGCGAATCCAAATAAGCACGCCGGTATGATTTATGCTTCCAATCTGTGTCAGGAGATTGCTCAAAATGTAAGTGAAACCACTTTAGTCTCAGAGGAAATTAATCCGGTAACCAAAGAAGTGATAACTAAGGTAAAATCCGGTGATATGGTTACTTGTAATCTTAACTCCATTAATTTGGGAAAAACAGAGATAGAAGAATTAGATGAATCAATCCCTCTTCAAATTCGTATGCTTGATAATGTAATTACTATGAATCAAATACCGGTTGCGGAAGCTAAGATAACTAGCGATAAATACCGAGCGATCGGGCTTGGAGTGAGTGGTTATCATCATTATTTGGTAAAGCATCATATCATGTGGGAGAGTGAGGAACATCTTAAAATAGCGGATGATTTATTTGAAGAAATAGCTTACCAAGCTATTAGTGCTTCCATGGAACTTGCCAAGGAAAAAGGTGCATATCCTGCCTTCGAAGGCTCTGAGTGGCAGACCGGAGAATATTTTAAAAGGCGTGGATATATCAGTGAACGTTTTATTAAATTGAGTGAAGATGTAAAAAAATATGGACTAAGAAATGGTTATATTCAAGCTGTTGCTCCAACGAGTAGTACTTCAAATATCGCAAACACTACGGCCGGGATAGATCCTATTTTCAAGAGATTCTTTATTGAGGAAAAGAAGGGGAGCTTTACACCAAAGGCAGCACCTGATTTAAATAACGATACTTATTGGCTTTACAAGGAAGCACATACCATCAATCAACAATGGAGTATTAAGGCTTGTGGGATCAGGCAACGACATATTGATCAATCCCAATCTTTTAATCTCTATATTACACCTGAGACGAAAGCAAAGGAAATACTAGATATATATCTATCGGCATGGAAACAAGGAGTCAAGACAATCTATTATATTCGTAATCAATCACTAGAGATGGATGAATGTACAAGTTGTTCTAGCTAATGCCTGCTTACGCAGGCCGACGGGGGTAAAATGGAAAAGAAAAAAATATTCAATGAATTTGGTTTGCGTGGTACATATTCTATGATCAATGGTAATACTACCAATCTTCGCGAATGGAATCGAATCAAATATGACTGGTCAAGATTGTTATATCGAACTATGCTAAATAACTTTTGGATTCCGGAAGAGATATCTTTAAATGAAGATATTAAACAATTCCCCTACTTAACTGATGGTGAAAGAAATGCATTTGATAAAATCATATCATTTTTGAACTTCTTGGATTCTGTTCAAAGTGAAAATATACCAAATCTATCAAGATACATTACCGCACCGGAAGTATCCTCTTTGTTAAATGTGCAAGCTTTTCAAGAAGAAATACATGCACAAAGCTATTCCTATATCCTAGATACAGTAACAGATCCAATTACAAGAGATAGTATATATGATGAGTGGAGAGACGATGAACAACTTCTAAATAGGAATCGTTTTATCGCACAAATTTATCAGGACTTTAACGAGGATTCATCGGACACTAATTTTCTTCGTGTAATAATCGCAAACTATATTTTAGAAGGAATCTATTTTTATTCGGGATTTAGCTTCTTTTATACCTTAGCACGACAAGGAAAAATGTCTGCCACCAGCACCATCTTTAAATATATTAATCGTGATGAGATTACACATCTTGTGCTGTTCCAGAATATAATAAAAGAATTAAGAAATGAAAATCCTGAAATGTTTGATGAAAGTTTAGTTGAAAAGATTAGAGAAATGATGCGAATTGGAGTTGAGCATGAAATTGCATGGGGGCAATATGTTACTAATAATGAAATTCTTGGAATGAATGATCAATTGATTGAACAGTATATTAAATATTTATCAAATTTACGGCTGAAAGCAATAGGAATTGAAGTATTATATCCTGAGATCACGGAACATCCAATAGCTTGGATAGAAGGATTTTCTAATCTGAATAGTACAAAAACTGATTTTTTTGAAGCAAAGGTTACCAATTATACTAAGGCAGCAGCATATGATTTTGATGATTTAGAATAAAACTATTTAGAATAAAAACTATATTAAATCATAGAATAAAAACTATATTAAATTTTGTATTGACATTTTGTATAAGTGGGATTATAATTCCTAACATAACATTGAACGAAGGCGTTTAGATTTTTATCTAAACGCCTTTTTTAGTTCAACTGCCAGACGGTAATTCTAAATTAAGAATACATTCATTTTTAATAGACAAAGAAGTCAAAACTAATATTAGTTTTGACTTCTTTGTTTATTAATTTAGAAGTGAAAGGACTATTTCACATAACTTTATAGAAACAAATTAGACAATGGAGTTTAAGCTGAATAAAGCTTAAACTCCATTTTTTGATTTTTAATAGGTAATTAGAAAGTTCAACAAAGATTAAGCAATCAATAAAAAAGGGGGAGTGCGTATGAAAAACCAGGTTAATTCAGCAACTGTTTACAAACAAAAGGCTATTTCTATTAGTGTTCTTTTTGCAACTACGATTATTATTATGTTTTTAGGTATTATTTTCAGTGTATTTAGTTTAATAAACGACGTCAGTTTAAAGGTTTTAAATACATCAGTTCATGGAGTATTTTTTGGACTAATCGTATTTTATCTTGGGATAAGATATTATTTTACGGTAAAAAAACTAAAAACAGAGGTTTATAAGAACACATCAAATTTCTCTTGGGAAAATTTCAAAAAGGATAAAAAACATTAATTTTGTTATAAGACAGATAAAAATATCTGTTAAATTATAAGGAGGTAGTTATTATGAAAAAATCAACAAAAATCGTTGGCTTACTACTAGTATTAGGGTTATTGGCAATCGTTCTTATATTAGCCTTTACACCGGCAGGTAACGCTGACCCAACAGGTGCTTCCTATGTTATTCCAAATGGAAGTGAAACATTAACAGATGTAGCAACAACAGCAAACAAAGCGTATTATGGCGCAAATTATGTTTGGATTATGGTAACTGGATTTATGGTATTTTTCTTCCAATGTGGTTTTGCGATGGTAGAAACTGGATTTTGCCGCGGTAAAAACGCAGCTCATACCATGACTATGAATTTTATGGTTTTCTTAGTGGGTGCTATTGGATATTTCCTTGTAGGCTTTGCCATTCAATTTGGTGGTTCAGGTGGGGCAGCGGGGCTCGGTACCGGTGGAGGTGCACTTGATGCAATGCTTTCTATACCAGGTCTTGGTGGTATTATGGGTTATAAGGGCTTCTTACTATCTGGTAATGGAATGTATGATCCGGGAATTTATGCACTTTTCTTTTTCCAAATGGTATTTATGGATACAACTGTTACAATTCCAACAGGTGCCGTTGCTGAGAGAATAAAATATTCAGCTATTGTTATCACATCTTTATTTATTTCAATGATCTTATATCCTTTCTTCGGAAACTGGGTATGGGGTGGTGGCTGGTTATCAACTCTTGGTAAAAATTTTGGTTTAGGTCACGGTGTTGTTGATTTTGCAGGTTCTGCCGTAGTTCATTCAATGGGTGGCATGCTTGCTTTATCAGGGGCAATTGTAATTGGACCTAGAATTGGTAAATTCAAAAAAGACGGAACAACAAGAGCTTTCCTTGGGCATGATATTCCGATGGCAATCATCGGTACGATTATATTATTTTTCTGTTGGTTTGCATTTAATGCTGGTTCAACATTAAATGCTTCTGACTTTAGACTCTCTGTAGTTGCTACAAATACTATGGTAGCTGGTGCAATTGGTGGTTTGGTTGCAATGTTCTATATGTGGATTAAATATGGTAAACCAGATCCATCCATGACGGCAAATGGTGCACTTGCTGGTCTTGTTGCAGTTACTGCTCCTTGTGCATTTGTAAATGCAGCTGCCGCATTCTTTATTGGTTTTATGGGTGGAATATTTGTTTGTATTGCTGTACCATTTGTAGAAAATAAATTAAAACTTGATGATCCTGTTGGAGCAATTTCCGTTCACTGCGTAAATGGTCTTTGGGGTACAATCGCTGTTGGGTTATTTGCAGATGGTTCCTATGGTGATGGAATAAATGGTATTGCTGGTGGAGTAAGAGGGCTATTCTATGGGGATGCTTCTCAATTAGTAGCGCAATTAATTGCAGTATTGGTTCTTTTTGTTTGGGGCTTCGGAGTTTCGTTCCTATTCTTCAAAGTTTTGGATAAGGTTTGGGGACTTAGAGTTTCACCAGAGATTGAACTGAATGGGCTTGATATTCCTGAAATGGGTGTAAGTGCATATCCTGATCTGCAATTAATGAAGAGTGAATTAGATTTTGATTCTGAAGATAATATAGAGATCAAGCAATTGGCTAGGTTCAAAATGAAATAGTATGTTATAATATATGTATCAAAACAATCTGCTATCGAAAGGGAGGTAATTGTATGAAGAAGTTAGAAATCATTATTAAGCCTGAAAGATTAGAGGAATTAAAAAAAATCTTGCATGACTGTAACGCAAATGGTCTTATGATATCAAACATTATGGGGTATGGTAATCAAAAGGGTTATAAAAATATTTACAGAGGTACAGAATTTAATGTAAATTTACTTCCAAAAGTAAAGGTTGAAACTGTTGTGACACCTGAAATTGCAGAATTACTAATTGATAAAGTTACAAAACAAATTACTACTGGCAATTATGGTGATGGTAAGATTTTTATTTATGAAGTAGAAGATGTTGTAAGAATTCGTACCGGTGAACGTGGAAAAGACGCATTATAAAAGACATAGTCATTAGATTTAAGTGTCGCAAAACTACATTAATAAGTAGTTTTTGCGGCACTTTTTATATAATACTACTTGCAATTTGAATACCCGAGTATTATAATGGGAATTAAATTAGTAGGAATTACTATTGATAATTTATTATTACTAATTTAGCAATAACAAAAGATTATATAGAAAAATTAAGAGGTGAATAGAATGACACATAAATTATTAGAGATCAATAATCTGCAAGTTCGAGTGGAGGATAAAATCATATTGAACAACTTGAATCTTGTGATGAATCAAGGTGAGATTCATGTAATTATGGGACCTAATGGTGCAGGTAAATCTACCTTAGGATATACCATTATGGGACATCCAAGATATAACGTAGAACATGGTAATATTTATTTTGATGGTGCGGACATTACAAATGAGAAGACAAATGTTAGGGCTCAAAAAGGCATCTTTCTTTCGTTTCAAAATCCAGAAGAATTATCAGGTGTGACCCTTGAGAACTTTATGAGAACATCTAAAACAGCAATAACCGGTAACCAGATTCGTTTGATGGCGTATAAAAAGGAACTGCATAAAACAATGGTTTCCCTTAATATGGATAAAGATTATGCATCTAGGTATTTGAATGTTGGTTTTTCAGGTGGCGAGAAGAAAAAATCAGAGATTTTACAGATGCTTATGTTAGAACCTAAATTGGCGATCCTAGATGAAACAGATTCCGGTCTTGATATTGATGCTGTGAAGATTGTTTCCAAGGGTGTTGAAGCCTATAAAAATAAAAATAATTCACTTTTAATAATAACTCATAATACAAAAATATTAGAATATCTGCCGGTAGATCAAGTGCATATATTGGTGGAAGGCCGAATTGTAAAAACCGGTGGTCGCTCCTTGATCAATGAAATTAATGATTTGGGATACAAGGCTTTTTCGACATCAGAGTCAGCATAGAGAGAAGGTAAAATAGATGGAAATTTCAGAAAAAAATAAATCTTATGTAGCTGATATTGATCGAAGTATCTATGATATCAAGGACAAAGTAAATGCTTCTTTTACAACGAATAGAGGACTAACGGCAGGTATAGTTAATCAAATTTCACTTGAAAAAAATGATCCAGCTTGGATGAGAGAATTTAGACAAAAGTCCTTAAAAATATATAACAACATGGAGTTGCCCGTTTGGGGCCCCAATTTAGATGAGTTAAATATGAATGATATTGTAACCTATGTGCGTCCCAACACTAAAATGCAGGCAAAATGGGAAGATGTACCGGAGGATATAAAGAATACCTTTGAGAGACTTGGAATCCCTCAAGCGGAAAGAATGTCACTTGCCGGTGTGGGTGCACAATATGATTCAGAAGTAGTCTATCATAATGTTCGGGAAGAAGTAAGTAACCTTGGAGTTATTTATACCGATATGGAAAGTGCACTACGGGAACATGAGGACATGGTAAAGGCGCACTTTATGAAATTAGTACCTCCACAGGATCATAAGTTTGCAGCATTACATGGAGCAGTGTGGTCAGGTGGGTCATTCGTTTACGTCCCTCCAGGCGTGAGCGTCGAGATCCCTTTGCAATCCTATTTTCGATTAAATGCTCCCGGTGCAGGGCAATTTGAACATACCTTGATTATTGTTGATAAGGGAGCTAACCTTCATTTTATTGAAGGATGTTCGGCACCCAAATATAATGTCGCCAATTTACATGCAGGCTGTGTTGAGCTTTTTGTAGCTGAAGATGCAAGACTTCGTTATTCGACCATTGAGAATTGGTCTAAGAACATGTTTAATCTAAACACGAAGCGAGCCGTTGTAGAAAAAGGTGGAACGATAGAGTGGGTATCAGGCTCGTTTGGTTCTCATGTTTCTTATCTATATCCAATGAGTATATTAAAAGGAGAATATTCTAAAATGGAATATACCGGAATTACGTTTGCCGGGAAGGGACAGAATTTGGATACCGGAGCTAAGGTAGTTCATAATGCACCACATACATCTTCTAACATTAATACGAAATCCATCTCAAAAGATGGTGGACAATGCACCTTTCGCAGTTCCGTGAGAATTGCAGAAAATGCCAGCCAAAGTAAATCAGCAGTGTCTTGTGAATCACTTATGCTTGATGATAATTCGCGTTCCGATACTATACCTGTCATGGATATTAGAAATGATGAAGTGGATATAGGACATGAGGCAAAGATTGGAAGAATTAGTGATGATACTATCTTTTATCTGATGAGCCGTGGAATTAGTGAAGTAGAAGCAAGAGCTTTGATTGTTAGCGGATTTGCGGAACCCATTGCAAAAGAATTACCACTGGAATATGCCGTTGAGATGAATCATTTGATTCAATTGGAGATGGAAGGAAGTATCGGATAAGAGTAAAGAAAAGAGATAGTAGTTTGAAAATAAAATACAATTTTCAACATCTTGATCTGTATGCGTGCTAAAGCACGCAGATGGGAGTTAATATGAATTTAAATATAGAACATGTAAATAACCTACCTGTTAGAACTTGGAGTTGGCTGGGTGTAAATGATACTTCAATTCAAGGTGTAATACCGGATATCTTACCATATCAAAAGAATCCCGTTATAGCCGGATCATCCTTCATAACTCCTTCTGCAGGAAATAAAGACTTGAAAATCAGGGAGGTTCTATCATCAGCACATTCAGTATCAGTAAAAACAGGTATGGGAGCCAATGCAGCTGATTTTATTACTAAGAATAGAAACGACGGGATATCAGTTATGGTACCTTCCGGAGTTCGAATTGAAGAGCCAATATTGATACAATATGATTTAGATATAGATAATCCAACAGTGCTTGACCTGAATGAGATAATTGTAGAAGCAGACAGTGAGGTTACGGTTGTTATTAATTATCGTTCTTATGAGAACCATTCTGCTTCTCAAGAAAACCATTCTGCTTTTCTGGAAAAATGTCCTGTTTTTCATGGAGGTCTGACTTACCTGTATGCCGGGAAAAATGCAATCATACATCTTATTCAGATTCAATTATTAAACGAAGAAGCAATTCATCTAAATGATATAGGTGCGATCGTAGATACAGATGGCAAAATTGATATTGTTCAAGCCGAACTGGGTGCAGGAAAAGCTATAAATGGATGCTGGGCCGATTTGATCGGAGATAACAGTGAAATAAATGTAAATACTATTTACTTTGGTGATAAAAAGCGTTCTATCGATATTAACTATGTGGTGAATCATATAGGAAAGCGTTCACACAGTCAGATGAACATCAATGGGGCATTACTAGATGAAAGTAGCAAAATTTTTCGAGGTACAATTGATTTTAAAAAAGGGGCGATCGGTGCAGTTGGACATGAGGAAGAGTATAATTTACTATTTAGCCCTAAGATTAAGAATATCACAGCACCACTTATCCTTTGTGGGGAAGAAAGTGTGGAAGGAAAACATGCAGCAAACAGCGGTAAAATTGATGAAAATAAATTATTTTATATGATGTCCAGAGGATTGGATGAATTATCTGCAAAAATATTAATGATTGAGGCAAGGTTTCAGCCAGTGATAGAGAAGATCCCTTTTGCTGATTTGCAAAACCAAATTATAAAACATGTGAAAGAGAGGTTGAATCATGTTGAATCCATATAGAAATGATTTCCCTATATTAAACACACAAGTAACTGGTAAGCAGTTAATCTATTTTGATAATGCTGCAACAACCCAAAAACCAATTTCAGTATTAAATGCTGTGGATGAATATTATAGAAAATATAATGCGAATCCATATAGAGGCCTTTATAAATTAAGTGTAGAAGCAACAAATGCATATGAGGATGCTCGCAATACAGTTGCAGAATTTATTGGTGCAGGCAATTCGAAAGAAATTATATTTACTAGAAATGCAACGGAAGCTTTGAATTTGATAGCATATAGTTATGGAAGAACTGCACTTAAGGAGAGAGACGAGATTATTGTGTCTATATCGGAACATCACAGTAATATCATTCCCTGGCAACAGGTAGCGAAGGAAAAAGGAGCAATTTTAAGTTATTTATATCTAGACGAATTAGGGAAAATCACAGAAGAAGAAATAGAGAAGAAAATTACCATTAATACTAAGATAGTAGCCATAGCACAGGTATCTAATGTGTTAGGAACGATTCATCCGGTGGAAAAAATCATTCGAAAAGCCCATGAAGTTGGAGCAGTGGTAGTTCTAGACTGTGCACAGGGGATTCCTCATTACAAGATCAATGTCAGTAAAATGGATGTGGATTTTATTGTGTTTTCTGGGCATAAAATGTTAGCACCTATGGGAATTGGAGTATTATATGGCAAGGAAGATTTACTGAATGCTATGCCGCCTTTCTTAACTGGTGGAGAGATGATTGAATATGTCGATGAACAGCAATCAACATTTGCACCTCTTCCTCAAAAATTTGAAGCTGGTACACCAAATGTAGGTGGTGCAGTAGGGCTTGCAGAAGCAATTCGGTATATAAATAAAGTGAGTTATGAGAATATCATGAAAATTGAAGATGAATTGACACGGTATGCTTTAAATCGGATTTCTAAGATACCTCATATTAAAATATATGGTGAAACAGTAGATACGAAGTATAGGTGTGGAGTTATTTCTTTTAATATAGAAGGAGTACATCCCCATGATGCATCTTCTATATTAGATACAGATGGAATTGCCATTCGTGCAGGTCATCATTGCGCACAGCCACTGATGAAATATATGCAAGTGGCAGCAACTTGTAGAATAAGTTTCTATTTTTATAATACTATAGAAGAAATAGATTATTTCGTAGATAGTTTAGGAAAAGTCAGGAGGTTGCTAGGATATGGGGATTGAACAGATATATACGGAGATACTGACGGAACATGCTAAATCAAATCGAAATAAGCATCATATTGAAAACCCTACAGCGGTTTGCAAAGGAGTAAATCCAAGCTGTGGAGATCAAATAGAGTTAGAAATCAGGGAGAAAGATGGTATGATTGAGGATGCAGCATTTACAGGTATGGGTTGTGCTATATCACAAGCCTCCACATCTATGATGGTGGATCTAATTGTAGGGAAACCGGTAACAGAAGCCATGGAGCTTGCGAAAACTTTTTTTGGAATGATAAAACATGAAATTACGGAAGATGATCAATTAGAAGTTTTAGAAGATGCTATTGTATTAAAGGATATTTCACATATGCCTGCCAGGGTAAAGTGTGCAGTTCTAGGCTGGCATACCTTAGAAGATGCAGTCAGAGAAAAACTTTAAGCAATGGAGACTATACATAAAAGTTAGCATATTTTACTTTTATGTATAGCCTTTCTAATGCATTCAAATTAGTCCTCCAGAGAAATAACCGATACAGGGCAACTGTCTCTAGCATCTTCTGCATCACTAAAATCTTCATCGGATACTTCTTCTACATATACCTCAGCTACTGCATCATCGGACATTCTAAATACAGTAGGACAGGTATCAGCGCAAAGACCGCAACCAATGCATCCATCTTGATCAACTATAGCTTTCATAACTTGAATCCTCCATTCTTTTTCCATTCTTGGTATGAGGATAACCTTCTCATCCTTGTAGATGTTACCATAAAAGCACACATAAATAAGTGACTTTTATATTAAGTTAACACAGTAATTTTAACAGATATTGTATGTTTTTACAATAAATATTATCTAACAATTTAGAGATAATATATAAATATTACCAAATACTTTTACTGTGTAGAAATTTGTGGTAAAATAAAGAAAACTAGTATAAAACAAAGGTTATTTACAAGATAAATGGAGGAAACAGTATGGCTACTTTTGAAGAATTATATAGGCGGTTAGTGCAAGAATCGATTGAAACATCATCCTCACCCCAAATATTATCCGAATATGATCCACATCATCTGGATTGTTTGTTGCATCCGGAGAAATTTGCACCGATACTCAGACTTGGTAATTGCAATTGTTCACCGGATGAAAAGACCGCTTGTTCAGAAAGCTGTATATTTGAAGCAATCATACAGGATGAAGAGGGAGTAAGGATTGATAAAGATCTTTGTGTAGGCTGTTCTGCATGTATTGATAATTGTCACTCTCAAAAATTAACAGCAAGTCGAGATATTTTACCGGCACTAAATGCCGTTCGTAACGCAAAAGGTCCTGTTTATGCTTTAGTCGCACCGGCTTTCTTAGGTCAGTTCAGCAAAGAAGTTACACCGGGAAAATTGCGTAATGCTTTTAAACAGATAGGTTTCGATGGAATGATTGAAGTGGCACTTTTTGCAGATATACTTACCTTAAAGGAAGCGCTTGAATTTGATAAGAATATCATTGAGGAGTCTGATTATCAGTTAACCAGTTGTTGCTGTCCAATGTGGATTGGCATGATTCGTAGGATTTATAGTGAATTAATGCCGCATGTTCCAGGGGCAGTGTCACCTATGATTGCAGCTGGACGTACTATAAAATTAATGCATCCGGATGCATTAACCATATTTATAGGGCCATGCATGGCAAAGAAAGCGGAAGCACGTGAGAAAGATATCGCTGATGCGGTTGATTATGTACTGACGTTCCAAGAAGTTCAAGATATATTTGAATTTGCACATATTGATCCTTTGCAGATGGATGAGAGTGAAAAGGATCATTCATCAAGAGCAGGAAGAATCTATGCTAGAACCGGCGGAGTTAGCGAGGCAGTACAGATGACAGTGAAACGTCTAAACCCGGATCGAAAAATTACAGTACGTACAGAACAAGCAGATGGAGTACCCGCCTGTCGTGAGATGATAAATAAACTTCGTAGCGGTGAAACGAATGCCAATTTTTTTGAAGGTATGGGTTGTGTGGGAGGTTGTGTAGGTGGACCCAAAATCATGATTGACCGTAATGAAGGACGTGAACATGTCAATGAATACGGTGATGCGGCGACCTATCCTACACCTATTGATAATCCATATGTAATAGAATTGTTACACAGAATCGGTATTGATACAGTTGAAAGTCTGCTTGAAAAAAGCGACATATTCACTCGTAACTTTTAGTTACAAAAGGGGGAATTAAAATGTTTCCAGTGATTTTTATAGGTCATGGTTCACCAATGAATGCAATTGAAGATAATGAATATACTCGTGGGTGGCAGCAAATAGCAGCAGATATTCCAAAACCTGCAGCTATTTTATGTATCTCAGCCCACTGGGTTACACAAGGAACCAAAGTCTTAACACAGAAAGATCCAAAAATAATATATGATTTCTATGGATTTCCACAGGAACTATATGATGTGATTTATAAGGCAAAAGGTGCTCCACAACTTGCTAAAGAAACACAAGAGTTAGTAGGGACAGCTGACATAACAGAGAACGAATGGGGAATAGATCATGGCACATGGAGTGTTTTAAATATTATGTATCCCAAAGCTGATATTCCTGTTTATCAGATGAGTATTGACGATAAAGCATCTCCCCAAGAACTTTTCGAGATAGGAAATAAAATAAAACCTCTAAGGGATAAAAATGTTCTTATTTTAGGAAGTGGAAATATCATTCATAATTTAAGAATGATTGATTTCGATATGGAGGGTGGTTTTAATTGGGCCTACGATTTTGATAATTTTATAAAAGATAAAATTGTAAAAAGGGAATATGCAAGCATTTTAAATTATCAAGAAATGGGTAGTATATCCAGATATTCGGTTCCTACAACAGAACATTTTAATCCGCTTTTATATATTCTTGGTTCAACAGATGTTAATGATGAAGTTCATATTTATAATAATTTGTGCATGGGTGGTAGTCTATCTATGACTTCCTATGTATTTACTTAAGGTACTAATTATTTTCATCATATAAGGAGGATAAGTCATATGCTAATACGCGAAATCAAAAGAATTGTGAGAGGACAGTCTCAAGTAGACGGTGCCGGAGTAAAGTTAGTAAGAGTTGTTGGTTACTCTGATGTAAAGGATTTTGATCCGTTTTTGATGTTAGATGCTTTTGATTCTATTAATCCAGAAGATTATATTAAGGGGTTTCCATGGCATCCTCATCGTGGAATTGAAACGGTTACTTACCTGATTCATGGAGATATCGAGCATGGAGACAGTTTAGGTAACAAAGGAAATATTTTAGATGGATGTTGTCAATGGATGACAGCAGGAAGTGGTATATTGCATCAGGAAATGCCCCAACCTTCAGAAAGAATGTTAGGAGTGCAGCTTTGGCTGAATCTTCCTCGAAAAGATAAGATGACAAAACCTCAATATAGAGATATTCGAAATGAACTGGTACCTGAAATTATTGAGGAAAACTATACGGTAAGAGTTATCGCAGGTAACTACCAAGGGTCTCAGGCAGTAGTTCAGGGTGATTATGTAAATATGCAATTTCTAGATGTGAATCTGAAAGCGGGTAAGTTATGGAGACTTGAAACGGATAAAGATGCAACTTTGTTTGTTTATATTGTGGAAGGTGAAGGCTGTTTTGATGAATCAGATAGTAAGATAGTTCAAAGTAAAAATGTTGTACTATTCAATTCAGGGGAAGAGTTCCTTGTAAAAGCATCTGATAACGGGATTCGTTTCTTCTTATTTTCAGGGAGACCATTACAAGAACCTATTGCATGGGGGGGACCAATTGTTATGAATACCCAGGAAGAATTGCAAAAGGCCTTCCAAGAATTAGATAATGGAACTTTCGTAAAATAAAATTCATTACCCATAGTTTAGGAATACATCAAGTAACTGTGACTTTGTCACAGTTACTTTTTTTTGAGTATGTTATACTTATAACAAAGTAGCGATAATAATTTTATTTTTTGGAAGTTAGTTTTCCATATGAAAGAGAGGATTATATATGAGTAGAGTAATTATAATTGGTGGGGTTGCAGGTGGTGCTTCAGCGGCAGCACGTCTTAGAAGATTAGATGAAAAAGCAGAAATTATAATGTTTGAACGAGGAGAATACATCTCCTTCGCAAATTGTGGATTGCCATATTATATTGGTGGTGAGATTACAGATAAAGAGGCATTAACATTACAAACCCCGGAAAGTTTTCACGCAAGATTTCGTGTTGACGTAAGAAATAACCAAGAAGTCACTTCTATTGATATCAATAAAAAAGTAGTAACGGTACAGAATTTAAAAAATAAAGAAATATATGAAGAATCTTATGATAAATTAATTTTATCTCCTGGAGCAGAACCGGCAAAACCTAATGTAATCGGAGCAAAAGACCCAAAGGTATTCACTCTTCGTAACATTCCTGATACCTATAGGATTAAGGATTATATTAACAAAAGTAATGTTAAGAGTGCAGTGGTTGTAGGTGGGGGATATATCGGAATTGAGATGGCAGATAATCTGCATGCAGCAGGTATTAGCGTGACTGTGGTGGAATTTGCAGACCATGTGATAGCACCTCTTGACTATGATATGGCTTGTGACGTTCATAACCATATTAGAAGTAAAGGTGTAAATTTAATTTTACAAGAGGCAGTAAAAGAAATTCAGAAAGATGGCGAGAAATTAAAGGTTATCCTAGGATCCAGTGAAATTATTACAGATATGGTAATTATGTCGGTAGGTGTGCGACCGGAAAGCTCACTTGCTAAGATGGCCGGTCTCAATGTGAATCAACGTGGAGCAATTATGGTAAATGACCATATGCAAACTAATAATGAGAATATCTATGCAGTAGGAGATGCCATTGAAATTAAAGATTTTATAACTGGAGAAGCAGGTTTTATACCTCTTGCCGGGCCAGCTAACAAACAGGGTAGAATAGCAGCAGATAACATTTGTGGAATAGACAGTATTTATGAAGGAACACAGGGAACAGGAATCCTTAAGTGCTTTGACTTAACCATCGCGAATACAGGAATCAATGAAGCAAAAGCAAAACAGTTAAATTTAAATTATGAGAAATCTTTTACCTATTCTGCTTCTCATGCCTCTTATTATCCTGGTGCAGTAAATATGTCCATTAAGATTATATTTGATAAAGATAACGGAAAACTGTTAGGAGCACAGGTAGTGGGATATGATGGTGCTGACAAACGAATCGATGTACTTGCAACTGCAATTAGAGCAGGTATGACGGTATACGATTTAACAAAATTAGAATTAGCTTATGCACCACCATTTTCATCGGCAAAAGATCCGGTTAATATGGCTGGATTTGTAGCAGAGAATATATTAAAGAATAGATCAAAAATATTCCAGTGGCACGAAGTAAAGAATTTACCACATGATGGTAGTGTTACATTACTAGATATTCGTACAAAATTAGAATATGACAATGGAACAATTGATGGATTTACTCATATATCGTTAGATGAGTTAAGAGATAACTTATCACAACTTGATATAAATAAACCTGTTTATGTGACTTGCCAGATCGGTCTTCGTGGATATCTGGCATGCCGTATCCTTGAACAGCATGGCTATGAATGCTACAATTTATCTGGTGGATATCGACTATATAACAGTATCTATGGTCAGCAATCCATGATTACACGTGATGAAGACAGAAGTGATCAGGAGAATAGATTATCAGCTGCAACAATATCTGATAAAGAACCTGAATATACCAAAATTGAAATAAATGCCTGCGGATTACAATGTCCCGGACCTATAATGAAATTATCAGAAGCAATGAAGAATGCAGATGAAGCAGATATTATAGAAATAACGACTACGGATCAAGCATTTGCAGCAGATGCGCAAGCTTGGTGCAGAAGAACTGGTAATACTTTATTAGGAATAGAATCTGAAAAGGGAATATCCAAGGCCTTAATAAGAAAAGGCTGCATCAATTCTGCGAATGGAAAAGATTGCAGTGATCTTCCTTCCGAAGGAAATAACAAAAACATTATTGTGTTTTCAGGTGATTTAGATAAAGCAATTGCCTCCTTTATTATAGCCAATGCATCTGCAGCTATGGGACGTAAAGTGAGTATGTTCTTCACCTTCTGGGGATTAAATATTCTTAGAAAACCAGAAAAAGTATCCGTTAAGAAAGATCTTATCAGTAAAATGTTTGGCTTTATGATGCCTCGTGGCAGTAAAAAATTATCTTTATCAAAGATGAACATGGGTGGCATGGGAGCTAAGATGATTCGATCAGTTATGAAAAATAAAAATATCGATAGTCTGGAAAGCTTAATTCAAGCCTCCATTGATAATGGAGTCGAATTAATTGCATGTACCATGAGTATGGATGTAATGGGAATTAAAATGGAAGAATTAATTGATGGAGTAAAACCCGGTGGTGCCGCCGCAATGCTTGCCAACGCCGAAGAATCCGATATGTCCTTATTTATTTCCTAGTATTAGGTCGCTTTGCCCTGGAGTAATCTAGAACTTCAGGAACATCAGGGTGTGTTTTTAATGTTCAGAGTAAGAATTCGGTGTTTCTAATGCCCTGGTAATCATTTAAGACATCTCTGGTGAGCGCGAACTCCTCGGCGTAAACGCCTCGTCAAACATCACGCTCACCAGAGATTGGCATGATTACCAGTGCATAAGAAACAACACGAATTCTTCCAATTCACATTAAAAACACACCCTGACGTTCCTGAAGTTCAATTTAGTTTTTCGGCAAAGCTTGCTATGTATAAATGATTTAATTATAATTAAAATCTAAATCGACAGATCAATATTTTTGATATCTGATTACAAGACGAAAAACTTTATTTCCTTAATCTTTTATTTCTTTAATATTCAGCTTTGCTCATAATATAAAGTAACTCCATGCGTACTTCATGTGTGTTTATAGTGAATTGAAGGAATCCGTATCGTTTCTTATACTGTGGTAATCGTTTATATTCCAGCAGAGCAGGGTGTTTGAAGAGGTGCTTGCACCGAGGAGTTCCTGCGTCGCTGGAATGTTCTAAACGATTATCACAGTATTAGAAACGTCGGATTCCTTCTCTGAACTATAAACACACATGAAGTACGCATGGAGTTTTCGATAACCTTAAGGCAAAGCGTCATTAAAATAAAAAAATTAGTAGTTTTCTTCGAATAATTCAAAATAGGCTTGGGGAGATCCACATACGGGGCAGGTGGTTGGGGCACATCTGCCTTGTACAATATTTCCGCAATTCAGGCATATCCATAGAGTAACAACTCTTTTGCAAAATACTTCTTCAGTTTCAAGATTTCTTGCAAGTTCACGAAATTGATGATCGTGAAAGCGTTCAATATTTGAGACACTGGTAAATAGTGATGCTATGTCATTATAACCTTCGTTTATTGCTACCTGCGCATAATCTTGATAAATATTTGTCCACTCATGAGATACACCACTATAGGAGTCTGTTAAGTTTTTCAGGGTATATGGGATTTCACCATCATTCAGCAACTTCAACCAGAATTCGGCATGTTCTCTTTCATTTCTTGAGGTTTCATCATAGATATTACCAATTTGTTCAAATCCATCGTCTCTAGCTTTCATTCCGTATATTTTATATTTAGTACTCGCTTTTAACTCTCCTTCTAATGCACTCTGTAAATTCTCATATGTTTTACTTTTTTTAAATTCCATAAATCAACTTCTTTCAAATTAACTTAATATATAATATGAAACAATCATTAATAATGTGTAGTTGGTAAGCTATTATCAAGTATTGCATAAAATTTATTACAATGAAGATACTATCATTACATAGAAAAGGAAGTGTAAAACATGGAAAATTCACATTTTATGAGTAAGGAAGAAACAAAAAATGGTGATGGGCAAAATATTGATGAGAAGGATAAAATCATTAAAGAGATAAATCATCACTTATTAGAAGATGAATGCCCCTCTAACTACTTGAACGATATATCTCGTAGAAATATATTTCATCAAGCTCCCTTCACTATGTTAAGCAAGCTAAAAGAAACAATGCAATCACCTGTTCATCATCCGGAAGGAAATGCTTGGAATCATACCATGTTAGTAGTGGATGAAGCTGCTAAGGTAAAGGAAAAGAGTAAAAATCAAGAAGTATTTATGTGGGCGGCTCTACTTCATGACATAGGGAAACCGGATACTACTAGGTATCGTAAGGGAAGAATCACTGCGTATGATCATGATTCTGTAGGAGCAGTATTAGCAAAAGAATTTCTGAACTTTTTTCCCTTTAAAGAAGAATTCATAGAAGATGTCGTCAAGCTAGTTAGATGGCATATGCACATTCTTTATGTAACAAAGGATTTACCTTTTTCAAGAATTGAAGAGATGAAGAATGAGGTAGATATTCATGAGTTGGCATTGTTGGGATGTTGTGATAGGTTAGGTAGATTGAATGTAGACAAAAAGAAAGAAGAAGAAAATATAAATCTATTTCTTGAAAAGTGTAAAGAAATTGAAAGGATTAATGGATAATCTTAAGCAAGTTATTATGCAGAAAGAGAGATAAAATGGAAAATAAAAAAGATAATAAAGGTAGAAATAATATAAATAAGAAGGATCATCAATTAAAGTTTGATTCGTTAGTAGACGAGAATACCTCTGAAAAAGTAGAAAATCAAAAAAATACTAGGAATGAAGAATCTGTTGAATCTAATATGGAAAGTTAACTTTAAAGTATACGTATAAATTGTGTATAAAGTGTATATTAAAAGTAAATTTTATTACAATAATTTAACAATTTTATGATTGACAATTTAACTATTTTGAGCTAACCTTTAGGTGTATTTTTTACTATACTTATAGGTTAGTAATTAGAATTAAATATTAAATGGATAATATGAAGGTGTATGTATTGTGATAACTGAAAAATTATATAAGCTAAAACCCAAAGATATTCCTCAGATAGTAAATCTTTTGATGGAATGCTTCAAGGAAGATCCCTTATATTGTGCCTTGATTCCAAATCAAAAATTAAGGGAAAAAACATTACCGGAGCTATTTGAATGTGATTTAGAAGAAATGTTTGAAAATTGCGATATTTATGCGGATAGTGAAGAAATTAATGGATTAATTGTTGTGGAGGATGAAACAGAAGAATATAATCCACTAAAGTATTTAACAACGGAAGCTTTTTATACTTTAAAAACAGATGCATATTTGATTAAAGAAGATAAGAGTTTAAGGACCCTTTGGAATTTTATTCGAGGCAAAGATTATCTGAATTCCCATTGGACAAATATCTTACCCCAGAAGAGTAGGCTACATATTATTTATTTTGCAGTGTGTCCATCTAAACATGGTACAGGTATCGCACATAAGATCATCACTCCAGTACTGGAGTATGCTGATAAATATTCATTATACACCTCTCTTGAGACGCATAATCCAGACAATCTAAGAATGTATGAGCACTACGGATTTGAAATATTTAGAGTGTTAAAAAGTCATATGGATTTGAAACAGTATTGTATGCTACGTCCTTACCCAAAAGTGGATTAATTGAAATAAGAGCAGCCAGTGAGCTGCCTTTATTTATATGTATAAGTATGGAGCAGCGTTAAAATGCTTGATTTGAATTTTTCAATAGATTTATTTCGATAAATGGTGTATTATTAACTTTGTAGTTTATACTATATTTAAAGTGATAGTGAACTAGAGTAAATATCTTAGACTGTTTCTATGAATTTTATTTCAAATTTATAGACGAAAGTAGTATGTAAGATTAGGAGGATATTATGAGGAAGACAAAAATAATTTGTACATTAGGTCCAGCAACTGATCGAGAAGGTGTGCTGAAAGAATTAATATTAACGGGAATGGATGTGGCAAGATTTAATTTCTCTCATGCAGATCATGAGGAACATCATAACCGATTGAAGATGCTTATTTCATTACGAGACGAGTTAAATTTACCGATAGCAGCTTTGTTAGATACAAAAGGGCCAGAAATAAGGATCGGTGACTTTAAAGACAAAAAAGTTTCATTAATCAAAGGTCAAACATTTGTCTTAACAACAAATCAGATCGAAGGTACATCATCTATTGTTTCATTTAACTGTGATAGCTTGATTCAAGACATACAACCCGGGTCTACAATTTTGATTGATGATGGACTTGTGGAGATGACTGTAAACAGTAAAACCGATACGGACATTGTGTGTACGGTGAATAATGATGGGATGATATCAGATAAAAAGGGTGTTAACGTACCGGGAACCAATTTATCCATGCCTTTTATTAGTAAGAAAGATCAAGAAGACATTATTTTTGGTGCTCAACACGGATATGATTTTATAGCGGCTTCTTTTACGAGATGTGCTGATGATGTTTTGAATATACGTAAAATTTTAAAGGATTATAATTGTAAGACTACAAAGATAATCGCTAAAATTGAGAACATGCAAGGCGTTGATAATATTGATGAAATCATAGCTGTGTCAGATGGTATCATGATTGCACGTGGTGATATGGGTGTTGAGATTCCACTTGAAGACGTTCCGGTAATACAGAAAATGATTATTAAAAAAGTATATAATGCAGGTAAACAGGTAATTACCGCAACTCAAATGCTTGATTCTATGATGAAAAATCCAAGACCTACAAGAGCTGAAACTACGGATGTGGCTAATGCTATTTATGATGGAACTAGTGCCATCATGCTTTCAGGAGAAACTGCAGCAGGACTATATCCGGTAGAAGCGTTAAAAACTATGGATCGCATTGCAATTCGTACAGAACAAGACATCGATTATAAGAAACGTTTTCGTATGCAGGAATCTAAAGAAAATCCGGATATTACAGATGCTATTTCCCATGCAACTTGTACAACTGCTCACGATTTGAATGCAGCAATGATTATAACAGTAACTAAGTCAGGAAGGACGGCAAGAATGATATCTAGATATCGTCCAGATTGCATCATTATGGGTTGTTCCACAGAAGAGCAAGTATGCAGACAATTGAATTTATCATGGGGTGTTAAGCCGATTCTGATTAAAGAAGAACAAGATACCTTTGATTTGTTCGAACATGCTGTTGATATAATAGAACAAAAAGGTTATCTGAAAGATGGAGAGCTTACAGTAATTACAGCTGGAGTTCCACTTGGTATATCAGGAACAACTAATATGATTAAAGTCCATATTGCAGGAAATCGTTATTAATTAAAGGATAGATAGATGGGGGCATCTTGATTTGTATGCATGCTAAAGCACGCAGATGGGGGTTAGAATGATTGTTTTATTAATCCTTATGGTTGGCATAATAATTGGATTAAAGTGGTTTCCACTGAAGTGGAAAAGGTGGAATGAACGAGTACAGATTATAACTACCGCAGTTTTAATTTTTACTATGGGGGTTTCCTTAGGGAGCAAACCTAATTTTATAAGGGAACTTAGAACCTTAGGATGGAATAGCTTGGTGTTGGCTATTATTCCTATTACCTTTTCTATATTATTGGTATTTGTTCTTACTAAGAGATTTATGAAAAAGTAAGGGTTGCATTATGTTTTGATTGGAGAATTTAAATTGGTTTATATTGCTATCATTAGCTTAATTTTAGGTGTTATCTGTGGGCAATGGATTTTTTCTGCTGACTTGATATCATTTTTGACTTATAATTCTAAGTTTATACTATACCTACTTATGATTACTGTAGGTATCAGTGTAGGCATGAACAAACAGGTATTTCATAAAATTAAAGAATATCATGTGAAAATATTAATTATTCCGATAGGTACGATTATCGCTTCAGTAATAGGAGGGATAGTAGGTGGTTGGGTCTTAGGTATGGATTTGAAGGATGGTGCAGCAATTGCCTCAGGGCTTGGATGGTATAGTTTGTCAGGAGTACTGATTACAGAACTTGCGGGTGCGCAAATAGGTGCTATTGCATTTATGAGCAATCTTATGAGGGAGATACTATCGTTTATTATGATACCCTTTGTTGCTAGAAAATTTAATAAATTTACAGCGATTGCACCAGCAGGTGCTACCAGTGAAGATACTACCTTGTCAATGCTAATTAAATATACCAGTGAAGAAGTTGTTGTTATGGCTATCTTTAATGGAGTTATTTGTTCAGCTATGGTGCCTGTTTTAATAAAACTTATTTATACTATATTCATATAAACGTACATAATCAGGGTTTGAGAAGAAATTCTCAAACCCTGATTAAAAATATGAAGAAATATACATAATATACTATATATTAATTGGGTGTATTTAGTATAAATTGGTTTATGGAGGTAATTAATGAACAACAAATCCGGATATGTACTGGTGCTTTTAATAATGGTTGGGGTATTCTTAGTTGGATGTAGAAATAGAGAAAATGAAGAAAATATACCAAATTCAGATTCTAGTTTAGAACAAGTGGACCCACAGGACTTAACTACTGATGTTGAGTCTGATCTAGAGACATTTATAAAATTAATCGGAATGAAGGATGAAGATGTTATTGTACTGATGGGAGAAGGTATTGAACCTATTTCGAATGAAAAAAATAGCATTATCTCCAGAGAATATGTTTATACACTAGCGGAGAATGAGCTTACTGCCATCATATCCTATAATGACAGTGAAATTGTTCTAGGTATATATAGTATTCTTCCAGATTATGATGTCATAAAATGGGAAACAGTTTTAACATCAGAACTTGGAACACCTACTAAAGTTGAAGAAACTACTCTTAATAAAGAGGATGGGAATGATACAATCAATATAAACTGGATGGTGGAGGGAAAGTTAATCACACTCTTTGGCTCCAATGGTTCTTTATCAATACAGATTGAATAAGGATGCACCATTCACTAAAAAGGTAAGGGGAGGTAATTGAGAAAATGAAAATAGAACAAATTCATCAACTAAATGAAGAACAGAAATTAGAGATAGAAAATTTGGTTTTAGAGTGTCTTTTGGCAGATGGACTAGAGAGGACACTTTACCTCAGCAATGATATGAATTTTTATGAGAACCTTGATAGTTTTTACCTACTATATGATAATAAGAAACTAGTTAGTGTACTAACCATATTTGAACCTTTGGAGACTGAGGCAGAAATTTCAGCTTATACTTTACCAAAAGAAAGGAATAAGGGATATTTTAATGCATTACTGGATTATGCTGAAGAAGAATTAGTAGGATTTGATATCGTTCATATTATATTTGTTATTGAACCTGCTAGTGTGAGTGGAATTAATGCATTAAATGCTTATCAAGCAAGTTATATCAAATCGGAATATTTATTAATCATGGATAATACAGAATGGAAGCATAGCAAGGATTCATATCAATCTATCGAATTGAGAGAATTGCAACCGCAGAATGTAACGGAAGCAGCAAATCTAAGTGCAGTAATATTTGGTACAAATCCAGAGGAAGACTTAATTTTGCTAAATAATACATTGCCATCCAAACAAGTAGAAAGTTATTGTGCTTATATATTCAATAATATGATTGGTGTTTGTAATGTAAATTATGGAACCCATAATGCATGCATATTTGGATTCGGTATTTCACCAGAGTATCAAGAAAAAGGATACGGAAAATCTCTGTTAAATCTATTGATAGCTAAAATAACTGCTCATAAAACAAGATACATAACACTTGAAGTAGGAAGCGAAAACCAGAGAGCTTTTTCATTATATAAAAGTGCAGGTTTTCAAATTAAAACACAATACGATTATTACGAGTATATAATAGAATGTGAAGAGTTGAATTAAAACGAATACACTATCTTGATGTCACCGATATAGCTATAATTGCATAGGATAATATAAAATAATTGTGTAATTGAGGTTATTATGGCTTATAAAATTGTATTAGATGCTGGACATGGTGGTTATGATAGCGGTGCTGTATATGATGAACGCATTGAAAAAGAAGATAATCTAAATCTGACATTAGCAGTTGGAGAAATCTTAGAGAATAATGATGAGAATGTAATTTATACAAGAACTGACGATGTTTATGTTTCACCACTCAGAAGGGCTCAGATAGCAAATGCTGAAGCTGCCGATTTATTTGTATCCATTCACAGAAATTCAAGTCCGTTACCAAACACCTATAATGGTGTTCAGTCTTTAATTTATGATGAAGGTGGTCTAAAACAAATAATTGCCGAGAATATTAACAGAGAACTTGAAAATGTAGGATTCACTAACCTGGGTGTTGATATTAGAAAAGATTTAGCTGTTCTTAGACGCACTCAGATGCCGTCCTTATTAGTGGAAGTGGGGTTTATTAATTCTGATACTGATAATGAATTGTTTGATGAAAGATTCGCAGACGTGGCGTACGCAATTGCGTCGGGTATATTAGAATCAATGGATGCGAACGGTGAAACGGATGGAAGCGATTTGAGCGTAGGTGGGTATCGAGTACAAGTTGGATTATTCCGAGTTTTATCAAATGCACAAAATCTACAAAATAATTTAGCTCAAATGAGTTATGATGTTTTTTTAGTACCGCAAGGAGAATATTATGCGGTACAGGTCGGAGATTTGCCTACTATGGATCAGGCTATAACTTTAGAACAGGAATTAAAACAACTAGGATACAGCACCTTAATAGCAGCGTATTAATTAAATTTCCTACAAATGAATAATAATCCAATAATATGTGGAAAATATGTAAAATAATGCTTGCTTTCCTCTGCTAAAGTGCTTATAATTATTCTTGAGCAAAGACAAAGGGGTAATTGTGTTTAAAAATTATACCCTTTTTTTTGTACTCATTTTTAACAGTTTTCATAGTAAAAGGAGAAAAATTATGGGATACGTTGATGAAGTAATTGAAGCAGTGGTTAGAAAAAACCCAAGCGAACCTGAATTCCACCAGGCGGTAAAAGAGGTATTGGAATCTCTTAGACCAGTTGTGGATGCAAATGAAGAGAAATTTAGAAGAGAAGCTTTATTAGAAAGATTAGTTGAGCCTGATCGCCAGATTAAGTTCAGAGTGCCTTGGGTGGACGACAAGGGACAAGTACAGGTTAACACAGGTTACCGTGTACAGTTTAATAATTCCATTGGACCTTACAAAGGTGGATTACGTTTACATCCTTCTGTAAACATTGGTATTATAAAATTCTTAGGTTTTGAACAAGTTTTCAAAAATTCTCTAACTAGCCTACCTATTGGTGGTGGTAAAGGTGGTTCTGACTTTGATCCTAAGGGCAAATCAGATAGAGAAGTACTAGCTTTCTGTACAAGTTTCATGTCAGAATTATACAAATATATTGGTGCTGATGTAGATGTTCCAGCCGGAGATATTGGTACCGGTGGTAGAGAAATCGGATTTATGTTTGGCCAGTATAAAAAGATCAGAGGTACTTATGAAGGCGTACTTACCGGAAAAGGTTTAACATTTGGTGGTTCTTTAGCAAGAACAGAAGCAACCGGATATGGATTATTATATTTAGTTGAAGAAATGTTAAAATGCAATGGTTCTGATATAGCTGGTAAGACAGTAGTATTATCAGGATCTGGTAATGTAGCTATCTATGCTGCACAAAAGGCACAACAACTTGGTGCTAAGGTAGTAACTGTTAGTGATTCAACCGGCTGGGTTTATGATCCAGAAGGCATTGATGTAACAGCATTACAGGAAATCAAAGAAGTAAAACGTGCAAGACTTACAGAGTACAAGAACTACAGACCAAATTCAGTGTATCATGAAGGAAGAGGTGTATGGTCTGTTAAATGTGACATTGCACTTCCATGTGCTACGCAGAATGAATTATTCATAGAGGACGCAAAAGCATTAGTAGC
Organism: uncultured Lachnospiraceae bacterium; assembly: GCA_963517115.1. Classification (GTDB taxonomy): domain Bacteria; phylum Bacillota; class Clostridia; order Lachnospirales; family Lachnospiraceae; genus Anaerocolumna. Next base: position 6,448 of record CAUQEW010000001.1, on the reverse strand, counting down.
AAATGGTTGTAAGGCAGTTGCTGAAGGTGCTAATATGCCTACTACATTAGAAGCTACTGATTATTTATTGGCAAATGGCGTATTATTTGCTCCAGGTAAGGCAGCAAATGCTGGTGGAGTTGCTACATCTGCATTAGAAATGTCCCAAAATAGCGAAAGATTAAGCTGGACTTTCGAAGAAGTAGATTCAAAATTGAAACAAATCATGGTTAACATCTTCCATAATATGTCCGATGCAGCAGAACGTTATAATGCAAAAGGCAATTATGTTATTGGTGCAAATATTGCAGGTTTTGAAAAAGTAGCTACCGCAATGTTAGCTCAGGGAATCTGGTAAGATTTGCCTTGACTTTCTAGTGATAATAATGGAATCCGCTGGTACTTGTGATTTATATAAATTGCAAGTGCCAACGGGTTCCATTTTTATATTAATATAAAGGGTAATCTTAGTGTTGGTTAATATCCATAAAATAAATATGATGCTAATTATTTATCGATCTGACATACTAATAGATTCTATCGCAACACTGCCGCCACGTACTACTTCTACTTGTTTAAATTGGCCTGTCATTAGTTTAATAATGTCATCATTTCTGGTTTCTGTCTGAACACATTCTAATAGGATACTATCTATGCCATAATCTGTTACGGAAGCTTTGAATACACCAGCTATTTGGAATATTTCTGATTTATCTTCTTTTGTACAATTCTTAATCTTAATGAATAGTATTTCTTTCATATGAGTTGGAATATTGGTAAGGTCAATAACTTTTATAACTTCTACGCATCGGTTCAATTGCTTTTTAATCTGTTCAAAGGTTATGTCATCGCTATTTAGACCAATGGTGATGCGAGACATGGTTGGATCCTCCGTAGTACCAACTGTTAAACTTTCTAAATTATAAGACTTTCCGGAGAATAAACCAGATATCTTAGACAATACTCCTACATCATTCTCCACAAACAATGAAATCCATCTTTTTTTCATTTTCATCCCTCTTTCCTGCATAATTGCTGCTTGCAGCAATTACTGCTAAAATATAACGTGAAGTGCATTTCTTCACGAAGCCCTCTTTCCCGCATAATTGCTGCTTGCAGCAATTATTGTCATATATTTTAACATTCAAGTATCATCTCACTTAGCGGCATTCCACCCTGTACCATTGGAAGAACTAATTGTTCACTGTCTATTATAAACTCAATAACGGTTGGTGTATTTTTATTTTGAGTTGCTGTTGCAAAAGCAGCTTCAATCTGTTCCTCACTATCAACTCGAATACCATAAGCACCATAACTTTCTGCCAGCTTTATAAAATTAGGAGAATATACCGGGCATTTACTATTCGGACCACTACAATGTTTTTTACAGTTTTTATTTGATCCCAAACAGGTAGAAGAGTATCGCTTACCATAGAAAAGTGTCTGCCATTGATGTACCATACCTAAACAGCTATTGTTAAAAATGCAGAGGATTAATGGGAGTTCCTGTGCCACTGCGGTAGCCATTTCTTGAATATTCATCTGCATGCCACCATCACCTGAGATACAGATAACCTGTTTATCAGGATTACCAAGCTTAGCACCGATTGCGGCAGGAAAGCCGTATCCCATGGTTCCTAGTCCACCGGAAGTAAGTAGTTGTTTATTCTTATTCATGTCCAAATACTGAGTCGTCCACATCTGATGCTGGCCAACGTCTGTAACTACGATAGAGTCAGGGAACATGCTGTTCATAGTGCGTATAATTTGTTCAGGTGTAATTCCCTCACCCTTAACCATCCCAAGTGGATGATCATTTTCCCAATCGGAGATTTGCTCCAACCAAGTGCTTGTATTGCATTTTTTGGCTTCTTCTAACATTTTTAGAATAGCTTGTTTCGCATCGGCAACGATAGGAATATCTACTACAATGTTTTTTGAGATAGAAGCGGAGTCAATATCTATGTGAACTATTTTTGCATTTGGAGCAAAGGCGCCTAGCTTTCCGGTAATTCGATCATTAAATCTTGTTCCAATGGAGAAAAGCAAATCACATTCACTAATGGCTTTATTGGCAGCATAACTTCCATGCATACCAATATTTCCGATATAGAGAGGATGTTTGGTATCAAGAGCACCTTTCCCCATAATAGTAGTTATAACCGGCACATTGGTTAACTCAGCAAGCTCAGTAAACTCTTTGCTGGCACGGGAGATTGTAACTCCACCTCCAGCTAAAAAAATCGGCTGCTTTGAATCATGCAGCATATCCAGAGCTTTTCTTAACTGCCCCACATGTACTTTAGTATTTGGCTTATATCCTCTAATATTGACAGAAGTAGGATAGGAGTCACTGCCGAGTTCCAGCATAATATCTTTTGGCAAGTCGATGATTACAGGCCCCGGCTTTCCTGTACTTGCAATATAGAAGGCTTCTTTGATAATTCGTCCTAAATCTTCACGGTTGCGAACCGTAATACCGTATTTTGAGATGCTTCTAGTAATCCCGATGATATCTACTTCTTGAAAAGCATCATTTCCAATCAACCTAGTTGGAACCTGCCCTGTGAAACAAACCAAAGGAACACTATCATAATTAGCTGTTGCGATTCCAGTTACGAGATTTGTTGCTCCTGGACCACTGGTAACAAGACATACACCAACTTTACCGGTAGAACGGGCATAACCATCGGCTGCATGAATTAATCCTTGTTCGTGGCGGGGTAAAATTACTTCGATGTCGTTCTGTTTATACAATTCATCAAATAAGTCAATAGCATAGCCTCCAGGATAACCAAAAAGTGTGGTTACACCCTCCTCCTTTAATGCTTTTACGAATAAATTAGTTCCTGTTACTTTCATAAAATGGCTCCTTTCTGTGATAGGGATTGGAAAATAAATATCTAAAAGCAACAAAAAAACGCCCCAAGCTGATATATACCAGCTTAGGGCGAACATTATTGTCCGTGTTACCACCTAAATTCAAAGATTGCTCTTTGCTCTCTGTCAGTACGGGATATAAGGAATACAACAATATTATAGTTGTACTCAGTATTATCTGATACTGCTTTCCTTGTAACGGCGGAAACTCCGATGAAGCCTACTTAAGATTTCTTGTTCGGTTCACAGCTCAAAGGCTACTTCCAAGACTTGCGCCTAAGTCTATACAGATGATACATCTGCCAGTCTTTACTCCCTCATCGAAGATTCGCACCATCCATCTTCTCTCTGTGCTTTTGGTGAGTATGTACTTCTCCTCGTCAATGCTTTTCGTAATATAAGACATTGTTACTTCCAACGTCATTAATTGCTATGATTTTTGCCATTGTATCAAATTGCTGATTCATTGTCAATAACTTTTTTAACTATAAACAAACTTGTTTATTCTATGAACATTTATTTATACTACAAATTTGTTTACAAAACTTTATTCTAAGCGTTAGATAATGTAGTATTTACAGCTTTTATTGGTCTAGCCTCAATATAACCGCGGTATCCCATTGGGGCTAATTGAAATCTGGGTGCGTCCTCAACTGCCCATTCAAAACCATAAATTGTCGGATTATATTTTTCAATCGTATCCCATACATCATAAATTTCATCCATAAAGTGTTCATCATCGTAAGGTTCCCCTTGAAAGATCATCATTTTACAAGGTGGAAGTTCAATCAGTTCATAACCGTCCGGAATATCATTACAATAAGTTAGAGGTAGTTCTACACCTTGAACGTATTGAGAGGTACCCTCTTTGATAAGATGTTTTGGGAGCCACATTCCGATTGGTTCATACAATGCTTCTTTTACACTGGAAAGCAAGGACCAAATATCACACCCAACCTCTTCGCAGTAAGCAAAATAATCGGTCGCCTTAATTCCACGTTTTAATAGTGCTTTTCGTGCAGGGCGTTCCACAACTTGAACAAAAATTGTTTTCTTTTCTTTTTTCTCAATCATATGAATTTCTCCTTTATTTAATATTTGGTAGTGGTTTAGAATTTTTTCGGGCATAAATAACTGGATAGGCGGAGTTTTCTGACTGTATTTTTTCGGAGATAAGCCGAATTCCTTTGAGAAAGCACGTGTAAAACCCTCATGAGAATCAAATACAAAATCGAAAGCTACATCAATTATTTTGTGATCTTCGTCTCTCAGTAACAATGCTGCTTTTGATAATCTTAATGCACGAATATAATCGAATAGTGTTCTTCCCATAAGCTCCTTAAAAATCCTAGCAGTATGCCATTGAGAATAACCTGCTACCTTGGCAAGCTGCATTAAAGTGATTTTTTCCCGCATATGTGTATCAATATATTTTTGCATTCGTTCAACAGCATATACTGTATCTAACTGATTCATATCACCACCACCGTTCATAAATAGTTTATATTAAATAGATAATTATTTCTTGACTTAAATTGCTAATATAGATATTCGAGCAGTTAATATTTTAAAACGACTATTATTATAATATATAATAATAGCATATGGTAATCAAGAAGAAGTAAAAATGAAGCATATTTCTTTAATTTGACAGTTAAATTTATCAATGATATAATATTGCTCAACATCGAGGTAGCCATTTATTTTTAAGTAACCAAACGTTACTTCTGATTTTATCAGTTGTATCATTTTTTTATTGATATAGAGTGAATGTACGGCACTAGAATATTGTGAATTACTTTATTCATTAAAGGAAAATATTTTTGAAATATGGAAGGAAGAAACAGAGGAAGCTAAAAATTATCGTTATGATGCATTTTGTATTGGTGCGAAAAAATATTTGGGCTTGAATTGATCCTAGCAGAACTAATTCTTTATTGACTTTACTATATCAGCATATTATAATTAAGTAAAATTCGGATGAAGGATTTGGGAGAGACTGTAATAGAAGAACTTTACTATATACAGAGCCGAAGGTGAATCGCAATAACTCTCAGGCAAAAGGACCAAATCTGGACGATACTCTGGAAAGCGATGGAGCACCGACGAAGCAACTCTATATTTGATATGTTTATACTATAAAGTATGGAAGAATCTTTCAGGTAAATCAACAGAGGCGTATTGATTGTATTCAGTACGTCTTTTTTTATTGCATTTTTATAGCTATAGATACTACTGAATACATCAAAAGAATGATACATTTTATGCCATTGGGAATAGTGTAGGAATTTAGGTATACTATTAACCGAAACAGAAAAGGAGAATTCTATGGAGATGAAAACCCCACTTTACGAATGTCATGTACAGGGTAAAGGGAAGATTGTACCTTTTGCCGGCTATCTTTTACCAGTTCAGTATGAAACAGGTGTGATAACAGAGCATATGGCAGTAAGAAAATCAGCCGGTCTATTTGATGTATCTCATATGGGAGAAGTAGTTTTTACCGGAAAGGATGCGCTGAATAACGTGCAGATGTTAGTAACCAATGATTGCAGCCATATGTATGACGGGCAGGTTAAATATAGTCCGATGTGCAATGAAACAGGTGGAGTCGTGGATGATCTGTTAGTATATCGCGTTAGTGATGACAACTATATGTTGGTTATTAATGCGGCTAACCGTTTTAAAGATGTTGAATGGATGGAAAATCATTTATTTGGAGACGTTAGCTTTAAAGACATCTCCGATGAAATGGCGCAGATCGCTTTGCAAGGGCCTAAAGCCGCAACAATATTACGAAAAGTGACAGAGGAAAAGAACATCCCAATAAAATATTATAGCTTCGTAGAGTCTGGAGTGGTGGCTGGGGTAACTTGCCTCATTTCAAAAACTGGATATACAGGGGAAGATGGTTTCGAACTATATTGCAACCCTAAGGATGCAGTACCTTTATGGAATACTCTACTTGAGGCAGGTAAAAATGAAGGATTGATACCTTGTGGACTAGGTGCACGAGATACCTTGCGTTTAGAGGCGGCGATGCCTTTGTATGGACATGAAATGGATGATGATATATCACCACTTGAAACAGGATTGGGATTTGCAATTAAGATGGATAAGGATAATTTTATAGGAAAAAGCGGAATACTATCCAGAGGAGATTTAAAGCGTAAACGTGTAGGACTAAATATCACGGGAAGAGGCATCGCAAGAGAAAGGTGTCCGGTATATGCTATCGAGTCTACTGAAAAAGCAGGAAACGAGAGTAAAATGATAGGAAAAACTACATCGGGAACTCATTGCCCGTATCTGGGACGCCCGATAGCTATGGCATTATTAGAGATAGGATTTGCTGAAGTAGGAACGAAGGTAGAGGTTGAGGTAAGAGGAAAAAGGATTACTGCTGAGGTAGTAGGTTTACCTTTTTACAAGAAGGCATAATATGGTTCGGGTGTCAAAAGCCCAATTTAGGATGTGTAATGAATAGCGGCCCATATATATTCATTTTGTCTACCGCGGATGCTTTAGCTTCCGTGCCTTCACGGCGGCATGTCCTTTATAGAGCCTCAAAGATATGAAAAACATCGCA